>NZ_SNYD01000006.1:0-233715 GCF_004362935.1 Rathayibacter sp. PhB1
ACCCCCGCCCAACGCCTCGACCAACTCCTCGTTGCAACAACCACTTGACCACAAGGGGTCTCGATACGCCGCTGCGCGGCTACTCGACCAGCATGAGAGGGCGCGGTCCGCTCAGAAGGCGATGAGAAACCGCAGCTGCAGCCGCGGCAGAAGCAGCAGAAGCATGCTGATCGAGTAGCGCCCGCAGGGCGCGTATCGAGATCCACCCACCGGACGACCTCGGCCGCGCAGCTCAGGCCGAAGCGTTCTCCGGCCTCTCAACCCTCCTCGGGACGGGACCGGGGCCCGTCGAGCAGCGTCGCGAGGACGATCCGCACCAGGGGGCCTGCGTCGCGGTCCTCACCGGCGACTCGGAGCCCGATCTTCTCGGCAACGCGCTGGGAGGCGCTGTTCTCGGGATGGATGATAGCCACGAGGCGTTCCGCGAGGTCGCACCGTCGAGCCAGCTCGAGACAGGCGGTCGCGGCCTCCGTGGCGTAGCCCCGCCCCTGCAGGGAGGAGCGGACGTGGTAGCCGACCTCCAGCTCGGGGACGCCGTTGACGCTCTGCCAGGTCAGGCCGCAGTCCCCCACGAACTCGCGGTCCATGGTCTCGATGACCCACAGCCCGAAGCCGTCGCGCTCGTAGTTGCGCCGGTTCCAGGCGATCCAGTCGGCGGCCTCAGCGCGCGTCTTCGGGGCCGGGTAGTAGCGCATCACTTCCGCGTCACCGAGCAATCCGGACAGGAGATCGAGGTCCGCGGCGGTCATCTCGCTGAACCTGAGTCGAGCGGTGTCGAACGGCAGCATCAACGCCACGCTACCGGCACGGCACGCTCCCGCAGGTCTCGATACGCCGCCGCCTGCGACTGCTCCGCTCTGCGTCCAGAGGGATCGGAGGGCCGGACCGGGTGGGGGACGTGACCTGGAAGGACACTGTCCGACGACCGTTCAGTCGTGTCCACCCGGCCCGGTGAAGTCATCCGACCGGATCGCGAGATCCGGAAGGAGACACGACATGGTAACCATCGCCAAGCGGTTCTGACCAGGGGGCGCGGGGACCGGCACGGAGAGCAGCTGCATCACGTCGGTCCTCGATCTCGCCGGTCGGGTCCGGTAGCAGAGCGCGGAGCCGCCGCATCCATGCTGATCGAGTAGCGGCCTCAGGGCGCGTCTCGAGATCCAGCCTCCAGGCGATCGCGGGTCTCCGAGGAGACATCACCTGGTTCGTATGGGGAAAGCCATGCTGATCGAGTAGCCCGCGCAGCGGGCGTATCGAGATCCACCGTCGTCGGAAGGCGAGTCTGCAGACCCGTCCTGCTGGTGATGGTGGGTCTCGATACGCCCCTGCGGGGCTACTCGACCAGCATGACGGGGTGCCGCCGCGTCCTTTCCCTCACCACAGAGATGCGAAGCGGCTTCGCGCAGCATGAGGTGCGAGCCGCGCGAGCGTCCTACTTCTTGGCCTTGGCGGCGGCCTTGGCCGCCTGCTTCGTGGCGCGGACCTTGGCGAGGGACTCGGGCGAGACGATGTCGGCGACCGAGCGGAACGAGTCCTCCTCGCCGTAGGCGCCGGCGGCCTCGCGCCAGCCCGCGCCCTCGAAGCCGCGGCGCTTGCCGAGCAGGGCGACGAAGATGCGGGCCTTCTGGTCGCCGAAGCCGGGCAGCGCCTTGAGACGGGCGAGCACCTCGCGGCCGTCGGGATCGTCGCGGGTCCAGATGGCCGAGGCGTCGCCGTCCCAGTCGTCGACGATCGCGCGGCAGAGGGTCTGCACGCGGCCGGCCATGTTCGCCGGGTAGCGGTGGATCGCCGGGGGCGTCCGGGACAGCTCCGAGAAGCGGTCCTCGTCGAAGTCCGCGATCGCCGCCGCGTCGAAGGACGACCCCTCCTCGGCCAGGCGCTGCTCGAGCTTCAGCGGCCCCGAGAACGCCGTCTCCATCGCGACCTGCTGATCCAGCAGCATGCCGATCAGCAGGGCGAGCGGGTCGCGGGTGAGCAACGCGTCGGCGTCGGCGTCGTCGGTGATGTGCAGGGCGGAGTCGGCGGTCATCCTCCAGGGATACCACGGACGGCGGGACCGCCGCCGAGCAGTGCCCGGACGGTGCGGTCGATCGTGCTCAGCGCGGCGGTCAGCTCGAGATCGCTCGCGCTGCCGTAGCCGAGGACCAACGCCTCCTCCTCCGCGCGGTCGGCCAGGGCGTAGTCGTCGAGCGGAGCGACGAGGAGCCCCTCCGCCGCGAGTGCCGCGACGACTGCCCTCGCCGTGAGCGGCGCGGGCAGCCTGAGCACCACGTGCAGCCCGCCGTCGAGTCCACGCGCCGAGCCCCAGTCGATCGCCTCGGAGAAGTCGCGGACCAGCCCGCGACGGTGCGCGTAGCGGCGCCGCGAGCGGGTGAGGTGCCGCCGGAAGCCGCCGCCCGCCATGAAGGCGGCGAGCGCCTCCTGCGTCGGGCCCGAGACGGAGGCGTCGCGCTCGGCGTCCACCTCCCGCACCGCCCCGTGCAGCCACGACGACGGCGGCAGCGCCAGGTACGCCACCCGCAGCCACGGCGACACCGTCTTCGAGAACGAGCCGACGTGCGCCACTCCGCCGCCGCCGTCGAGCGACGCGAGCGCCGGCAGCGGTGCGCCGACGTAGCGGAACTCGCTGTCGTAGTCGTCCTCGATCACCAGCAGCCGCTCCGTCGCCGCGCGACGCACCAGCTCGAGCCGGGCGGCGAGCGCCAGTCGGCCTCCGGTCGGGTACTGGTGGGAGGGCGTGACGACCACGACGTCCGCGCCGCTCGTCGCGAGCGCGTCCAGGTCGATGCCGTCCGCATCGACCGGCACCCCCACGAGCTCGTGGCCCTCCGCACGCAGCCGCCGCCGCACCGCCGGGTAGCCCGGGTCCTCCACCGCCACCCGCACCGGACGGCCGAGCGCGGCGACCGCCGCCCGCACCAGCAGCGCGACGGCGTCCGCGGTCCCGCTCGTCACGAGGACGTCCTCCGCCTCGACGTCGATCCCGCGCGAGCGCCGCAGCTGCTCGGCGATCCGCCCCCGCAGACCCGCGTGCCCTGCTGCCGACGGCAGCTCCGAGGGCGGAGCCGAGAGCGCCGGCCGCCAGGCGGCCCGCCACTCCGGCCCGTCCAGATCGCGCGTGTCCGGGCGCCCCGGCCGCAGATCCAGCCGGACCGTCGCCGGCATCACCGCCGGCTCCGCCCGCTCGACCCGGGACCGGATCGGCACGACCACCCCGTCGGCTGCCACCGTCACCGCAGCGCGCGGGTGCGCCACGAGGTAGCCCTCGCCGACCAGCTGGTCCACCGCGGCGACGACCGACCCGCGCGAGACCCCGAGCTGCTGCGCCAGCACCCGGCTGGACGGGATGGCGTCGCCGGCCCCGTAGCGCCCGTCGAGCACCGCCGCCCGCAGCGCCTCGGCCAGCCCGGAGCGGACCGCTCCGCGCTCCGGCGCCCGCAGCAGCAGCGGCACCTCGAGATCACCGGACGCCATCGACTCCCCCGTTCTGGACCACTCGACCCGTGGCTCCCTGGCATTCTCGCAGATCCAGTGCGGACGCGATCCTCGAACCATGGACACCCTCGACACCACCGACCGCACCCGCGTCACCCGGCTCCGCGACCGCCAGGTCCTCGACCGCGGCGCCCTGGACGCCCTGCTCGACGAAGCGCTGATCGCGCACGTCGCCGTCGTCCGCGAGGGGGCCGCGATCGTGCTGCCGATCCTCTTCGCCCGCGACGGCGACGACCTCCTCCTGCACGGCTCGAGCGGCGGCGGCCTCCTGCGCGAGGCGGCGCGCGGCTCGCTGCTCACCGTCGCCGTGACCCTCGTCGACGGCCTCGTCGTCGCCCGCTCCGCCTTCGACAGCTCGATGAACTACCGCTCCGCGATGATCCTCGGCCGCGCCGAGCCCGTCGAGGGCCCCGGCAAGGCCCGCGCCCTCGATCTGCTGACCGAGCGCTTCCTGCCCGGCCGCCCCGCCGAGACCCGCGCGAGCACCGCCCGCGAGATCGCCGCCACCCTCGTCCTCCGCCTGCCCCTCGCCGAGGCCAGCCTGAAGATCCGCGCCGCCGGCCCCTCCGACGACGACGCCCAGACCCCCGGCGTCTGGGCGGGCACCGTCCCCCTGGTAACCCGCACCCTCCCCGCGGCGCCGGCCCCCGGGTCCGCGCCCGAGCCGCCCGCATCCGTGAACGCCTTCACCAGCACGGTCGACAGCACGGTGCCGCCCTTCCGCTGATCCCGCACCGTCATGGGAGGACGAGTCCGCAGACCCGCCCCGCTGAGGACGCGGGTCTCGATACGCCCCTCCGGGGCTACTCGACCAGCATGCTGCCGCTGGGCTCCCATCCGACCGAGCACGAGGCGCGGGTGCGGTGCCTCGTCGCGGCTCCTGGCTCGGGTCTGGCGGGCGCGCCGCAGGCGCGCGGGAAGGAGCCGCGGCGAGGTACCGCACCCGCGCCGTCACGCAGTGACGCGCCCCGAGCCGCCCCCGCGCCGTCGCGAAGCGACGCGCCGAAGTGGACCCTACTTGGTGTCCTGCCTCGGGAACACGACCTTCTGCACCACGATGATCACCGACGCCGCCACCGGAATCGCCACGAGGGCCCCCAGCACACCCGCGAGCGTCCCGCCCGCGACGGCCGCGATGACGACGACGGCGCCGGGCACGGACACGGCGCGGTTCATGATCCGCGGGCTGAGGACGTACGCCTCGACCTGCATGTAGACGAGGTAGTAGATCGCCGCGACGAGCGCTGTCACCGGCGAGGCGAGCAGGCAGGCGAGCGAGATGATGACGGCGCCCGAGATCGTCCCGACGAGCGGGATCAGCGAGCCGAGGAAGGCCACGCAGGCCAGCAGCGCCGGCACCGGGCCGCCGATGATCAGCAGCAGGATGAAGGTCAGCACGCCGTTGACGGCCGCGAGCGAGACCTGGCCCACGACGTAGCGGCCCACCGCACCGGTGATCTCCTCGCCGACCTCGCGCGCCTTCGGGCGGTGGGAGGCGGGCGCGAAGCGGTACGCGACCGACTTCATCGAGCGCAGCGAGGCCAGGAAGTAGAGGGTCAGGATCAGCACGATGATCGCGCCGGTCACGCCGCTCGCGATGCCGCTGCCGACCGCGAGGATGCCGCCGCCGAGCGAGAGCAGGTTGTTCGGGTTGCCGATGAAGCTCTGCACGTTGCCGATGAGCGAGTCGACGTCGACGACACCGCTGAGCTGCCGCTCCAGGTCGAGCACCCACGGCTGCGAGGCGATGTCGGAGACGATCCGGGGAGCGCTCGTCACGAAGATGGTGAGCTGCTCGATCAGGATCGGGATGATGTAGAGGAGCAGCCCGGCGAAGATCAGCAGCACCGAGGCCAGCACGATCGTGATCGCCAGCGCGCGCGGGATCCTCTTGCTCTCCAGCCAGGAGACGAGCGGGTCGAGGCCGAGGGCGAAGAACAGCGCGACGAACACGTAGGTGAGCACCGTGCCCAGCGAGACGACGAGCCCGCCGACCACGAGGGCGACGAGCACGCCGAGACCGCCGAACAGGCCGATCCGGAACGAGCGGATGGTGAACTGCGGTCGCTCCGGGTCGCTCGACACCACGATGTCGGGTTCGACGACGGGCTGGGCCGGCGCGGCGGCACGCCGGCGGGAGCGGGCGAAGGCGCGCGGGGTGATCATGCGTCGAGCGTAGCGGGGCCCGGACGGCCGCCCGCGCCGCGGGAGAAGGCTTGACGGACGGGCGCCCGAGGGGTGGTGGGCCGCGTGGCCGGCGGCCCGCTCAGTGCTCGGGATCGTGCTCGTCGACGGCGGCGTCGTCGCGGTGCAGCTCGGCGTGCCGGTCCCACTCGGCGAGCAGCTGCTCGATCGCCGCGTGGAAGCGGGCGGTCGCGGCTCCGGGGCTCGTGTCGCCGAAGTAGTGGGCGACCCAGCGCTCGAGGCGCTCGACCGCCGCCTCGTCGTGCTCGACGCTCTCGAGCCGGGCGACGATCGCGGTCGCATCCTCGGCGCGCAGCCACTCCGCATCGCCGAGGTAGCCGGACTCGTCGACCTCGGCCGCCGGGCTGATCGGCCGGGTGACCAGCAGCGGTCGGCCGGTCGCGAGCCGGTCGTAGACCATGGCCGAGACGTCCAGCACCGCGATGTCGGCGGTGAGCTGCCAGCCGAGCTCGGCGGAGGTGTCGTGCACGTGCCGGGCCGCCGGGTCCGCCGCGTTCGCCGCCGCGATCAGCGCGACGATCTCTCGGTCCGCCGCCCCGTAGGCCGGGTCGACGGCGCCGCTGCGCGGGTGCGGCCGGTAGACCAGGCGGTAGCGGGGGTCGGCCAGCAGGGCGCGGGTGAGCGCGACGCCGTGGGTGCGGATCGAGCCGTAGCCGGCGGCGGGGCGGTCGCCCTCCCAGGTGGGGGCGTAGAGGACCACCCGACGCCCGTCCTCGGGGTACGGGGTGCGGCCCGAGACGTGGTCCGCCTGCGGCCGGCCGATGGCGAGGGCGCGCTTGTCGAAGTCGAAGTCCCAGAGGACGCGGCGCAGGCGCGCGAGCGCGGCGTCGCCGGCGATGAAGCTGTAGTCGTAGGCCTTGAACTGGTTGGTCGTCATGTACATCTTGTCGCTCTCGCCATGGTTGACGAAGACGTGCCAGCGGCGCCCGTAGCGCATCATCTGGAAGTTGCGCGCGTTCTGATTGACGTAGAGGACGATCCGCAGCGGCTGCTCGTCGATGGCGGTCTCGAGGTCGGCGACGGAGCGCACGTGCGCGACCGGGAGCGGGCTCTCGCGCAGCAGCGCCCGGGTGGCGGTGGCGTTCCGGGAGAGGAGGACGACCGGATGGGTCTTGGCGAGCTCCTGGAGCGGCGCGTACCACTGGCGCAGCTGGTAGAGGTTGATGTCGCCGTCGGCGAAGTAGACGCCGATCTCGAAGACACCGGGCGTCAGCGGCGCGCGGGCCGCGAGCTCGCGGGCGACGTCGCGGCGGGCCCGCCGCGCGGTCAGCAGGTCGCCGGCCACTCCGCGCGCCAGCGTCGCGTCCCGGAGCAGGCGGGAGAGGACGGCGCGGGGTGCGGATGTCATCGGTCCAGGCTACAAGCCGGGGTTCTACCTGCTGATCGAGTAGCCGGAGCGGTGACCAGCATGCTGATCATGCGGCCCGCGCAGCGGCCACCATGCTGATCGAGTAGCCCGCGCAGCGGGCGTATCGAGATCCACCGTCGCCGGAAGGTCGGCTCTGCAGACAGGCCTCCGTGCGACGGTGGGTCTCGATACGCCCCTGCGGGGCTACTCGACCAGCATGTGGCGCGCCCCTGCTGGGCTACTCGACCAGCAAGTGATGGGCTCCTTCGGGACTACTCGGCCGGCGAGGCGGAGGCCGGCGTCACTCGGAGCCAGACGAACTGCAGGGGGGCGAGGCGGAAGCCCTCGCGGAGGTCGACGGCGATCTCGGTCACCAGGTCGACCGCCTCGGGGGCGAAACCGCCGAAGCGCTCCGGCGCGACCTCCTGCGCCTCGTCGGAGACGTTGGCCAGGACGAGCACGGCCTCGCCGTCGCCGGGGCGCTGGTAGCCGAGCACGTGGTCGTTGACCGCGTCGAAGACCGCGAGCGCGTTGCCCGCGAAGAGGTCGGTCCGCTTGCGGATCGCGATCAGGTGCAGGAGCCCGCCGAAGATCTCGGCCGCGTCGGCGCCGGGGGTCTCGCGCTCGGCGTAGCGCTCGGCGGGCCGCCGCGGGCGGTTCACCCAGCGGGAGTCGCCCGCGGTGCTCGGGTCGTCCAGGTAGCCGTGGTCGTTCAGCTGTCCCACCTCGTCGCCGAGGTAGAGCAGCGGCAGACCGCCGGTGCTGAGGGCGATGGAGTGCGCGAGCAGCACCCGGTCGATCCCGTACGGGTCGCCGGCCTCGACGCCCGCGAGCGAGGCGGTCGTGCCGGACACCCGGCGATCGCCGGTGCGCGGATTCTCCTGGAACGGCACGCCCCGGGCGAAGGTCCCCTCGAAGCGGTCGGTGTAGAAGTCGTTGAGGAAGCGCCGGTGCCCGGCCGCGTCGATGCCGAGCTCGGCGGCGTCCTCGTCGGCGAAGGTCCAGCCGATGTCGTCGTGCCCGCGGACGTAGTTGACCCACGCCGTGCCGGCCGGCAGCGCGTGCCGGCGCTCGAGGGCCTGGGCGAGCAGCCGGACGTCGCGGGTCGCGAGCGCCTCCCAGGTCAGCGCCATCTGCAGCGGGTTGTAGGAGAGCTGGCACTCCTCGAGGTCGATGTACTCGATCACCTCGTCGGGGTGCACGATCGCCTCGGACTTGAACAGCAGCGACGGAGCGGCGAGCCGGCAGACCTCGTTGAACGCGCGCAGCAGCACGTGCGCCTCAGGCTGGGACTCGCAGGTGGTGCCGAGCTCCTTCCAGATGAAGGCGACCGCGTCCATCCGCAGCGCATCGACGCCCTGGTTGGCGAGGAAGAGCATCTCGCCGGCCATCGCGCGGAAGACCTCGGGGTTCGAGTAGTTGAGGTCCCACTGGTAGCGGTGGAACGTCGCCCACACCCAGCGCCCGTCCTCGAGCTGCACGAAGGAGCCGGGGTGGTCGTCGGGGAAGATCTCGCGGGTGGTGCGCTCGAAGGCGTCCGGCTGCTCGCGGTCCGGGTAGATCCAGTAGTAGTCCTCGTAGCGCTGCTCGCCCGCGAGCGCCTTCCGCGCCCACTCGTGCTCGTTCGAGGTGTGGTTGAAGACGAAGTCGACGACGAGCGCGATGCCGTGCTCGCGCAGCTCGGCCGCGAGCAGGCGCAGATCGTCCATGTCGCCGAGGTCCGGGCGCACGCGGCGGTAGCTGGACACCGCGTAGCCGCCGTCCGACTCCCCCTCCGGAGCGTCGAAGACCGGCATCAGGTGCAGGTAGTTGAGCCCGATCTGGCGGAAGTACGGGATCTCGGCGCGCAGCCCCGCGAGGTCGCCGGCGAAGCGGTCGACGTAGCAGACGCCGCCGAGGGCCTTGTTCGAGAGGAACCAGTCCGGGTGCTGCCCGCGTGCACGATCGAGCGCGCGCAGGTCCTCCGGGCGCTCCTGCCAGGAGGTCGCGGCGAGCTCGACCAGGGCGACGATCTGCTCGACGAGGTCGTCGCGACGCGCGTAGACCGCGGCGAGCAGATCGACCAGCCGCGGGAGGCGGGCGTCCAGGCGCGACTGGAACTCCGGATCCTGGATCGGCCCGCCGAGGGCGTCCACGCGGGAGCGCACGGCCGCGATCAGGTCGTCGGGGGTGGGCACCGGCTCGTCCAGCACTGCACCGGGCAGAGCTGTCGAGGGGGGCTGCGTCGAATCGAACACCGTCGTCCTTCCGAGGGGCGTCCGCCCGGCGGGGGGCGGATTCCCCGATGCTAGACGATCGGGGGACGCCCGGCGACCGTCATGCGCAGCAGCGTCCGGCCTGCCAGAATGCGGCGCTCCCCGGGGTCGGCGGTCCAGCCCTCGCGCCAGCCGGCGAACCAGGCCCGGAGCGCCGGACGGTCGTTCCGCCAGCGCAGGCACTGGATCGCGGTCCACGAGCCGACGTAGGCGAGCGCGAGCGGAGCCGGCAGCGAGCGGCGGGCGAGCCACACCCGGTTGCGGGCGTTCAGCCGGTAGTAGTCGGCGTGCCGGGTCGGCTGGATCACCGGGTGCTGCGCGACGAGCTCGCCCGCGTACCAGGTGCTGCGCCCGGTGTCCCAGACCCGCCAGGCCAGCTCGATGCCCTCGTGCGCGTAGAAGAAGGGAGCGGCCCAGCCGCCGGTCCGCTCGAAGACGTCGCGGCGCAGCACCACCGCGCCCTCCCAGACCGAGAAGACGGGTCCGGAGCGGCGCGGGTCGCCCTTGAGGATGCGCGGGGTCCAGCGCCGGGGCGCGGGAGTGCCGTCGACGCTGTCGACCCGCGGCTGCACCATGCCGATCCGGCGCGGCGCGGCGAGCAGCGCGATCGCGTCGCGGAGGAAGCTCGGCGAGGGCACGCGCGCGTCGTCGTCGAGGAAGAACAGGTACTCCCCCGCGACGGCCGGCACGCCGGCGTTGCGGCCGGCCGGGATGCCGAGGTTCTCCGGGAGGGCGAGCGCGCGGACCCCCTCGGGCAGTCCCTCGGGCACCCAGCCGTTGCCGACGCAGACGACGTCGAGCTCGACGCCCTTCTGGGCGAGGACGCTCGAGAGCCCGGCCGCGAGGTCGTCGGGACGCGTGCCCTGGGTCAGGACGACGACGCCGACGCGCGGCAGCCCGCCCGGCTCAGGACCGGACACGCTTGGACGCCATGATCGCGACGAAGTGGCCGACGAGCGCGAGGAGCGCGAGCGGCAGCAGCGCCGACACCAGCACCCGGTCGGCCGTTCCGGCGCCGACGACCAGCCCGACCAGGCTCGCGGCGAAGGCCAGCATGGTCAGCTCGACCGAGTGGTACAGCCGGTGGAACGGCACGAACCGCGCGGCACGGCGCAGGCGCGCGAGAGCGGAGGAGGACGGCGTCGCCTCCCCCTTCGTGTCGGCGAGCTTCGTCAGCCCGGCGTTCGCCCGGGCGACGTGCACCATGTCGTTGAGCGCCTTGTTCAGCACGATCACCAGCGCGAGCGCGAGGCCGATCGAGGTCCACAGGAAGTCCTCCGGAGCGTCGAAGGGGATCCCGGCGGCGCGCAGTCCGAGCGCGATCGGGATCAGCGACTCGGTCGTGTAGTGGCCGACCTTGTCGAGGAAGACGCCGGCGGGCGACGAGGTGCGGCGCCAGCGCGCGACCTCGCCGTCGCAGCAGTCGACGAGCATCTGCAGCTGGCCGAGGATCAGCGCGAGCGCTGCTCCCGCGATCCCGGGGATCAGCAGCGCCGCGGCCGCGCTCCAGCCCACGAGGATCATCAGCCCGGTCACGCCGTTGGCCGAGATCGAGGTGCGCAGCAGCTGCATGGTCAGGTACGGCGAGAAGCGGCGCAGGTAGAGCGACGCCGTCCAGTGCTCGGCGTTGCGCCGCCCGCGGACCTCGGGCGGCTGGGCGACCGCGCGGAGCTCGGCGATCGATCGCGGTCTGGCGGTGCTGGTCATGCGTCCCTCGCGGAGTCGGCGGCGGAGTCGGCCGCGGGGTGGTGGCGGTGCGCCGCGATGTTGCTGGTGAGGCCCGCGAAGCCGAGCACGAAGCCGGTGCCCCAGGCCACGTGGATGGCGGGGATCACGACGAGGAACCACAGCATGGCGCGCGGTCCGTCGACGCGGGCGACGGCGATCGTGGCCGCCGCCACGAGGGCGAGGTAGCCGACCGGGACGACGAGGCCGAGCAGCAGCCAGGGCGCTGCGCCGAGCAGCGCCTGCAGCGCTCCGGCGACCCCGGCGAGCAGGCCGAGGGCGAGCAGCGCCACGAGGACGGGGGGTGCGAAGTAGCGGAGGGACCGCGAGGCCGGGAACAGCCGGGTCAGCTCGCCCCGCCACATCCCGGTGGAGAGGAACTGCCGCAGCAGCGCCCGCATCGACGGCCGGGGCCGGTAGGTGACGGTGAGCCGCGGGGTGAACCAGACGAGGCCGCCCGCCTCGCGCAGCCGGCGGTTGAGCTCCCAGTCCTGGCCGCGCTTGAAGCGCTCGTCGAAGAGCCCGGCGCGCTCGAGGGCGGAGCGGCGGAAGACGCCGAGGTAGACCGTGTCCGCCGGGCCCTCCTCGCCGCCGACGTGGTGCGGGGTGCCGCCGAGGCCGATCCGCGAGCCGTAGGCGCGGGCGACGGCGCGCTGGAACGGCGTCAGCCCCTCGGCCGCCATCACTCCGCCGACGTTCGCGGCGCCCGAGCGCCGCAGCGCCTCGACGGCGATCCGCGCGTACTCGGGCGGCAGGACGGAGTGCGCGTCGACGCGGACGACGACGGGGTGCCGCGAGGCGCGGATCGCGGCGTTCAGTCCGGCCGGCGTCGAGCCGACGGGATTCGCCACGACGCGGATCCGCTCGTCGGCCGCGCTGAGCTCGGCGACGAGCCGCTCGGTGCCGTCGATGCTGGGCGCGAGCGCGAGGACGACGTCGAAGGGCCCGGTGTAATCCTGAGCCAGCAGGGAGTCGACCGCCGCTCGCACGTGGGTGACCTCGTTCAGCACGGGCATCACGTAGGAGACGCCGGGCAGATCGGGGAGGTCGTCCGTCGGGGTCTCGGGCTGCATGGGTCCAGTTCGTGAGGCGGGGCCGGGCGTCCTGGCCGGACGCGGGCGCCCCACACTACCAGCGGGCCGTGCACCGCCCCGCGGACGCGGAGCAGCCCCCGGGGACGGATCCCCGGGGGCTGCCGCTCACTGCGGAAGGAGTCAGCTGGTGGCCATAGTGCCGAGCGTGACGTCGATCTCGAACGTCTTCCCGTTGCGCACGTAGGTCAGCTTCACGTCGGCGTTCGCGGCCTGCGCGCGCACCTGGGCGGTGAGGTCCGAGGCGCTCGTGATCGGCGTCCCGGCCACTCCGGTGACGATGTCGCCCGCGGCGAGACCGGCGGCCTGCGCGGCACCGCCGCTGGTCACCTCCTGGATCTTCGCGCCGAGGACGTCCTGGGTGGAGTCCGAGACGCTCGCGCCGAGGAGGCCGTGGGTGGCGGAGCCGTTCGCGATGATCTCCTTCGCGACGCGCTCGGCGACCGCGCTGGGGACCGCGAAGCCGACGCCGATGTTGCCGGACTGCCCTCCCGAGCTCGAGGACTGCCCCGCACTGGCGATCGCGACGTTGACGCCGATCAGCTCGCCGTCGCTGTCGAGCAGCGCGCCGCCCGAGTTGCCGGGGTTGATCGCCGCGTCCGTCTGGATGACGGGCAGCGAGATGGTGCTCGTGGCCGGCGTCTGCTGGGTCTGGCCCGGGATGTCGAAGTTGAACGGGCTCTCCGTGCCGCCGCTCGAGCTGTCGCCCGAGTCGTCGGGGGCGGCGGAGGAGGCGACCTGGATGCTGCGGTTGAGCGCGCTCACGATGCCGTCGGTGACGGTGCCGGAGAGGCCGAGCGGCGCGCCGATCGCGACGGCGGTGTCCCCGACGTTGACCTCGGAGGAGTCGGCGAAGGTGATCGGGACCAGGTCGGTCGCGTCCGCCAGCTTGATCACGGCGAGGTCGAGCGTCGGGTCGGTGCCGACGATGGTCGCGGTGAAGATGCGGCCGTCCGAGGTGGTGACGGTGACCGCTCCGTCCGAGATCTGGCCGTCGAGGGTGACGACGTGGGTGTTGGTGAGGACGTAGCCGTCCTTCGAGAGGACGATGCCCGAGCCGGTGCCGGACGAGGAGCTGCCGGCGACGGCGATCGTGACGACGCTCGGAGTGGCCTTCGCGGCGACGGCGGTCGCGGTGGTCGCGTCCTCGGCGTTGTTCACCGTGATGGTCTGCGAGCCGCTCGAGGAGACGACGCGGGTGCCGGCTCCGTTGGAGGCGGACCACAGTCCGAAGACGCCGGCCCCGGCGACTCCGCCGACGACCGCGCCGATGGCGAGGGCGGCGACGACGCCGACACCGGCGCGGCGCTTGGTGGCGGTGGGCGGGCCGACCGGGGGCTGGCCGCCGCCGAACGAGCCCTGCTCGCCGACGGGCGGCTGCTCGGTGCTCTGCACGGTGTGCGCGGCGGGAGGGGCGAACTGGCCGTAGCGCGGGGTCGGCGGGACCGGCTGGGCCTGGTTCCCCTCCGCCGAGTTCGACGTGTAGGACGGGAGGGGCTCGGTGGGCCCGGTGGACGACGACGGCGCTCCGGTGCCCGAGGGGTACGTGGGCTGTCCGGGGGTGTGCTCGCCGGAGATGGGCTGGTTCGCCTCGTGGCGGCGATCCTCCGGCGTGCGGGGATCCTCCGGCTGACGAGGACCGTCGTGACTCTCGGTCATGGGTGGTGCTCCTTCCAAGCGGGGATAGCTTGACCAGGGAACCTGTGCGTTCCTTATGACGCGCCTGCGAGCGGCACGCCAATGCCCGCCGGTGCGCCCGCGGGGGCTCCAGCCGCCAGACTGGCGGGGTGAGCATCCACGGATCCTGGACCCGCGCCGCCGCCGGCGCCGGTCTTCTCGGCCCGAGCGGCGAGGTCGCCGCCACCGTCTTCAGCGAGATGAGCGCCCTCGCCGCGCGGACCGGGGCGATCAACCTCGGCCAGGGCTTCCCGGACGAGGACGGGCCGCAGGAGGTGCTCGAGGCGGCGCGCGCGGCGATCTCCGCGGGCCTCAACCAGTACCCGCCGGGGCCGGGCTTCCCGGTGCTCCGCGAGGCCGTCTCGGCGCACCAGCGGCGGTTCTACGACCTCGCCGTCGACCCGGACGGCGAGGTGCTGGTCACCACCGGCGCCACGGAGGCGCTCGCGGCGACACTGCTCGCGCTCCTCGAGCCCGGCGACGAGGTCGTCACCTTCACTCCGCACTACGACGCCTACGGCGCGCTGATCGCACTGGCCGGCGGCGTTCACCGCACGGTTCCGCTGCGGGGAACCGACTTCCACGTCGATCACGAGGAGCTGGCGGCCGCCGTCACCGACCGCACCCGGGTCATCCTGGTCAACGACCCGCACAACCCGACCGGCTCCGTGCTGCCCGCCGAGACCCGGGAGCTGATCGTGCGGCTCGCACACCGCCACGACGCGCTGATCGTCACCGACGAGGTCTACGAGCACCTGCGCTTCGACGGCGGCCACGTGCCGATCGCGACGCTGCCCGGCGCCCGGGAGCGGACGCTCACCGTCTCCTCCGCGGGCAAGACCTTCAGCACCACCGGCTGGAAGATCGGCTGGATCACCGGGCCGCGCGCGCTGATCACCGCGGTGCTCGCGGTGAAGCAGTTCCTCACCTACGTCAGCGGGTCGCCGTTCCAGGGCGCGGTCGCCGTCGGCCTCGAGCTGCCCGACGCGTTCTTCACCGGCATCGCGGCGACGCTGGAACGCAAGCGCGACGTGCTCTCCGCCGGACTCGCGGCGGCCGGCTTCAGGGTGTCGCCGTCGGCGGGGTCGTACTTCGACGTCGCGGACGCGGCCCCACTCGGCTGGGACGACGGGGCCGCCTTCTGCCGGGCGCTGCCCGGGCTCGCCGGAGTGGTGGCGGTGCCGGTGTCGGCGTTCTGCAGCGCCGAGGACGCGGACGCCTACCGCTCGCTCGTGCGGTTCGCGTTCTGCAAGCGCTTCGAGGTGCTCGACAGCGCGGCGGAGCGGCTAGCGGGACTCGCGCGCCGCGGCTGACCGGCGGCCGGCCCGGACGGGGCGGACCTCGAAGCGCCGCAGGGCGAGCGCGGGGTTCTTCTCGCGCGCCGAGGCGATGCGCTCCTGGGAGAGCCAGGCGACCGCGACGTCCTCGACCTCGCCGAGCGTGGCGATCTCGACGCCCATCGGGTCGACGATCATGCTCGTCCCGACACCGATCGGCGGGGTCTGGTCCGCAGCGACGAGGTAGATCGTGTTCTCCAGCGCACGGGCGGTGACCAGGGTGCGCCAGTGCGCCTCCTTGAGCGGGCCGCGGACCCACTCGGCGGGGGCCGCGACCACGTCGGCGCCCGCGTCGACGAGCCAGCGGGTCACCTCCGGGAAGCGCAGGTCGTAGCAGGTCTGCAGGCCGACGACGAGGCCGCCCACCTCGAAGGTCTGCGGCACGCCGATCTCTCCGGGCGCGACCCAGTCGGACTCGGTCTGGCCGAAGGCGTCGTAGAGGTGCAGCTTGCGGTAGGTGGCGACGACCGCTCCCCCGGGCTCGACCGCGACGAGGGTGTTGGCGATCCGCTCGCCGTCGTCGACCGACTCGACCATGCCCGCCACCAGGTGGACGCCGAGCTCGCGCGCGATCTCGTCGAGGCCCTGGACGAACGGGCCGTCGAGCGCCTCGCCCGCGGCGACGAGCTCGGGGCCGAGCGGGTCGACGAAGAACGAGCTGTACTCGGGCAGGACCACGACGCTCGCGCCGCGCTGGGCGGCGACGCCGGCGAGGCGGCGGATCGCCGCCAGGTTCGCCGCGCGGTCGTCGGTCGGAGCGAACTGCGCGACGGCGAAGCCGACGGCCGCCGCGCTCGCGGGCTGGGCGGCCTTGCGCGCCGAGGCTCTGCGCTGCGCCGCCATCAGCTCGGCGGGTAGAGGAAGAGCGGGACGCTCGAGGCCGGGATCGTCCGCGCGTGGTACGCGTGGTCGTTGCCCCAGTTGTACTCCTCGAGCGAGACGGTGCCGTCGCCGTTCACGGACTGCACGTAGGCGACGTGGTTGCCGTTGAACCAGGCGACGGCGCCGGGGACGGGCGTGGTGCTGGTCTCCCAGCCGTGCGAGGCCCACTGGCCGGCCCAGGCGTAGGCGCTGCCGCCGCCGGGGGTCAGGTTGCCCCAGGTCCACTTGAACGGGGCGCCGGTGGAGCCCTGGTCGCGGTTCAGGCGCCAGGCGACGAAGTCGACGCACTCGCGGTAGTAGTAGCGCAGCGGCGAGAGCCCGCCGCCCTGGTCGTCGGTCAGCGCGTCGCGCCAGGGGTAGTCATCGCCCTCCTCGCGGGGGGTGACGGAGCTGCTGGTGCCGCCCGAGCGGCTCGGGGAGGCGGCGGCCGAGGACGTGCCGGAGGCCTCCTCGGCGGCTGCGGCGGCGGCGGCAGCGGCGGCATCGGCCGCAGCCTTCTCCGCGGCGGCGGCGAGGGCGCGCGCCTGCGCGGCGGCCTCGTCGAGCTGCGCCTGCGTGGGGGCGGTGAAGGAGTCGCGGATGACCTGCTCCTGCACGGCGGTCGACGCGACCGTGAGCTTCTGGTTGCCGAGCGCCTGGATGCGGGCGGCGGCCTCGATCGCGGCCTGCGAGTCGGGCGCGGGGTCGAAGGAGTAGGCGGGGAGGGCCATCACGGCGACCATGCCGGCGATGGCGGCGGCCGCGACCGTGCTGACCGTCGTGCGGAGGACGCGACCGCGGCGGCGGCGGACGGGCGCCACCGTCGCGAGGACGGGTGTGCGCACCGCCACGGGGGCGACGGGCACCGGGCGGGTGCGGGGAGTCGGACGCTGAGTCTGTGCGGCGGATTCGGCGTCCCGCCGGCTCCGGCGGGTGAGGTGGATCCCCTCGCTCGGGGACCCGTCCCGGGTCGCTCCTGCGGTCTCGTCCACCTGTTCGTCGCTCACACCAGCACCCTTCGCATCCCGGACGAGGATAGCGTGCACCCCGGCCCGACACACCGAGCGACTCGGGGCACCCGAGGAGCGGGCCCCTCCTGCTGATCGAGCAGCCCGCGGGGCGGGCCCCTCATGCTGATCGAGTAGCCCGCGCAGCGGGCGTATCGAGATCCACCAGCGTCAGAAGGATGAGTCTGCAGACCCGCCCTGCTGGGGACGGCGGGTCTCGATACGCCCCTGCGGGGCTACTAGACCAACATGCAGGGCGCCGCCACGGCGTACCCCGGGCAAAGCGGCCCGTGATGCGGACCCTTCATATGGAGCAGCGCGCGAAGCGGGTCCTCCACGAAGAGCAGTCCGCGAAGCGGGTCCTCCACGAAGAGCAGCCCGCGGGACGGGTCCTCCGTGCAGCATCGGCGGAGAGGGACCCTCATGCTGATCGAGCAGCCCGCGGAGCGGGCGTATCGAGATCCACCGGCGTCAGAAGGATGCGTCTGCAGGGCTGCACTCCTGGCGGTGGTGGGTCTCGATACGCCCCTTCGGGGCTACTCGACCAGCATGCAGTCGCAGTCGCAGTGCAGCGTGCTCCTCGTGATCCACCGACCGGCGGAGTAGCGTCGCGCGCAGGATGCGGCGACGGCGCTGCGCGGACGGGAGTGCGGTCATGATCCGGAGCGAGCGGGCCTTCAGCGGCTTCAGCGTGCGGGACGTCGAGGCGGCGAGGGCGTTCTACGGCGACGTCCTCGGGCTGGAGGTGTCGGTCAACGCGATGGGGATCCTCGACATCGCCCTGCCCGGCGGCGGGAGCGCCATCGCCTACCCGAAGCCGAGCCATGTGCCGGCGGAGTTCACGGTCCTCAACTTCGCCGTCGAGGACGTCGACGCGGCGGTCGCGGCGCTCAACGACTCGGGCGTCGTCACCAAGATCTACTCGGACAGCGAGATGCCGACCGACGAGAACGGCGTCATGCGCGGGCGGGGACCGACGATCGCCTGGTTCCGCGATCCGTCGGGCAATGTGCTGAGCGTCATCGACGCGGCCTCGTAGCGCCGTGGGACGCCGCCGTCAACGACGAAAGCCGGCCGCTTTCGCGACCGGCTTTCCTCTTCTTGTTGCGGGGGCAGGATTTGAACCTACGACCTCTGGGTTATGAGCCCAGCGAGCTACCGAACTGCTCCACCCCGCGGCACAAGAAGAGACACTACACGGGGATCAGGACCGATGCAAATCGAGCGGGCACCCGGAGCAGGCAGTGCCGTGCTCGGCGGCTCATTCGGGCTTCGTCGCCGTCCACGCGACGCCGTCGAGAGCGCTCGCGGCGACCTCGAGACCGGTCGCCCGGAGAGCCTCCGCGACGTCCTCGCCCGAGCGCTCCCAGGTGCGCACCGCCGGGTCGTCGACGCGCGGCCGCGCCTGCGCGCCGATCACCGCGGTCCCACCCGGTGCGACGAACCACTCGACGACACGCGCCCACTCCTCGAGGTCGGGGAGCCAGGCGACCGCGTCCAGGGTCGTCACGACGGCGTCGAAGGCGTCGGGCTCGGGCAGCATGTGCCGCAGCTCGTAGAGGTTGGCGCAGACGAAGCGGGTCCGCTCGGCGAGACCGCGCTCGCGCGCCGCCTCGCGGGCCAGTCGGATCGCCGGCATCGAGAAGTCGACGCCGATGACGTCCTCGCCCCGCTCGGCGAGCAAGAGCGCGTCGCCCCCGGCACCGCACTGCAGGTGCAGGACCCGCGCCCCGGCCGGGACCGCCGCCCCGAACGCCCGGAGGGGCGCGCCGTCACCGGCACGCCCCTCCCAGTACTCCCGGTTCGGATCGAGCCACTCCCCTGCGCGCAGGTGCTCGCCACGATCGACCTGGACCATCGGCCTACTGCTGCCCCTCGGCCGCCAGCGCCCGCTGGAGCGCCTCGGTGAGCTGCTCGTCCGCCGCCGCGAAGGCGGTCAGGTCGCCGGCCTTGAGGGCGGTCTCGCGGGCGGCGAGAGCCGTGCTCGCGTCGCTCAGAGCGGCCTGGAGCTCGGTCTGGTCGCCCGTCGGAGCCGTCCCGCCGGTGCCCGCGTCGCCGGTCCCGGTGTCGCCCGTGCCCGGATCGGCCGTGTCGGTCGGCGTCGGGGTCGGGGTGACCACCGTGCCGGTGTCACCCGCGTCCGCTCCCGAGTCGCCGCCGAAGAGGCTGTCGAGGGCGGCGTCGAGGGTGTCCTCGAAGGCGATGTCGTCACCGAAGGCGACGAGCACCTTCTGCAGGAGCGGGAAGCTCGTGTCGCCGTTCGAGCTGACGTAGATCGGCTGCACGTAGAGCAGACCGCCGCCGACGGGCAGGGTCAGCAGATTGCCGCGGGTCACCGTCGTGTCGCCGCGCTGGAGCAGTGCCAGCTGGTTCGCGACGGTCGGGTCGGTGTTGAACGCGTTCTGCACCTGACCGGGGCCGGGCACCGTGTCGTCGCTCGGCAGCTCGAGCAGCCGGAGCGTGCCGTAGCCGTCGGCCACCGCGCCCTCCGTCGAGCCCGCGTCCGAGTCGGCGACGAGGTAGCCGGTGAGCACGTTGCGGCTCGCCGCGCTGCCGGGTGTGCTCGCCGGGATGTACGTGGAGTACAGCGAGTACGACGGCGTCTCGACGTCGGGCGTCTGCAGCGTCAGGTAGTACGGCGGTTGCAGCGTGTCTCCGCCGCCGACGGCGGCGGTGCTCGCTCCACCCGAGGTCGGGTCGTTCGGCGTGGACCAGGCGGCCTCGCGGGAGTAGAACGAGCCGGCGTCGGTCACGTGGTACGTGCCGAGCACGGCGCGCTGCACCTTGAAGAGGTCCTCCGGGTAGCGGACGTGGCTGAGCAGGCCGGCCGACATCTCGCTGATCGGCTCGACGGTGCTCGGGAAGATCTTCTGCCAGGTCTGCAGGATCGGGTCCTCGGTGTCCCAGGCGTAGAGCGTCACGCTGCCGTCGTAGGCGTCGACCGTGGCCTTGACCGAGTTGCGGATGTAGTTGACGTCGTCGGTCGGGAACTGCTGCTGCGTGTTGGTGTCGGCGATGGCCTGCGAGAGGCTCTGCACCTCCGAGTACGGGTAGTCCGCGGAGGTGGTGTAGCCGTCGACCACCCAGACGACGCGGCCGTCGACGACGGTCGGGTAGGCGTCCGAGTCGAGCGTCAGGTACGGGGCGACCTTCTGGACGCGCTGCACCGGGTCGCGGTCGTAGAGGATCTGCGACTGGTCGTTGACGCCGTCCGACAGGAAGATCTGCTCGGACTGGAACTTGATCGCGTAGACGAGCTTCTTGAAGACGTTGTCGAGCGAGGGGCCGCCGTTGCCGTCGAAGGTCGTGTAGGTCTGCTGCTCGCCCTCGGTGCCCGACGGGTAGTCGAGCTCGATGTTGCGGTCGCCGTCGCCGCCGACGATCGAGTAGCCGGGCGAGTTCTCGCCGAAGTAGATCCGCGGCTCGTAGTCGCCGAGGTCACCGGTCGTCGGGACGCCGGACTCGATGAAGACGGGCTCGCCGTCGGACGAGCGCTGGTTGCCGTACGCGGCGACCAGGCCGTAGCCGTGGGTGTAGACGAGGGTCTGGTTGTACCAGGTCTGGTTGGTGCCGAGGCCGTTGAGGTTCAGCTCGCGGACGCCGACCACGGCGTCCTGCGTCGAGCCGTCGATCGAGTAGCGGTCGACGTCGAGCGCGTTCTGCTGGTCGCCGAAGGAGTAGTACTGGCGGAACTGCTGCAGCTGCGAGAACGCGTCGGTCACGACGGCGGGGTCGAGGATGCGGATGTTCGCCGTGGTCTCCGCGTCGGAGCGGAGCGCGCCCGGCTCGGCGTCGGTGGTCGCGTCGTACGGGATGACCTGGACGTCGGAGACGCCGTAGGCCTGCCGCGTCATGTCGATGTTGTCCTGGATGTACGTCGACTCGAGCGTGCGCTCGTTCGGCTCCACCTGGAACTTCTGGACGACCCACGGGTAGAGCGAGCCGACGAGCAGGCTCGCGACGATGAGGAGCGCGGTGCCGATGACGGGCAGGCGCCAGCGGCCGATGAAGGCCGTGATGATGAAGAGGACGGCGATCAGCGCGGAGATGGCGGCGAGGATCTGCAGGCCGGGGATCGTGGCGTTCACGGAGGCGTAGGTCGCGCCGGTGATGCGGGTGCCCTGGCGGCTGAGGGTCGCGTACTGGTCGAGCCAGAGGCTGACCGCCTGCACGAGCAGGTAGAGCGCTGCGATGATCGCGAGCTGGATGCGCGAGGACTTCGAGATGCGGATCTCGCGGCCGTTGATCCGGATCGCGCCGTAGAGGTAGCCGGTGGCGAGGGTGGCGAGCGCCGAGATGATGAGCACGGCCGATGCGAAGCCGACGATGCTCTGGTAGAAGGGCAGCTCGAAGAGGTAGAACGACGTGTCGAGGCCGAACAGCGGATCGACGTCGCCCGAGGGCGTGCGGTTCCAGAAGGTCAGGCTCGTCTGCCACCGGGTGGAGGAGGAGACGCCGGCGAAGAGGCCGAGGACCGCCGGGATGCCGAAGGTGGCCAGGCGCCGGAGCGGCTCGACGACCTGCTGGTAGCGGTCGATCTGCGAGTTGAGCTTCGCGTAGACCGGGCGCAGCCGGTAGGCGAGCGTCAGGCTCACGAACACGGGGACGGCCATCGCGACGAAGCCGATGACGAAGAGCCCGCCCGCGGCGAACCACTGCGTCGTCAGCACCGAGAGGAACCCGAGCTGGTCATACCAGAGGATGTCGGTGTAGAGACCGGCGAAGACGAAGAACGCCACCACCAGCACGGCGACCACCACGACCGTGACGGCGAGAACGCTCCGTCTCTTGCGCGGCGGGGCTTCGGTTGCTGCAGAACTCACGGATAAGCCTCTTGATGTGGAGATGTGACGGGAGGCTCCCCATGGTAGGCGACGACCAGCGAGGGGACCTGAGCGTCGCCCTCAGGGAGCGGCTCGGCGGCTCCGCCCTGAGCGGACAGGGCGGCTCGGGCGGGCGGTGGATCTCGATGCGCCCGCTCCGCGGGCTGCTCGATCAGCATGAAGGGGGCGCGAGGCAGATCACCCATGCTGGTCGAGTAGCCCCGCAGGGGCGTATGGAGACCCACGGTCCTCAGCAGGGCGGGTCTGCAGACTCCTGTTCCGACGCTGGTGGATCTCGATACGCCCGCTGCGCGGGCTACTCGATCAGCATGGAGGGGAGGCGAGACAGATCACCCATGCTGGTCGAGTAGCCCCGCAGGGGCGTATCGAGACCCGACCCGTCAGTTGATGGGGGTCGCGCCGTCGCAGGTCGGCAGGGCGTCGGTGTCGCCCGCGGCGACGCCCTTCAGCGCGGCGAGGGAGTCGTCGAGGGTGGCGACGCTGAAGACCTGGAGGCCGTCGGGCACGTGGCCGACGACCTCGTTGCAGTTGTCGGCGGGCGCGAGGAAGTACTGCGCGCCCGCGTCGACCGCGCCGAACATCTTCTGCCGGATGCCGCCGATCGCGCCGACCTCGCCGGCGGCGTCGATGGTGCCGGTGCCGGCGACGGAGGCGCCGCCGTTCAGCGCGCCCTCGGTGAGCTTGTCGATGATCCCGAGCGCGAACATCATCCCGGCACTCGGCCCGCCGACGTCGTCCAGCTGGATGTCGACCTCGAACGGGAAGTCGAAGGCCGCACCGGCGACGATGCCGATCACGGCCGCTCCGTCGTTGTCGACCGGGGTGACCTGCACGTCCTGCTCGGCCCCGTCCCGCTCGATGGAGAGCGTCACCGGCTGCTGCGTGCCCGAGGCCTGCACGGCCGCGCGGAGGGCGGGCACGTCGGCGACCGGCTCCCCCGCGACGGCGAGGATCTCGTCGCCGGCCTCGAGCGCACCGGCGGCGGGCGAGTCGTCCGGGACCTGCGCGACCGCGACCCGCTGCCCGATCGGATAGCCGAGCTCCGTGAGCGCCGCGGCGATCGCCTCCTGCTGCGAGTCGGTCATCTCGGCCTGGTTCGCCTGGTCCCGCTCCTCGACCGTGGAGGACGGCGGGAAGATCTGCGCGACGGGCACGACGGCCTTGGTGCGGTCGAACCAGGCGCTCGCGACCTCGATCCAGGTCGGCAGGCTCTGCGGGTTGCCGACCACCGAGACGGTGAGCATGTCGAGCGTGCCCTCGGTGGGATAGGTCGTCTCGTCCGGGATGGAGATCAGCGGAACGTCCTCGCCGCTCGTGCCGAGGGTGTCGAAGACCGGGCCCGGCTGCTCGATCACGTAGGGGGCGGGGGTGACGCCGAGTCCGACGACGAGCGCGACGCCGGAGAAGAGGACCGCGGGCCCGACCCAGGCGCGCCGGCCGCGCGGGGAGGAGGGGCGCGGGTCGACGGAGAACAGCAAACGGGGGCCTCTCTGGGGACGTGCGGGGCGGCGGCGCCGGCGTGTTCGCGGCGGGCGGAAGCGGGTCGGGGCCGGGCGGTCGACTTCACGTCGTGGCTCCGGACGCTCGGGCTAACGTAGCTTGCACGACTGGGAGTCGTGTCACGATCCGTCGCCCGAACCGGGTGGGCAGAGGCCGGCTCCGTGCGATGAGAGAGGGCTCCCCGAATGGCCGAAGGCGACAACGCGGACCGACCGGGCGGCGGCTCGGAGGACGAGTTCCGCGACATGCTCCGGCAGTTCCTCTCCGGGAACGGTCCGATCGACCCGAGCCAGCTCGCGGGCGCCGCCGGTCTGCCGAACGACCCGGTCGCTCTGCAGAACCTGCTCTCGCAGCTGCAGAGCGCGATGCAGCAGTCGGGCGGCGGGATCAACTGGTCGCTCGCGCTCGAGCAGGCGAAGCAGCTGGCGCGCGCGGACTCCGTCCCGGTGACCGACGCCGTCCGCGCCCCGCTCGACGGCGCCTTCGGCGTCGCGGCGCTCTGGCTCGACGAGGTCGCCTACGTCTCCGAGCTGAGCCGTCCGCCGCGCACCATCAGCCGGCTCGAGTGGATCTCGCTCACGATGCCGGTCTGGACGCAGCTCGCCGAGCCGGTCGCCCTCAGCATCTCCGACGCGCTCACCGGCGTCATGCGCGACCAGGCGCCCGAGGAGATGAAGGCGATGATCGCCGGCGCCGAGGACATGATGCGCGGCATCGGCGGCACTCTCTTCGCCCTCCAGCTCGGCCAGGTGGTCGGCCAGCTGGCCGCCGAGGTCGTCTCCGGCGGCGACATCGGCATTCCGCTGCTCGAGGAGAACGACGCGGCGATCCTGCCGCAGAACGTCGCCGCGTTCGGCGAGGGCCTCGACATCCCGATCGACCAGGTGCAGATCTACCTCGCGGTGCGCGAGCTCGCCCACGCGCGGCTCTTCCGGCACGGCAAGTGGGTCCGGCTCGCCCTGATCTCGCAGATCACCGACTTCGCCCGGGGCATCACGATCGACACCACCCGCCTCGAGGAGCTGGCTGAGAACTTCGACCCGGCCAACCCCGAGGAGCTGCGCGACGCGATGACCTCCGGCGCGCTGATCCCGCCGAAGACGGAGGAGCAGCTCGCCGCGCACGGCCGCCTCGAGACGATGCTCGCGCTGATCGAGGGCTGGGTGGACGTGGTCACCGCCGCGGCGACCACCCGCCTGCCCAGCGCCGGCGCGATCGCCGAGACCGTCCGCCGCCGTCGCGCGTCCGGCGGGCCCGCCGAGTCGGCCTTCGCCACGCTCGTCGGCCTGGAGCTGCGGCCGCGCCGCCTCCGCGAGGCCGCCGCGATGTGGCAGGCCGTCACCGACGCGGTCGGTCCCGAGGCGCGCGACGCGCTCTGGTCGCACCCCGACGTGCTGCCCGGCTCGGACGACCTCGACGACCCGACCGCCCTCGTCGCGCGCCTGAGCGCCGAGGCCCGCGGCGAGACCCCGGAGCCCGACGAGATGGACCGCGCGCTCGAGGAGCTGCTGAACGGCACGACGCCCGCGGCGCCGGAGGGCGAGCAGCCCGAGGCCGGCACCGACGGCGGCCGACCGGACGACGACGGCACCGCTCCCACCGGCGACCGACCGGTCTGATCCCCGCGCGGGAGGGGCCCACGACCTGTGGACAACTCCCGCGCCGCCCGGCCGCTCTCGGCCATGATCTCCCGATGGTCCTCCGGCTCGATCCCCGCTTCCCCCTCGTCTGGCGCTCCGCGACCGCGATGCAGGTCGGACTCGACCACCCGCGGGTCGTGCTGGAGGGCGTCGGCTACGCCGAGGAGCTGCTGGTGCACGCCCTGCGGGTGGGCACCAGCGCGGGCACGGCGCGGCTGATCGCGACGCGCGCCGGCGCCTCGGACGCGCGCGTCGACGAGCTGCTCGCGACGCTGCGCCCGGTGCTGCTGCGGAGTATCGACCCGGATCCGCCCGCGCCGCCACGGGTGGTCGTCGAGGGCGTCGGCTCGGCGGCCGACGCCCTGCGCAGCCTGCTCCGCGGCGAGGGCTGCGAGCTGGTCGGCGAGGACGCGGTACCCGCTCTCGCGGTGCTCGTCGCCGACTACGCCGTCGCTCCGGCGCGCGCCGCGCACTGGCTCTCGAGCGACGTGCCCCACCTGGCCGTGGTCTTCGGCGACGAGGCGGTCCGCATCGGCCCCCTCGTCGAGCCGGGCGGCGGGCCCTGCCTGCACTGCGCCTACCGCGACCGGATCGACCTCGACCCGGAGTGGCCGCGGCTGGTGATCCAGGTCCTCGGCACCACCGCATCGACCCGCACCGCCCTCTCCAGTGCCGCGATCGCGGTCGCGGCGGCCGACGCGGCGCTCCGGCGGCTGCACGCCGGCTGGACCGGGCTGCGCAGTGTCGAGCGCACCTACTCCGACGCCTCCGGCTCGTTCAGCGAGCGGCGGCTGGAGCCGCACCGCGGGTGCGCGTGCCGATCTCTGCGAGGAAGCGCGACGGCTCCCGCCGCGTGACCCGGCCCACGGTGGACTGCGACCAGGAGAGCCGCAGCCGCTGACGCGCGCGGGTGATGCCGACGTAGAGCAGCCGGCGCTCCTCGTCGATCGCTTCGAGGCCGCTCGCGTAGGAGATCGGCAGCAGGCCCTCGGTCAGGCCCATCAGGTGCACCGACTCCCACTCGAGGCCCTTGGCGGAGTGGAAGGTGGCCAGGGTGACCGCGGCGCGGTCCGGCTCGTGGTGGACCTGCTGGCGGGCGAGGAGGTCGTCGGTGAACTGCTTGAACGTCCAGCCGGCGGGCGCCTCGTCGACCAGCCGGGCGAGCGTGTCCAGCGACTCCCAGCGCTCGCGCACGGCACCCGGTGCCGAGGGCGGCTCGGCGCTCCAGCCGAGCGAGCGGAGGACGTCGCTGACCGACTTGAACAGCGGCTCGCCGGAGATGGAGACCGAGGCCGCGCGCAGCTGCATCACCGCCTGCTTCACCTCCGGCAGGTCGAAGAAGCGCTTGCCGCCGCGCAGGTGCGCCGCGACGCCGCGCTCGTGCAGCGCGCGCTCGAGGATCGCCGACTGCGAGTTGGTGCGGAAGAGGATCGCGATGGCGGAGGGGCGCACGCCCGCCTCGATGTCGGCGGCGACGCGGGCCGCCACTCCCCGGGCCTCCGCGACGTCGTCGGGGTAGGCGTCGATCGCCGGCTCCGGGCTCTCGGCGGCGGCGGGGGCGCTCGCGACGGAGTGCAGCACGAGGGCGCCGGGCCGGCCGCGCATCAGCCGGTTCGCGGTCTGCACGATCGGCGGGGCCGAGCGGTAGTTCTCCTCGAGGCGGACGACCGTCGCGGCCGGCCAGCGCGAGCCGAAGTCGAGCAGGTAGTCGGCGCGGGCGCCGGCGAAGGAGTAGATGGTCTGGCTCGCGTCGCCGACCACGCAGAGGTCGCTGCGGTCACCGAGCCAGAGCTCGAGCAGCCGCTGCTGGAGCGGGTTGACGTCCTGGTACTCGTCGACGACGAAGAAGCGGTACTGCTCGCGCACCTGCATCGCCATCGCCGGCTCGGACTCGAGCATCCCAGCCGTGACGAGGAGGACGTCCTCGAAGTCGATCTGCCGGCGCTGGTCCTTCAGCCCCTCGTACTCGTCGACCATCGCGACGGTCTGCTCGAGGGTGAGCCGTCCGGGCAGCGCACGGGTCCGGGCGGCCACCGCGTACTGCTCGAGCGAGAGGGCGGACACCTTCCGCCACTCGATCTCAGCGGAGAGGTCGCGCAGGGTCGCGGTGTCCAGCTTCAGCCGGAGCCGCTCCGCGGCGTGGCCGAGCAGCCGCGCCTTGCCGTCGAGCAGCTGCGGCATCGTGCCGCCGACCAGCTGCGGCCAGAAGAAGCCGAGCTGCGAGAGCGCGGCGGCGTGGAACGTCCGGGCCATGACGCCGCCCGCACCGAGCACGCGGAGCCGGGAGCGCAGCTCGGCGGCCGAGCGGCTGGTGAAGGTGAGCGCCATCACCCGGGCCGGCGTGTAGACGCCGGTCGCGACTCCGTGCGCGATCCGGTGGGTGATGGTCCGCGTCTTGCCGGTGCCCGCGCCGGCCAGGACGCAGACCGGGCCGAGCAGCGCCTCCGCCGCCTCGCGCTGCCCCTCGTCGAGTCCGTCGAGCAGGGTCACGCGACGATGGGGCCGTTCTCGAGCGCTCCCCCGTACCAGTCCTCGATCATCGCGCGGGCGATCGACGAGCGGCCGGGCAGCAGCACCGACTCGAGCGAGTCGTGCAGCTGCTGGCGGGTGAACCAGCGCAGGGCGACGATCTCCTCGCCGTCCGGGAGCAGGTCGGCGGGGGCCTGGTCCTCGGCGAGGCGGGCGGTGAAGCCGATCATCAGCGAGGCGGGGAACGGCCAGGGCTGCGAGCCGAGGTACTGCGGGTCGACGACGCGCATCCCGGACTCCTCGAAGATCTCGCGGACGACCGCCGCCTCGAGCGACTCCCCCGGCTCGATGAAGCCGGCCAGCAGCGAGAAGCGGCCGGTGCCCCACATCGCGTTCGAGCCGAGCAGCAGGCGGTCGTCGGCGTCGAGGACGCAGACGATGATCGCCGGGTCGGTGCGCGGGAAGACCTGGCTGCCGTCGGCGGGCGAGCGGCGGACCCAGCCGCCCTGCTCGATCACGGTGGCCTCGCCGTTGCGCGGCGAGAAGCCGTGCGAGGCGTGCCAGTTGACCATCGCGAGCGCCTCGGTGAAGAGGCCGGCGTCGCGGTCGCTGAGGTGCTCGGCGAGGGTGCGCAGGGCGCCCCAGGCGGCGTCGTCGGGCTCGAGGGCGCTCGCCTGCTCGTCCGTGAGCGCGGCGGCGACGACGGGAGTGCCCGCGGGCTCGCCCTCGGCGTCGACGGTGGTGCGGCCGAGGTAGAGGCGGAGGGCGTCGGCCGGCACGTCGGCCGCGGGGCGCAGGGCGAGGCGCTCGCCGTCGACCAGGGCGCGGTCGCCACGCAGGAGGACGACCCGGGTCGCCGCGTCGGCGTCGAGCTCGTCGAAGAGCTCGGGACGCGCGCGGGCGAGGTAGTCCCGGTCGACCGCCTGGCGGGCGAGCGGGAGGCGGTCGGAGAAGGACGGGATCATGCGGGCTCATTTCGAAGCGGTGCCGGGGGGACGGCCGGTGCGGGGCCGAGGAGGTGGCGGGCCGGGCGGCGGCCGGGAGGAGCGCGGCTCCTCGACGGCATCGGCTGGTCAGCGCGTGGCGACCGGCCGGTCGGGCGCCCGGCGACCTACCCTGGTGAGCATGGCCAGATCCCATCTCACTCTAGCCGCGCTGGCCACTTCGGCCGTCGAGGGCCTCGACGTCCGGACCGCGCGCGAATTCACGCACTCGACGCACGGGGACTTCGACTCCGCGCTGCTGACCACGCGCGACGGCGCCCGCCTGGTGGTGCGCGTGCCGACGTCGCCGCTGGCCGAGCAGGAGCAGCTCGGCGACCTCGTCGCCCTGCGCGCGCTCACCGCCGGCATCCGCAGCCGCCTGCCGTTCGATCTGCAGGAGAGCATCGGGCAGACACCGTACGACGGCACCCGCGGCGTCGTCTACGAGTACCTCGAGGGCGACCGGGTGCTGATCGACGACGTCGAGGCCTCCAGTGGTCTCGCGGACTCGGTCGGGCGCGCGATCGGCGCGATCCACTCGCTGCCGGCATCGTTCGTGCAGGAGGCGGGGCTGCCCGTCGCCTCGGCCCGCGACAGCGTCAACGAGACGGTCGCCGTCGTCGAGCGCGCCGCCGACACCGGCCACGTGCCCGCCGCGCTCGTCGCGCGCTGGGAGTCGGCCTCCTCCGACGAGGCGCTCTGGCAGTTCGACCCGACGGTCGTGAACGGCTCGATGACCTCCGACTCGTTCCTCCGCTCCGGCGACTCCGTCAGTGCCGTGCTCGGCTGGGCGGCGCTGCGGGTGGGCGACCCGGCCCGCGATCTGCACTGGCTGCTCAGCGCCCCGGGGGCCGGCACGGCGTTCGCCGCGTACTCGCGGATGCGCGCCGGTGCGGTCGATCGCACCCTCCGCCAGCGCGCTCAGCTCTACGCCGAGCTCGAGCTGGCCCGCTGGCTGCTGCACGGCACCGAGACCGAGGACTCGGCGATCGTCGACGACGCGGTCGGGATGCTCGACCTCCTGGTCGACAGCGTCCTCGGCGATCTGTCCGCGCCACTGTCGACCGACACCGGACCGGTGCTCGAGGTCTCCGAGGTCGAGGAGCTGCTGAACCGCACGCCCGGCGCGCGGACCGGCTCCTCCGCTCACGGCCGCGGGCTCGCCCCCGTCGCCGAGGAGAGCGACTCCGAGAGCTCGCGCTCCGAGTAGAAGCGCTCGGGCCGCAGCACGAGGTCGTCGGCGACGAAGTAGAACACCGCGTCGACGCTCTCCAGCGGCACGCCCTTCCAGCGCGAGTAGGCGAGCCGGTACAGCGCGAGCTGGAACTGCTTGAGCTCGAGATCGGCCGCGTCCTTCGGGGCGCGGCCGGTCTTCCAGTCGACGATCTGGAAGCCGTCCTCCGTCCGGTAGACCGCGTCGAGCTTGCAGACGACGACGTGCCCGGCCAGCTGGAGGTGGATCTCGATCTCGACCGCCTCGGGGCGGCGGTCGGCCCACTCCGAGCGCTCGAACGTCTCGATCAGACGGGCGAGCTGCTCGCCCTCCGCTCCGGCCGCGGTCGCTCCGCCGTCGTCGAGCTCGTCCGGGAAGGTGTCGACCGACTCCGCCTCGCCCTGGATGCCGAAGCGGTTCTCCACCCAGGAGTGGAACGTGGTGCCGAGCCGGGTCTGCCGGTACGGCCGCTCGGGCATCGGCCGGCGCAGCTGCGCGACGACCTCGGCGGGCGTGCTGACGATGTCCTTGAACCGCGAGGCCGGGATGCGGGTCGGCAGGCCGACGCGCTCGCCGCCCGCGAGGCGCACGGCGCGCTCGGCGAGCAGCAGGCGGATGTCCGCACCGCGGGCGCCGAGCAGCGCCGGCTCGGCGACGCGCACGCGCTCGGCCGCCGCGCGCACCCGGTCGCCGCGGGCGCCGAGCGGGTCGTGCGGCCAGTGGAAGGTGCGCGGCGCCTGCTCGAGCGGGTTCTCGAGGTTCGACGGCTCGACCGGCAGCTCCGGGAGGGTGCGGGCCTCGGCGAGGTCGCGGAGGAAGACGCCGGGTCCGCGCGGCTTCGCCTGCCCGGCCCACCAGGACCCGCTCAGCAGCAGGTGGTGCCGGGCCCGGGTGACCGCGACGTAGGCGAGCCGGCGCTCCTCGGACTCGTTGCGCTCGCGCAGGGTGTCGCCGAAGTCGGCGATCGCGTCGACGACCTCCTTCTGCGTCGCGCAGCCGCGCCAGGCGAGGTCCGGCAGCTCGGCGGCGTCGCCGCGGAAGGCGTAGGGCATCGCACCGAGGCGCACCCAGCCGCGGAAGCCCTCCACCGGCGTGCCGGGCAGCTCGCCGTCGACCATCCGCGGCACGGCGACCAGGTCCCACTCCAGACCCTTCGAGCCGTGGATCGTCAGCAGCTGGACGGTGCCGGGCTCCGGGTCCTCGGGCCGAGGCGCGAGGCCGTCGCGCTTGTCCGCCAGCACGAGCCAGCGGAGGAAGCCGCGGAGCGACGAGCCGGTGCCCGCGCCGCGGTCGTCGGTCTGCAGGTAGCCGGACACCGCCTCCCGGAACGCCTCGAGGTTGGCGCGGCCGTCGCTGCGCGACTCGTTGGCCTCCACCTCGATGTCGAGGCCGAGCTCCTGCTCGACCAGCGTGACGAAATCGAGGAGGTCCAGGCCGGCCCGGGCTCGGAGGCGCGCGAAGAGCGTGCCGGCGTCGTGCAGGCGGCGCAGGCCCTCGTCGCTGAACGAGGACAGCGCGGAGTGGTCGAGCCGGCCGTCCTCGCCGGGGCGTCGCGAGGCGATGAAGTCGAGGGCCTCGATGATCGAGCCGCCCTCGCCCTCGGTGACCGAGGCGCGCATCCGCTCGCGCACCTCCTCGGGCAGCAGCCGGTGCGCGTGGTCGCGCGAGGCGAGCCAGGAGGCGAGATCGCGCAGAGCGCGCAGGTCGCGGACGCCGAGGCGCCAGCGCGCGCCGGCCAGGAGGCGGACCAGCTCGCTGCCCGCCGCCGGGTCCTCCACCACGGTGAGCGCGGCGACGAGGTCGGCGATCTCGGGCTGCCGCAGCAGGCCGCCGATGCCGAGGATGTGGTACCGGACGCCGTGCCGGGAGAGCGCGGCGGCGAAGCGGTCCATGTGCGCGCGGACGCGGAAGAGCGCCGCGGCCGACGGCGGCGCCTCCCCGCGCTCGGCGCTCTCGGCGAGGCGGCCGGCGAACCAGCGCGCGACGTCGTCGGCCTCGTCCTCGATCGTCTCGGGGAAGGTGAGCTCGACGGCGTGGTCGGAGGCGCCCGGCCCGGCGGCGAGGCGGTCGACCGGGACGGCGCTGCCCGCGGTCAGCGGCGCGACGACGGCGTTCGCCGCAGCGAGGACCCCGTGGCCGTTCCGCCAGCTGGTCGACAGCGAGAACCGGGCCGCGGAGCCGAAGTCGAGGGCGAAGCGGCCGAGGCCCTCCGCGCTCGCGCCGCGCCAGCCGTAGATCGACTGGTGCGGATCGCCCACGGCCATCACGCCCTGCTCGGCGAAGAGCCGGGCGAGCAGGCGGGTCTGCAGCACGGAGGTGTCCTGGTACTCGTCGAGCAGCACGACCCGGTAGCGGGCGCGGTGCTCGTCGACGACGCGCGGCACGCGCTCGATGATCCGGAGCGCCAGCGCCACCTGGTCCGAGAACTCCACGAAGCCGCGCTCGGCCTTCGCCTCCTGGAACCGCTCGGCGAGCGCCGTCAGCACCGGCAGCGCGCCGACGGCCTGCAGCGCCTTCTCGAGCTCGCGGTAGAGACCGGAGCCGCTGGACCCGCGGGGCAGCTCGCCGAGGCGGAGGAAGTCCTCCGCGAAGCCGGCCACCTCGGCCGGGTCGGCGAGGTTGTCGGCGAGGTCGTGCGCGAGCGCGACGGTGAGGTCGGTCAGGCGGTCGATGCTCGCCTCGACCTCGAGGATGCGCGGGTCGGCGGTGTCGGCGACGACCCCCCGCGCGAGATGCCAGGCAGACGCCTCCGAGAGGACGGTCGCATCGCCCTCCCGCCCGATCAGCGCGGCGTTGTCGCGGAAGATCGTGTTCGCGAAGGCGTTGTAGGTGGAGACGGTCGCGGCCTCGAACGGGTCGGGCTCGGTCTGGCCCTCGCGCAGCGGCAGCAGGCCCGCGGCCCCGAGCTGGTCGATGCGGCGGCCGATCCGCTCGCCGAGCTCGGCGGCGGCCTTGCGGGTGAAGGTGAGGCCGAGGACCTCGGAGGGAGCGGCGAGCCCGTTGGCGAGCAGCCAGAGCACGCGGTTCGCCATGGTCTCGGTCTTGCCGCTGCCGGCGCCCGCGACGACGAGGGCCGGGGCGAGCGGCGCCTCGATGACGGCGCGCTGCTCGACGGTGGGCGGGCGGAGGTCGAGGGCCTCGGCGATGGTCAGGGCGTCGATCACGGGCGGGGTCCCTCCTCGGGGGTCGCGGCGGAGTCGGGAGCGGGGTCGGCGGCGCGAGCGGGGTCGGCGGCGGGATCGGAGTCGGCGGCCGGGTCGGGGTCGGCGGCGTCCAGGGAGGAGTCCTCGGGAGCCGCGGTCTCCTCCTCGTCCGTCTCGACCTCGTCGAGCGCCAGCCGACCGTCCCCCGAGACCTCCGGCACCGCGTGGATCCGGTACCGCAGGGCGTCGCCCGGGGAGAAGGGGACAGCGTCGAGCAGCCCCGAGAAGCCGGCCGAGGCCATCCCCCGCGCGGCGGCGCGGACCCGCTCGCGCAGCGCCTCGAGCTCCTCCTCGCCGAAGCGGGGCTGGACCACCTCGCGGTAGAGCGACCCGCGGACGCCCTTCGCGACGAAGAGCAGCTTCGCGCCGCCGCCCTCGTCCGCGCCGGCCGCCTCGATCGCGCCGCTCGCGACGGCGAGCTGGTAGCTGCCGAGCTGCGCGTGCTCGGCGATGTCGGCCTGGCGCGGAGTGCTCCGGCCGGTCTTGAGGTCGACGATGACGACCGAGCCGTCCGGCGCGCGCTCGACCCGGTCGATCGAGCCGCGGATCCGCGCGGGCGGCACGTCGATCTCGAACTGCTGCTCGCGCCCGAGCACCGCTCCGCCGCCGCGCTCGAAGTCGGCGAGGTAGGCGGCGAGGCCCTCGACCAGGCGCCGCGTCACCCGCAGCTGCCGCTCGCCGAGCCAGGGCGACTCGAAGACCAGCTCGGGCCAGCGCGATTCGAGCTCGGACCACAGCGCCTCCGGCTCGGTGCTCGCCGCGTTCTCGAGCACCCAGTGCACGAGCGTGCCGACCCCCATCGCGGTGCTCGTGGTCGAGCCCGACACGGCGTCGACGAACCAGTCGAGCGGCGAGCGCTCGAACGCCTCGAGCCGGCTGGGCGAGACCGAGACCGGCCGCTCGGGATCGTCGAGGTCGAAGAGCGGCTCGGTGGTGGAGGGCTCGAGGACGCCGTACCAGGAGGCCGGGTCGGCCCCCGCCACCTCGGCCAGCGTGAGTGCGCGCAGCCCGCGGATCGCGCCGGGCGCCTCGGCCGAGTTCGGCGTCGTCGCGGTCCGGCGGAGCCCCGCGACCGCCCCGCGCAGGGTCAGCGGCACGGCCGAGGCCGCGTCGAGCCGGGGCGCGTCGGGCGGCGTGAGCCGGAAGAAGAGGGACGGCGTCTCGTCCTCGCCCGCGACGGCGCTGAGCACGAGCTGGCGCCGGGCCCGGGAGGCGGCGAGCGCGAACATCCGCAGCTCGTCGTCGAGGGTGGCCTTCCGGCCGTCGAGCGGCAGGTCGCCCTCGCCGCGCGCGTGCCGGATCAGCCCGTCCGGGTCGAGCAGCGAGCCGCGCTGCCGCAGGTTCGGCCAGACGCCGTCCTGCAGCCGCGCGACCACGACCACGTCGAACTCGAGACCGACGACGGAGGAGGGCGTGCCGATCAGCACCGCGTCCTCGACCGAGCGCGGCGCCAGCGTGTCCTCCGGCACCTCCGCCTCGAGGATCTCGGTGACGAAGCCGATCGCCGAGTGACCGGGCGCCCGCTCGACGAAGCGCCGCGCCGCGCTGAAGAGCGCGACGACGCCGTCGAGGTTGCGGTTCGCCTCGGCAGCGGTGAGACCGGTGCCGAGCGCCAGCTCGCGCCAGGAGGAGGCGACGCGGCTCGACTCCCAGGCCGACCAGAGCAGCTCCTCGATCGAGCCCTGCTCGGCGTGCAGCCGGCGGACCCGGTCGATCGTGACGGCGAGGCGCTCGGCCTGTCGGGCCGGCCCCGAGTCGATCGTGGCGAAGCGGCCCGGTGCCTCCAGAGCCTCCACGAGCAGCGGATCACTCGCGCGGATGCCCCCGCCTGCGAGCTCCTCCGCGCGCAGAGCGAGCCGCAGCCGCCGCAGGCCGAGCCGGTCGACCCCGCCGAACGGACCCAGCAGCAGCTCCGCCGCCAGCTCCGCGTCCAGCGGGCGCTCGCCCACTGCGACGCCGATCAGCACGAGCAGCGCCCGGGCGGCGTGGTCGTCGCGCAGGGCACGGCCGGCCAGCACGGAGCGCGTGGGCACCTCGGCGACGGCGAGCGCCTTCAGCAGCGGCTGCACGGCCGCGCCGGAGCGGACGACGACGGCCATCCGGCGCCACGGCACGTCGTCGCGGAGCCGCCGCTCGCGCAGCAGTCGCGCCACCGTCGCCGCCTCGCGCGCCGCCGTCGGAGCGTGCAGCACCAGCAGCGGGGCGGGCGCCCCCTCCTCGTCGGCGGGGGCCTCGGCGGCGCGCTGCCGACCGGCCGCGGCCGTGCCGATCCGCTGCGTCGCCGCGGAGACGAGCGAGCGCAGGGCCGCCCCGTGCCGGTGCACGCGGCCGAGGACCAGCGTCTCGGCGTCGCGCACGCCGATCGCCGGGCCGAAGCGGCCCAGGGTGTCGGACGCGGCGCCGCGGTAGGCGCTCGTCGCGACGTCCGGGTCGCCGAACGCGAGCACGGTGACGCCGCGCTCCGCGAGGGCGCGCAGCAGCACGACGGTCGACTCGCTCGCCTCCTGCATGTCGTCGACGACGACGAGGCGGAGCGCCCGGATCCGCTCGCCCCCGCCGCCGTCGCGGATCGTCTCGGCCGCGAAGGCCGCGAACTCGGCGGCGTCGAGCTTCGTCCCCGCCTGCGGGGCCATCCAGTCGACGACGTCGCGGAACTCCTCGAGCACGGCGGCGGCGGCCGACCACTCGCCGCGGTCCGCGTCCACGGCCAGCCGGCGGATCGCGGCGGTGTCGAGGCCGTGCTCGGTGGCCCGCATCCCGAACTCGCGCAGCTCGGTGCGGAAGGTGCGCAGCCGCAGCACCTCGGGGCTGAACTCGTCGGGCCAGCGCGGCCCGGTGCCCTCCTCGAGGTGCCCCTCGAGGAGCTCGGAGAGGATGACGTCCTGCTCGCCGCCGGTGAGGAGGGTCGGCCGGTCGATCCCGAGCTCCTTGGCGGCGGCGGTCACGGCCTCGAAGGCCAGCGAGGTGGCGGTCCGCGCCAGCGGACCCCGCGTCGGGACGCCCAGGCGCAGCGCGAGCACGTCGCGCAGAGCGGTCGCCGCCGTGCGGCTGGCGGCGAGCACGGCGATCGACTCCGGCTCGTAGCCGCGCTCGAGCACGCGCTCGGCGACGAGCTCGACGATCGTGCTCGTCTTCCCCGAGCCCGGGGCGCCGAGCACGGCGGCGCTGCGGCCGTCCGGCAGGGCGAGGACGGCGCGCTGCGACGCGTCGAGGACGAGCCCCTCGCCGGCCGAGCCGTCGCGGGCGGGAGCCTCGTAGGAGGCGGGTGCCGGGGTTCGAGGAGCGCTCACGCAACCACGCTAACGAAGACCGCCGACACTGCCGCGCGCCCTCGGGCGGCCCCTCCCGGGCCGGGTCCGCTCAGCGCGAAACCGGCGTCGGCCGCGCCGCGCGGTCCCGTATCCTGACAGCCACGTCCCCTCCCGAAAGGCACTGCTGGTGGAAATCCGTATCGGAATCGTCAACACCCCGCGCGAGCTCAACTTCGAGTCCTCGCTGTCCGTGGCCGAGGTCGAGAAGACGGTGACCACCGCGCTCGAGGCGGGCGCCAAGGTCCTCCGCCTGCGCGACGAGAAGGGCAAGATCTACATCGTCCCCACCGAGACCATCGCCTTCGTCGAGGTCGGCTCCGAAGAGTCGCGCCGCGTCGGCTTCGTCGCCTAGCCCCTCCCGCACGGTCACGTTGTGGAGCTCCTCTTCGTCACGCTCGGCGGGATCCTCCTGGGCCTCGCCGCCCGGTACGGGCTGCCGCACCGGCACCTGCACGGGTCGGTCCTGATCCCCGCGCTCGGCGGCGTCGTCGCCGCCGTCGTCTGGGTCGCACTGACCTGGGCCGGTCTGCCCTGGGACGGCGGACTGATCTGGATCCTCGCGCTCGGTCTCGCGGCTGTCGCGGTCCTCGCGGCCGACGTCGCGCTGGGCCGGGCGCGCACCCGCCGCGATGACGCCGCCCTCGAGGCGATGCTCGCCGGCCGGGTCGCCCCGGACCGCGTCGCTCCCTGAGCGCCGCCCACCACCACGCGGAGGCGCGGGAGTCCCGGACTCCCGCGCCTTCGTCGTTCCCGGGTCCGCCGCCTCAGGCGGGCAGGGCCCCGACCGGGGTCGTCGCGGCGAGCGCCTCCGCCACCGCCGCGCGGATCGGCTCCACGATCGGCAGCACCCCGGCGAACTCCGTGGCCAGCCGCTCGGCCGCCGCGCTGAGCGGCCCGCCGCCGATGATCACCGCCTCCGCCCCGCCCGCCTGCGCCCGCAGCACCGCGGCGTGCAGCTCGCCGTGCAGCCGGTCCGGGTCCTCGAGCTCCTCCGCCGGCGACGCCGTGAGGAAGCAGCCCGCGTAGGCGCCGAGGCTCCCCGCATCGGCGACGAGCGCCCGGAGCACCGGCTCCAGCCGGCCGGTCGTCGTCGCGATCGCGAACCGCCGGCCGCCCGCGCTCGCGGCGCGCACGGCCGCGGCTCCGATGCCCACGACCGGCAGCCCCGTGGCCTCCGCCGCCTCGGCGGCACCCGGATCGCCGAACGCGGCGACCACGATCGCGTCGGGCGCGTGCAGCAGCACCGCGCGTCGAGCCGCGGTCACCACGTGCGCCGCCGCGGCGGAGAGAGCGGAGGGCGTCGTGATGATCGAGGGCCCCTGCGCCACCGTCTCCCCCACGATCCGGACGTCCTCCCCGCGCACCGCGTCGCGGGCGACCGCGACGAGGAGCCGGGTGGTCGCGACCGAGGTGTTCGGATTCACGACGACGACGGTGCGCTGCACGCTCAGTCCTCCGCCATCGGGCGGCCGACGGTCTCGCGCGGGAACTGCACGGCGATCGCGCAGATCGCGAACAGGCCGGCGAGCAGGGCGAACATCCCGCCGACCCCCGAGGCGTCGAGCACGGCGCCGGCGAGGAGCGGGAACAGTCCGCCGGAGAGCGAGCCGAGGGCGAGGATCACCGAGGTGCCGAGGCCGCGGATCCGCGTGGGGTACTGCTCCGGAGCGAACAGCCAGATGGTGGTGTTGAGCACGATCACCGAGAAGTTGAAGAGGAAGCCGAAGACGAGCACCAGCGCGACGGTGGTGCCGAGGAAGCCGAAGCCGAGACCGGCGCCGATCCCGAGCAGGGCCGCGACCGTGAGCGTGAGCTTGCGCGGCAGCCGGCGGGCGGCGAGGGCAGCGACCAGCGCTCCGACCAGGGAGCCCGACTGCATCACGAGGGTATACCAGAGCGCACTGGTGATGTCGAAGCCGCGGGAGGTGAGGATCAGCGGGATGAGGGTGAGCATCGAGATCTGCGCGGCGTAGGACATGCAGACCGCGACGCCCAGGGCGATCGTGGTCCAGCGGTGGCGGCGGCCGAAGAGCTCGGTCCAGCGCGGGGTGCTGACGGCCGTGACGGGCTGATCGGCGGCACCGCCGAGGTAGTCGACCTCGTTCTCGACCGGGCGGTGCAGCCGGCCCTGCGCGAGCCGGTTGATCACGGTGTTCGCCTCGGCGACGCGGCCCCGGGCCGCCAGGTAGCGGGGAGTCTCGGGCAGCGCGCGCCGGTAGACCACGACCGCGAGGGCGGGGATCACCAGGATCCCGAAGAGCCAGCGCCAGCGGTCGTCGCCGGTGAAGACCGAGAAGACGATGACGCCGAAGAGCGGGGCGAGCATGTTGCCGAGACCGGCGGCCGCGACGTTGATCAGGCCCACGGCGGTGCCGCGGTGCTTGGCCGAGAAGAACTCGGCGAGCATGATGACGGCCGTCGCGATCTCGCCGCCGAGACCGAGGCCGACGAGGAATCGCGCGGCGACCAGGATCACGTAGCTGGGCGCGAAGGCGCAGAGCAGCGAGCCGACGGCGAAGATCATCAGGTTCGCGCCGAGGAGGGTGCGCCGCCCGATCCGGTCCATCACCACGCCGGCGAGGACGCGGCCGAGCGCGACCGCGGTGAAGGTCGCCGTGTTGAGCAGGCCGATCTGCGCGCCGGCGAGCCCCCAGTCGGCGGCGAGGATCGGACCGGCGACGCCGACCGTGTTCTGCTCGATCGCGTCGAAGAAGACGCCGAAGAGGATCATCGCGACGATGCCGAGGTGCGCGCTCGTGACTCCGATGCGCGAATAGGCGGCCTCGATGCGGTCGCCCATCGTCGTGGCGGGGGGCGGATTCGTGACGGTGCTCATGGGGCGGGTCCTTCCGGCGGAGTGGCGAGAGAGGCGCTCGGTATACCGAGGCACGTCGATCACGGTAGATCCGATCCGGCGCCAGGGTGTTTCGGGCAGATGAAGACGGCGTTACAAGGGCCGACGGGTCTCTCCTGCACCGCCCGCTACCCTTCGAGGACGGAGAACGGGTAGACCGACAGGAGCACCGATGCCGACGAAGAGTCCCGCGCAGACGATGTCGCAGCGGGTGTACGAGGAGCTGCGCGCGCGCATCCTCGACGGTCGGCTGCCGGCGGGCGAGCCGATCCGCGAGCGCGATCTCGCCACCGAGCTCGCCGTCTCGCGCGTCCCGATCCGCGAGGCGCTGCCCTGGCTCGAGCTGGCCGGCCTGGTCACGGTGCGCCCGCGCAGCACCGCCGTCGTCTCGATCGTCCGGCGGCGCGACGTCGAGGAGCTCTACGACATCCGCTCGGCGCTCGAGCCGCTCGTGGCCCGCAAGGCCGCGGAGGCGGTGGCCCGCGGCGCCGACGCCTCGGCCCTGACCGCCGTCGTCGCCGAAGCGAGCGCCGCCCTCGCCGCCGGCGACCTCGCGCGCTTCCACTCCGAGAGCGGCCGCATCCACGGCGCGATCGAGGCGATCGCGGGCAACCGGCTCCTGATCACCACGATGCAGCCGCTCGACGAGCGCAGCAACCGTCTCAACATCGCCAACATCCAGGCGGAGCCGGGTGTCCGGCACGACGAGCACGTGCGCCTCGCGGAGGCGATCGCCGCCGGCGACGCCCCGCTCGCCGTCTCCGTCGCCCACGCCCACGTCGAATGGGGCCGCGCCCGCACCGTCGCCACCCTGGCCCACGTCCCCGGCTTCATCGACGACTGACGCGGCGGCCGGACCATGCTGATCGAGTAGCCCGCGAAGCGGGCGTATCGAGATCCACCACCGCCGGCAGGACGACTCTGCAGACCCGCCCTGCTAGCGACGGCGGGTCTCGATACGCCCCTCCGGGGCTACTCGACCAGCATGAGGCGCGGCACAGGCCGAGCTCCGGCACGCGGATCTCCCTCGGGCACGCGGGAACCGGCGAATCCCGCGAGCCGGAGGCGATTCCGCGAGCCGGAGGCGTAGGAGCCCCGGCTGACACCCGCGCCGGGGCCTCAGGCCGTCAGGCCGAGCGCGTCCATCCGGCGGGTGTGCGAGGCGATGAGCTCGGTGAAGACCGGCTCGATCCTCGACTCGTCGGAGTCGGGGTTGCCCGAGCCCATCAGCGCCGAGCGCGCGACGAGGAGCGTGTCGCCCACCAGCCGGCGCCCCCAGACCGCGAGCCGGGAGCCGAGGCGCTCGTCCGCGGCGATCTCGCGGCGGAGGATCGCGACCAGTCCGTCGACGCCGGTGTCGGCGCCCAGCGTCTGCGCCATCCGCGGGCCGACGTCGTTCGGCAGCCCACCGGTGAGCCGGATGAAGAAGTCGTCGAGGAGCCCGGCGGTGATGTACGCCGACAGCAGCGTCTCGTGCAGGTCGGCGCCGCGGGTGAGGTGCTCGAAGGTGTCGATGGCCGGCCGGAACGGCGCCATCGCCTCGCTCGGCTCGACGTCGCGGCGTCGCAGCTCGGCGACGACCGCGTGGTGCTTCGCGAGCGCCGTGCCCGCCGCCGCGGAGATCGCCTCCTTGTCGGCGAGGTCGTCCGTGCCCGCCACCCCGCGGGCCAGCGCCTCGAAGACGGCGAGCTGGAGGTAGGCCACCTGACCGAGGTAGGGCAGCAGCTGGGGGCTCAGGTCGGCGAGATCGACGCGATCGCGCTTGCTCGTCGACTCACCGCGCGGGGTCAGTCGGGGGGCTTCGCCGAGCGGACGTCGACGTCGGAACCAGGCTGCCATCCGATCAGTGTAGAGCGCGCGCCGCCCGCGGTTCCGGGCCCGAGGACCCCCGTGGCGGTAGACTCGCCGGGATGTCACCGGCGCTGGATCGGTGACCCTGCGCCCGAGTCGTACAGGGGCGTGGACCGTTCGACACGACAGGCGCTTCACTCCGTGACTTTCTCCGACCTCAACATCGACGACGACATCGTCGCCGCACTCGCCGCCAAGGGCATCCTCGAGCCGTTCCCCATCCAGGAGCAGACCATCCCGCTGGCCCTGCAGAAGCAGGACATCATCGGGCAGGCCAAGACCGGCACCGGCAAGACCTTCGGCTTCGGCCTCCCTCTCATCCAGGCCCTCGGCAACGACCCCGAGCCCGGCGTCAAGGCCCTGATCGTGGTGCCGACCCGCGAGCTGGCCGTGCAGGTCACCGAGGACATCGAGCTCGCCGCCTCGAACCGGCCGACCAAGATCGTCTCCATCTACGGCGGCAAGGCCTACGAGGGTCAGATCGAGCAGCTCAAGGCCGGCGCGCAGATCGTCGTCGGCACCCCGGGCCGCCTGCTCGACCTCGCCGGTCAGCGCCTGCTCTCGCTCGCGAGCGTGCAGACGATGGTCCTCGACGAGGCCGACAAGATGCTCGACCTCGGCTTCCTCTCGGACATCGAGAAGCTCTTCGCGCAGACTCCCGCGACCCGCCACACCATGCTCTTCTCGGCTACGATGCCCGGCGCGATCGTCGCCCTCGCGCGCCGCTTCATGAACAAGCCGATCCACATCCGCGCGACCGACCCCGACGAGGGCATCACGCAGGCGAACATCAAGCACATCGTCTACCGGGCGCACTCGCTCGACAAGGACGAGGTCATCGCGCGCATCCTGCAGGCCGAGGGCCGCGGCAAGACCGTCATCTTCACCCGCACCAAGCGCGCGGCCGCCCGCATCGTCGAGGAGCTCAACGACCGCGGCTTCAACGCCGCCGCCGTGCACGGCGACCTCAACCAGGAGCAGCGCGAGCGCGCGATGGCCGCGTTCAAGGCCGGCAAGAAGGACATCCTGATCGCGACCGACGTCGCGGCCCGCGGCATCGACGTCAACGACGTCACCCACGTGATCAACCACACGATCCCGGACGACGACCAGACCTACCTGCACCGCGTCGGCCGCACCGGCCGCGCCGGCAAGACCGGCATCGCCGTCACCTTCGTCGACTGGGAGGACCTGCACAAGTGGGCCCTCATCAACCGCGCGCTGGAGTTCGGCCAGCCCGACCCGGTCGAGACCTACTCCTCCTCGCCGCACCTCTACGAGGACCTCGCGATCCCCGTCGGCACGAAGGGCCGGCTGAAGCCGACCCCGATCCCCGCCGAGGCGAAGGCGGACGCCCGCCCCGAGCGCGCTCCCCGTCAGCGCGAGCCGCGGGAGCCGCGCGAGGGCGGCCGCGAGCCGCGCCGCCGCAGCCGCGGAGACTCCGGTGAGACCGCTCCCGCCGCCACCGAGGGCGAGCCGGTGCAGACCGGCCAGGCCCCCTCGAGCGAGAGCAAGGAGCACCACGACGGCAACAGCGAGCCCCGCCGCCGCACCCGCCAGCGCCGCCGCAGCCCCCGCCCGGACGGCTCGGCGTAGCAGCCGCTTCATGGTGGTCGAGTAGCTCCGCAGGAGCGTATCGAGACCCGGCCTTCAGCAGCGCGAGCTTCTGACGCCGGTGGATCTCGATACGCCCGCTCCGCGGGCTACTCGATCAGCATGGAAGACCGCGCCGTGGGCTCCTCGGTCGGCATGCAGGCCCGCTCCGCGGGCTGCTCGAACGGCGCGAGAAGCATGCTGGTCGAGTAGCCGCGCAGCGGCGTATCGAGACCCACCCCGCCGTGCCGACGGCGCGGCTCAGCCCGCCCGCGCCGCCCCGCGGATCGCGTCGACGGTCGCGCGCTCCGTCGTGTTCTCGCCGAGCCGGTTCGGCTTGCCGGTGCCGTGGTAGTCGCTCGACCCGGTCGTGACGAGGGAGTACCGCGCCGCCAGCTCGCGCAGCCGCCGCTTGCCCGAGGCGGTGTTCTCCCGGTGCTCGACCTCCAGGCCGAAGAGCCCCGCGTCGACCAGCTCCGGCAGCATCGACTCGATCGCGATGCCGCGGGTGCTCGTCGCGGGGTGCGCGATCACGGGCACGCCGCCCGCGGCCCGCACGAGCCGCACCGCCTCGACCGGATCCGGGGCGTAGTGCGGCTGGAAGTAGCCTCCGCGCCAGTCGAGGATCCCCGCGAACGCCGCCGAGCGGTCGGTCGCGAGCCCGCGGGCGACCAGGGCGTCGGCGATGTGCGGCCGCCCGATCGTGGTGCCGGGGCTGGTCTGGGCCAGCACGTCGTCCCAGGTGAGGTCGTAGTCGGCCGCGATCGCCGCGACGATGGCCTGCGCGCGATGCGAGCGCTCCGAGCGGATCCGGGAGGTCTCGGCCACGAGGCCGGGGTCCTCCGGATCGGGGAGGTACGCGAGCACGTGCACGCTCGCCCAGCCGACCCGCGAGGAGAGCTCCATCCCGGGCAGCAGGTCGATGCCCGCCTCCTCGGCCGCGGCGATCGCCGCCGCCCAGCCGCGGGTGGTGTCGTGGTCGGTCAGCGCGACGCCGTCGAGACCGGCCGAGGCGGCCGCGCGGACGAGCACCTCGGGCGGCTCGGTGCCGTCGGAGACGAGCGAGTGGGTGTGGAGGTCGTACCCGCCTCCGGGGACATGCATCCGGCCATCGTAGACGCGCGTCCTGCGGACTCCCCGGGACCGATGCCCTAGCCTGGGCCGGGATGGGGACACGACTGGTCAAGTTCGCGGTGGCGCTCGCAGTGGCGATCGTGCTGCTGGTGGTCGCGGCACCCGGCTTCTTCGGCCTCGCCGGTCAGACGCCCTTCGCGCAGCTGGTCTCGTTCCGCGCCGCCACCGCCCTGGCCGGGGTCGCCGGAGCCGTCGTCCTCGTCGTCGTCGCGGTGCTCGTCGAGCCCGTGCGCCGGCTCGCCCTCGTCCTCGGCGCCCTCGGCGTCGCCCTCGCGCTCGTGCTCGGCGGCCTGCAGGCGGTCCGCGGCGACGACTCCGCCCCGCCCCGCGCGCACCGCCTCGGCGACCTGCGCGTCCTGAGCTGGAACCTCCTGCACGACGGCGTCCCCGCCGAGACCGTCGCAGCGCTCGCGGACGCGAACGCCGCCGACGCGGTCGCCCTGCTCGAGGTGTCGCAGGAGCGCGCTCAGCAGGTCGGGGACGCCCTCGCCGCCGCCGGCCGCCCGATGATCCTTCACCTGGTCCCGGGCACCGGGCCGAGCGACGGCACGGCGCTGCTGCTCTCGCCCGCCCTCGGCGGCTACTCGGTCGACGCGGCGAGCACGCCGACCGCGACCAGCGCCTCCCTCGTCGCCCGCCCCGACACCCCGGAGCGCCCGGTGATCGCGGCCGTGCACACCACCGCCCCGCTGCCCGCCCACGCGACCGAGTGGCGCAGCGACCTGGCCAGGCTGGCCGACCTCTGCACCGCCGAGGAGGACCTCGTCGTCCTGGGTGATCTCAACTCGACTCTCGACCACTGGTCGGCCCTCCCGGGTGACGCCGACCTCGGCGGCTGCACGGACGCCGGACGGCTCGCGAACGCCGCGGCCGTCGGCACCTGGCCGACGAGCCTCCCGCCGGCCCTCGCCGCTCCGATCGACCACGTGCTGTTCTCCGGTCGCTGGGACGTCTCCGGCTTCGACGTGCTGGACGACCAGGACGACGCCGGCAGCGACCACCGCCCGGTGCTCGCGCAGCTCTCGGTCCGCGGGATGGTCAAGGAGTCGTCCTGACCCCTGCCCCCTCAGCCCCGGCCGCCGTGTCGGGCGCAGGGAGGAGAATGGGGGCATGACGAACACGGACGAGCAGACCACCACCGCCGCACCGGAGACCGTCGCCGCCGCCCCCGCACCGCGCGCGACCACGAACCGCTCCACGACCCCCGGCTCCGACCGGTTCCGCGACTTCATCGCGTCCGGCTGGGCCGAGCGCGAGGAGACCCTCCCCGCGCCGCGCGAGCAGGCCGCGTTCGCCGCGCGCCGCCGCGAGCGCCTCTCGGCCCTGCACACCGGCGTCCGCCTGATCGTGCCGGCCGGGCGGCTGAAGCAGCGCGCCAACGACACCGACTACCCCTTCCGCGCGCACTCCGCCTTCACCTGGCTGACCGGCTGGGGCTCGGACTCGGAGCCCGGCGCCGTGCTCGTGCTCGAGCCCGCGGGCGAGGGCCACACCGCCACGCTCTACTTCCGCGAGCGCGCCGGCCGCGACTCCGACGAGTTCTACGCCAACTCCGAGATCGGCGAGTTCTGGATCGGTCCGCGCCCCTCCCTCGCGCAGGTCGCGGCCGACCTCGGACTCGAGACCCGGGGCATCGCGGAGCTCGACGCCGTCCTGGACGCCGGCGAGGCGCCGGTCGCGGTCCTCCGCGAGGCGGACCCCGTGGTCACTGCTCGCGTGGACGCGCAGACACCCGGCCCGGAGACCGAGGGCGACGCCCTCGAGCGCGACCTCTCCGAGCTGCGCCTGGTCAAGGACGAGTACGAGATCGCCGAGCTGCGCGCCGCCGTCGACGCCACCGCCCGCGGCTTCGAGGACGTCCTCGCCGACCTGCCCCGCATCGTCCGGCACGAGCGCGGCGAGCGCCTGATCGAGGGCGTCTTCAACGGCCGCGCCCGCGCCGACGGCAACGCGGTCGGCTACGACACCATCGCCGCCGCCGGTGCGCACGCCTGCATCCTGCACTGGACCCGCAACGACGGACCGGTGCGCTCCGGCGACCTGGTGCTCCTCGACGCCGGCGTGGAGCAGGAGAGCTACTACACCGCCGACATCACCCGGACCTTCCCCGTCGACGGCCGCTACACCGAGGCGCAGCGCCGCGTGCACGAGACGGTCCGGGAGGCAGCCGACGCCGCCTTCGCGATCGTCCGGCCCGGCATCCGCTTCCGCGAGGTGCACGCCGCCGCCATGGCCGTGATCGCCCGGCGCACCGCGGAGTGGGGCCTGCTGCCGGTGAGCGCCGAGGAGGCGCTCGAGGCCGACAACCAGCAGCACCGCCGCTACATGGTGCACGGCACCAGCCACCACCTTGGCCTCGACGTGCACGACTGCGCGAAGGCCCGCCGCGAGATGTACCTGGACGGGATCGTCGAGGCCGGCATGGTCTTCACGATCGAGCCGGGCCTCTACTTCCAGCCCGACGATCTCACCGTCCCCGAGGAGCTGCGCGGCATCGGCGTGCGGATCGAGGACGACGTCCTCGTGACGGCGGACGGCGCCGAGAACCTGTCGGCCGGCATCCCCCGCTCCGCCGACGACATCGAGGCCTGGATGGAGCGGCTGGCCGGCTGAGGCACGACCCGGACGGATCCGGGTCGGGGTCGGCGGCGCTCAGGCGGCGACGGCCTCGACCGGGTTCTGCCGGGCGACGGCGTGCGCGAGCCCCTCGAGCAGGACGGCGAGCTGCCCGGCCGGCGCCGCCGGGTCCTCCGGGTGCCACTGCACGCCGACGATCGGCGCGTCGCGGTGCTCCAGAGCCTCGACGACGCCGTCCTCCGCCCGGGCGACGACCCGCAGGCCCGGGGCGAGGGCGTCGACTGCCTGGTGGTGCGCGCTCTGCACGGCGAGCGCCTCCGCGCCGAAGAGGCCGCCGAGGGTCGAGTCCGCGGCGAGCACCACGTCGTGGCGGTGCATGCGCTCGTGCACCGGCGCGTCGGCGTTGAGGTGCGCGGCCTCCGGGCCGAGGTCCGGGACGAGCGTGCCGCCGAGGGCGACGTTGACGATCTGGAGTCCGCGGCAGATGCCGAGCAGCGGGGTGCGGCGGGCGAGAGCCCGGCGGACCAGGGCGATCTGGGCGGCGTCGGCCTGCTCCGCGTGCGGGCCCTCGCCGGCGTAGCCGCGGGCGACGCCGTAGCGCTCGGGGGCGATGTCCTCGCCGCCGGCCAGCACGATCGCGTCGGCGCCGAGCGTGCGCTCGAGCAGCCGCGCGGTGCCGAGGTCCTCCGCCGCGAAGCGCTCCGCCTCCCAGCCGAGCTCGCGGGCGAGGCCCAGGATGCGGCCGTTGAGCATCTGCACGTAGGCGTGGTACTCGTCGCGTCCGGGGCGCGTCGAGGCGACTTCGACGATGGCGAGCGTTCCTGGCATGCCTCCATCCTGGGCACGGGCGGGCGGCGGGTCGAGTCGCGACGACACGCTCGGTAACACAGGGCCCGTACGATCACGGAGTGACCTCGCCGACCCCGTCCCTCCCGGAGCGGCTGCACCGCTCCCGCGCCGACGTCTCCGTCCTCGCGGGCACCACCTCCGAGCGCCAGGTGCGCCCCCTCCGCGAGGCGATCGAGGCGGCCGCCGAGCGCGACGACGCCGCCGCGGCCGCGCTGCTCGACGCCGTCGAGGCGCAGACGGTGCTGCTGGAGCGCGCCGAGACCCAGCTGAGCGCTCTGGAGCGCTCGGTGCGGGACGACCTCGACCGCGCAGCCACCCTGACCGGCGTCCGGACCACCGCGCAGCTCGCCTCCGCCGCCGACGTCGCGACCGCCTGCGCCGCCGCGACCGCCCTGCTGCTCAGCGCCGACGACGCGCGCGCCTCGGACGTCCGGCACGACCCCTCTGTCGTCCTCGCCCTGCTGCTCGAGGCCGACGCCGCCCTCGACGCGGTGGTCGCCGGCTACCGCGAGCCGCGGGCGCAGGCCGAGCGGCAGCTGCTCCTCGTCGAGGGGGCCCGCACCGTCGCCCTGCTCGGGGCCGACGCGGTCGCCCTGCTGGCGGCCGTGCACGGCGAGCGGATCACCGCCGCGCCGCGCATCCTTGCCGAGGAGACCCGCTCCCAGCTGGACGCCGCCCTGCACCTCGCGGCGGCGGATCCGTCCGCCGCACTCGAGCAGGCGAGGGCCGCCGACGACCGCGCCCGCTCCGCGCTGGACGAGGCGCTGCTCGACCTCGACGGCCCCGAGGCGCCGTCCGCGGATCCGCTCGCGGGCGCGCCCGGCGAGCTCCCGGCCGCCTGATCCGGCGAGGCCTCGACCCCCGCGAGCCGCGTGCCATAGTGAGAGCCATGGCCTCCTTCCTCGTCGTCCCCCAGTGGCAGGGGTCCGCCTCGACGCGGGCCATGCGCCTCGTCGACGGAGCCGAGGCGATCCGCGGCGATCTGCCCTCCTCCGCCACGGTCGTCGTCGACGTCCCGCCGGAGGCGGGCGACGCGCAGGACACCGGAGTCCGTCGCTACGCGTCCGTCGCCGTGACCGCCGAGCGGGTCCACGAGGCGCTGGTCGGCCGCCCCGGGCCGATCGTGACGATCGGCGGCGACTGCGGCGTGGAGTTCGCGGCGATCGGGCACGCGGTCCGCTCCTCCCCCGAGCCGGTCGCGCTGGTCTGGTTCGACGCGCACCCGGACGCGAACACCCCGGAGACCTCGCCGAGCGGCGCGTTCTGCGGCATGGTGCTGTCGGCCGTCCTCGGCCGCGGCGTCGGACTGCTCAGCGCCTCGGCCGCGGACCGCATCGCGGACGAGCACGTCGTGCTCGCCGGCGTCCGCGCCTCGGACCCGGGCGAGCTCGAGGGACTGCTCGAGCGCGGCGCCACCCAGCTCGGCGTCGACGCGCTCGATCCGGAGGCGCTCGTCGCCGCCGTCGAGGCGACCGGTGCCGGCTCGGTCTACGTGCACATCGACCTCGACGTCCTCGACCCGGCCGAGGTCGCCGGACTCTTCGACCCCGTGCCGTTCGGCGTCCCCGCCTCGCGGCTGGTCGAGTGCCTCGCCGCGCTGCGGGCCCGGTTCCCGCTCGCGGGCGCAGGCCTCACCTCCTTCGCGCCGTCCTCGCCGACCGCCGCGGTCGACGACCTGCCGACGATCCTCCGCCTGGTCGGCGCGACGACCCGCGGCGTCTGAGCACTCCGCGCCGTCCGAGCACCGGCCCGCACGCCGTCGGCCTGAGCGGCGACTCCGAATCGGCGCCCCGCCGCGACCCGGTGTCGGCGGCAGCGGGCAAGATGGACGGACGCGACCCGAGCGGAGGACCGATGAGCGACGACCGGCGACGTGTGCGCACCGAACGGCGCGGGCACGTGCTCGAGATCGTCCTCGACCGGCCCGAGAAGCGGAACGCCGCCGACTTCCGGCTGCTGAGCGAGCTGGCCGCCGCATACGGCGAGCTGGACCGCGATCCGGAGCTGCGTGCGGGCGTCGTCCTCGCCGAGGGCGCCCACTTCACGGCCGGCCTCGACCTGGCCGACATCGGCCCGAGGCTCGGCGGCGACGGCCTGGACTTCGTGCCCGAGGGCGGCCTCGACCCGTGGGCGATCCGCACCCGCCCGGTGGCCAAGCCCGTCGTGATCGGCCTGCAGGGCACCTGCCTGACCCTCGGCATCGAGCTGGCGCTCGCGAGCGACGTCGTCCTCGCCGAGGAGTCGACCCGCTTCGGCCAGATCGAGGTCGCGCGCGGCATCCTCCCCTTCGGCGGCGCCACGCTGCGCTTCCCGCGCGCGGCCGGCTGGGGCGACGCGATGCGCTGGATCCTCACCGGCGACGGGTTCGACGCCCGCGAGGCGCAGCGGATCGGCCTGGTCCAGGAGGTGGTGCCCGACGGCGCCGTGGCCGAGGCGGCCCGCGCGCTCGCGGAGCGGATCGCCGCGCAGGCCCCGCTCGCCGTCCAGGCGGCACTCGCGAGCGCCCGCCTCGCCGTCGCCTCCTCCGACGCCGAGGCGGCCGCCGCGCTGCCCGCCGAGCTGGCACGCCTCGCCGCGTCGGACGACGCGCGGATCGGCATGGAGGCCTTCCTCTCCCGCACGCGAGCGGAGTTCACCGGCCGATGAGCGAGCAGGCACCCGTGACCACGTCCGTCCCGACCACCACCGGCACCGCCGATCCCGCGGCCCGGCAGCTGTCCGTCCTCGAGGCCCAGCGCGAGCGCGCGGCCCAGCAGCTCGAGGTCCGCCTGCGCTACGGCGACCAGGTCTGGGAGCTGCGCGAGGTCGACCACTTCGCCGTCTTCTCCCGGCGCTCGAGGGCGCGCCGGGCAGGCCGGGCGCTCGTCGCCTCCGGCTTCGAGATCGCCATCTCGCGCCTTCGGCTGCGCCTCGTGCTGGTCGCGAGCCACCACGCCGCGGTGGACGAGGAGGCGACGACCGCCTTCCTCCGCCAGGTGATCGAGGTCGTCGAGCGCGAGGGCGGCCGCTACGACGGCTGGCGCGCCGAGATCGTGCCCGCGCACTGAGAACGTCCTCCGGGCCGCACGGCGCCGGAGTCCAGGACAGAACGGGCGATCCGCCCCCGAGAACGATCCGGAGAGACCATGACCACGCCGAGCACCGACGCCGCCAGCGAGACCGCAGCGACCGACACCTTCGATCTGATCGTCATCGGCGCGGGGCCGGTCGGCGAGAACATCGCCGACCGCGCCGTGCAGGGCGGCCTCACCGCAGCGATCGTCGAGAGCGAGCTGGTGGGCGGCGAGTGCTCCTACTGGGCCTGCATGCCGTCCAAGGCGCTGCTGCGCGCGCCGATGGCGCTTCGGGCCGCCCGCGACCTGCCGGGAGCGGCGCAGGCCGTCACCGGCGGCGTCGACATCGCCGCGCTCCTGGCGCACCGCGACTCCGTCACCAGCGGCTTCGACGACCACGGCCAGGTCCAGTGGCTCGAGGGCGCCGGCATCGAGCTCGTCCGCGGCCACGGCCGGCTCAGCGGTGTGCGCGAGGTCAGCGTCACCGCCCCCGACGGCTCCGTCCGCGTCCTGCACGCCCGGAGCGCCGTCGCCGTCGCGACCGGCACCAGCGCCGTCGTCCCCGACATCCCGGGGCTGCGCGCCGCCTCGCCGTGGACCAGCCGCGAGGCGACCAGCGCCGAGATCGTCCCCGACCGCCTCGTCGTCGTCGGCGGCGGCGTCGTGGCCTGCGAGATGGCGACGGCCTACGCCGGCATGGGCGCCACCGTGACCCTGCTCGCCCGGAGCGGGCTGCTCGCCCCGTTCGAGCCGTTCGCCGGCGAGCTGGTCGGCGACGCCCTCCGCGAGCTGGGCGTCGACGTGCGGATCGGCGGCTCCCCCGCGTCCGTCGAGCGCCGCGCCGACGGCACCGTCGCCGTGACCCTGGAGGGCGGTGACGTCGTCGAGGCCGACGAGATCCTCGCCGCCACCGGCCGCGCCCCGCAGACCCGCGACATCGGCCTCGAGGTCGTCGGGCTCGAGCCGGGCGACTCTCTGAAGGTCGACGACACGATGCTCGTGCTCGGCGAGGACGGCTCCCCGGTCGGCTCCGGCTCGCCTTGGCTCTACGGAGTCGGCGACGTCAACCACCGCGCGCTGCTCACCCACCAGGGCAAGTACCAGGCCCGCGCCGCCGGCGACGTGATCGTCGCCCGCAGCACCGGCGGCGAGGTGAAGGACGCGCCCTGGGGCGCCCACGTCGCCACCGCGGACCACGAGGCCGTGCCGCAGGTCGTCTTCACCGACCCGGAGGTCGCCTCCGTCGGCCTCACCGCCGCCGCGGCCGAGAAGGCGGGCTACCGCACCCGGGTCGTCGACTACGAGATCGGCTCGGTCGCCGGCGCCTCCCTGGCCGCCGTCGGCTACAAGGGCACCGCCCGGATGGTCGTCGACGAGGACCGCAAGGTCCTGCTCGGCGTCACCTTCGTCGGCAAGGAGGTCGGCGAGCTCGTGCACTCCGCGACGATCGCCGTCGTCGGCGAGGTCCCGCTGTCCCGCCTCTGGCACGCGGTCCCCTCCTACCCGACGATCAGCGAGGTCTGGCTGCGCCTGCTCGAGACCTACGGGCGCGACAGCGCGTGAGCGCCCTGCGGCGCGCGGTCGCGGTCGTCGCCCTCGACCCGGCGATCACCCGGCCCGGCTACCTCTTCGCCTGCGCGGTCGGGCTGGCCTGGGGCGCGCTCTGGAGCACGGGCCCGATCGAGCGTCGCAACGGGCTCGTCGTCTTCACCGGGCTGCCCTCCTGGGCGTTCGGCCGCGGCGGCTCCTGCGTCGGCACGAGCTATCTGACGGACAGCAACGTCTCCGACCGCGTGCTCGAGCACGAGGCCGTGCACAAGGTGCAGTGGCGCACCTTCGGCATGTGGTTCCCTCTGATGTACTTCGTCGCCGGCCGCGACCCGCTGCGGAACCGCTTCGAGATCGAGGCCGGCCTCGAGAAGGGCGGCTACGTCCGTGGTCGCTGATCAGACGGGGCGCGTCGTCGTCCTCACCGGGGCGAGCTCCGGCATCGGGCGGATCGCCGCCGGCGCGCTGGCCTCTGCCGGCGCCCGCGTCGCCGTCGTCGGCAGGAACCCGGAGCGGACCCGCGCGGTCGCGGCGGAGATCGGCGGAGATCCCTTCGTCGCCGACTTCGACCGTCTCGACGACGTCCGCGACCTGGCCGGCGCCCTCCTCGCCCGCTACGACGGCATCGACGTGCTCGCCAACAACGCGGGCGGTCTGGTCTCGCACCGCGGCGAGACGGTCGACGGGCACGAGCGGACGATCCAGAGCAACCACCTGGCGCCGTTCCTGCTGACCCGCCTGCTGCTCCCCCGCCTGATCGAGACGGGGCGGCAGCGCTCCGGCGCGCGGGTGATCTCCACCGCGAGCGCCGCCAACCGCATCGGCCGGCTCTCGCTCGACGACCTCGACCGCCGGCGCGGGCCGTGGCTGGGCGGCTGGCGCGCCTACGGCACCTCGAAGCTCGCCACGATCCTCTTCGTCCGCGAGCTGGCCGAGCGCCTGCTGCCGACCGCCGTCGACGCCTACTCGTTCCACCCGGGCGTCGTCGCGACCGGTTTCGGTGCCGACTCGCGGCTGATGTCGCTGCTGTCGCTGAGCGGGTCGCCGGGCATCTCCGCCGAGGCGGGCGCCGTCCCGCTGATCACGCTGGCGTCCGAGCCCGATGTCGGCGCGGCGAGCGGCAGCTACTTCGACGGGCTCCGGCCCGGCGGCGCGGTGGCCGCACAGGCCCGCGACCGGCAGCTCGGCCGCGACCTCTGGACGCTCTCGAGCCGCCTGGTCGGCGTCCCCGCCGCGCTCTGAGGGCGGAGGGGACGCGGCGCGAGGCTAGTTGGCCTCGGAGCGTCCCGTCCGCCAGTAGCCCATGAAGGCGACGCGCGTCCGGTCGACGCCGAGCTCGGTGACGAGGCAGCGGCGGATGAGCTTGATCGCGCCCGCCTCGCCGGCGATCCAGGCGTAGAGGCCGGGGTCGGTGCGCTCCGCGGGCACCTCCCAGAGGATCTCGCTGTCGACGTCGACGTCCGACACCTCGACCCCGCGGTGATGGGCCGTGAGGAAGCGGGTCGCCCAGCCGCGGACGGCGTCGCCGAGCTGCGCACCCGGGGTCGTCCCGGTGCGCACCAGCCAGTGCACCTGGACGCCGACGGGGTGCTGCAGCGACAGGACGTCCGCCGCGCTCGGCACCTCGAGGAAGGCCGCTCCGGTCGCCGAGGCCGGGAGGCTCTCGAGGATCGCGCTGATCGCGGGGACCGCGGTCTCGTCGCCCGCCATCAGGAGCGTCGTCGCCGCACCCGGGTGCCACTCGACGCCGCCGCCGGCCAGCTCCGAGCGCGTGTCGGGCGCGATGATGACGACCTGCGCGCCGACGCGGGCCGACTCGACCCAGGCGGAGGCGGGGCCGGTGTCGCCGTGCGCGACGAAGTCGACGTCGACCTCGGCCAGCTCGGGGCGGGTCGCGCGGATCGTGTAGGTGCGCAGCGGGTTCCGCAGCGCGTCCGGCAGCTCGCGCCAGCGGGTGTACCAGTCGGGAGCGAGGCCGTCCGGTCCGCTCTCGTCCGCGACCGAGGCCATGAAGTCGTGCGCGCTCGAGGTCGGCGTCGGCACGACCAGCTTGATCCGCTGGTCCGGGCCGGTGCAGCCGACCGAGCCGAGATCGTCACCGGTCAGCGTGATCCGGATGAAGTGCGGCGCGATCCGGGTCGCGCGGGCGACGGTCGCGAGATACGGCCGGTAGGCCGGGCGGGCGGGGGCATCGGTCAGCGGAGGCACCTGTCCAGTCTCGCAGAGAAGGTAAGCCTTACCTAATCCTGAGTGGCCCTCAGCGAGCGGTGTGCTCGGCGGACACTCGCAGGCGGGCGTCGACGTCGGCGGCGAGCTCCGCGACGACGGCGCCCTCTCCGCCGATCCAAGCGCAGAAGTCGTGCCGGTCGTCCGCCCACGGATAGTCGCCGTCGACGACGGACATCTCGCCCATCCAGGCGCGCACCGCGCGGTCGAGCGCGACGCCGCGCGCGCAGGCGAGACCGGTGCCGGGAGCGCCGGAGCGCTGCGAGCGGCCGAGCCAGGTGACGCAGACGCGGCCGGGCGCCGAGAGCGGCGGCAGGCCGCGGGCGTCGTCGACCTCGACGAAGACCTGGCCCCGGGCGTTGGCGGGGAGCGCGTCGAGCATGCTCTGGATCCAGGGCACGACGGTCTCGTCACCCGCGATCAGGAACTGCTTGACGTCGACCGGCTCCGAGCCGTCTCGTCCCTCGAACATGCACATCGGAAGTAAGTATAGGCATGCCTAACCTGACCGGCCAAGGGTGCGGAGCTGCCCGTTCGCCGGGTGTCGGCGGCGCCCGGCTCCCCGGGCCTCACCACTGCGGCGGGTGCCGCCGCTGCCAGCGCGCCCGGCGCTCCAGCTGCGCGCCGATCGACAGCAGCACCGCCTCACCGCCGGGGCGCCCGATCAGCTGGATCCCCATCGGCAGGCCGTCCGCCGTGACACTCAGCGGCAGCGCGATCGCGGGCAGGCCGCTCACGTTCACGAACGAGGTGTACGGCGTGTAGCGCACCTGCTGCTCGAAGTTGCGCTCCGGATCCTCGGCGTCGTACCAGCCGACCGGCCGCGGCGTCATCGTCATCGACGGAGTGAGGATCGCGTCGAACGGCGAGAAGGCGGCGATCACCGCGCGCTCGTAGGCCGACAGCACCCCCGCCGCCTCCACGATCTCGCGCGCCGAGCGCTTCCGCCCCTCGCGGATCAGCCACTGCGTCAGCGGCTCGAGAAGGTCGAGCTCGTCGCCCTCGATCGGGAGCGTCGACGCCCCGCTCTGCCAGAGCAGCCGGAACGCATCGGGGTAGGCGGCGGACGGCGGCAGCACCGCGTCGTCCAGGCCGTGGCCGAGCGCCGAGAGCGCCGCGATGCCCTCGTCCAGAGCGGCGCGCGCCTCCGGAGCGAGCCCGATGTCGTACTCCTCGTCCCACGGCGAGGCCGTCAGCACGCCGATCTGGAACCGGCCCTCGCCGCGCACGGCGGCACCGAGGAAGGAGCCGTCGCCGTCCCCCGGCGCGGTCAGCGCCGTGCGCTGCGGGACGACGCCGTTGCGACGCTCGAGCATCCCCTCCAGCAGCATCCCGGCGTCCGCCACCGAGCGCGTCAGCGGACCGGCGACGACGAGGCCGCCCACTCCCCCCACTCCGGACAGCGCCGGCACCCGGCCGCGGGAGGGCTTGAGACCGACCAGACCGCAGGCGGCGGCGGGGATGCGGATCGAGCCGCCGCCGTCGGAGCCGGGTGCGAACGGGAGCAGTCCCGCCGCGACCGCGCTCGCCGCGCCGCCGCTGGACCCGCCCGCGCCGCGCGAGGTGTCCCAGGGCGTGACCGTCGGCGGTCCGACGAGGTTCTCGGTGTAGGAGGGCATGCCGAACTCGGGCGAAGCCGTCTTGCCGAGGCTGACCGCCCCCGCCGCGTCGAGCACCTGGACGATCTCGTCGGAGGCGTCGGGAACGAACGACTCACGCAGCCGCGAGCCGAAGGTGGTCCGGACGCCGGCCCGGCGCCAGAGGTCCTTGTCGCCGCTCGGCAGCCCCCAGAGCAGCGCGGTGCGCGGCACGGAGTCGATCGCGGCCGCCCGGGCGCGCGCCGCATCCGCGGTCACGGTGGTGAAGGCGCCGAGCTCCCCGTTCCAGCGCTCGATCCGGGCGAGGTAGTGCTCGGTCAGCTCGAGCGGGGTGATCTCGCCGCGCTGCAGCCAGTCCCACTGCTCCTGAGCGCTGAGGTGATGGAGTTCGAACATGGAACGACCCTATTCCGCCGCCTCGGTGCCGCTCTGGGAGCGCCGAGGTCGGGCGGAACAGGGTCGTGGGGTCGTGCGGCCTACGCGGCGCGGCGGCCGATCTCGCGGACGCCGTCGTCGGTGCCGAACCGGCTGCCCGGGGTGATGACCGTGTCGCGGTCGACCCGCGCGCCGGTCGCGACGACGGCCGAGCCGCCGATCCGCGAGTAGCTGCCGATGCGGGCACCGGGGCCGATGATGGCCTCCGGGCCGACGTGGACGTTCGCGCCGATGAAGGCGCTGTGCCCGATCATCGCGTCGCGGTCGACCCAGCTGCCGGCGCCGATCCACGCGCGCTCCCCGACGGTGGCGCCGGGTTCGACGTAGGCGCCGGTCTCGACGTACGCCGACGCGGAGACGCGCGATCCCGGAGCGACCATGCCGCGTCCGTTCGCGTGACGGCGGTAGACGATCTCCTCGTCGGCGCCGCGCACTCCCCGTCCCTTGCTCATTCCTGTTCCTGCCATCTGCCTCGAGCTCCTCCGAGCGATCCGATGGGCGAGGCACTCGGGCCCCACCCCGCTATCGAGGACAACAGCGCGCGGGGGCCGTGCATTCCCCGTGCGGGGGGCACTCAGGCTCGAGGCTCGACCGCGTCCGCCACGGCCGTGACGACGCGTCGGAACCGCTCCGGCGCGTCCCGGATCCGGCGTCGGGCCAGCACCCCCGCGAGTGCCGACGAGGCGCCGGACGCGACGAGCTCGCACTCGACCCGCGAGCCCTCCTCGTCCGCCAGCACCCGCCACTGCTCGACGCCGACGACCGGCAGCCGCCGCTCGAGCCCGTCCGCCGAGCGCTCGAACGCCGGCCCGTCGTCGGCGGCGAGCACGTCGGCGAGCGCGGCGAGCACCACGGCGGGCTCCGCGTGCAGGATCGAGGCGAGGGCGAGAAGGCTGCGCATCGCGGCAGTCTCCCATGCCGGACCGAACGCCCCTGCTGCTCGAGCGGCCCCGCACCCATGCTGGTCGAGCAGCTCCGACTCTTGCTGGTCGAGTAGCCCCGCAGGGGCGTATCGAGACCCACCGTCCCCCGCAGGGCGGGTCTGCAGACTCGCGTTCCGACGGTGGTGGATCTCGATACGCCCGCTGCGCGGGCTACTCGATCAGCATGCGGCCCATGCTGGTCGAGTAGCCCCGCAGGGGCGTATCGAGACCCGCGGCCGGACGCCGTCAGGAGCGCTCGTCCAGCACGCGCCGCAGCCAGTCGAACGAGGCCTTCGGCACGCGGTCGCGGCTGCGGGAGTCGAGCGCCACCAGCCCGTGCGGCCGGGTGTAGCCGTGCTGCCACTCGAAGGCGTCGACCAGCGTCCAGACCTGAACGACCTCCAGCGGCAGCCCCTCATGCACGGCTTCCGCAAGCGCGCCCAGGTGCGCCCCCAGCCAGCGGATCCGCTCCGTGTCGACGATCGCGCCCTGCCGGTCCGGCAGATCCGGGTAGCTCGCGCCGAGCTCCGTCAGCACCAGCGGCGGCAGCGCGTCGCCGTAGCGCTCGACGAGGCTCCGCAGCACCGCCACCGGCGCCCACGGCGCGAACGGCGAGCCGTCACCGGTCCGGTCGAGCTCCGGCCACGGCCGGGCGTGGAACGGCAGAGCCGGCGGAGCACCCGGCCCGCTCGGCAGCGCCGGATCGCGGCCGGCGGCGATCCGCTGCGGGGCCAGCGGCGCGACCCCGTAGAAGTCGAGCGGGGCACTGATGCGGGCGAGGTCCACCGGGTCGACGCCCGCGAGCGGCGCGAGGAACGGCGGCAGCTCCTCCGGCCCCGACGGATAGACGCCGGTGAGCACGGCATCCGCCACCAGCCGGTTCTGCAGGACGTCGGCGAGCGCCGCCCACGCGCCGTCCCGCTCCGATTCGCTCGCCGGCTCGACCACGGCCTGCGCGTCGACGAGCCCGATGCGCCCGGCGAGGTCGGCGGAGCGGAGCGCCTCGACCGCGACGGCGTGCCCGAGCAGCTGGTGGTGCAGAGCGGGCAGCGCACTGAACAGCCGCCCCGCTCCCGGGGCCTGGTTCTTCAGCGCGTAGCCCTCGAGGAAGACGGTCGACGGCTGATCCAGCGTGATCCAGTCCGCGACCCGGTCGCCGAGCCGAGAGCCGATCTCGAAGGCGACGTCGCCGAAGCGGAAGGCCGTGTCGCGATTCATCCAGCCCCCGCTGAGCGCGGAGGGGGTGTCGCGGTGCTGCAGGGTGAGCGCGATCCGCAGCCCGACCCCCGCCAGCTCGTCGAGCAGGCGGTCGTAGAAGCCGAGGCCGCCGCGGTCGATCGGTCCGCGCCCGTCCGGCTGCAGCCGGGTCCAGGAGATCGAGAGCCGCAGCTCGTCGACGCCGAGGTCGACCAGCAGGGCGAGGTCCTCGCGCCAGCGCAGCACGAAGTCGGTGGCGAACTCGGGCGTCGCCTCCTCGGCGATCGTGCCGCGCCGCAGGGCGAAGTCGTCCCAGACGGAGCGGCCGCGACCGCCGGCCTCGAGCGAGCCCTCCGTCTGGAAGGCGCTCTGCGCGAGCCCGATCCGCAGTCCCGGCGGCAGCAGCCGCCCGAGCTCCCGCGCGTCGTCGAAGCGCGCGGTCTCGGCGCGCACCTGCTGCCGATCGCGTCCGCGCGCTGCGTCCTCGCTCATCTTTCCTCCGACTCGTCGATGGGTATATTGTCGCGGAAGCGCTCTCCCGCTCCGACCAGCCGCTCCCCCGCTCGGAGGAGGCCCGCTCCGCCCTTCGGTGTACATCCGGCAACGGGTGCGCGCCGCGCTTGACACCACCCGTGCGCCCCCGTGCAATGGACGCACCGTGATTCCGAGTGTCGCCGCGTCTGTTCCGGGGGGTTCCGCGACGAGGGGTCCGTCGGCCGTGCCGACGAGTCGCCTTCGCCGCTCCCCCCGTTCGTCGCGCCGCCGTCCGGCCGCCCTCCTGCTCGTGCTGCTCGTCGCGCTGGGCGCCGCCGCCGGTATGACCGCGCCGAGCGCGCAGGCCGCCGCGCCCCTCACGATCACCTCCCCTGCGTCCGGCACCGTGCTGCCGAGCGGCGCGGTCACCGCGACCGGCACCGGCACGGCCGGCGATCAGATCCAGATCGGCCTGACCGGCAGCAGCGAGCCGCTCTGCATCACCACCGTCGGCGCCGACGACACCTGGAGCTGCGCGCTCGACCTCGACGACGGCCGGATCCGCCTGACCGCCGTCGAGCTCCTCGCCGCCGGCGGCACCACCTCGGCCCGCACCGAGATCGCCGTGCTGAGCGCTCCCGTCATCGAGTCGGTCGACGGCTCGGCGACGTCCGCCGGATCGGTGAGCGGCAGCGCCTACCCGGGAGCGAGCGTCGCGGTCACCTCCGACGGCGGCGCCTCCTGCCTCGCCACCGCCGACGGCGCGGGCCGCTGGTTCTGCCAGCTCGCGCCCACTCCCGCCCCCGGCAGCTACCGCGTGACCGCGACCCAGTCCGCCTCCTTCGCCGGGAGCACCGTCTCGCCCGCCAGCGCGGCCGTCTCGCTCGTCGTGGACACCGCGGCTCCGGTCGCGCCGGTCCTCGCCTCCCCCGGCCCGGGCGCCGTGCTGCCGCTCACCGGCGCCGTCTACTCCGGCACCGCGACCGAGGGCACGCGGGTCTACGTCTACGTCGACCTCGTCAACACCTGCGACGCGCCGATCACCGGCGGCGCCTGGTCCTGCACGGGCGGGACAGTGACTGCCGGAGCGCACCGCGTGTCGGCGATCGCCGGCGACGCGGCCGGCAACTACAGCTCGCGCAGCCCGTGGATCGACGCCAGCTTCTCGGCGGCGACGACGACGCCCTCCGCTGCCCCCTCGGCGACCGCTCCCGGCACGAGCGCGGCGACCCCGGGCGGCAGCACGCCGACCACCGCGCCCGGCTCGCCGACGGCCCGGCCGACGACGCCGGGAAGCACCGCGACCGCCGCGCCGACTCGACCCGGGCAGACGGCGCCCGCGCCCGAGCCCCTGCCGACCGACGGCGCCACGGCCGCCCCGGCACCCGGAGCCGCTCCCAGCGACCCGCCGCCGGCCGCACCCTCCCCGGACGGCGGCTCGGTCCCCGGCGGCTGGAGCGCCGCCACCGGGATGACCACCGCGCTCTCCTCCAGCGCACCCCTCGGCACCATGGCCGACTGGATGCGCTCCCTCGCCCTGGCGGTCGCCTCCCTCGCCCTGCTCGTCGTCCCCGCCCGCCTGGCCGTCGCCGGCCGGGTGCCGCGCGAGCCGCGCACCTGGCGCCTGACCGGCCGCAACCGCGCGAGCGTGGAGTACGACGACCGGCCCGAGCCCGCCCCGCTCTCGGCCCGGACGATGGTCGTCGGCATGATCGGCTGCGCCGCAGGTCTCGTGCTGCTCTCCGGCCGGGTCGACGGGCAGCCCGCCTACCTCCGCCTGCTGATCGCGGTCATCGTCGCGGTCGCCGTCGTGAACGCCGTCGCCGCGGGTGTTCCCGCGCTGGTGGGGCACCGCCTCGGCCTGCCGGGCATCCGCATCGTCGCCTCGCCCCGCGCGCTGCTGCTGGTGGCCGGCGCCGCACTCCTGTCGCGCTTCGCGGGCCTCGACCCGGCCTTCCTCTTCGGAGTGGTGATCGGGCTCGTCCTGCCCGAGGGCGCCTCGGCCGTCGCACGCGCCAAGCTCGCGACCGTGCGGGTCGTCTCCCTGCTCGGCCTCGCTGCCGTCGCCTGGGGAGCCTCCGCGGCCGTCCCCGCCGACGGCTCCTTCGCCGCGGTCCTCACCACCGAGATCCTCAGCGCGACGACGCTGATCTCGGTCGGCTCGAGCGTCGTGCTGCTCTTCCCGGTCGGCCGACCCGCGGGGCAGAGCATCCTGCGCTGGTCGCCCGTGCTCTGGCTCGGGCTGACGCTGCTGGCGAGCACCGTCCTCTTCCTGCTCCTCACGCCGACGATCGCCGCCTGGGCGACCGACGGCGGCGGCGGACCGGCGCTCTTCGCCGTCGTCGCCTTCACGGTCGTCTGCACGTCGATCTGGGCCTGGCGGCGCTTCGTCGACGTCGGCGAGTAGCGCCGGAGCGGTCTCCGCCCCGGCGACCAGGGTCCGGGCTCAGCCGATCGCGGCGAGCTCGCGCACGTCGTCGTCCGGCAGCACGTCGACCACGGCGCCGACGGTCATGTCGGTCAGCGTCGCGATGCCGTCGTAGACGCTGAGGAACGCCGTGTCCGCCGCGTCGCGGCCGGTGGCGATCCGCACCAGGCTGGACCGCGGCGCCAGGGTGGTCGCGTCGACCACCCGCCAGGAGCCCTCGATCCAGGCCTCGGCGACCGCGTGGAAGTCCATCGGCGCGAGCCCCGGTGCATAGACCGCGACCAGCCGAGCCGGCACGTCGAGCGCGCGCAGCAGCGCCACCACGAGGTGGGCGAAGTCGCGGCAGACCCCGCGGCGGGCGAGCAGCGTCCGCTCCGCACCGTCGGTGGGGAGGCTCGAGCCGGTCACGTAGGCGAGCCGGGTGCCGACCCAGGAGCTGACCGAGGCGAGCAGGGCGGCGCCCTCGAGGCCCGCGAACTCGGCGCGCGCGGTCGCCCAGAGGATGTCCGACTCGGCGTAGCGGCTGGGTCGCAGGTAGCGCAGCCGGTCGACCTCCTCGCCGGGCAGCGGCTCCAGCACGCCGTCGACGCTCGCGGTGTAGTCGACGACGAGCCGGCCGACGCCCGCCTCGAGGACGTGCAGGCGGGTGCCGTGCTGGTCGAGCACCTCGCGGGCGGCGACCTCGCGCCCGTCCAGCTCGAGGGACAGCCGCTCCGGAGCCCCGTAGGCCTCCGCGACCGCGATCGAGAAGACGAGCGTCGCGGGGCGCGCGACGTCGAGGGTCAGCCGGGCGGAGACGTCGCGCTTCACGCGCCCTGCTCGCCCTTCGGCGGCGGGGTGGGAGCGGCGTCCGGCTCCTGCACGAGCTGCAGGCCGCCGGAGGAGTTCGCGGAGACCGTCAGCAGGTCGATCCAGGTGCGGTTGATCGACGGCACCCGGCCGCCGAAGTACTTGAAGTAGAGCGGGACCGACGGATCGAGCCAGATGCTGGAGCGGCCGTCGCCGACAGCGGGGTCGTCGCGCCAGGAGAAGAAGAAGCTCTCGCGGCGGCGCAGCTTGTTGGCGATGACGATCTGGACGTGCGTGAGCGTGCGGTCGTCGAACTCGATCTCGACACCCGAGGCTCCGTAGAGCAGCTTCCCCATGGAGGCCTCCCGACCACCCGTCGCCGGGTGATGCATGACAGTGCCCGAGGGCACGAGAAGAAGGAGACGCCACGAGGCGCCACCGGGCCGCCCGCCCCCGGGACGGTGGCGCAGGCGCTCCGTCCGGGCGAGGACCGCCCGGCCACGACTCTATGCGAGGGCGGGCGCCCGCGTAGCGATTGACAGGAACGGACACGACCGGATGGCCCGGATCGGAACTCCTGCGCTCCCGCGCGACTCACCTTCCGCACATCGCGGCGATGTCGGAGGTCGGACGTACGGTACCCGCATGATCGAATGCGGAAGCTGCGGAACCGATGCCGTCGTCCTGGACCGCTCCGGCGGCGAGGACTCCGACGGGGTGAGCTCCGAGGAGCTCGTCGTCCTCTGCGCCGAGTGCGCCCCCGCCGAGATCACCGCCGCCCTCGAGGCGGCCCTGCTCGACGAAGCGAGCCTCGAAGGGGCGCTGCCGGCTGCGGCGCTCGAGAAGGCCGCGCACGCGCGCGCGGCGTAACAGCCGCGGAGAGAGTGCCCCCACTGGGACTCGAACCCAGACTGAGACGATTTTAAGTCGTCTGCCTCTGCCGATTGGGCTATGGGGGCGACCACCGGGTGGTGCGCTCTCGCTCACCACCCGACGGTGCTGTCAGGCCTTGGCGGGCTCGCCGCCCACGGTCACCGGCGCGTCGGCCGGGCCGGGGGTGCCGGCCGGAGCCGACTCGGCGGCCGGAGCGGCCGGACGGGGGCGCGACGCGTAGGTCTCGAAGGAGCCGCGCGGGTACTCGCGTGCCTCGATCGAGGCGATGTCGCGACCGAGCCAGAGGTTGTTCCACCAGCCCCAGACCACGCGGAACTTGCGCTCCCACGAGGGCATGGCGAGACCGTGGTAGCCGCGGTGCATGACCCAGGCCGGGAAGCCCTTGATCGCGATCTTGCCGGACTGGAAGACGCCGATGCCGATGCCGAGACCGGCGACCGCTCCCGCGTTCTTGTGGAAGTAGTCCTTGGGCGCCTCGCCGCGGAGGACCGCGATGATGTTGGTCGCCATGAGCTTGCCCTGGCGGACGGCGTGCTGGGCGTTCGGCACACAGAAGCCGCCGACGCCGCCGCCGGTGAGGTCGGGGACGGCCGACACGTCGCCGGCGCCCCAGGCGCCCTCGACGATGACGTCGTCGTGGCCGACGCGGAGGTCGGCGCGCACGCGCAGACGGCCGCGCTCCTCGATCGGGAGGTCGGAGTTCTTGATCGACGGGTTCGCCATGACGCCGGCGGTCCAGATGATCAGGTCGGACTCGAAGGTCTCGCCCGTCGACAGCTCGATGACGCCGCCCTCGGCGGACTTCAGCTGCGTGTCGAGGTGCACGGTGGCGCCGCGCTGGTCGAGGTTCTTCAGGACCCAGTGGCTCGTCTCGAGCGCGACCTCGGGCATGATCCGCCCCATCGCCTCGACGAGGTGGAACTTGGTCTCCTCGAAGTCGATCTCGGGGTAGCGCTTGAGCAGCGCGCTCGCGAACGAGCGCAGCTCGGCGAAGACCTCGATGCCGGCGAAGCCGCCGCCGACGACCGTGACCGTCAGCAGGCGCGAGCGCTCGGGGCCGGCCGGCAGGGTCGCGGCCTTGTCGAAGTTGGTGAGGATGCGGTCGCGGATCGCGGTCGCCTCCTCGATCGTCTTGAGGCCGATCGCGTTGTCGGCGACGCCCGGGATCGGGAAGGTGCGCGAGACCGAGCCCGCGGTGACGACGATCTGGTCGTAGACGAACTCGTAGGGCTCGCCGACCGTCGGGGTGATCGTCGCGGTCTTGGACGCGTGGTCGATCTTGGTGACCTTCGCGGCGAGGATCGCCGTCTTCTTGAGGTGGCGGCGCAGCGAGACGATCGCGTGGCGCGGCTCGATGGAGCCGGCGGCGACCTCGGGGAGGAAGGGCAGGTACGCCATGTAGGGCAGCGGGTCGACGATCGTGACCTCGGCCTCGTTGGCGCGGAGGTACTTCTCCAGCTTCCACGCGGTGTAGAAGCCGGCGTAGCCGCCTCCGACGATCAGGATTTTGGGCACGGTGAACACTCCAGAGGGATGGACAATGCGAACACCCTGCTACTCGCGAAGTGCCCGCTCTCGATGCGGGTGGCAGCACTGACCCCGACTGGGAATCAGCCTAGCGAACCGCGCGTCGAATCGCGTCGACCCGCCGGTCCGCGGAGTCGGTCAGACCTCGAGCGGCCGGCACTCGCAGCGCTCGGGCGACCAGTCGGCGCGCGCGAGCGCCAGGTCGCCGATCGGGTTCACTCCGGGGCCCGCGGCGAGCGCGTGGCCGGCCAGGGCGTGCAGGCACTTGACGCGCGTCGGCATGCCGCCGGAGGAGATGCCGGCGATCTCGGGGACGACGGCGATGCTCTCGCGGTCGGCGAGGAAGGCGCGGTGGGCCGCCGCGTGCGCGTCGCGCAGCGCCTCGTCCTCGGCCAGGAGCGCGTTGTACTCGACCATGACCTGGGTCGCCTCGAGCTGCGAGATCGCGGCGGTCGCGGCGGGGTGGGTCAGGTAGTAGAAGGTGGGGAACGGCGTGCCGTCGCTCAGCCGGGGGCTGGTGGAGACCACCGTCGGGTTGCCGCAGATGCAGCGCGCGCTGATGCCGACCACGTCGCGGGCGGGGCGGCCCAGCTGGGCGGAGACGACGGCGATGTCGTGCTCGGTGGGCGGGTCGAACGGGGGCGTGGTCACGGAGGACTCCAGGGGGCGCGGGGACCGGAGGGAACTCTCCAGTGTAGGCGGGGGCCGGGCGAGGGGCCGGGGTCAGGGAGTGGGGGTGAGCTCCGCCGTCGTCGGGTCGCCGAGGCCGGAGACCGCGATCGAGGAGAGCAGCGAGCCCGCCCAGTCGCTCGGGGTCTTCTGCACCGAGTTCGACGCCGGCTGCGCGGCCTGCTGCGCGACGGCGATGTCGTCGAGGACGAGGTAGCTGACCTCGCCCGGCATCACGAAGTACAGGCGCTCGCGGGCCTGGGCGCGAATGAAGGCGGGGTCGGACCAGCGCACGCGCTGCTCGTCGAGGTTCTGCGACTGGGTCTTCGCCGCGTCGACGGAGCGCTGCAGCTCGGCGATCTCGGCGCGCTGCTCGACGAAGTTCTTCACGCTGGGCGCCAGGACGACGACGGCCAGGATCATGATGCCCATCACGAGCAGCGTGAAGCCGGAGCCGCGGACGCCGGCGACCCAGGCGGAGGACGGTGCGACGGGGGGCTGCTTCGCGCGAGGGGTGCGCGAGGACTTCGGGGCGGAGGAGCCGGGCTTCGCGCCGGGGCGCTTCGAGGCGGCGGACGACGAGCCGGCGGGCTTCGACGCCGGCTTCTTCGATGCGGACGACTTCGAGGCACTCGGCTTCGATGCGGCGGGCTTCGAGGCTGCGGTCTTCGAGGACTCGGGCACCGAAGCGGTCGAGTCCGGAGTCTCGGCGGCGGCCGGGCGGCGGGGCGCGCTCCCGGGAGCGGAGGGCCGGCGGGGCGGTCGGGCCATGGGCGGGTGCCTCCTCGAGCGGTGGAACGGATGAGGGCGGAACGGGAGCGGCCCCGGTGCCCGCACCGAGGTGCTGGGCTCCGGGGCCGCTCCGGCGGGGAGAGACTACGCGGTGAAGCGCGGGAAGGCGGAGCGACCCGCGTACGTCGCGGCGCCTCCCAGGATCTCCTCGATGCGCAGCAGCTGGTTGTACTTCGCCACGCGGTCCGAGCGCGCCGGGGCGCCGGTCTTGATCTGGCCGCCGTCCACCGCGACCGCGAGGTCGGCGATGGTGGTGTCCTCGGTCTCGCCGGAGCGGTGCGAGAGGATCGCGGTCATGCCGCTGCGCTGGGCGAGGGCCACCGCGTCGAGCGTCTCGGTGAGCGTGCCGATCTGGTTCACCTTGACCAGGATCGAGTTGCCGGCCTTCTCGGCGATGCCGCGGGCCAGGCGCACCGGGTTGGTGACGTAGAGGTCGTCGCCGACGAGCTGCACCTTGTCGCCGATCTCGGCGGTGAGGTGGGTCCAGCCGGCCCAGTCGTCCTCGTCCAGCGGGTCCTCGATGGAGACCAGCGGGTAGTTGGCGACGAGGTCGGCGTAGTAGGCGGAGAGCTCCTCGGCCGAGAGCTTCTTGCCCTCGAACGTGTACTTGCCGTCCTCGTAGAACTCGGAGGAGGCGACGTCGAGCGCGAGGCCGATGTCCTTGCCGGGGGTGAAGCCGGCGGCCTCGACGGCCTTGAGGATGAAGTCGAGCGCCTCGCGGTTGGTGGGCAGGTCGGGGGCGAAGCCGCCCTCGTCGCCGAGGCCCGTGGCGAAGCCGGCCTTCTTCAGCTGGGCCTTGAGCGCGTGGTAGATCTCGACGCCCCAGCGCAGGCCCTCGGAGAAGGACTCGGCGCCCAGCGGGACGGCCATGAACTCCTGGATGTCGACGCCGGTGTCGGCGTGCGCGCCGCCGTTGATGATGTTCATCAGCGGGACGGGCAGGGTGTGCGCGTTCGGGCCGCCGACGTAGCGGAAGAGGTCGAGGTCGGCCGACTGCGCGGCGGCCTTGGCGACCGCGAGGCTGACGCCGAGGATCGCGTTCGCGCCCAGGCGCGACTTGTTCTCGGTGCCGTCGAGCTCGATCAGCTCGGCGTCGACGAGGCGCTGGTCGGTGGCGTCGAAGCCCTCGATGGCCGGGCCGATCTCGTCGATGACGGCGTCGACGGCCTTCTGCACGCCCTTGCCGAGGTAGCGCTCGGCATCGCCGTCGCGCAGCTCGTAGGCCTCGAAGGCGCCGGTGGAGGCACCGGAGGGGACGGCCGCTCGCGAGGACGCGCCGTCCTCGAGCAGGACCTCGACCTCGACCGTGGGGTTGCCACGGGAGTCCAGAATTTCTCGGGCGACGACTGCCTCGATAAGGGCCACAACTATCTCCTCTTGACGGGTGGGCTCCCGGAGGGCGGGAGCGGTCGGGAAGGAGTCTACTGACCGCCTCGGAACGGGAGGCGTCCGCGGGGCGTCGGTAGACTCCCAGGGCCCTGACGGCAGCCGCGCCGCACGGCCGCCGATCCGCTCCCGCCCCACCGGAGGACCCCGTGACCAGCACCGCCGCCGCCCTCGTCGAGCGCCTCACCGAGGTCGTCCCCGACTTCCCGAAGCCCGGCATCCTCTTCCGCGACCTCACGCCGGTCTTCGGCGACGGCGAGGCGCTGCGCGCGGTCACGGACGCGCTGATCGAGCCGTACCGCGGCCGGATCGACGCGATCGCCGGAGTCGAGGCGCGCGGCTTCCTCCTCGCCGCGGCCGCCGCCTACTCCGCGGGCCTCGGAGTCGTGACGATCCGCAAGCCCGGCAAGCTGCCGCGGACCGTGCTGAGCGAGCAGGCCACGCTCGAGTACGGCAGCACGCAGCTCGAGGTGCACGAGGACGCTGTGCCGAAGGGCGCGCGCCTGCTGCTCGTCGACGACGTGCTCGCCACCGGCGGCACCCTCGACGCGAGCTGCCGCCTGATCGAGCGCGCCGGCTGGTCCCTCGAGGGCATCGCCGTCGTGATGGAGCTCGACGGCCTCGGCGGCCGCGACCTGCTGTCCCCGCGCCGCATCGACGCGATCGTCACCGTCTGACCCGTCCCTCCGCGCTTCCGCGAGATGCCACTTGTGCGCGCGACACGCCGTGTCGGGCGTGCACAAGTGGCATCTCGCGGAGGGGAGCAGCCGTGCGTCAGGAGAGGGAGAGGGACATCCGGGACAGGACGAAGGTCTCGATGACCTGGACGACCATGTAGAGGATCAGCGAGACGCCGGTCACGAGGACGACGGCCGACCAGATGTCGTCGAAGCGGGCCTGCGCGGTCCAGCCGGCGATGCCGCCGCCGATGCCGTCGCCGGTGGAGAGCCACTCGGCCAGCAGCGCGCCGGTGATCGCTCCGGGGACGGAGACGCGGATCGCCGCGAAGAGCGAGGGCAGCGCGCCGGGGATGGCGACCTTGCGGATCGCCGTGAGGGTGGAGCCGCCGTAGACCGAGACGACGTCGAGCATCTGCGGCGAGGCGTTGTTGAGGCCGAAGGCGATCGTGACCAGCGCCGGGAAGAGCACGACGATGCCGCCGACCACGGCGACCGAGGCGACCGTCCCCTGGCCGAAGACCAGGATGATCAGCGGCGTCATCGCGATCAGCGGGACCGAGCGCAGCAGCAGCGCGAACGGCATCAGTGCGTGCTCGACGCCCTTGGACAACCGGAAGAGGATCGCGACCAGGATCGCGACGATCAGGCCGGCCGCGAAGCCGATGAACGAGTCGACCATGGTGACGGCGAAGAGCCCGCCCAGCTCGGCGCGGTTCTCGGCCGCCGACTCGTCGGTGACCAGGTGCGCCCAGACGTCCCACGGCCCCTTGATCACGTACGGCGAGACGCCGCTGAAGAGGATCACGCCGATCCAGATCGCGAGGACGATCGCGACGGTCGACAGCGCGATCAGGAGGCTCTTGCGCAGGCTCTTCAGCGTGGCACCGAGGGCGGCGCTGCGCAGCTGACGGCGGAGCTCGTCGACCGCGATGATCTGCGTCGGGCTCGACTGCTCGGTGCGGTCGGGGATCGTGGAGGTCATGTCATGCCCGCTTTCCGGAGGACCACGGGGCGACGAGGCGCCCGATCAGGCCGACGAGGCCGTAGCCGATCAGCGCCACGGCCGCGCAGAGGAGGAAGAGCGCCCAGACGCGCGGCGAGTTCAGCGAGACCTGCGCCGCGACCAGGATCGGCCCGACCCCGGTCTCGATCTTGCCGAAGTACTCCCCCAGGATCGCGCCCAGGAACGCCGCGGGAACGGCGATCTGCAGCGCGGAGAGGATGTTCGGCAGCGCGGCGATGGCGCGGACCTTCCGCAGCTGGGTGAACTTCGTGCCGCCGTAGACGGTGACGACGTCGAGGGAGGCCTTGTCGGCCGCCTTGAGGCCGAGCAGGCTGCCGACGACGGTGGTGAAGAAGACCGAGAGCCCGGCGAGGAAGATCGCGGTGTCGCTCGGCCGCCCCGGCGCGTCGGAGCCGCCGAGGATGAGGAGCACGAGCGTCCCGATCGCGACGATCGGCACGCAGTAGGTGACGACCGCGAGCTGGGAGACGATCCCCTCCAGCCACGGCACGATCAGGACGAGCGCGGAGAGCACCAGGGCGATGAGGTTGCCCCAGAAGTAGCCGACCGCGGCCTCGCCGATCGTCACCGAGAAGTTGGCCCAGTAGAACGCGGGCCCGTCCTCGGCGATCGTCTGCGCGACCTGGATCGGCGTGGGGACCGGGGCGTAGGTCGTGCCGCCGGTGGGGGCGGTGATCAGGGCGATCAGCCACCAGACGGCGATGATGCCGACGATGCCGATCAGCCCGGAGGCCCAGGGCGGGAGGGAGCGCGAGCGGCGCTCGGTCGTCGGGGCGGGAGCGGGGAGCAGGGTGGCCACGGGGCGCCTCAGTGGTCGTCGGCGGCCGCGCCGCCGTCGCCGAACAGCAGCTCGGACGCCTGGTCGACGTACGCGTGGAACTCCGGGGTGCGCTGCATCTCGGGGGTGCGCGGGCGGGGCAGATCGATCTCGATGATCTCCTTGACCCGGCCGGGCCGCGGGCTCATGACGGCGACCTGGTCGGAGAGGAAGATCGCCTCCGAGATGCCGTGGGTGACGAGGAGGGTCGTGGCCGGCTTCTCGGTCCAGATCCGCAGCAGCTCGAGGTTGAGCTTCTGCCGCGTCATGTCGTCGAGCGCACCGAACGGCTCGTCCAGCAGCAGCACCTCGGGCTTGAGGATCAGGCAGCGGGCGATCGAGACGCGCTGGCGCATGCCGCCGGAGAGCTGCGCCGGCTTGGCCTTCTCGAAGCCGCGCAGGCCCACCAGTTCGATCAGCTCGTCGATGTAGGACTGGTCCACCGACTTGCCCGCGATCTCGAACGGGAGGCGGATGTTCGACATCACGCTGCGCCAGGGCAGGAGCGCGTGGTCCTGGAAGGCGATGCCGAGCTTGTTGTCGCGGCGCAGCTCCTTGGGCGTGCGGCCGTCCACCCGGATGGAGCCCGAGGTGGGCTCCTCCAGCCCCGCGAGGATCCGCAGGATGGTGGACTTGCCGCAGCCCGAGGGGCCGAGGAGCGCGAGGAAGCTGCCCTGGTCGGTGTGCAGATCGGTGTCCTGCAGCGCGGTGACGCTGCGAGAGCCCATCCGGAACGTCTTCGACAGGCCGTGGATCTGGATGCCGGTGCCGCCGGCACCCTGCTCGCGCAGAGTGCCGGCGTCGGTCGTGTCGGTCACGAGTGGTGCCCTCCGTGGTGCTGGTTAGATTGCCGCGGTCAGGCGGCGTACTTGACGAGGTCGGGGTTCTCCTCGTAGACCTCGGCGAGGAGGCTCATGTCGAAGAGGTCGGCGGCGTCGACGTCGATGCCGGCGCCCGAGAGCGACGCGAGCGTCTCCTCCTGCAGGCTGTCCGAGATCGTGAAGAGGCCGTTCGCGACGGTCTCGTCCGAGACGACGAGCTCCTCGGACTGGATGGTGGAGCCCTTCTTGGAGGACTCCTCATCGAGGCCGAGGTCCTTGCCGTAGGTCTCGAGGGCGAGCATCGCGCCGGCCTCCGGGTCGTTGACCGCGTCGGTCCAGCCCTTGATCTCGGCGACGAGGAAGGCCTTGAGCGCCTCGCGCTTGTCGGCGATGGCCATGTCGGTGACGGTGAAGGTCTCGGCCACGAAGGGGAGGCCGTTGTCCGCGAAGGGCAGGTTGACGACCTCGTAGCCCTCGGCGGCGACGGTGATCGCCTCGTTGGTCAGGTAGGCGATGAAGCCGTCGACGGTGCCGTTGATTAGGACCGAGGGGTCGTACTCGACCGGGACGACGGTGACGTCGGACTCGGCGAGGCCGTTCGCCTTCAGCAGCGCCTGGAAGAGCGAGGTGTTCGACGCCTGGACGCCGATCTTCTTGCCGGCGAGGTCGGCGGGGGTGGCGATGTTGCCGGCGGTCGCGATCGAGAGGACCGTGAACGGGTTCTTCTGGTAGGTCGCGCCGATGATCTTGAGCGGCGCCTGCTCGTTGGCGACGACGGTGCCGACAGAGACGGCGTCGCTGAGCGCGACGTCGGCCGAGCCGGAGAGCAGCTCGGCGGTGCCGGTGGAGGGGCCCGCCGTGAGCGTGACGCCGGCGAGGCCGGCCTCGGTGTAGTAGCCCTTGGAGTCGGCGAAGAACTCGCCCGCGAACTCCTCGTTCTTGATCCAGGAGAGCTGGACCTTCAGGGTGCCGAGGTCGCCGCCGTCCTCGGCCGAGGCGCCGGAGGAGTCGGAGGCGCAGGAGGCGAGGACGGAGACGCCGCCGAGGGCGAGACCGGCGACGCCGGCCATGCGCAGGACGCTGCGGCGGTCGAAGGTCTGCGAGGTGCGGAAGGGCGACAGGGGCAAGGGGGACTCCTCGGGTAAGGCGGTGGAAGCTGCTGTGGTGCGCGGTTCGCGACGGGTGCCCCACGGGGCGCGCCAAGCCGCGCCGATCGGGGTGCCTCGACGCTATCCTCGGGAGATTTCTCCGGTGTGTCCGCAGATTTCGCGGGTATTAAGGGTCTCACGGATCCGACAACGATCCGACCGCTCCGCCCGCCCCTCCCGGCGGATCGCCTGAGGCCCCTCTCCGCTCAGCCGAGCGGCTTGAAGGCGAGATCCGCGGCCACTGCGGCGTCGCGGCGCACGAGTGCGAACCGCGTGAATCCGGCGGCGGCGGCCCGGTCGAGCAGCGGCGTGAGGTTCTTCGCGCGGCGCTCGAGGCGCACACGGGAGCCGCCGGCGATCAGCTCCTGCTTGAGCGCGAGCAGCACCTCCGGGGCCGCGTCGCGCTCGTGCACGAGGATGACCGCGTCCGGCCGCTCGTCCAGCGGCACGTCGATCAGCTCGACGATCCGCTCGAAGCCGATGGAGAAGCCGCAAGCCGGCACGTCCTGGCCGAGGAAGCGCCCGATCATGCCGTCGTAGCGTCCGCCGCCGCCGACGGACGAGCCGGAGGAGGGGTGCGCGATCTCGAAGATGGTGCCGGTGTAGTAGCCCATCCCGCGCACGAGCGTGGGGTCGAAGCGGAGCGAGACGCCGGTCGGCAGCGAGCGCAGCGACCGGGCGAGCGTCTCGAGCGCGAGCACCGCCTCCGGGTCGATGCCCTCGGGCAGCACGCCGAGGATCGCGGACTGCTCGAGCGCCACTCCCCCGGCGGCGACGGCCGCCTCGATGCGGGCGAGGTAGCCGCCGAGCACGGCCGCGGCGTCCGGTCCGTCGGCCTCGAGCTCGGCGACGACTCCGCTCGCGCCGATCTTGTCGAGCTTGTCGATCGAGATCAGGGCGGGGCCGAAGCGCTCGGGAGCGAAGCCGCAGTGCTCGAGGATGCCGGTGAGGATCCGGCGGTCGTTGATCCGGATCGTGCAGTCGCGCAGGCCCAGGGTGTCGAGGGCGGCGGCCGTCGCGGTGATCAGCTCGACCTCGGCGAGCTGCCCCGGCTCGCCGATGATGTCGATGTCGCACTGGACGAACTGGCGGTAGCGGCCCTTCTGCGGGCGCTCGGCGCGCCAGACCGGCGCGATCTGGACGGAGCGGAAGACGGTCGGCAGCTCGGCGCGGTGGCTGGCGTAGAAGCGGGCGAGCGGGACGGTGAGGTCGAAGCGGAGGCCGAGGTCGGCGAGGCCCGAGGCGTCGTCCGCCGCGGCCGCCGCCGCGAGGTCGTCGTGCGAGAGCCCGCGGCGCAGCACGCTGAAGGCGAGCTTCTCGTTGTCGCCGCCGAGGCCGGAGTGCAGGCGCTCGAAGTCCTCGACCACCGGGGTCTCGATCTCGTCGAAGCCGTGCGCCGCGTAGACCCGGCGGATCACTCCGAGCGCGTGCTCGCGCTTCGCCTTGTCGGCCGGGAGGAAGTCGCGCATGCCGCGGGGCGGGGTGATCGCAGAAGCCATGCGGCGATTCTCCCAGACCGTCGACCGGTGTTCTCCGGCCCTCCGCGCCGCGGGCGTCCGGCCGGTCGGGGGTGTCGGCTAGGCTCGCGGCGCTCGCGCGGTCAGGGGGATCGCCGCGGACCGACGAGGGGGACTCGATGGACACGCACGCTGATGCCGGCATCGTCGCGGAGGGGGTGTCGCGGGCGTTCGGGCCGGTGCACGCCGTCCGCGACGCCAGCTTCGAGGCCCGGCCCGGGGAGGTCACCGCGCTGATCGGGCCCAACGGCGCGGGCAAGACGACGCTGATGCTGCTGCTCGCGACGCTGCTGCGCCCCGACGCGGGGCGGCTCCGCGTCGCCGGGCACGATCCGGTCGAGGAGCCCGCCGCGGTGCGGGCCGCGCTCGGCTGGATGCCCGACGTCCTCGGCTCCTGGGCGAGCCTGACCTGCCGGGAGACCCTCCGGACGACCGGGCAGCTGTACGGGCGGCCGCGCCCGGACGCCGAGGCCCGGGCGGACGAGCTGCTGGGGCTCGTGGATCTGGTCGAGTTCGGCGACAGGCCCACCCGGGTGCTCTCGCGCGGGCAGAAGCAGCGGCTGAGCCTGGCGCGCGCGCTCGTGCACGACCCGTCGGTGCTGGTGCTCGACGAGCCGGCCTCGGGGCTCGATCCCGGGGCGCGGATCGCGCTGCGCGACCTCGTGCTGCGGCTCGCCGGCGAGGGGCGCACGGTGCTGGTCTCGAGTCACGTGCTCTCCGAGCTCGACGAGATGGCGACCGCGGCGGTCTACCTCGACGGCGGGGTGACGGCCTCGCAGGAGGCGGTCGCGCGCGCGTCGCGGGCGCTGCGGGCCTGGCGGATCGACGCGGTGCGGCCGCGCGGGGCGGAGCTCGCCGAGGTCGTCGAGCGGCTGACGGGCGTGCCGGTCCGAGTGGAGCGCGATGCGGCCCTCGTGCCGGTCGTCAACGATGCGGCGGCGGCCGAGCTGCTCGCGCGGCTGGTGTCGGCCGGGATCGCGGTCAGCCGCTTCGCGCCGGCGGTGGGCGAGCTGGAGCACACCTTCTCGGATCTGACCCGCTCGGCCGGGGAGCCGGGGAGTGCCGCACGGCCGGGGAGTGCCGCGGAACCGCGCACCGAGAACGAGGAGGACGCCCGATGAGCACCGAGACCACCGCCCGGCCGCTGCCGTTCCTGCAGGGCGTCGGCATCGTCCTCCGCCTCGAGCTCGCGCAGCGGGTGCGCGGGACCTCGTCCTTCGTCCTGCTCGGGCTGTTCTTCCTGCTGGTCGGCGCGGTCACCGGACTGCTGGTCGTCGCGACCGGCGTCTTCTCGGGCAGCGGCGCCGTCGTGGGCGGCTTCCTCTACTCGACCCTCGTCTACTTCGTGCTGCTGCTGGGCAGCCTGGTGACGCCCGCGCTCTCCGGCACGGCCGTGAACGGCGACCGCGACGCGGGGACCCTCGCCACGACGCAGGTCACCCTCGTGACCACGGCGCAGCTCGTGCTCGGCAAGTTCGTCTCGGCCTGGCTGGTGGCGCTGGCGTTCCTCGCGAGCACGGTGCCGTTCCTGCTCGTCGCCGTCGGGGTCGGCGGGGTGTCGCTCGCCTCCGCGTCGGTCTCGGTGCTCGTGCTCGCGGTGCAGCTGGGCGTCGTCGCGGCGATCGGAGTGGGTCTCAGCGGGATCCTCGACCGGCCGCTGATGTCGGTCGTCACCACCTACCTGGTGGTCGCGGCGATGAGCGTCGGGTCGCTGATCGCGTTCGGGCTGCTGACGGCGGTCACGACCACGGAGCAGCAGACCGTCTTCGTCGACGACGACGAGGGGATCTGCGGACCGGACTACGAGACGCAGGTGGCGCGGGCCGACTACTACTGGGAGCTGCTCGCGCTGAACCCGTTCGTGGTGTTGGCCGACGCCGTCCCGCCGCAGCTCGACGAGTACGGCTCGCCGGAGGACCTGTTCACCGGGCTCTCGCTGCTGGTACGGCAGGCGCAGATCGCGCCGGAGCCGGTCGTCGAGCTCTCCTGCTCCGGCTACACCGGCTCGACGCGGCCGAGCACTCCGGAGGAGGTCTTCGACGCGACCGTCCCGTCCTGGTTCGTCGGTCTGACGCTGCAGCTGGTGCTCGCGGTCGGCCTGCTGCTCGGCGCGATCCGCCGGACGGCGACGCCGGCGGCGCGCCTGCCCCGCGGGCGCCGCGTGGCCTGACGGTCGGCCTGCGGGCTGATCGAGCAGCCCGCGCCTCATGCTGATTGAGTAGCCCGCGCAGCGGGCCGACCATGCTGATCGAGTAGCCCGCGCAGTGGGCGTATCGAGATCCACCGCTCTGGAGACGTGGGGTCTCGATACGCCGCTCCGCGGCTACTCGACCAGCATGGAAGGGCGCACGCGCGTCGAGCCGCACGCGCTCCCTGCTGATCGAGCAGCCCGCGCCTTCATGCTGATCGAGTAGCTCGCGCAGCGGGCGTATCGAGATCCACCGCGCAGCGGCGCCTTCGTGCTGATCGAGTAGCCCGCGGAGCGGGCGTATCGAGATCCATCGCGCAGCGGCGCCTTCGTGCTGATCGAGTAGCCCGCGCAGCGGGCGTATCGAGATCCACCGTTCTGGAGACGTGGGGTCTCGATACGCCGCTCCGCGGCTACTCGACCAGCATGGATCTCGCCACACCGCGCAGAGCCCGCCACCTACGCTGATCGAGTAGCCCGCGGAGCGGGCGTATCGAGATCCCCGTGATCAGCACTCGAGGCGACAGTCACCCCTCCCGGCGCTCCTGCTCCACCGCGCGGATCTCCTCCTGCAGGTCGCGCGTCGCCGTGCGTAGCGCCCGCTCCGCGTCGAGCCCCTGCGCCCGCGCCGAGGCGACGATGGCCAGCAGCAGCGGGCCGAGGTCCTCCTCCGACTCGATCGGCAGCGGCCCCTCCCCCGCGTCGACGATGCCGAGCGTCGTCGCCTTGCCGATCACCTTGTCGGCCAGCGCGAGAGCCGGCATGCCCTGCGGGATCCCGTCGAGGACGCTCGTCCGGTGCGGCTTCTCGGTCTTCTTCAGCTCGTCCCAGACGGCGATGACGTCATCGGCGGTCTCCGCGGTCGCGTCGCCGAAGACGTGCGGGTGGCGGCCGATCATCTTCGCGTTCATGTGCGCCGCGACGTCCTCGATCGTGAACGGCTCCGGTCCGTCGGCGGCCAGGTCGGAGTGGAAGAGCACCTGGTAGAGCACGTCGCCGAGCTCCTCGATCAGGTCGGCCCGGTCGCCGGCCTCGATCGCGTCGACCAGCTCGTGCGACTCCTCGATCAGGTAGCGCACGAGCGACTCGTGGGTCTGCTCGGCGTCCCACGGGCAGCCGCCCGGGGCGCGGAGGACGTGGACGGTGCGGATGAGCTCGTCGAGCCGGGGATGCGCGGTCACCCGGCCATCCTCGCATCGGCTCAGCGGGACGAGCGCCGGTCCGATCTGCAGGCTCCGACGACCGGGGAGGACATTGCACCGCACGAGAGGGCCTCGACGCGGAGGGATCGCCTGCACAACGCAGCTCGGATCGGCGAAGCGCACCGGTTGGTCATCGGCGCGTAACACGCGCCGACTACGGTGACCGCGGGGCGCGACCGCGGCCCGGAACAGGAACGCCACCGTGACCCTCACGCCTCCCGCCACCGGCACCGCCCTCGATCGCGGAGCGCCGCCGAGCGCCGAGCTGCACATCCACATCGAGGGCACGATCGAGCCCGAGCACATCGTCGAGATGGCGCGCCGCAACGGCATCGCACTGCCGACCGAGGATCTGGACGCCCTGCGGGCGCGCTACGCCTTCCAGGACCTCGCCTCGTTCCTCGAGCTGCACTACTCGAACCTCACGGTCCTGAAGACGGAGCGCGACTTCTTCGAGCTGGCCACCGGCTACCTCGACCGCGCGAAGCTCGCGAACGTCCGCCGCGCCGAGATCTTCTTCGATCCGCAGACGCACCTCGGCAACGGCGTGCCGCTCGACGTCGTGATGGCCGGGCTCACCCGCGCGCTCGGGCGGAGCGAGGAGACGCACGGCATCTCGACCGACCTGATCATGTGCTTCCTGCGCGACCTCGGCGCCGACGCGGCGGACGAGATGCTGACCGCGATCCTCCCCTACCGCGAGCACATCATCGGGGTCGGGCTCGACTCGAACGAGGTCGGCTTCGGGCCGGAGCTCTTCATCGACGTCTACGCGCGGGCCGCGGCGGAGGGCCTGCACCTCGTCGCGCACGCGGGCGAGGAGGGCGGTCCGGAGACGGTCGCCGAGACCCTCGAGCTGCTGAAGGTGGAGCGGATCGACCACGGCATCCGCGCGATGGAGGACCCGGCCGTCGTGGCGATGCTCCGCGTGCAGGGCGTGCCGATCACGGTCTGTCCGCTCTCGAACGTGGCGCTGCGGGCCGTCGACACGATGAAGGACCACCCGCTGCCGGCGATGCTGGACGCGGGCCTGATCGTCACCGTCTCGAGCGACGACCCGCCCTACTTCGGCGGCTACGTCGACGCGAACTACCGCGCTCTGGTCGAGGAGCTCGGGATGGGCGACGCCCAGCTGGAGCGCCTCGCGCTCAACTCCTTCGACGCCGCCTTCATCTCCGACGAGGACCGCACCCGCTGGCAGGCCGAGGTCCGCGCGCACTTCGCGCACTGATCCCCGCCGCGAGATGCCACTTGTGCACGCGACACGCCGTGAAAGGCGTGCACAAGTGGCATCTCGCGGGGAGGGCTAGCCCTCGGGGTGCGGGGCGAGGTCGGGGGTCGCGCGGTCGACGTCGGCGGCCTCCTCCTCGGGGCGCGGGGCGATCGTCTCGTCCTCCTCGAGCTCGGGGATGCTCGGCTCGTCGGGAGCGGGGATGCGCGGCGGGACGGAGTGCTCGTCGGAGGCGGTCATGATCGTCCTTCGTTCGGGGGTCGGTGTCGTCGGGGGGTCGATGTCGTCGAGATCGGTGTCGTCGGGCGGCGTCCGGAACGGTGGCGCCGCCCGATCGAGAGGGTGCCGACGGTCAGCTCGCGACGGCGGCGGGCTCGGGGAAGAGCGCGTCGAGCAGGTTCGCGACCCAGTCGATCAGCGCGCGGTCGCCGAGCGGGACGCCGTCGTGCACCGGCATCGGCACGACCACGGCGTTCGCCTGCTGCAAGTACTTCGCGGTCGGGTACATCCGGCGCAGGCGCACCTGGATCGAGTCGGCGAGGTGCGCCGGCGCGACGCGGACGTTCGAGCCCATCGCGACCACGTCGCTGAGACCGGCGCGCTGCGCCCGCATCCGCAGCCGCGAGACCAGGACGAGGTTCTCCACCGCCTCGGGCAGCTCGCCGTAGCGGTCGGTCAGCTCCTCGACCACGAGGTCGACGCTGCCCTCCTTCGCGGTCGGCGAGGTCGCCGCGGACAGCTTCTGGTACGCCTCCAGGCGCAGGCGCTCGCTGTCGACGTACTCCTCCGGGATGCGCGCGTCGACCGGCAGCTCGAGCCGCAGCTCGGTCTGGCCCTCCGCCACCTCGCCGCGGAAGCCGTCGACGGCCTCGCCGATCATCCGCAGGTAGAGGTCGAAGCCGACGCCCTGAATGTGGCCGGACTGCTCGCCGCCGAGCAGGTTGCCCGCGCCGCGGATCTCGAGGTCCTTCAGCGCGATCTGCATGCCGCCGCCGAGGTCGGAGTTCGCGGCGAGGGTCTGCAGGCGGTCGTGCGCGGTCTCCGACAGCGGCTTCATCTCGTCGTAGAGGAGGTAGGCGTAGGCGCGCTCGCGGCCACGGCCGACGCGACCGCGCAGCTGGTGCAGCTGCGAGAGGCCGTACTTGTCGGCGCGGTCGACGATCAGCGTGTTCGCGTTCGGGATGTCGAGGCCGGTCTCGACGATGGTCGTCGAGACGAGCACGTCGAACTTGCGCTCCCAGAAGTCGACGATGATCCGCTCGAGCTGCGACTCGCTGAGCTTGCCGTGCGCGACGGCGATGCGCGCCTCCGGCACCAGCTCGGCGAGCTGCGCGGCGACGCGGTTGATCGTCGAGACGCGGTTGTGCACGAAGAACACCTGGCCCTCGCGCAGCAGCTCGCGCCGGATCGCGGCCGAGACCTGCTTCTCCGAGTAGGGGCCGACGAAGGTGAGGATCGGGTGGCGCTCCTCCGGCGGCGTCGCCAGCGTCGACATCTCGCGGATGCCGGTGACCGCCATCTCGAGCGTGCGCGGGATGGGCGTGGCGCTCATCGAGAGGATGTCGACGTTCTTCTTCAGCGCCTTCAGCTTCTCCTTGTGCTCGACGCCGAAGCGCTGCTCCTCGTCGATCACGAGGAGGCCGAGGTCCTTGAAGACGATGTTGTCGCTGAGGAGGCGGTGCGTCGCGATGACCATGTCGACGGTGCCGTCGGCGAGGCCCTCGATCGTCTCCTTCGACTCCTTCGCGCTCTGGAAGCGGCTGAGGGCGCGCAGGTGCACCGGGAAGCCGGCGAAGCGCTCCTGGAAGGTCTCGAGGTGCTGGCGCACGAGCAGGGTGGTCGGCACGAGCATCGCGACCTGCTTGCCGTCCTGGATCGCCTTGAACGCGGCGCGCACGGCGACCTCGGTCTTGCCGAAGCCGACGTCGCCGGAGAGCAGGCGGTCCATCGGGATCGGCCGCTCCATGTCGGCCTTGACCTCGTCGATCACGGTCAGCTGGTCGGGCGTCTCGGCGAACGGGAACGCCTCCTCCAGCTCGCGCTGCCACGGGGTGTCCGGCGGGAAGGAGTGCCCGCGCGAGGCCATCCGCGCGGAGTAGAGCTTGACCAGCTCGACCGCGATGTCGCGGACCGCGCGGCGCGCCTTGCTCTTCGCCTGCGCCCAGTCGCTGCCGCCCATCTTGCTCAGCGCGGGGGCCTCGCCGCCGACGTAGCGGGAGAGGAGATCGAGCTGGTCGGTCGGGACCAGCAGCTTGTCGCCCGGGAAGCCGCGCTTGCTGGGCGCGTACTCGAGGACGAGGTACTCGCGCCGGGTCTTCACGGCGTTGCGCCCGCCGCTGGAGACCTCGCGCTGCGAGAGCTCGACGAAGCGGCCGATGCCGTGGGTGGCGTGCACGACGAAGTCGCCGGGGCTGAGCTGCAGCGGGTCGACGACGTTCTTCCGGCGCGAGGCGAGCTTCTTCACGGCGCGCGAGTCGTAGCCGACGGTGCGGCCGTAGAACTCGGTGTCGGTGAGCAGAGCGACCTTGGCGCCGTCGACCTCGAAGCCGTGGTCGACGTTGGCCTGGAGCACGTAGGCGAGGCCGGGCTCGAGCTCGGCGGGCAGATCGGGGACGATGCGCGCGGCGACCTCGTGCTCGGCGAGCACCTGGTCGGTGCGCTCGACGGTGCCGGTGCCGGGGGCGGTCAGCACCACGCTCCAGCCGTCGGCCAGGCGGGCGCGCACGTGCGCGAGGGCGCCCTCGACCGCGCCGCCGAAGCCGGGCACGGGCTCGCCGTCGACGCGGACGGCGAGGATCTCGTCGATCCCGAGGTCCTCCGGCAGCACCTCGGCCTCGCCGGCGGCGGGACCCTGGCGGAAGGTGCTCATCGTCCACCACGGGTGGTCGGGGGTCTCGGCGCCGGGGGCGCTGAACTTCACGGCGTCGCGGAGGGCGCCGAGCGAGATGAACTCACCGGACGCGAGGTCGATCGGAGCCTCGGCGCCGGCGGTCGCGGCGCTCCACGCGGCCTGGAGGAACTCGCGGTTCGTCTCCGCGAGGCTGATCGCGCGGGTGGCGACCCGCTCGGGGGCGAGCACGGCCACCGCGGCGCCGGCCGGGAGGTAGTGCGAGATCGGGACGAGGCGCTCCAGCAGCGCGGGGGCGAGCGACTCCATCCCCTCCACCGGGATGCCCTCGGCGATCTTCGCGAGCATCGCGGAGAGGCTCGGGAACTCGTGCAGCATCTCCCGGGCGCGCTGGCGGACGGCCGGCACGAGCAGCAGCTCGCGGCTCGGCGGCAGCACGACGGAGTCGGCCTCCCCCGGCAGCGAGCGCTGGTCGGCGACGGAGAAGCCGCGGATGGAGTCGACCTCGTCGCCGAAGAAGTCGATGCGGCTCGGGTGCTCGGCCACGGCCGGGAAGACGTCGAGGATCCCGCCGCGGACCGCGAACTCGCCGCGCCGGGTGACCATGTCGACCCGCGAGTAGGCGAGGTCGACCAGCTCGGACGAGATCCGGCCGAGGTCGTAGCCGCGGCCGCCCTTGACCAGGCGGATCGGCGCGATGTCGGCGAGGTTGTCGGCGACGGGCTGCAGCGCCGCGCGCACCGAGGCGACGACGACGAGCGGCTTCTCGCCGGACCAGGTCTTCATCCGGCGCAGGGCGTCGAGGCGGCGGCCGACGATCTCGGCGCTCGGGCTGAGGCGCTCGTGCGGCAGCGTCTCCCAGGCCGGGAACTCGACGACCTCGGCGTCCGGGAGCACGCAGCTGAGCGACGCGCGGATGTTCTCGGAGTCGCGGCCGGTCGCGGTGACGACGAGCGCGGCCTGCGGACGGTCGGCCTCGGCGCGGCGCTCCAGCAGGCCCGCCAGCAGGGGGACGCGGAGGCCGTCGGCCACGGAGAAATCGGCGTCGCGGATCGCGAACGCGAGAGCGTCGTCGAACGTGGAGGCGCGCGAGAGCGCCGAGATGATCCGGTTGAGAGGCACCGGAGGAGTTTACTGCCGACTTCCGACACCGGCCTCGGCCGGTGTCGGACGTCGGTCCACGCCGGTCCCTGCCCGGCGCGGCGCGGTCGGGTCGGGCGCGGGGTGCGTTCCGCAGAGCGTCCTGCGATCGGCTCTTCGAAATCGCTTGGCACGCGATTTCGAAATCGCCTTCGGGGCGATCGGCTGGTCTGCCGGGTGCTGGATCTTGATCCGTCAGGAGTGGTCGGCTGGGAGCAGCTGAGGCGACCGATCTTGACGGATCGATCCGGCGATCGTGAGAGGGCTCGTCGATCCGTCGGGGATGGTCGCTGGGAAGGAGTTGGAACAACCGGGTGTGACCGGTCGGCGGGGCGGTCAGGTGGAGGGGAAGAGGGGGCGGGTGCGGTGGGCGGCGGTGTGGAAGGGGGACGCGGGGAGGGTGGTGACTGTCTCGAGGACGGCGCGGGCGGGCCACTCGACGGCGACGCGGAGGGTGGGGAGGGGCGGGAGGGGCCAGAGCCAGAAGTCGCGGGACCAGGTGTCGCGATTCACGTCGGGGCGGCCGTCGCCCTCGAGGACGGGGCCGTCGACCTGCGCCTCGAGGATGTCCGCGACGGAGGCGAACGGGGATTCGTCCTGGGTGGTGACGGTGCGGCCGTCGGCGAAGGAGACGCCCCAGCGCAGACCGTCGGGGGCGAAGCGCTCGTCGAGCTGCCCGCGGCCGTGCGCGCGCTCGAGGTACTCGAAGACGCGCCGGCGAGCGCGGCGGCCGGGGTCGGCGATCCGGACGCTCAGGCGCAGCAGCACGCCCTCGTCGTAGCAGCGGGCGAGATCGAGCGAGACCACGGTCGTCGCGGAGCGGCCGAGCTCGTGCTCGAGCAGCACCGTCCCGGGGATGCGGTGCCACGGCGGGCCGGTCCAGGCGGGCAGCTCGAACGGCGGCAGGAGGTCGTCCTCGTCGTAGGCACGCGGCTCGACCTCGCGGAAGAACGACTCGCTCACGGCTGCTCCTTCGCGTCGGCTGCCCCACGGTAGCGCGGGCCCCTCCGCCGTGCTGAGGACGGTGGGTCTCGATACGCCCCTGCGGGGCTACTCGACCAGCATGGGGGGCGGGGGACATCGCCGGCCGCCGGGCGCCCACTGCATGCTGATCGAGTAGCCCGCGGAGCGGGCGCATCGAGATCCACGACCGTCAGAACGCGAGTCTGCAGACCCGACCTGCTGGTGGTGGTGGGTCTCGATACGCCCCTCCGGGGCTACTCGACCAGCATGAGCCGCCCAGCGGGCCCGTATCGGGATTCGCGCAGGGCGGCGCTACGGGGTCGTGTGGACCTTCAGCTGGGCGGCCTGGAGGCCGGCGTCGGCGATCAGCTCGACGGCGTCGGCGGCGTCGGCGATCAGGATCGGCAGGTTCTCGCGCTCGGGGCCGGCGAAGTCCTTGAGGACGAAGTCGGCGGCGGGCTGGCGGCCGGGCGGGCGGCCGATGCCGACGCGCACGCGGAGGAAGTCGGCGCCGTCGGTCGCGGCGAGGATGTCGCGGATGCCGTTGTGGCCGCCGTGGCCGCCGCCGTTCTTGAGGCGCAGGGTGTCGAAGGGGATGTCGAGCTCGTCGTGCACGACGATCAGGCGCTCGGGCGCGAGGGAGTTGAAGTCGAGCAGCTGCGCGGTCGGGCCGCCCGAGAGGTTCATGAAGCTGTTCGGCTTGCCGAGGATCAGCTTCGGTCCGCCGGGGCGGAGGAAGCCCTCGGCGACCACGGCGTTCGCGCGGTTGTGCCGGCGGAAGGAGCCGCCGATCCGGGTCGCGAGCTCGTCGAGCACCATCTGCCCCACGTTGTGCCGGTTGCGCGCGTACTGCGCGCCCGGGTTGCCCAGTCCGACGACCAGCCAGGTCTCGCCCATCTCGTTCCCTCTTCTCGATGCGCTCAGCAGCGACGTCTTCCGCGGGGCGCAGCCCCCCGGACGCGGAACGGGCCCGCTCGCGATCGCGGCGGGCCCGTCCGTGCGGGTGGTGCTCCGGCTACTCGGCGGCCTCGGTGGGCTCGGCCGGCGTGGTGGGCTCGCCCTCCTCGCCCAGGTCCTGCTCGACCTCCTCGGTGACGTTCACGATGAGCGCCTCGGGGTCGGTGAGCAGCGTCGCGCCCTCGGGGAGGGTGACGTCGGCGGCGGTGATCTGCGTGCCGGCCTCGAGTCCCTCGACCGAGACGACGACGTTCTGCGGGATCTTCGTGGCGTCGACCTCGAGCGAGAGCGTATTCGCCTCGGTGGAGACGAGCGTGCCGGGAGCGGCCTCGCCCTCGACGTGCACAGGGATGTCGACCGAGACCTTCTCGCCGAGCCGGATGACCGCGAGGTCGATGTGCTCGATGATCTGGCGGACCGGGTCGCGCTGGATGTCCTTGACCAGCGACGTCTGGGCGACGCCCTCGATGTCGAGCTCGAGGATCGCGTTCGCCTTGCGGGTCAGCAGGAGGATCTGGTGGCCGGGCAGCGTGACGTGCACGGGCTCGGTGCCGTGGCCGTAGAGGACCGCGGGGATCTTGTTCTGGGCGCGGATCTTGCGGGCCGCTCCCTTGCCGAACGAGGTGCGGACCTCGGCGACGACCTTGTTGGTGAGTTCTGCCATGGTGTTCTCCTGGACGGCGCCGTGCGCCGCCTGCTCGGGTCCCGGCCTGGGGCCGCGGACGGGGTTTCGACTCGAACGCGTGTCTGCGTGAGGAAAGGTCCGCGGCGCTCCTTCCGGAGCTCCACCTGGTTCCACCGCGTCGATCACGGATGCACGGGGCATCCCTCGCCGAAGTTCAGCTGCCCACCCTACCGGCCGCGCGGCCGAGCCGCCACCCGCGGGCGCCCCTACCGCGCCCCCAGCCGGGCTGGCTAGCGTGCGGGCATGACTTCTGACGACTTCGGCTCCTACGTCGAGAAGAACGGCTTCCACCGCGACACCAACTACATCCCGACCCGCATCACCGCGGACGGCCGCGACGGCTACCCGGTCGAGGCGGGCCGCTACCGGCTCGTCGTCTCGCGCGCCTGCCCGTGGGCGAACCGCGCCGTGATCGTCCGCCGCCTGCTCGGCCTCGAGGACGCGCTGTCGATGGGCATCTGCGGACCGACGCACGACAAGCGCAGCTGGACCTTCGACCTCGACCCGGGCGGCGTCGACCCGGTGCTCGGCATCCCGCGCCTGCAGGACGCGTTCCTCGCCCGCTTCCCCGACTACCCGCGCGGCATCACCGTGCCGGCGATCGTCGACATCCCCACCGGCCAGGTCGTCACCAACGACTACCCGGTGATGACGCTGGACTTCTCGCGCGAGTGGACGGAGTTCCACCGCGAGGGCGCGCCCGATCTGTACCCGGAGGAGCGCCGCGACGAGATCGACGAGGTCGCGGAGCTGGTCTTCCAGGACGTCAACAACGGCGTCTACAAGTGCGGCTTCGCCGGCTCGCAGAAGTCCTACGAGCGGGCGTACGACGCACTCTGGGCGCGACTCGACTGGCTGGAGGAGCGCCTCAGCACGCAGCGCTACCTCGTCGGCGACACGATCACCGAGGCCGATGTCCGCCTCTTCACGACGCTCGCCCGCTTCGACGCCGTCTACTACAGCCACTTCAAGGCCAACCGGAACCTGCTCTCGGCGATGCCGGCCCTCTGGGGCTACGCCCGCGACCTGTTCGCGACCCCGGGCTTCGGCGACACGATCGACTTCCAGCACATCAAGTCGCACTACTACGAGGTGCAGCGCGACATCAATCCGACCGGCGTCGTGCCGAAGGGCCCGGACCTGTCCGGCTGGCTCGTCCCCTCGCACCGCGAGGAGCTCGGCGGCCGCCCGTTCGGCGACGGCACCCCGCCCGGCCCGCCCATCCCCGCCGAGGTCGTCCCCGAGGGCCACGGCGCCTGACCTCCTGAACGGCCGTGCGCGCTGAGTTCCCCCTCCGTGCACGGCCTCTCCCGGCTGCGCGTCCGACCCCGGCGCTAGCCTGGATCCGTCAACCCTGAACGTGTACGTCGAGGAGAACCGTGTCTGACCAGCCCACCGCCACAGCCAACATCGGAGTCGTCGGTCTGGCGGTGATGGGCTCGAACCTGGCCCGCAACCTCGCCAGCCGCGAGGGCAACACCGTCGCCGTCTACAACCGCTCCTCCGGGCGCACCGAGACCCTGATCACCGAGCACCCCGAGGCCGGCTTCGTCGCCTCGGAGACCATCGAGGCCTTCGCCGCCTCGCTGAAGACCCCGCGCACCGCGATCATCATGGTCCAGGCCGGCCGCGGCACCGACGCCGTGATCGAGCAGCTGACCGCCGCGTTCGAGCCGGGCGACATCATCGTCGACGGCGGCAACGCGCTGTTCACCGACACCATCCGCCGCGAGAAGACCGTCCGCGAGACCGGCATCCACTTCGTCGGCACCGGCATCTCCGGCGGCGAGGAGGGCGCGCTCAAGGGCCCGTCGATCATGCCCGGCGGCTCGGTCGAGTCCTACAAGACGCTCGGCCCGATCCTCGCCTCGATCGCGGCGGTCGCCGAGGGCGAGCCCTGCGTCACCCACCTCGGCACCGACGGCGCCGGCCACTTCGTCAAGATGATCCACAACGGCATCGAGTATGCCGACATGCAGCTCATCGCCGAGGCCTACGACCTGCTCCGCACCGTCGGCGGTCACGAGCCCGCGGCCATCGCCGACGTCTTCGACGCCTGGAACAAGGGCGACCTCGAGTCGTACCTGATCGAGATCACCGCCGAGGTGCTCCGCCAGGTCGACGCCGACACCGGCAAGCCCTTCCTCGACATCGTGCTCGACCAGGCCGGCTCGAAGGGCACCGGAGTCTGGACCGTGCAGAACGCGCTCGACCTGGGCGTGCCCGTCGGCGGCATCGCCGAGGCCGTCTTCGCCCGCGCCGTCTCCTCCAAGCCCGCGCAGCGCGCCGCCGTGCAGAAGCGCGTCACCTCGCGCCCGACGCCCGTCGCCCTCTACGACGGCTTCGAGGACGACGTCCGCGCCGCCCTCTACGCCTCCAAGGTCGTCGCCTACTCGCAGGGCTTCGACGCGATCATCGCCGGCGCCGAGAAGTACGGCTGGGAGATCGACAAGGGCGCCGTCGCGAAGATCTGGCGCGCGGGCTGCATCATCCGCGCCCAGTTCCTCAACCGCATCGTCGACGCCTACGCCGAGAACGCGGAGATCACGACGCTGCTCGAGGACCCGTACTTCGCCGAGGCCGTCGCCAACGGCGAGGCCGCCTGGCGCCGCATCGTCTCCACCGCCGCGCTCTCGGGCGTGCCGATCCCCGGCTTCGGCGCCGCGCTGTCGTACTACGACTCGCTCGCCTCCGAGCGCCTGCCCGCCGCCCTCGTGCAGGGTCAGCGCGACTTCTTCGGCGCGCACACCTACCAGCGCGTCGACAAGGAGGGCACCTTCCACACGCTGTGGTCGGGCGACCGCACCGAGGTCGAGCAGGACCCGTCCACGCACTGACCCGCGGACCCGCCCGCGGGTGCACACGCAGAAGGCGCCCCCGCCCGTCGGATCCTCGGATCCCGCGGGCGGGGGCGCCTTCGTCGTGCGGAGCGACTCAGCGCCTGATCGCCGGGTCAGCGCAGCCAGACCGTCGTGGCCGGCGGCAGCAGGCGCCCCTCGAGCGGGGCGCTCGCGAGCAGCACCTCGCCCTCAGGGAGCTCGACCGGCTCCTCGCCGAGGTTGGTCACCGAGTGCCAGCCGTTCGGGCGCGCGAAGTGCAGCACGCCGGGCCGCGCGTCCCGCCACTCCAGGCTCTCGTCGGTCTGCAGATCGTGCCGGAGCGCGAGGGCGCTGCGGTAGAGCGCGAGCGTCGAGTCCTCGGCGAGCTCCTCCGCCTCGACGGAGGAGTCGGCGAACCAGGCGGGCTGAGGCAGGTGCGCGCCGCCGGGCCCGAAGCCGAAGGAGTCGCCGGTCGACTCCCAGGGCAGCGGGACGCGGCAGCCGTCGCGGCCGACGTCGGTGCCGCCGCTGCGGAAGAACGTCGGGTCCTGGCGGTCGGCGTCCGGGATGCCGGCCACCTCGTGCAGGCCGAGCTCCTCGCCCTGGTACAGGTAGGCCGAGCCCGGCAGGGCCAGCAGCAGGAGGGTCGCGGCGCGGGCGCGGCGGAGGCCCAGGGCGCGGTCGAGCACCGGCTCCGCTCCCCCGCTGAGCAGCCACTGCTTCGCGGGGGCGGTCTCGGCCGCGCCCTTCTGCGGGAGCCCGTAGCGGGTCGCGTGCCGGACGACGTCGTGGTTGGAGAGCACCCAGGTGGTCGAGGAGCCGGACTCGGCGGCCAGCTCGAGGTTGACGGTGATCAGCCGGCGGAACTCCTCCGCGTCGAGGTCGGCCTCGAGCAGGTCGAAGTTGAAGGCCTGGCCGAGCCCCTCGGGGCTCGCGTAGCGGGCGCGGCGGGAGGCGTCGACCCAGGCCTCCGCGACGGCGGTGCGCGGCGGGTCGTAGGAGTCGAAGAGGGCGCGCCACTCGGCGTAGACCTCGTGCACCTCGTCGCGGTCCCAGAACGGGTGGCTGCCGTCGATCCGCTGGCCGTCGATCTCGGCGGCCGCGGGGAGCGGCTCGGCGAGGTCCTTGACCAGAGAGTGCGCCACGTCGATCCGGAAGCCGTCGACGCCGCGGTCGGACCAGAAGCGGAGGGTCTCGAGGAAGTCGTCGCGGACCTCGCGGTTCGCCCAGTTCCAGTCGGGCTGCTCCTTCGCGAAGAGGTGCAGATACCACTGGCCGTCGCCGACCGGCTCCCAGGCGGGGCCGCCGAAGACGGACTCCCAGTCGCTCGGCGGCAGGGCGCCGCCCTCGCCGCGGCCGTCGCGGAAGACGTAGCGCTCCCGGGCGGGCGAGCCCTTCGGGGCGGCGAGCGCCTCCTGGAACCACGGGTGCAGGTCGGAGGAGTGGTTGGGCACGATGTCGACGATCACGCGGACGCCGCTCTCGTGCAGGCGGGCGGTCAGCTCGTCGAACTCGGCGAGAGTGCCGATCCGCGGGTCGACGTCGCGGTAGTCGGCCACGTCGTAGCCGCCGTCGGCCAGCGCCGACGGGTAGAACGGGCTGAGCCAGACGGCGTCGATCCCGAGCTCCCGCAGGTACGGGATGCGCTCGAGGATGCCGGCGAGGTCGCCGATCCCGTCGCCGTTCGCGTCCGCGAAGCTGCGCGGGTAGATCTGGTAGACGGCCGCCTGCCGCCACCACTGGGCGTCCTCGGTCGTGCCGCTCCTGCTGAGTACCGTGTCCGTCACGGGTGTCCTTCCGTTCGTCGTGGTGTGTGGTGTGGTTCTTGCTGATGGGGCAGTCGGCGCGTTCATGCTGATCGAGTAGCCCGCGCAGCGGGTTCACCATGCTGATCGAGTAGCCCGCGCAGCGGGCATATCGAGATCCGCCCCCCATGCCGGCCTCTCGGTGAACGTGGGTCTCGATACGCCCCTCCGGGGCTACTCGACCAGCATGCAAAAGGGGCGGCAGCGCGTCAGCGCGTCATTTGATGGCGCCCTGCGTCACGCCGGACATGACCCAGCGCTGGGTGAACAGGTAGACGATGATCGCCGGGGCCATCGCCATCAGGTAGGAGGCGAAGGCGACGTTGTAGTCGTTGCTGAACTGGGTCTGGAAGATCTTCTGCAGCACCGGGAGCGTCTGGAGCGACGGGTCCGAGGTGATCAGCGACGGCATCATGAAGTCGTTCCAGGAGGCGAGGAAGGCGAAGATGCCGACCGTCGCGCTCATCGGGGCGAGCAGCGGGAAGACGAGCCGCCAGAAGACCTGGTTGGTGGTCGCGCCGTCGAGCCGGGCGCTCTCCTCGAGCTCCTCGGGCAGCGAGCGGAGGAACGCGGTGAAGAGCATCACGCTGAAGCTCAGCTGGAACATCACGTGCAGGATCGCCACGCCGAGCGGGTTGTCGAGCCCGACGAGTCCGGTGAGCGAGACCTGCGACAGCGCGAGCACCGGGAACGGCAGGAACATCGCCGCGAGCAGGTAGAAGAACGACCAGCGGTAGAAGCGCCTGCTCCAGTTCCGCGAGATCGCGAACGCGGCGAGGGCCGAGAGGACGATGGTGCCGCCGACCGTGATCGCCGAGACGAAGACCGAGACGGCGAAGCCGCGGGGGAAGTCGGTGAGGTTCCAGGCCTGGACGAAGCCGTCGACCGAGAACGGCAGCGGGATCGAGAAGGCGTTGCCGTCCACCGCCTGGGCGCCGGTCTTGAAGGCCATGGTCAGCGTCACCCACAGCGGGCCGATCACCGAGAGGGCGCAGACCACGAGGACGAGGGTGAGCAGGAGGCTCGAGCGCCGCCGCTTCCCGCCGCGACGGGCGTCGGCGTCGACGGCGGCGCGGGTGCCGGGGAGGGACGGGGCGAGGGGGACCTGGCTGGTCATCAGAAGGCCGCCTTTCCGCGCGAGACGCGCAGCTGTACGAGCGCGATCACGAGCGCGATGAGGAAGAAGATCGTGGCGTTGGCCATCTGGTAGGCGTAGTCGCCGCTGGTGAAGCCGGAGAAGATCGTCATCGCGACGCTGCGGGTCGAGGTCCCGGGGCCGCCGTCCGTCAGGCCGACGATGATGTCGTAGGAGTTGAGGAAGTTCTTGAAGCCGATCACGAGGTTGATCACGACGTAGCCCGCGACGAGCGGCAGCGTGATCGAGCGCAGCTGCCCCCAGCTGGACGCGCCGTCGAGCGACGCGGCCTCATAGACGTCGCCGGGGATCGAGAGCACGCCGGCGATGTAGATCAGCAGCGCGGAGGGCACGGCCTGCCAGGCCGTCACGATCACGATCGCGAGCCAGGCCAGGTTCGGATCCGCGAGGATGCTGCTCGCCAGCGGCGTCGCTCCGACCGACTGCGCGAAGGCGGGCAGCGAGTTGGAGAAGAGGAAGTTGAAGACGAACGCGATGATGATGCCCGAGACGACCATCGGCAGCACGAACACGGCCCGCAGCGCGACCTTGCCGCGGATCTGCGAGGTGAGCGCGATCGCCAGGAGGAACGCGATCACGTTCACCGCGAGCACCGTGACCAGCGCGAGCCCCACGGTGAAGCCGTAGGAGGCGAGGATCGCCGGGTCGGAGAACAGCGCGACGTAGTTCGTGAGGCCGATGAAGCTCCACTCGCCGAAGCCGATCGAGTCGGTGAAGCTGAAGAAGATCCCCATCAGCGCGGGCAGGGTGATCGCGAGCGTGAAGAGCACGAGCGCGGGGAGCAGGTACAGCAGGAAGGTGCGGTCGGTGCGCGGCTTCCGGCGCGGGGCGACGGCCGCGCGGGGAGTCGCGACGGTGCGCTCCTCCGGGCGGGCGGGGGCGGAGAGGGCCATGGTGTCTCGTCTCTGAGAGGTGGTCGGGGAGGTCTAGGAGCGGAACGCGATGCGCGCCCAGTCGGCGTCGATCGTGCGGAGCGTCGCGGCGGGGTCGGAGCCGAGGGCGACGCCCTGGACGTAGTTCTGCAGCGGGATGTTCTGCGGCACGAGCTGCGAGGCGCCGAGGCTGAACGCCGCCCGGTCGTAGAACTCCTGGAGCTCGACGAGGGTGGGCTGGGTGACGGCGGGGGCGTCGGTGGTGACGCCGAAGGCGTTGTTGTCGGCGTTGTAGGCGTCGATGATCTCGGGCTGCATCAGGAAGGAGAGGAACTCGCGCGCCGCCGCCTTCTTGGTCGAGGCCTCCGGGATCCACAGCGCGAGGTCGACGTTCACCCGCACGCGGCGCTCGTCCGGGTCGTCCGTCATCGGCAGCGGGAAGGCGCCGATCGAGAGGTCCGGGGCGGTCTTCGCGATCTCGCTCAGCGCCCACGGGCCCTGGAAGTACATCGCCGCCTCCCCGTTCGAGAAGGCGAGGTTGCCGTCGCCGTAGGCGCGGCTGGCGGCGTTCGGCTGCGCGTAGCCGGCGAGCTGCACCATCTGCTCGACGGGAGCGGCGAAGTCCTTCTCGAACGAGACCGGCGAGGAGGGGCCGACGTCGGCGCCCTGCTCCTTCAGCTGCGAGAAGAAGGACTCGAGGTCGACGGTCCCGCCGACGGAGTAGTCGAACAGCCCCTGCGCGACGGTCCACGGGTCCTTGTACGTCCCGTAGATCGGAGTGATGCCCGCCGCGGTCAGCGCGTCGCAGACCGCGAGGAACTCGGTCCAGGTGGTCGGCACCTCGAGGTTCTGCGCGGCGAAGATCTCGCGGTTGTAGAGCACCGCCGACATCATCAGCGAGTAGGGCAGCACGCTGGTGCGGCCCGGGTAGGACGCGGTCTGCTCGATCAGCGGCTGCAGGTCGGGGTTGATCCGCTTCGCCTCGGCCATGTCGGACAGGTCGCTCAGGGCGCCCCGCTCGACGAACCGCGCGACCTCGAAGTTGTAGTTCAGGCAGCCGAGGTCCGGCGGATTGGTGCGGACGAAGCCGGCCGAGAGGTTCGAGGAGAAGTCGTGCACGACCCGCACCCGCGACTGCGCGGCGTGGAAGCGCTCGATGACCTCGTCGAAGTAGCCGATCACCTCGGGCTTGGACTGGAAGAAGGTGATCTCGGTGACCCCGCCCGATCCGGAGGGGGAGGCGCAGGCGGCGAGGCCGAGCGCGGCGGCGCCGGCACCCGCCGCGGTGAGCAGGGTGCGCCGGCTGAGGGCGGTGGTGGTGAGGGGCACGTCGTCGTCTCCCGAGGTTGCGGATAAGTTGCTTCGGTGACTAAATCTAGGTAGTAAATCTAGTACGCGATGTACTGTTGCAGCCGATCCGGCCGAGGTCAAGGGGAAGGGTGACGCGATGTCCGAGAGCAGGCTCTCCGTGAGCACCGGCTCGTTCCAGCGCCGGCGCAGCGCGCTCGACGTGCTCGAGCGCGCCTGGACCGGCGAGGCGGTGACCGCCTCCGCTCTGATCGAGCGCACCGGCCTCACCCGCTCGACCGTCATCGCCGTCTGCGACGACCTGATCGAGCTCGGCTGGCTGGAGGAGCTGGAGAACCAGCGCGCCGCCGGCGACTACGTGAAGGGCCGGCCTGCGCGCCGGTACGCCCTCCGCCGCCGCGCCGGCGTCGTCGTGGGCGTCGACGCCGGACAGCACAGCGTCGGTGTCTTCGTCGCCGACCTGCTCGGCGAGACCCTCGTGCGGCACGTCGAGCCCGTCGATCACGAGCGAGTCGAGGATCTTCCGCACGAGCGCCGCGTCGCCGACATCGACCGGGTCCTCGACCGCGCCCTCCTCCTCGCCGACGTGACCGACGACGAGGTCCTCGCGCTGACCCTCGGCGTCCCGGCCCCCGTCGACGCGCTCGGCCACTCCCCCGCGGGCGACAACGGCTTCTGGGGTGCGATGAACCCCGGGCTCGTGGACCACTACTCCGGCCGCGGCTGGTCGCCGGTGGTCGACAACGACGCGAACCTCGCCGCGCTGGCCGAGGGCTGGCGCGGCGCGGCGATCGGCTGCGACGACTACCTGGCGCTGCTCTCCGGCGAGCGGCTCGGCGGCGGGATCGTGCTCGGCGGCTCGCTGCTGCGCGGCGCCCGCGGGCTCACCGGCGAGATGCGCTACCTCGACCTGGTCGAGGGCGTCGGCTCGGCGGAGGGCATCGCGGCCCTCGCGCGGACCTGGGCCCGCGAGGCGCTGGCCGTCGCGGGCCGGCCGGCGTCGCTCCTCGACGCCGTGGCGCAGCCCGGGGCCGCCGAGGTGCTGGCCGCGGCCGACGCGGGCGATCCCCTGGCCTCCGCCGTCGTCGCGCGGCTGATCGACCGCCTCACCGCCATCACCGCGACCGTCGCCAACCTGCTCGACGTCTCGCTGATCGTCGTGGGCGGGGCGCTGGCCGCCTCGGCCGGCCCGCTGCTCGCAGCGGTCTCCGAGCGCCTGGTCGGCGAGGTGCACGCTCCCGCACCGCGGATCCTGCCGTCGACGCTCGGCGATCAGGCGGTCGCGCTCGGCGCGGTCCGCTCGGGACTCGGGCGGGTGCGGGCGGATCCCCTCGCGCTGCAGCTGCCGAGCCGGCCGGTCGAGGCCGCCGCGCTCGGGTAGGGGCCGCTAGCGCCGGAACGCGCGGACGATGAGCAGCAGCGCGAGCAGGACGGCGACCGCGGCGGCCGTCGCCGAGGGCAGCGCGAGCAGGAGGACGAGCGCGCCCGCCGCGGAGACGATCGCGGGCCAGCGCGCACCGGCGACTCCGCGGTCCAGCCGGCGCAGGATCAGCGCGATCAGCGAGGCCGCGACCGCGAACGCCAGCAGGGCGTCGGCGTCGAGGACGACCACGGCGAGCACCGACACGAGGCAGACGGCGAGCTGACCGGCCGCGGGCACGCCCGTGCGGCGGTTGCGGTGGGCGAAGGGGCCGGGGATCTCGCCCGCGTCCGCGAGCCGGACCAGCGCCGAGGCGTCCAGCCGGGTCAGGGCGACGAGCGCGAGGAGGGCGGCGAGCACGGCCGCGATGCCGACGAGGGCGGCGGCGGGGGTCCCAGCGGCGACCGCGGAGAGCGAGGCCGGGACGTCGGCGAGCTCCTGCGGACCGACGAGCAGGAGCAGCCCGACGCCGATCAGGGCCGCGACGAGGGTGATGACGCCGATCCCGAGCAGCGAGCGGCCGAGCGTCGGCGTCTCGCCGGGCGAGGCGGGCGCGAAGAGGACGAGCAGCAGGGCGGCCGCCGTTCCGGCACCCTCCGCACCGCCGATCACCGTCTCGGACGGGGTCGCGACGGGGTCCGCGAGGGCGACGATCACGGCGGAGGCCAGCAGGAGGAGCAGCACGAGGCCCAGGAGCAGGCGCGCGAGCCCGGGCGGGACGGCACCGCCGCGGAGCACGAAGAGGGTGGTGCCGACGGTCAGGAGCACGGCGACCGGGCGCGCACTCGCGCCGACGATCGAGTCGGCGGCGGTCAGTGCGAGCGCGGACGCCGCGAGCGCGCGGCCGGCGAGCCCGAGCCACTCCCCCGTCGGTCCGTCGTGCACCTCGCGGCCGGAGTCGGCGACTGCGCCGACGACGGCCATCGCCGCCGCGAGCCCGAGGCCGAGCAGCAGCCACCAGCCGGCCTCGAGGGCCGCGGGCGACCAGACCAGGAAGAGCGCGGCCACGGCGATCGACGCCCGCGACAGCTCGGAGGCGCGCAGCAGACCCCCCGTCCGGGTCTGATCACCATGCATGCGCATTCACTCATGCTAGGGCGTCGGACGCTCCCCCGAGCGAGCCGAAGGCCGCCGACTGCGGACGCCCATGCTGATCGAGTAGCCCGCGCAGCGGGCGTATCGAGATCCACCACCGTCAGCCGTCGAGGTCTGCAGACCGCCCTGCTGAGGACGGCGGGTCTCGATACGCCGCTCCGCGGCTACTCGACCAGCATGACGCCGCCGCTCCGCGGCTACTCGACCAGCATGAATCGCCGCTCCGCGGCTGCTCGACCAGCATGCAGACCGCGTCGAGCCGCTCTCTGGAGAGGGCGCCGCCTCATGCTGATCGAGTAGCCCGCACAGCGGGCGTATCGAGATCCACCACCGTCAGACGCGGGTCTGCAGACCACCCCGCGGACGACGCCGGGTCTCGATACGCCGCTCCGCGGCTACTCGACCAGCATGTGGCGCGCGGAGCGCGGACGTCTCCGGTTGCGGCCTACGCGTCGCCGTCGAACATGGAGGTGACGGAGCCGTCGTCGAAGACCTCGTGGATCGCGCGGGCGAGCAGCGGGGCGATCGGCAGGATCGTCAGGCGGTCCCACTTCTTCTCCTCGGGCAGCGGCAGGGTGTCGGTGACGACGACCGAGTCGATGAACTCGGAGCTGAGCAGCTCGCGGGCCGGGTCGGAGAAGACGGCGTGGGTCGCGGCGACGACGACGCCGATCGCGCCGGCGGCCTTGAGCGCCTCGGCGGCCTTGGCGATGGTGCGGCCGGTGTCGATCAGGTCGTCGACGAGGAGGCAGACGCGGCCGCTGACCTCTCCGACGATCTCATGCACGGAGACCTGGTTGGCGACCTTGGGGTCGCGGCGCTTGTGGATGATCGCGAGCGGGACGCCGAGCTTGTCGCTCCAGATGTCGGCGACGCGGACACGGCCCATGTCCGGCGAGACGACGGTGAGGGTCGAGGGGTCGAGCTTCTCGCGGAAGTGCTCGAGCAGCACCGGCATCGCGAAGAGGTGGTCGACGGGACCGTCGAAGAAGCCCTGGATCTGCGCGGCGTGCAGGTCGACCGACATGATGCGGTCGGCGCCGGCGGCCTTGAACAGGTCGGCGACGAGGCGGGCCGAGATCGGCTCGCGACCGCGGCCCTTCTTGTCCTGGCGCGCGTAGGGGTAGAACGGCGCGACCACGGTGATCCGCTTGGCCGAGGCGCGCTTGAGCGCGTCGACCATGATCAGCTGCTCCATGAGCCACTCGTTGATCGGCGAGGTGTGCGACTGCAGGACGAAGACGTCCCCGCCGCGGACCGACTCGCCGTAGCGGACGTAGAGCTCGCCGTTCGCGAAGGTGCGCCCCTCGGTGGTGACCAGCTCGGTGCCCAGCTCGTCGGCGACCGCTTCCGCCAGTGCCGGATGCGCCCTCCCCGAGACCAGGACCAGGCTCTTCTTGTTGCTGGCGGTGATGCCCGTCACTGTGCTCCGCTTCCTCCGGTCGCGCGGTCGGTGCCCTCGGGCTCCGACGCCTGGGCGGCCTCGGCGGCGGTGGCCGACGCGGTTCCCAGACGATGGGTCTGCACCCATCCGGCCATGTTGCGCTGCGGAGCGACGGTGATGCCGAGGGCTCCGGCGGGGATGTCCTTGCGGATGACCGTGCCGGCGCCCGTGTACGCTCCGTCACCGATTCTAACGGGGGCGACGAAGACGTTGTGCGACCCGGCGCGCACGTGCGACCCCACGACGGAGGACGCCTTGTTCACCCCGTCGTAGTTGGCGAAGATCGAGCCGGCGCCGATGTTCGACTCCTCGCCGATCGTCGCGTCGCCGACGTAGGAGAGGTGCGGCACCTTCGAGCCGGCGCCGATCGTCGCGTTCTTGGTCTCGACGTAGGCGCCGATCTTGCCGCGCTCGCCGAGCACGGTGCCCGGGCGGAGGAACGAGAACGGGCCGACCTGCGCCTGCGCGCCGATCACGGCGAGCGTCGCGTCCGACCGCTTGATCACCGCGTCCTCGCCGACCTCGCAGGAGTCGAGCGTCGTGTCCGGTCCGATGATCGCCCCGGAGGCGATGACCGTCGGCCCCTTGATCTGCGTGCCGGGGAGGATCTCGACGTCGGGCGAGAGCACCGCGTCGACGTCGATCCAGGTGGTCGCCGGGTCCTGGATCGTGACGCCCTCGAGCTGCCAGCGGCGGACGATGCGGGCGTTCAGCTCGAGCGCGGCGTCGGCGAGCTGGGCGCGGTCGTTGATGCCGGCGACGAGCCAGCGGTCCTGCACGGGGACGGCCTCGATGGCGCGGCCGGCGGCCTTCAGCGCGGCGGCGGCGTCGGTGAGGTACTTCTCCTGCTGGGCGTTGTCGGTGCCGATGGCGCCGATCACCGCGCGCAGGGCGGCGGCCTCGAAGGCGTACACGCCGGCGTTGGTCTCGGTGAGCGCGAGCTCGACGTCGCTCGCGTCCTTCTGCTCCACGATCGAGGCGAAGCCGCCGTCGACGCCGCGCACGATCCGGCCGAAGCCGGTCGGGTCCTCGAGCACGCAGGACAGCATCGTCAAGGCGTTCGCCGCGGCGAGGTGCTCGTCGACCAGGCGGCGCAGCGTCGGGGCGTCCAGCAGCGGGACGTCGGCGCTGAGCACCACGACGGTCCCGTCGAAGTCGTCCGGCAGCGCGGCGAGGCCGAGCTCCACGGCGCGGCCGGTGCCGGGCACCTCGTCCTGATCGACGACGAGGGCCGCCGGCGAGTGGTCCAGGACCGCGGCGGCGACCCGCTCGCGCTCGTGCCGCACGACCGTGACGACGTGACCGGCGTCGAGCGAGGCGGCCGTGTCGAGGACGTGCCCCAGCAGCGGGCGCCCGGCGAGGCGGTGCAGGACCTTGGGGGTGCGGGACTTCATCCGGGTGCCCTGACCGGCGGCCAGGATCACCACCGCGAGCGTGCTGTCGACCATGGTGCGCGTGCTCCTCCGTCCGGCACCGGTGCTCGGTGCTCGAGCTCCGCCACCAGGATTCGAACCTGGACCGGACAGCTCCAAAGGCTGCCGTGCTGCCGTTACACCATGGCGGACCGCGCTCTCGCGCGCCGTCCATCCTGCCATCCGCCCGCACCCGCCGTCGCCGTGGCGTCCCCGCCGGGCGGCTCCGGGCGACTCCCGGGGCGCGCACCCGCCAGAATGGACGGGTGAGCGCGAATGACGAGGTGGACGGCATCGTCGACGCCTGGGTGCGCGAGCGGCCCGACCTCGACTTCACTCCCCTGCAGGTCTTCTCCCGGATGCGCCGGCTCGCCAAGCAGCTGGAGCGGGCGCGCGGCAGCGCCTTCGGCCGCTCGGAGCTCGAGACCTGGGAGTTCGACGTCCTCTCCGCCCTCCGCCGCGCGGGGGCGCCCTACCGGATGAGCCCGAAGCAGCTGCTCCAGGCGACGATGGTCACCAGCGGCACGATGACGAATCGGATCGACCGGCTGGTCGAGCGCGACCTCGTCGAGCGCCTCGACGATCCGAACGACGGCCGCGGCGTGCTGGTGCAGATGACGCCGTCGGGCCTGTCCCGGGTGGATGCGGCGATCACCCGGCTCGTCGACGCCGAGCAGGAGCTGCTCGGAGCCCTCACGCACGCGCAGCAGGAGCGGCTCGCGCAGCTGCTCCGCAAGCTCTCGCTCGACTTCGGCTGACTCCACTGCAGAACATCAGCTGAGACGGGGGTCCCTCCCCCGACAGCGGAGGCACCCCCTTCTCAGCTGATGTTCTGCGCCGCTCAGCCCTCGAGCAGCTCCGACAGCTCCAGCCAGCGCAGCTCGAGCCCGGCCGCCTCGTCCTGGTGCTCGCGCAGCTTCGCGTTCAGGCCCAGGATGCCGTCGTAGTCGTCCGGGTCGTGGGTCGCCATCTTCTCGTGCACCGCGGCGGAGAGCTGCGTGAGCTTGTGCAGGCGCCGGTCGATCGCCGACACCTCCTTCTCGGCGGTGCGCCGCTCGGCGCCGCCGAGGCCGGACGGGGCCGGAGCGGACGCGCCGGTCGAGCCGCCCGCGGGCGCGCCCTTCTCCAGCGCGCGGCGCAGGTCGAGGTACTGCTCCACACCACCGGGCAGGTGGCGGAACGCGCCGTCCATCACGGCGTACTGCTGGTCGGTGACCCGCTCGAGCAGGTAGCGGTCGTGCGAGACGACGAGCAGCGTGCCGGGCCAGGAGTCGAGGAGGTCCTCGATCGCGGCGAGCATGTCGGTGTCGAGGTCGTTGGTGGGCTCGTCGAGGATCAGCACGTTCGGCTCGCTGAGCAGGATCAGCAGCAGCTGCAGCCGACGGCGCTGGCCACCGGAGAGGTCCTTCACCGGCGTCGAGAGCTGCGCGCTGGAGAAGCCGAGGCGCTCGAGCAGCTGCCCGGGCGTCATCTCCTTGCCGCCGATCGAGTAGCTGGTGCGCTGCTCGGCGATGATCTCGCGCACCGGCTGGTGCTGCACCTCGGTCAGCTCGCGCAGCTGCTGGTCGAGGATCGCGACTCGGACGGTCGTGCCGCGCTTGACCTTGCCGCTGGTCGGCTGCACGCTGCCGGCCACGAGGCCGAGCAGGGTCGACTTGCCGGCGCCGTTCACGCCGAGGACGCCGGTGCGCTCGCCCGGAGCGATCCGCCACTCGATCCGGTTGAGCACGGTCCGCTCGCCGTAGCGGACGGTGACGTCGAGCAGGTCGACGACGTCCTTGCCGAGCCGCGAGACGGCGAGCTGCGACAGCGAGACGGAGTCGCGGACGGGCGGCTCGTTCTCGATCAGCTGGTTCGCCGCGTCGATGCGGAACTTTGGCTTGGCGGTGCGGGCCGGAGCGCCGCGGCGGAGCCAGGCCAGCTCCTTCTTCATCAGGTTCTGCCGCTTCGACTCCATGGTCGAGGCCATCCGGTCGCGCTCGACGCGCTGCAGGATGTACGCCGCGTAGCCGCCCTCGAAGGGCTCGACCAGGCGGTCGTGCACCTCCCAGGTCGCGGTGCAGATCTCGTCGAGGAACCACCGGTCGTGGGTGACGACCGCGAGGCCGCCCGAGGTCGCGGCCCAGCGGCGCTTGAGGTGCTCGGCGAGCCAGGCGATGCCCTCGACGTCGAGGTGGTTGGTGGGCTCGTCGAGGAAGACGACGTCCCAGTCGCCGACGAGCAGCTTGGCCAGGGCGACGCGGCGGCGCTGGCCGCCCGAGAGCGCGCCGACGACGCCGTCCCAGGGGACGTCGCGCAGCAGCCCGGCGATGACGTCGCGAGTCCGCGCGTCCCCGGCCCACTCGTGCTCCTCGAGCCCGCCGACCACGGCCTGGGCGACGGTGAGCTCCTCGTCGACGGTGTCGGCCTGGTCGAGCATGCCGAGCGTGACGCCGCGGCGGTGGGTGACCCGGCCGCCGTCCGGCTCGATGCGCTGGGCGAGCAGGCGGAGGAGGGTGGACTTGCCGTCGCCGTTCCGGCCGACGATGCCGATCCGGTCGCCCTCCTCAATGCCGAGGGAGACGTCGTCGAAGATGACCCGCGTGGGGTACTCGAGGCGGAGCGACTCAGCGCCCAGGAGATGTGCCATAGGGGCCGAGTTTACCGGGGGCCGCCTCCGCGGATCCCCACGGGCGGACGCGGTGCGCTCAGGCGACCGTCACGGTGCGCATGTGCCAGCCGGTCGCGCCGTCGGGGGCGGGCGGCGCCTCGTCCTGCGTCTGCACCAGGCCCTCGGAGTCGGTGGCGCGGACCAGGACGACGTGGTCGCCGGTGATCGCGTCCCACTCGTAGACCCACTGGATCCAGGTGTCGGCGGTGACGGCCTCGGCCAGGCGCGCGGACTGCCAGGCGCCGCCGTCGATCTGGACCTCGACCTTCGAGATGCCGGTGTGCGGCGCCCAGGCGACGCCCGCGACCGCGACCGTGCCGGCCGGAACGGCCTGGCCCTGGCGGGGGACGTCGATCCGGGACTCGACCTTGATCGGGCCCCGCTCGGTCCAGCCGCGGGTCGACCAGTAGGCGACGTCGTCCTCGAAGGTGGTGACCTTGAGCTCGGTGACCCACTTGGTCGCCGAGACGTAGCCGTAGAGGCCCGGGACGACCATCCGCACCGGGAAGCCGTGCTCGACCGGGAGCGGCTGGCCGTTCATGCCGACGGCGAGCAGGCTGGCGCGGCCCTCGTCGGTCAGCACCTCGAGCGGGCTGGACGCGGTGAAGCCGTCGATGCTGCGGGAGAGCACCATGTCGGCGCCGGCGGTCGGGCGGGCGCGGGCGAGCAGCTCGCGGATCGGGTAGCCGAGCCAGAGCGCGGTGCCGATCAGGTCCCCGCCGACCTCGTTCGAGACGCAGGACAGGGTGACGAGATGCTCCTCGAGCGGGAGGGCGAGGAGCTCGTCCCAGGTGAGGGTGATCTCCTCCTCGACCATCCCGGTGATCCTCAGCGACCAGTCGGCCGGGTCGACGCTGGGCACGGAGAGCGCGGTGTCGATCCGGTAGAAGTCGTCGTTGGAGGTGACGTAGGAGCTGATGCCCTCGATGCTGTCGAGGACGCCGGTCGCGGGGATCGGCGCGGCGGTGGCGGCGGGGGTCGGCAGCACGACGGCCTCGCGGACCGCGGTGACGGCGGAGGCGGCGGCGGTGACGACCCGCGCGCCCACGCCCGCGACGACGGCCGCGGCACCGGCGATGCCGACCAGGCGGAGGAAGGAGCGGCGGTCGGTCGAGCCCTGGGCGGGCTCCTCGTCCCAGGCGCGCAAGCGGGCGGAGGAGGCGCGCAGCACCATCGCGCCGGCGACCATGCCGACCACGCTCGGCGCGGCGTCGATGCCGGAGGCGCCCTCCCGGCTGACGGCCGCGAGCGCGCCGAGGCCCGCGACGGCGGCGAGGACCAGGACGCCGAGCGGTGTCTTGCGGTACTCGAGCAGCCCGGCGGCGATCGCGAGCAGGGCGACCGCGATGCCGAGCGAGACGAGGAGCACGAGCTTGTCGCCGGTGCCGAACAGGGCGATGACCGTGTCCTTGACGCCCGGCGGGACGATGTCGATCACGAAGCCGCCGACCGCGACGAGCGGGCTGCCGCCGGCGCCCGTGAAGACGGCGACGAGCTCGGCGGTGGCGAGGGTGACGGCGGCCGAGACGAGTCCGGTGAGGATCGCGAACAGTGCTACTCGTCTGGGGGCCATGATCGGCACTCTAGGCCACGAGATCGAGCGTTCTCTGCGGACGGCGCGGCGGCCCACCCCTGCCGATCGAGTAGCCCTCGCAGAGGGCGTCTCGAGATCCACCGTGTCCAGCAGGGCGGGTCTCGATACGCCGCTGCGCGGCTACTCGACCAGCATGTTGAGGCCGCCGTCCGCGTGGAGACGAGCCCGCCGGCCCATGCTGATCGAGTAGCCCTCGCAGAGGGCGTATCGAGATCCACCGTGTCCAGCAGGGTGGGTCTCGATACGCCGCTGCGCGGCTACTCGACCAGCATGCCCCGACGGCACGCCTCAGGTGGAGAGGAGGCGGGCGCCGTGGACCGGGCCGGAGACGCGGACGGCGCGCAGGCGGGCGGACGTCAGCTCGAGCTGCAGGTCGAGCGCGGCGTCGGCGTCGGGCAGGAGGAAGGCGACCGTCGGGCCGGAGCCGGAGACGAGGCCGCCGAGGGCGCCCCTCTCCTCGCCGCGCTCGAGGATCCGCGCGAGGCCGGGCTGCAGGTGCAGGGCGGGCGCCTGCAGGTCGTTGTGCATCGCATCGGCGAGCATCGCGGCATCGCCCGCCCGGAGAGCCTGCAGCACGTTCGGCTCGATGCTCGGCGTCGCGGAGATCGGCCGGAAGTCGTGCAGGTGCCGCTCGCGGTGGCGGTCCAGCTCGCGGTAGACCTCGGGGGTCGACAGCCCCTGCTCCGAGAGCACGAGCACCCACTCGAAGCGGCCCTTGGCGAGCGCGGGGCTCAGCTCGTCGCCGCGGCCGACGCCGATCGCGGTGCCGCCGGTGAAGGAGAACGGGACGTCGGCGCCGAGCCCGGCGGCGATCCCGAGCAGCTGCTCGCGGGTGCACGCGGTGCCCCAGAGCGCGTCGCAGGCCAGCAGCGTCGCGGCGGCGTCGGCCGAGCCGCCGCCCATCCCGCCCGCGATCGGCACGTTCTTCTCGATCTCGAGGTGCACGCCGCCGCGGTAGCCGGTCGCCCGGGCGAGGGCCCGCGCCGCCTTGATCGCGAGGTTCGACCCGTCGACGGCGAGGCCGCGGGTGTCGATCGAGCCGGAGAACTCGACCGAGAAGTCGGGGGCGTCGCTCGCGCGGACGTCCTCGTAGAGCGACAGCGACTGGAACGCCGTCGCGAGCTCGTGGTAGCCGTCCTCGCGGACGGCACCGACCTTCAGGTAGACGTTGATCTTGCCTGGCGCTCGCGCGTGGACCCGGTTCGACGTCGTCGCGCGATGGGCCATGCGACCACGCTACAGGGTGGCGGAGCCGCGCTCGTCCGCGGCGGGAGCGCTCTCGTCGACGGCCTCGCCGGCATCCTCGTCGGCGCTCTCGCCGTCGTCCTCGGGCCCCGTCGCGGTCGGCACCGCACCCCCGCGGACCGGCACCCGCGCCGGGTCGAGCGCCCGGCCGAGGGCGGTGAACGCCGCGACGTCGAGCTCCTCGCCGCGGGCCGTCTGCGGCACGCCGGCCGATTCGAGCGCGGCGATCGCGGCCGTGCTGTCGCCGAAGAGCGCGGCGAGCGACTGGCGGAGCATCTTCCGCCGCTGCGCGAACGCCCCGTCGACCACCGCGAAGACGGCGCGGCGCAGGGTCTCGTCGCCCGGCTCCTCGCCGCGCTCGAACGAGACGAGGACGCTGTCGACGTTGGGCACCGGCCAGAAGATCTGCCGGGACACGGTGCCGCCGGTCGTGAACGAGCCGAACCAGGACGCCTTGACGCTCGGGCCGCCGTAGATCTTGGAGCCCGGGCCGGCCGCGAGGCGGAGGCCGACCTCGGACTGCACCATCACCACGCCGGAGCGGATGCTCGGGAAGTGCTCGAGGAAGTGCAGCAGCACCGGCACCGAGATGTTGTACGGGAGGTTCGCGACGAGCCGGACGGGCTCCCCCGGCAGCTCGAGCACCTTCATCGCGTCGGCGCGGATCACGGTGAGGTCGGCGGCGGGCGCCATCAGCTGGACGGTGCGGGGCAGCTGCTCCGCGAGCCGGCCGTCGATCTCGACGGCGACGACCCCGGCGCCCGCCTCGAGCAGGCCGAGGGTGAGCGAGCCGAGGCCCGGGCCGATCTCGACGACGCTCTCGCCCCGCTCCACGCGGGCGAGCTTGACGATGCGGCGGACGGTGTTGGCGTCGTGCACGAAGTTCTGGCCGAGCTTCTTGGTCGGCGTGACGTCGAGCAGCTGGGCGAGATCGCGGATCTCGGCGGGTCCGAGCAGCTTCGGGACGGCGACCTCCTCGGCCGCCGCCTCCGCCGCGTGCCGGCCGGTCATGCCAGCTGCCCGACCGGCTCCGACGGCTCCGAGCCGACCTCGCCGCCCCACTCGCCGTAGACCTGCTCGGTGTTCGAGGCGATCGTGGCGGCCAGGTGGCCGACGTCGGTCTCCAGCGTCGCGGCCATCGAGCGGAGGGTGTGCGGGATCAGGTAGGGCGCGTTCGGGCGGCCCCGGAACGGCTCCGGAGTGAGGTAGGGCGCGTCGGTCTCGACGAGGATCAGGTGCCGCGGAGTGGCGACCAGCGCCTCGCGCAGCGACTCGGCGTTCTTGAACGAGACGGTGCCGGCGAAGGAGAGGTACCAGCCCTCCTCAGCGCACATCCGCGCCATGTCGGCGTCGCCGGAGAAGCAGTGGAAGACGGTGCGCTCGGGGGCGCCGACCCGGCGGAGGGTCTCCATCACCTCGCGGTGCGCGTCGCGGTCGTGGATCTGCAGCGCGGAGCCGGTCTCCTTCGCGATGCGGATGTGCTCCTCGAACGAGCGGAGCTGGGCGGCGCGGCCGCTCTCGCCGGTGCGGAAGAAGTCGAGACCGGTCTCGCCCACGGCACGGACGCGCGGCTGGGTGGCCAGCTCGGCGATGACGGCGAGGGCGTCGTCGAGCTCGCCGCGCTCCTCGAGCGCCGGCGCCTCGTTGGGGTGGATGGCGACGGCGGCGAGCATGCGCGGCTCGGAGGCGGCGCGCTCGGCCGACCAGCGGCTGGTCTCGACGTCGGTGCCGACCTGCACGACGCCGCGGACGCCGACCGTGGAGGCGCGGTCGAGCTGCTCGCGGTAGTCGAGGGGCTCGAGGCCGTCGCTGATCTCGAGGTGCGTGTGGTTGTCGTAGACGGGGACGACGAGCGCCTCGGGCAGCGGCGGGTACGTCAGGTCGCGGCCGGACGTGTTCTCGCGGGCGCGGACGTGCTGGCTGTCGGTCATGCGTCCAGGCTACCGGGGCGGGGCGGCGGGGCCCCGGAGGGTGGATCCGGAGAACCCGCGCCTGCAGACGGTGGATCTCGATACGCCCGCGGCGCGGGCTACTCGATCAGCATGAGGGGGCGACGCAGCCGCAGGCGACGGCGGCCGCAGGCGACGGCGGCCGCAGCCGCAGCCGCAGCACCATGCTGGTCGAGTAGCCGCCGCAGGCGGCGTATCGAGACCCCGCGCTTGCAGACGGTGGATCTCGATACGCCCGCGCAGCGGGCTACTCGATCAACATGACGGCGCCCGCAAAGCGGGCTCGATCATCTTGGAGGGCGCCCGCGAAGCGGGCTCCGTGATCGGCAAGTGCGCGCCCGCGGAGCGGGCTCCGCGATCAGCGGCGCGGACGGATCAGGACTCCGGGACCTCGATGCGGGGGAAGAGCGGGGCGAGGGTGCCGACGGTGGTGCCGACGGGCAGCTGCCCCCACTCCCCCGCCGCGCGCAGCGGCTGGGCGGTGAGGGCGCCGAGCGCGTCCTGCACGCCGAGCGCCTCCCAGAGCGCCGTGGTCGCGCGGGGCACGACCGGCGAGAGCAGCACCGCCAGGGCGCGCAGCCCCTCCGACGCCGTGTAGAGCACGGTGCCGAGGCGCTCGCGCTCGTCCCTCTTGGCCAGGGCCCACGGCTCCTGCTCGGTGATGTAGCCGTTCAGCTCGTCGACGATCGTCCAGACGGCGGTGATCGCATCGTGGATCGCGAGGGTCTCGATCGAGCGGTCGGCCGCGGCCGCCGCCTCCGCGACCGTCGCCTGCACGCGCTCCTCCGCCTCGGTCAGCGCCGAGGGCTCGGGCACGACGCCGTCGTAGTAGCGGTGCAGCATCGCGATGACCCGCGAGGCGAGGTTGCCGAAGCCGTTCGCGAGCTCCGCCTGGTACCGCGCCGCGAGGTCCTCCCAGGAGAAGGAGCCGTCCTGGCCGAAGGTGATCGCCCTCATGAAGTAGTAGCGGAACGCGTCCGAGCCGAAGGTGTCCGTGATCTGCTCCGGTGCGATGCCGGTCAGCTTCGACTTCGACATCTTCTCGCCGCCGACCAGCAGCCAGCCGTGGCCGAAGACCTGCTTCGGCCCGTCGAGCCCGGCGGCCATCAGCATCGCGGGCCAGATCACCGCGTGGAACCGGAGGATGTCCTTGCCGACGATGTGGGTCGCCGGCCAGCGACGCTCGAACTCCGCCTCGTCCTGGCCGTAGCCCACGGCGGTGATGTAGTTGAGCAGCGCGTCGAACCAGACGTAGACGACGTGCGAGTCGTCCCAGGGCACCTTGACGCCCCAGTCGAAGCTCGAGCGCGAGATCGAGAGGTCGGCGAGGCCCTGGCGCACGAAGCTGACGACCTCGTTGCGCGCCGACTCGGGCTGCACGAAGTCGGGGCGCTCCTCGTAGAGCGCGAGCAGGCGGTCGGTGTACTCGCTCATCTTGAAGAAGTAGTTCTTCTCCTTGAGCAGCTCGACCGGCTTCGAGTGGATCTTGCAGACGTACTGGCCCTCGTACTCGCCGGTGCCCTCGTCGAGGTCGGAGAGCTGCTTGTACTCCTCGCAGCCCACGCAGTAGTAGCCCTCGTACTCGCCGGTGTAGATCGCGTCCTCGTCGTAGAGCTTCTGCAGGAACTTCTGCACGTTGACCTCGTGGCGCTGCTCCGTGGTCCGGATGAAGTCGTCGTTGGCGATGTCGATCGTCGACAGCAGCGGCTTCCACGAGTTCTGCACGAGCCGGTCGGCCCACTCCTGCGGGGTCGTCCCGTTCGCGGTGGCGGTGCGCAGGATCTTCTGGCCGTGCTCGTCGGTCCCGGTCAGCAGCCAGGTGTCGTCGCCCGCCTGGCGGTGCCAGCGGGTGAGGACGTCGGCGGCGACCTCGGTGTACGCGTGCCCGATGTGGGGGACGTCGTTCACGTAGAAGATCGGGGTCGTGAGATAGAAGGAGGCGCCGTCGGACATGGCGACCATCCTATGGTTCGCCGCCGGGGCCTCCCGCTGTGTGACGGAGCGGTGCCGACGCCGGCTCGCGCTCGGCGCTCAGCCCCGGCGGGAGGCGAGGGCCGCCTCGTAGAGCGCGCGCTTGGACAGGCCGGTGATCTCCGCGACCTCGGCCGACGCCTCCTTGAGCCGCGCGCCCGCCGCGACCCGCTCGAGCACGTCGGCGAGCCCGTCCTCGAGGGACGCCTCGCGTTCGGGGGCGCCCTCGACGACCAGGCAGATCTCGCCGCGGAGGCCGTCGGCCGCCCACTCGGCGAGCTCGGCCGCGGTGCCGCGGCGAACCTCCTCGAACATCTTGGTCAGTTCGCGGCAGACCACGACCCGCCGCTCGGGGCCCATCGCCTCGACGAGATCGGCGAGGGAGTCGCCGATGCGGTGCGGCGACTCGAAGAAGACCATCGTCCGGCGCTCGTCGACGAGCGAGCGGAACAGCGTGACCCGCTCGCCGTGCTTGCGCGGCAGGAAGCCCTCGAAGCTGAAGCGGTCGGTCGGCAGGCCGGAGACGGCGAGCGCCATCAGCACGGCCGACGGGCCGGGCAGAGCGGTCACGCGGACGCCGGCGGCGACGGCGGTCTCGACGAGGTGGTAGCCCGGGTCCGAGACGGTCGGCATGCCGGCGTCGCTGAGGACGAGGAGGTCCTCCTCGCGGGCGAGCTCGACCAGCTCGGCGGAGCGCTCGCGCTCGTTGTGGTCGTGCAGGGCGTAGAGCTGCGGGCGGTTCTCGATCCCGAGGGCGCGGAGCAGCTGGATGGTGACGCGGGTGTCCTCGGCGGCGATGTGCCGGGTGCTCTCGAGAGCCTCGACGAGCCTCCGCGTCGCGTCGCCGAGATTGCCGATGGGCGTGCCGGCCAGGATGATCATCCGACCATCCTCCCAGTCGGCGCGCGACGACGGCCGAACCCGGCCCGGCGGCCGATCCGCACGCCGTTAGCATGGCCGGGTGACGGACCGACCGCAGCGCGACTTCGACGACCTGCTCCTCGACTCCGCGGGGGCCTCGCGCGCCGTGCCGGTCGGGCCCGCGGACGGGAGCACCGCCGAGAGCACCGCCCGCGGCACTGCCGCGAGCACCGCCGAGAGCGCCCCGCCGGCGCGCGTGCGCGAGAGCGCGCCGGACCTGCCCCGCGGCTCCTGGTTCGACGACGTGCACGACCGCCTCGTCGCGACCACCGCGCGCCGCCGGCTCTGGGAGCTCGGGCTGCCGATCCTCGTCGTCGTTGTCGCCGCCGTGCTCCGCCTCTGGAACCTCGGGCACCCGCGCTCGCTGGTCTTCGACGAGACCTTCTACGTCAAGGACGCCTGGACCCTCTGGAACCTCGGCTTCGAGGGCGCCTGGCCCGAGAACCCCGACCCGGGCTTCGCCACCGGCGCCGTCGACGTCTTCACCGGAGCGCCGTCCTTCGTGGTGCACCCGCCGCTGGGCAAGTGGATCATCGGGCTCGGGATGGGCCTGCTCGGCGCGGACGACAGCGTCGGCTGGCGTCTCGCCACCGCGATCGTCGGCATCCTCGCGGTCGCCCTCGTGATCGTGATCGGGAAGCTGCTCTTCCGCTCCACCTTCCTCGCCTCGCTCGCCGGCCTGCTGCTCGCGATCGACGGCCACGCGATCGTGATGTCGCGGGTGTCGCTGCTCGACGGCATCCTGATGTTCGTCGCCCTCTGCGGTGTCGCCGCGATCCTGCTCGACCGGCGCTGGGCCGAGGAGCGGATGGCCGTGAAGGTCGCCGCGGGCGATCTGCCGAGCTGGGGACCGGTGCTCTGGTGGCGGCCCTGGCTGCTGGCCGCCGGTCTGATCTTCGGCCTCGCGGCGGGCGTGAAGTGGACGGGCATCTACTTCCTCGCCGCCTACGGCGTCTACGCGGTCGTCGTCGACGCGCTGCTGCGCCGGCGCGCGGGCGTGCCGTTCTGGGTCAGCGGCGCGATCCTCAAGCAGGGGCCGGTCACCTTCCTCCTGGTCGTGCCGATCGCGCTGATCGCCTACCTCGGCACCTGGCTCGGCTGGCTGCGCACCTCGGGCGGCTGGGCGCGGCAGTGGGCGACGGAGGCCCCGGGCAACGCCTGGACCGGCGCGCTCGCCTGGGTGCCGGACTGGGCGCAGAGCCTCTGGCACTACCACGTGCAGATGTACGACTACTCGATCAATCTGCGCGCCACGCACCCCTACGAGGCGAACCCGCTGACCTGGCTGCTGATGCTGCGGCCGACGAGCATGTACTTCGTCGACCAGGCGACCGGGGTCGACGGCTGCGCGGCGGTGCGCTGCGACGAGGCGATCACCTCGGTCGCGAACCCGCTGATCTGGTACGCCGGCGTGCTCGGGCTGGTCTACCTGCTCTACCGGCTCGCCCGCTACCGGGAGTGGCGCGCCGGCTTCGTGCTGATGGGCATCGTCGCCGGGTACCTGCCCTGGATGCTGTACCTGGATCGCACCGTCTTCCAGTTCTACTGCGTGGTCTTCGAGCCCTACATGATGCTGGCGCTGGCCCTGACGGCCGGGGTGGTGATCGGGAAGCGCGGTGACGAGCGCGGCAGACGCACGCGCGGCATCGTGATCGTGCTGATCTTCGTGGTGCTCGCGGCGGCCCTGACCGCCTACTTCTACCCGCTCTGGACCGGGCAGCAGACGTCCTTCTCGTTCTGGCAGGCGCACATGTGGCTGCCCTCATGGGTCTGATCGCCCGGATCGGGCCCGGACTCGCGGCCTGCGCGGCCGCCGCGGTCCTGGCCTTCGCGGTGCACCTGGCGATCCCCGCCGTGCCGATGCTGACGGCCGCCGTGGCGCTCGGGATCCTGGTCGCCCAGCTGCCGGCCGCCCGTCCCTTGCTGAGCGGCCGGCTGGCACCGGGACTCAAGTTCTCCTCGCGCACGCTGATGCGCACCGGCATCGTCCTGCTCGGGCTCAAGCTCTCGCTCGTCGACATCGCCGCGCTCGGCTGGGGCGCGATCCTGATCGTCGTCGCGATCGTGCTCGCGACCTTCGGGCTGACCTACGGCCTCGGGCGCGCCCTGCGCCTGCCCGGCCGCGAGCCGCTGCTGCTCGCCGCCGGCTTCTCGATCTGCGGGGCCTCGGCGATCGGTGCGATGGCGGGAGCCACCCGGGCGAAGGAGGAGGAGCAGGCGGTGCCGGTCGCGCTGGTCACCCTCTGCGGCACCCTCGCGATCGCGGTGCTGCCGGCACTGCGCTATCCGCTCGGCCTCACGGACGTGCAGTTCGGGCACTGGGTCGGCGCGTCGGTGCACGACGTCGGACAGGTGGTGGCGACGGCGCAGGTCGCGGGGGCGTCGGCCCTCGCGATCGCGGTTGTGGTGAAGCTGACCCGCGTGGTGATGCTCGCGCCGATGGTGGCGGTGGCCGCTGCCGTGACGCGGCGCGGCGGAGACGAGGGCGGGCCGCGACCCGCGATCGTGCCGCTGTTCGTGGTCGGCTTCCTCGCGGCGGTGCTGCTGCGGACGCTGCTGCCGCTGCCGGAGGGCGTGCTGGTCGCGGCGGACACGGCGCAGACCTGGCTGCTGGCGGCGGCGCTCTTCGCGCTCGGGAGCGGGGTGCGGCTGCGGTCGCTGCTCACCACGGGTTGGCGGGCGCTGGTCGTCGCGCTCGCCTCGTGGTTCGCGATCGCCGTGATGTCGCTGGCGGCGGTGCACGCGACGCTCTGACGCTCGTCGAGGCGCGACGCTTCGAGTGCTCAGAGCCTGGGACTGTTACGGGATGCGTCGCTCCGGCGGCCCGGTGTCGGCGGCGCCCGCTAGCGTCGATCGCATGGCAGATCGCGAGTACGGCTTCAAGACGCGGGCAATCCACGCCGGCAACATCCCCGACCCGGTGACGGGCGCGCGAGCGCTGCCGATCTACCAGACGAGCGCGTTCGTCTTCGACGACACCTCCGATGCGGCGGCCCGGTTCGCGCTGCAGAAGTACGGGAACATCTACTCCCGGCTCTCCAACCCCACCGTCGCCTCGTTCGAGGAGCGGGTCGCGAGCCTCGAGGGCGGCCTCGGCGCCGTCGCGACCGCCTCCGGCCTGTCGGCGCAGTTCATCACCTTCGCGGCGCTGGTCGGCGCGGGCGACCACGTCGTCTCCTCCGCCAACCTCTACGGCGGCTCGATCACCCAGCTCGACGTCACGCTGCGGCGCTTCGGCGTCGAGACCACCTTCGTGCAGTCGAGCGACCCGGCGGACTACGCCGCCGCGATCACCGACAAGACCAAGGTGCTCTACGCCGAGACGATCGCGAACCCCTCCGGCGAGATCGCCGACATCGAGGGCCTGGCCGCCGTCGCGCACGCCGCCGGCATCCCGCTGATCATCGACTCGACCGTCGCCACGCCGTACCTCGTCCGCCCGATCGAGTGGGGCGCCGACATCGTCATCCACTCGGCCACCAAGTTCCTCGGCGGGCACGGCACCACGCTCGGCGGCGTCGTCGTCGAGTCGGGCCGCTTCCACTACTCGCAGGAGAAGTTCCCGCTGCTGCACGACGCGGTCGCGTCCTACGGCGGTCTCTCCTGGGACGGCAACTTCGGCGAGTACGGCTTCCTCACCCGCCTGCGCGCCGAGCAGCTGCGCGACATCGGCCCGGTCCTCGCCCCGCACTCGGCCTTCCTGCTCGCGCAGGGCGTCGAGACGCTGCCCTACCGGATCCAGGCGCACGTCGACAACGCCCGCCGCGTCGCGGAGTGGCTCGACGCCGACCCGCGGATCGAGGAGGTCTACTGGGCCGGCCTTCCCGCGCACCCGCACCACGAGCGCGCGCAGAAGTACCTGCCCAAGGGCCCGGGCTCGGTGTTCAGCTTCGTCGTCAAGGGCGGCCGCGCCGTCGGCCAGACGTTCATCGAGTCGGTCGACCTCGCCAGCCACCTCGCCAACATCGGCGACGCGAAGACCCTGGTGATCCACCCCGCCTCGACGACGCACGCGCAGCTCACCGAGCAGCAGCTGCTGCACGCCGGGGTGCTGCCGGGCCTCGTCCGGCTCTCGGTCGGCATCGAGGACGCGGACGACATCATCTACGACCTCGACCAGGCGCTCACCCGCGCGGTCGAGGAGCACGGCACGCCGGACGCACCGACCGAGCTCCCCGACGACGTCTCGGTGACCATCGACTCCCCGACCGTGGAGGTCTGACCATGAGCGACACCGCCACCGACACCGCCACCGCTGCCGACACCGCCGCGACCACCGAGGCCGACGACACCGTCGTCGCGCACCTGTCCAACGGGCTCAGCTGCTCCGTGCCGACGAACTCGCCACTGGCGAAGCTGCTGAAGTCGCAGCGCACCTGGGTCGGGCCGGACGCGAAGAAGCGACTGGACATCCTCCGCCGCGCGAAGACCGTCGCGATCGTCGGCGCCTCGCCGAACCCGGCGCGCTCCTCCTACTTCGTGTCGACCTACCTGCAGCAGTCGAGCGACTACGAGCTGTACTTCGTGAACCCCAACGCGAAGGAGATCCTGGGGCAGCCGGTCTACAAGAGCCTCGCCGACCTGCCCGTCGTGCCGGACATCGTCGACGTCTTCCGCAAGGCGAGCGACATCCCCTCGGTCATCGACGACGTCGTCGCCATCGGCGCGCCGACGGTCTGGGTGCAGCTCGGCATCTGGAATCAGGAGGCCGCCGAGTACGGCGAGTCGAAGGGCCTCACCGTGGTGATGGACCGCTGCCTCAAGGTCGAGCACGCCCGCTTCCACGGCGGCCTGCACCTCCTCGGCTTCGACACCGGCCAGATCACCTCCCGCAAGACCCTGCGCTGACACCGCCCTCCTCCGCAGCGAGATGCCACTTGTGCGCGCCTTCCACGGCGTGTCGCGTGCACAAGTGGCATCTCGCGGAGGGGGTCAGTCGCCCTTCACGTTGACGAGCTGGCGGAGGGTGTGCCGGATCTCGACGAGGTCGGCCGCGTCGGCCATCACCCGGTCGATCGGCTTGTAGGCCGCCGGGATCTCGTCGAGGAAGGCGTCGGTGTCGCGGTACTCGATGCCGGCCATCGCCTCCCGCAGCTGCTCGCGGCTGAAGGCCTTCCGCGCCGCCGACCGCGAGTACTCGCGACCGGCGCCGTGCGGCGACGAGTTCAACGACATCGCGTCACCGCGCCCGACCACCACGTACGAGGCGGTCCCCATCGAGCCGGGGATGAGCCCCGGCCGTCCGGCGTCGGCCTGGATCGCGCCCTTCCGGCTCACCCAGACGTCGCGGCCGAAGTGGCGCTCCTTCTCGGTGAAGTTGTGGTGGCAGTTGATCCGCTCCCGCTCCTGGACCGCGACGCCGCTCCACTCGGCGAGCCGGCGGATCACCCGGTCCATCATCTCCTCGCGGTTGAGCAGCGCGAACCGCTGCGCCCAGCGCAGCTCGGCGACGTAGCGGTCGAACTGCTCCGTCCCCTCGACCAGGTAGGCGAGGTCGGGGTGCGGCAGCGAGATCCAGTGCCGCTCGCAGTACTCGCGGGCGACCCGGATGTGCGCCGTCGCGATCCGGTTGCCCACGCCCCGCGAGCCGGAGTGCAGGAACAGCCAGACCGCGTCCGTCTCGTCGACGCTCACCTCGATGAAGTGGTTGCCGCTGCCGAGCGAGCCGACCTGCAGCCGCCAGTGCTTCGCCGAGCGCGCCGGGTCGAAGCCCGCCTCGACGGCGAGCGCCTCCAGCTCGACCACCCGCGGCTCGGCGGTCGCGACGACCTTGCGGTTCGCCGCGCCCGCCGACAGCGGCACCGCCCGCTCGATCTGCCGCCGCAGCTCGCCCAGGTCGCGGCCGGCGAGGTCGCTCCGGGAGAACTGCGTGCGGACGGCGATCATGCCGCAGCCGATGTCGACGCCCACGGCCGCCGGGATGAGCGCGCCGAGGGTCGGGATGACCGAGCCGACCGTCGCGCCGAGTCCGAGGTGGGCGTCGGGCATCAGCGCCAGGTGGGGGTGGATGAACGGCATCTCGGACGCGGTGAGCGCCTGCTGCCGCGCGTTGTCGTCCAGGATGCTCGCCCAGGAGACGAGCCGCTCCGTGATTCTCTGCATGGTCCTTCCTCTCGTGAAGGCCCGGCGGTCGCCGGGATCGGGGTGGGACGCGCTCGGGGCGGCGGGATGCCGCGAGCCGACCGCGAGGCCCCTCCCCTGCAGAGGAGTGCCGACGCACGAGGGCCCCGAGACGACGTCGTCCGGGAGCCCGCGGCGGATGCCTAGGGGTGCCGGACGACGCCGGGCTGGAGGTTCGCGAGATCGCGCTTCGAGCGTTCGAGCTCGACCGCGCCGACGAGGGCGCGGGGGCGATCGGCGACGAGCAGCTCGTCGCGGGTCCATCGAGACGCGGTCACGGGCTGCTCCTTCCTGGCGTCGGGGGTGCGCACTCCGGTGGCGCGCCCGCCGAAGCTAGCAGTGCCGCTGGAGCCGTGCAACCCGGGCGTGTCGCGCGGCGCGGGTCGTCGGAGCCCACCGGCGAAGGATCCTCCTGCCGTCCGCTGAGCACCTCCCCCTCCCGGCGGAGTCTCCTCCGCATCGCGTGGGCGCTCTCTGGGCGACCCCTCCGTGTCCCCGGATCCGTGACAGCGACAGGAGTAGGCAGGACGGGCAAGGGAGAAGCGAACTCCGCCGATCGTGACAACGAATCCGGCCGCATGGCGGCCACGAAGAGGTGTACGAAACGATGAGAACCACCCGTCCCACTCCACTCGCCCAGCGCCCGAGGCGCCTCCTGATCGCAGGGATCGCCTGCGGCGCCCTCGCCTTCGGGTCGGTCGCCACGGCCCCGGCCGTCTTCGCGGCCGAGGCGCCGGTCAGCGCCGCTGCCGCGTCGGCCGCCGCCTGGCCCGTCGTCGCCGAGGGCGAGAACAGCGCCAACGCCCGGACCGTGCAGCACCTGCTGAACGCCGCCGGCGCCTCCGTGGACGCCGACGGCGTCTTCGGCCCCGCCACCGCCGCCGCGGTGACCTCCTTCCAGAGCGCGCGCGGCCTCTCCGCCGACGGCATCGTCGGCGCGCAGACCTGGGCCGCCCTGATCACGACGGTGTCCTCCGGCGACTCCGGCGAGGCGGTCAGCGCGCTCCAGGTGCAGCTGAACAAGGTCGGCGCGAGCCTCACGGTCGACGGCGCGTTCGGCGCCGCGACCCTCGCCGCCGTGAAGAGCGTCCAGTCGGCGGCCGGGCTCACGGTCGACGGCGTCGTCGGTCCGCAGACCTGGCAGTCGCTCGTCGGCGCCGGCTCGGGCACCACGCCCGACCCGGGCCAGCCGGGCGAGACCTTCGCGACCCTCAGCGAGGAGCAGCTCGCGAACGTCCGCACGATCATCGCGGAGGGCAAGACGGCGGGCGTCCCCGAGTACGGCTGGGTCGTCGCCATCGCCACGGCGATGCAGGAGTCGCGACTGCGGAACCTCTCCGGCGGCGACCGCGACTCGGTCGGCCTCTTCCAGCAGCGCCCGTCGGCGGGCTGGGGCGACCCGGCCGACCTCGTCGACCCGGTCTACGCCTCGAGGGCCTTCTACGGGGCGGCGAACAGCCCCACCACCAACACCGGCCTGACGGACATCGCCGGCTGGGAGTCGATGTCGGTGACCGAGGCGGCGCAGGCCGTGCAGGTCTCCGCCTACCCGGACGCCTACGCGCAGTGGGAGACCCTGGCGCGCGAGGCCGTCGAGAGCGAGGGATGAGGATCATGAGCACCACGGAGATCAGCACGACGGAGATCAGCACGACCACCAGCACGGCGGCCCCCGAGGCCCGGCACCGGCGGAGCATCGGCGCCCGCGTCCTCGCGGTCGTCACCGCCCTGCTGCTCGCCCTCGGCGTCAGCGTCGGGACCGCGACCAGCGCCCAGGCGGCCGACTGGCCCGTCCTCTCCTCCGGCTCGACCGGCGAGGACGTGACCACCGCGCAGTACCTGCTCCGCTCCTCCGGCCAGTCGCTCGCGGTCGACGGCGCGTTCGGCGCCGGCACGCAGTCGGCGGTCACCTCCTTCCAGTCCGGCGCGGGCCTCGCGGCCGACGGCGTGATCGGCGCGGCCACCTGGGGCGCGCTGACGGTGACCGTGCAGAGCGGCGCCTCCGGTGACGCGGTCAGTGCGGTCCAGACGCAGCTGAACGCGAACGGCGCGTCCGTCGCGGTCGACGGCGCGTTCGGCGCGGCGACGACCGCCGCGGTGCAGAGCTTCCAGGGCGCTGCGGGACTGACCGCCGACGGCATCGTCGGACCGGCCACCTGGAAGGCCCTGGTCGCCGGGACGGGCGGCGGCACCACGCCTCCCCCGTCGGGCGACGCCGCTGCGACCGCGCAGGCGATCCTCGACAACCCGGGGATCGAGCTCTACGAGCTGGGCTCGGACGCCGCCTCCACCTCGCTCGCCAACATCCGCGACACGGCCGCCGGCCAGCCGGCGAAGACGAGCCCCGAGGGCGACGCCGGTGTGACCTCGGTCGCGCTGAACCCGGCCATGCTCGACGCGCTGCTGAAGCTGAACACGCAGTACGGCCACACCCTGCGGGTCACCTCCATCGCGGGTGAGGACCACTCCACCGGCTCCGGCCACTACACCGGCGACGCGGTCGACATCGACCTGATCGACGGCGTGCGGGTCTACGAGGGCGCCGACCACCAGGCGATCCAGAACGCCTGCGCCGAGATGGGCGCGACGCTCACGCTCGGCCCCGGCGATGCGGGCCACTCGGACCACGTGCACTGCGAGTTCTGACGCTCGGGACCTCGGTCCCGGTACTCGGAACGACAGGGGCGGGCGCTCGATCGGGCGCCCGCCCCCTTCTGTGCGCGAGGCGTAGTCTCGGGAGATGAGTGCATACGTCTCCGCCTTCGACCTGTTCAGCGTGGGGATCGGCCCCTCCAGCTCGCACACGGTCGGACCGATGCGGGCGGCCCTGGCCCTCGCCGAGCGGCTGCGCGACGCCGGGCTGCTCGACCGGGTGAGCCGCGTGGTCTGCACGCTCTACGGCTCGCTCGGCTCCACGGGCATCGGCCACGGGACGCCGGACGCGATCGTCGCCGGGCTGTCCGGGCTGCACCCGGAGACCTGCGACCCGGAGGAGGTCCGCGGAGCGTGGCGGCGTCTCGACGAGGACGGCGCGATCGTCCTCGCGGGTGAGGCACGCCTGCCGATGACGCGCGACGACATCGCCTTCGAGCCGCGCACCCGGCTCCCCGAGCACCCCAACGCCCTGACGTTCAGCGTCTGGCTCGGCGACGCGGCGCTGCCCGAGTGGGAGGAGACCTACTACTCGATCGGCGGCGGCTTCATCCGCCGGGCCGGCGAGCGCGCCGAGCTGGCCTCGCTCGCTCCGCACCCCTACCCCTTCGTCTCCGCGCTCGATCTGCTCGCGACCTGCGACCGGACCCGCTCGAGCATCGACGAGATCGCCGCCGCGAACGAGCGGGCACTGCACCCCGGCCTCGACGTCGACGCCCGGCTGGACGCGATCTGGGACGCGATGGCCGCCTGCGTCGAGCACGGCCTGGCGACCGAGGGCGTCCTGCCCGGCGGCCTGGGCGTGCAGCGCCGCGCCTCCGTCCTGCGCGGCAGGCTCGAGGCCTTCGAGGACGACCCGCTGGACCGCGCGCGGGCGACCTCGGTGGAGTGGCTGCACGCGTTCGCCCTCGCGGTCAACGAGGAGAACGCGGCCGGCGGGCGCGTCGTCACCGCGCCGACGAACGGGGCGGCGGGCATCATCCCGGCCGTCGCGCACCACTACCTCCGCTTCGTGCCCGGGGCTGACCGCGCGGGCATCCGGCGGTTCCTGCTCACCGCGACGGCGATCGGCTCGCTCTGCAAGACCAACGCGTCGATCTCGGGCGCCGAGGCCGGCTGCCAGGGCGAGGTCGGCTCGGCGTGCGCGATGGCGGCGGGCGCGCTGTGCGCGGTGCTCGGCGGGACCCCGCGGCAGGTGGAGAACGCGGCCGAAATCGCGATGGAGCACCACCTCGGGCTCACCTGCGACCCGGTCGGCGGGCTGGTGCAGATCCCGTGCATCGAGCGCAACGCGATCGCGGCCTCGACCGCGGTCAGCGCGGCGCGGCTGGCGCTGCACGGCGACGGGACGCACCGGGTCTCGCTCGACACCGTGATCGAGACGATGCGGCAGACCGGCATCGACATGTCCTCGAAGTACAAGGAGACCAGCGAGGGCGGCCTCGCGGTCAACGTCATCGAGTGCTGAGCGCGGCGGTCGGTACCGCAGGAGGGACGGCCGCGCCGAGCGGACTGTGACGCCGGATGAACCACGATGACGCACCGGCCTGCGGAGCGTCGGGGGTCGCGCCTAGCGTGGTGCGGGTGAGCAGCCCTGCAGCCCCCTACCTCGCCCGGCCGATCGTCTCGACCCAGTGGCTGGCCGACCAGCTCGGCCGCGAGCACCTCGTCGTGGTCGACGCGAGCGTCCTGCTGGTGACCGGCTTCGACGGCCGGCCCGGCTACCTCGGCGGCGACGAGCAGTACCTCCTCGAGGGCCACGTGCCCGGTGCGGTGTTCGGCGACCTGCTCGCGCAGCTCTCGGATCCCGAGGCGGCCCTCCCCTTCACCCGGCTCGACCCCGAGCGCTTCGCCGCGGCGACGGCCGCCCTCGGCATCGACGACGACTCGGTGGTCGTCGTCTACGACTCCGCGGTGGGCCAGTGGGCGTCGCGCCTGTGGTGGCTCCTGCGCGCCGCCGGGCACGACGCGGTCGCGGTGCTCGACGGCGGACTCAGCGCCTGGCGGCGGGAGGAGCGCCCGATCGAGACCGGTCACGTCGAGCCGCGGGCGGCCGCGGGCATCATCGTGCGCCCCGAGCGCCCGCTCTGGATCGACAAGGCCGGCGTCGAGCGCGTCGTCCGCGGCGAGGAGCCGGGCGCCCTGGTCTGCGCCGTGCCGCCGAGAGAGTTCACCGGCGAGCAGGGGCGCCGGCCGCGCCTCGGCCATCTCCCCGGCTCGGTCAGCGTTCCGGCCGTGCGGCTGGTCGACCGCGAGGACAACACGCTCCTCCCGCCGGAGCGGCTGCGGGCGCTCTTCGGCGAGACGCTCCAGGCCGAGCGGATCGTCCTCTACTGCGCGGGCGGGATCGCCGCGACGGCCGACGCGCTCGCGCTCGCCGTCCTCGGCGTCGACACCGCGGTCGTCTACGACGGCTCGCTGAACGAGTGGGCCGCCGACCCCGACGCCCCGCTCGTCGTCACGGCTGCGTGAGCAGCTCCTCCGGCAGCTCCGTCGTCGGCAGCGCGCAGACGAACGCCTCGCAGGAGTAGGCCGTCGGCAGGCCGTCGCGCGACGTCCGGCCCTCGAAGAGCTCGAAGCCCGCGCGGGCCCACTCCGCCGCCGCGTCGCCCCTCACCACCGCGAGCACGCCCAGCCCGGTCTCCCGGGCGCCGCGCTGCAGCGGTGCCCGTGCGCCGTCGTCCGGGACGACGACGACGAGCTGCGTGACCGGCCGCGCGAGGCGCCCGGCGAGCGCGAGCACGCCGCCGAACCCCATCGGCTGCCCGAGCGCGCCCGGTGCGATGCCCGCGACCACGGCCTCCGCCGCGTCCCGGTAGCGCCGCTCCCCCGTCAGGAGGTACAGCACATGGGCCGCGTCGGCCGCCGCCGAGAGGCCCGAGGGGTAGGCGCCCTCGGACGGATCCGCCGCCAGCAGCAGCCCGCGCGCGGTGAGCGCCGGGTCCCCGCCGCCGGGCAGCGCGAAGGGCGGCCAGGACGGGGCCGCGTCCAGCGCCCCGTCGATCAGCGTCCGGGCGACGACCGCGTAGCGCGGCGCCCCCTCGGCGAGCGCCAGCTGCAGCAGTCCGCCGGCGAGCATGCCGAGGTCCTCCAGCGCCGGGCGCGCGGCGAAGACGGAGTCGCCGAGCGAGGCGCGGACGCCGACGCGCCCGTCGACGAGGTGCCGCTCCAGGAGGAGATCGGCGGCGTCGCGCGCGGCAGCGATCCAGTCCTCCCGGCCCAGCACCCGCCCGGCCCGCGCGAGCGCTCCGATCGCCAGCCCGTTCCAGCCCGTGACGACCTTCTCATCGAGCGCGGGCGGGGTCAGATCCGTGCGGTCCTCGGCCAGGTAGTAGCCGCCCTCCGAGCGCTGCCCGTCGATGACGCTCTCGGAGTCCTGCGCGCTGGCGAAGCCGCCGCTCGGCCGCCGCAGCGTCGCGAGCAGGAACGACGCGACGCCCTCCGCCACCCCGGCGAGCGCCTCCCGATCGGTGCCGTCGCGCCCGAGCAGCACCGCCGCGACGTCGAGCAGCTGGGCGTTGTCGTAGAGCATCCGCTCGTAGTGCGGATCGCTCCAGTCCTGGCGAGTGGCGTAGCGGAAGAAGCCGCCGTCGCGATCCCGCAGCGGCGAGCCCGCCAGTGTCAGCAGCGTCCGCTCGGCCAGCCCTGCGCCGTCGTCCCGCGACGCCAGGAAGCCGAGCACCGGCGCCACCGGGAACTTCGGCGCCCCGCCGAAACCGCCGTGCACCCGGTCCTCCTCCGCGGCGAGCGCCTCGACGGCCGCCGCGAGGGCCGCATCGTCCGGGAGTGCGCCGTTGGTCGGCACCACCGCGGTCGCCTCCCGCAGCGCGGTGCTGAGCGACCCCGCCGTCGCCTGCACCTCGTCGCGCCGCAGCCGCCACGCCTCCGACACCGCGTCGAGCACGTCCGAGAACGCCGGCACCCCGCCGACGGCCCGCGGCGGGAAGTACGTCCCCGCGTAGAACGTCTCCCCCGCCGGAGTCGTGAACACGGTCAGCGGCCAGCCCAGATTCCGCGTGAACGCACTCGCCGCCGTCAGATAGGCGGTATCGACGTCCGGATGCTCCTCGCGGTCCACCTTGACCGCCACGAACCCGTCGTTCAACCGCGCCGCGAGCACCGGGTCCGAGAACGACTCCCGCGCCATCACATGGCACCAGTGGCAGGTCGCGTACCCGATCGACACCAGCACCGGCACGTCCCGGCGCACCGCCTCCGCGAACGCCTCCTCCCCCCACGGCCACCAGTCCACCGGATTGTCGGCGTGCGAGCGGAGGTACGGACTGACACTGCTGCGAAGTCGTTCGGCCATGCCCTCCACGCTAGACGCGCCGCCCGCCGCCGTCCGGGGCGTTGACAGCCGCTCCCACGCTCCGCGCGAACAGCTGTTCAAGATGAGGCCCACGCTCCGCGCGGAGTTGCCCATGCTGATCGAGTAGCCCGCGCAGCGGGCGTATCGAGATCCACCACCGCCAGGAGGCCGGGTCTGCAGACCCGCCCTGCTGACGACGGCGGGTCTCGATACGCCCCTCCGGGGCTACTCGACCAGCATGACTGCGACACGCCCCTGCGGGACCACTCGACCGGCATGACTGCGATGCGCCCCCGCGTGACGACTCGACCAGCATGATCTGCTGACTTCATGTCGATCGAGTAGCCCGCGCAGCGGGCGTATCGAGATCCACCGGCGCCCGAACACGAGTCTGCAGACCCGCCCTGCTGACGACGGCGGGTCTCGATACGCCCCTCCGGGGCTACTCGACCAGCATGAGGTGCGGGCATCTCCTTCCGAGGGACGCACCAGCGTCGGAGCTGACGACGTCGAGTCTCATCCCGAAGGGATGGACGCCACCCCTCGGCGCTGTCTCCTCCCGAAGGGATGGACGCCTCCCTCGGCGCCCACCCTCGCTTCCGGCGGGGTGGACGCGGTGCCTCGTCGCGGCTCCTGGCTCGGGTCTGGCGGGCGCGCCGCAGGCGCGCGGGAAGGAGCCGCGACGAGGTACCGCGTCCACCCCACCCGCCAGCACGTCAGACGCCGAAGGACGCCTCAGCGCTCGAAGAACCACCCCGTCGGCCGCTGCGGCCCCGGCGAGGTCCCGCCGCCGCTCGCCCGCCGGCCGAAGACCAGGTACGCGATGCTCCCCGCGAACGGGAGGATCACGATCAGCGCCACCCAGCCGACCTTCGCGACCTTCGACAGCCGCCCGTTCGCCAGCACGCCCCGGATCGCGAGGATCAGCAGGACGATGTTGAGGATCACGAGGAGGGACTGCGTGTTCACACTCGGCTCTCTGCTCGGCCCGCTCGGCGCGGGTGGCCGCCCGCGGGATTCCGCCGGGAGACCTGGGCATCATGTCACGGCGCCGTAGGATGGAGGGCTCATGTCAGACGTCCTCAGCATCCGGTATCCTCCCGAACTCCCCGTCTCGGCGCGCAGGGACGACATCGCCGCCGCCATCCGCGACCACCAGGTCGTGATCGTCGCCGGCGCCACCGGCTCCGGCAAGACGACGCAGCTGCCCAAGATCTGCCTCGAGCTCGGCCGCGAGAGCATCGCGCACACCCAGCCCCGCCGCATCGCCGCCCGCACCATCGCCGAGCGCATCGCGGAGGAGCTCGACGACGAGGTCGGCGGGATCGTCGGCTACCAGGTCCGCTTCACCGACAAGGCGAGCGCGTCGACCCGGATCAAGCTGATGACCGACGGCATCCTGCTCAACGAGATGAACCACGACCGGATGCTCAGCCGGTACGACACGATCATCATCGACGAGGCGCACGAGCGCAGCCTCAACATCGACTTCCTGCTCGGATACCTGCACCGGCTGCTGCCCCGCCGCCCGGACCTCAAGCTGATCATCACCTCCGCCACGATCGACCCGCAGAGCTTCGCCGAGCACTTCCGGGACGCCGCCGGCGAGCCCGCGCCGATCATCGAGGTCTCCGGCCGCACGTACCCCGTCGAGATCCGCTACCGCCCGCTCGTCGCCGAGGAGCCCGAGGAGGAGGACGACACCGACGTCCCCGACGCCACGAGCGGCAGCCGCGATCTGATGACCGGCATCGCCGACGCGCTGGCCGAGCTGGCGCGCGAGGACCAGGGCGACGTCCTCGTCTTCCTCTCCGGCGAGAACGAGATCCGCGACGCCGAGGACGCCATCCGCGGCCGGAACCTCCCCGGCACCGAGGTCCTCCCCCTCTACGGCCGACTGTCGGCCGCCGACCAGCACCGCGTCTTCGAGCGCGGGCGCACCCCGGGGGTCCGGCGCCGGGTGGTGCTCGCGACCAACGTCGCCGAGACCAGCCTCACCGTCCCCGGCATCCGCTACGTGATCGACGGCGGCACCGCCCGCATCTCCCGCTACAGCGCCCGCTCGAAGGTGCAGCGCCTGCCGATCGAGGCGATCTCGCAGGCGTCGGCGAACCAGCGCTCCGGCCGCTCCGGCCGCACCAGTGCGGGCATCGCGATCCGGCTCTACTCGGAGGAGGACTTCGAGCGCCGCCCCGAGTTCACCGATCCGGAGATCCTGCGGACCGGCCTCGCCGCCGTCATCCTGCAGATGATCTCGCTCGGGCTCGGCGACATCGCCGGCTTCCCGTTCCTCACCCCGCCCGACTCCCGTGGCATCAAGGACGGCCTCGACCTCCTCACCGAGCTCGGCGCCCTCCGCTCCCCCGCCACCCCCGCCGACTCCCCCTCGCGAGATGCCACTTATGAGGGCGACACGCCGCAGAAACGCGTCACAAGTGGCATCTCGCGGGGAACGGGGGCCGAGAAAGCGCCTCAGCTGACCAGGATCGGGCGGGATCTCGCGCGGCTGCCGATCGACCCGCGGTTCGGGCGGATGGTGATCGAGTCGCGCAAGCACGACGTCAGCCGCGAGGTGATGGCGATCGTCGCCGGGCTGACGATCCAGGACGTCCGGGAGCGCCCGCTCGAGCGCCGCGCGCAGGCCGACCAACAGCACGCCCGCTTCGTCGACCCCACCAGCGACTTCCTGACACTGCTCAACCTCTGGAACTACGTGGAGGAGAAGCAGGCCGAGCTCTCCTCCAGCGCCTTCCGCCGGCTCTGCAAGGCCGAGTACCTCAACTACCTCCGCGTGCGCGAGTGGCAGGACGTCTTCCGCCAGCTGCGCCAGCTGGCCCGGCCGCTGAAGCTCGAGCTCGGCGAGCCGAAGGTCGACCCCGACGGGATCCACCGGAGCCTGCTCGCCGGTCTGCTCTCGCACCTCGGCATCAAGGACACCACCTCGCAGCAGGCGCAGCGCGCGGCGAAGAACCGCGAGCGCCAGAGCGTCCAGTACGTCGGTGCCCGCAACGCGAAGTTCTCGATCTTCCCCGGCAGCGCGCTGGCGAAGAAGCAGCCCGACGCCCTGATGAGCGCGGAGCTGGTCGAGACCAGCAAGCTGTTCGCCCGCTCCAACGCCGCGATCGATCCGGCCTGGGCCGAGGCGATCGCCGGCGACCTCGTGAAGCGGCAGTTCAGCGAGCCGCACTGGGAGAAGGCGCAGGGCGCGGCCGTCGCCTACGAGAAGGTCACGCTCTACGGCGTGCCGATCATCGCCCGGCGCCGGGTGCAGTTCTCCCGGATCGACGCCGGGTACGCCCGCGAGCTGTTCATCCGCCATGCCCTCGTGGAGGGCGAGTGGGACGCGCGGCACGCCTTCGACAGGAAGAACCGGGCCCTGCGCGCCGAGCTCGAGCGCCTCGAGGAGCGCACCCGCCGCCGCGACCTGCTCGTCGACGACGAGGCCGTCTTCGACTTCTACGACCGCCGGGTCCCCCGCGACATCACCTCGGTCCGCTCCTTCGACTCCTGGTGGCGCACCGCGCAGCACGACGAGCCCGACCTGCTGACCATGACGCAGGAGACCCTCCTGCCCGAGGACGCGGAGCAGATCGACGAGACCGCCTTCCCGACCCAGTGGCGCCAGGCCGACCAGCGCTTCCGGCTCTCCTACCGGTTCGAGCCGGGCACGGAGGAGGACGGCGTCACCGTGCACGTGCCGCTCGCGCTGCTGCCGCGCGTCACGCCGCTCGGCTTCGACTGGCTGGTGCCGGGGCTCCGCGCCGAGCTCGTCACCGCGATGATCAAGGCACTGCCCAAGCACCTGCGCAGGAACGTCGTGCCCGCGAACGACTGGGCGCGCAAGCTCACCGCCGCGCTCCCCCAGGACGTGCCCAATCCGCCGACGGAGTCGTTCGCCGCGACCCTCGCCGGCGCGATCCGCCGCGAGGCCGGCGTCGTGATCGGCGCCTCCGACTTCGACCTCGAGCGCATCCCCGCGCACCTCCGCGTCACCTTCGCGATCGCCGACGAGCGCGGCCGCACCGTCGCCGCTGGCAAGGAGCTCGCGCCGCTGGCCGAGCGCCTGCGCGGCCGGGTCCGCGACGAGGTCGCCCGGGTCGTCGAGGCGCGCGTGCCCGACGCCCTCGAGCGCCGGGGGATCAAGACGTGGGACATGGCGGAGCTCCCCCGCGTCACCGACACCCGCCAGGGCGGCAACACGATCCGCGCCTACCCGGCACTGATCGACGACGGCGACTCCGTCTCGATCCGCCTGCTCGCGACAGCGGAGGACCAGGCGCGCGAGCACCCGCGCGGCGTCCGCCGGCTGCTGCTGCTCGCGACGCCCAGCCCGGTCGCCTACGTGCAGCAGTACCTGACCGCGAACGAGAAGCTCGTGCTCGCGCAGAGCCCGTACCAGAACACGACGGCGCTGTTCGGCGACTGCCTGCTCGCCTGCGTCGACGCGGTCCTCTGGCGGATGAAGCCGGACGGCATGCTCTTCCTCCGCGCCGAGTTCGACGCGGTGCGCGACCGGGTCTCGGGCAGCGTGATGGACTCGATGTTCGAGACCGTGAAGACCGTCACCACGATCCTCACCACGGCGCGCGGGGTCGAGAAGGCGCTCAAGGCCTCGACGAGCATGGCGCTGCTCCCCGCGCTGACCGACGCCCGCGAGCAGCTGACCGGGCTCGTGCACCCGGGCTTCGTCTCCGCGACCGGCCTCGAGCGGCTGCGGCACCTGCCGCGCTACCTCGCCGGCATCACCGAGCGCTTCGGCAAGATCGGCGAGAACGTCGGCCGCGACCGGGTCTGGCTGAACGAGGTGCAGGCGGCGCAGGAGCTCTACCGCTCCGCGGGCGGCACGATCCCGCTGCCGCCGCACGCGCCGGAGCGTCTCGTGCGCGCGCGCTGGCTGATCGAGGAGCTGCGGATCAGCTTCTTCGCGCAGAGCCTCGGCACCGTCGAGAGCGTGTCGCTGCAGCGGATCCGGAAGGTCCTCGCGGGCTGACCGGGACCGCCGGCGGCCGGTTCGGCGGACGACGCCGGCGGGCCGCCGCGGGCCGCTAGTGTCGTCCGGTGGGCAGCTACACCGAACTCCTGAGAACCCCCGGCGTGGGTCGCATCATCGCGGCCCAGCTCACCGCGCGCTTCCCGTTCGGGATGCTCTCGCTCGCGTTCCTGCTGCACGTGGAGCGCGTGCACGACTCCTACGCCGCGGCCGGCCTGGTGCTCGGCTCGATGTCGATCGGCCAGGCGATCGCCGGCCCGCTGACCAGCCGCCTGATGGGCCGGCTCGGGATGCGGCGGGTGCTCACCGCCACCCTCATCGTCTGCGCGGCCGCGATCATCGCGATGGCGGTGCTGCCGCTGGAGATCTGGCAGTTCGTCGTCATCGGCTTCGTCTCGGGCCTCAGCATGCCGCCCGTGCAGCCGGCGGTCCGGACGATCTACCCGAAGATGGTGCCCAGCTCGCAGCTGACCCCGCTGTTCTCCCTCGACGCGTCGGCGCAGGAGATCATCTGGGTGCTGGGCCCGGTGCTGACGACGTTCGTCTCGATCCAGATCTCGACCGTCGCGGGCATCCTCACCGCCGCGTTCTTCCTCGTCGGCGGCGGCATCTGGTTCATCGCCTCACCCGAGGTCGGCCGGGTGCGCATCCCGCGCTCGCGTCGGAAGCTCGGCGTCGTGCTGACCAAGCCGCCGGTGCTGCTCGCGACCGTCGTCGGCTTCCTGCTGGTCGGCGCCTGCGCCGCGGTCGAGGCCGGCGTCGTGGCGGTCTTCGGCGAGGGCGGCGTGGAGTCGGGCGTCGTCCTGGCGGTCTTCGCGGCGGGCTCGCTCGTCGGCGGCCTCACCCTCGGCCACATCCCGATCAGCCGCTGGGCGACCGCGCGGCGGATGCTGATCGTCACCGTCGGCATGGGCCTCGCGGCGTTCTCGACCGATTTCTGGTGGCTCTCGATCACGCTGTTCCTGGCCGGTGTCGGCATCGCGCCGGCGCTGGCCGCGCTCTTCACGATCACGGCCGCGAGCGTGAAGTTCTCGGACACGGCGGAGGCCTACGGCTGGGTCGGCACCGGGCAGCTGATCGGCGCGGCGCTCGGCTCGGCGATCGCGGGCGTGCAGATCGACCGGTCCGGCCCGACGGCCGCGATCGTGGTCGCCGCGGTGTTCGCCTTCGTCGGCTTCGTCGTCCCGGCGCTCGGCCGCCGCTTCCACCCGGACCTCCGCGGCCGCGACGCGAGCCCGCTGCCCGACACCGAGCCGGTGGAGCTGCCGACCTGAGTCGGCGGCCTCTGACGCCTCTGCGCGGAGGCCCCTCCCACTCGGCTCCGACCCGGCTCCCTTGAGGCTCCCAGCCTGTCCCCCTTAGGGTGGGGCTCGCACGGGACGGAGGGGCTGCCGATGGCACTGCGCGACGACGCGGAGGAACTCGTCCGCCAGCATCAGCGCGAGGCGGAGGAGGCGCACGTCCTCGACCCCTGGGCCGACCCCGAGACGCCCGAGTGGGCCGGCGAGCTGGCCGCGGCGCTCTGGCAGGGCTCGTTCCGCCCCAGCCCCGTCTACTACCGCGCGGAGGACCCCTCGCACGCCTGGCGCGGACCGCATCCGATCCGGGTGCACCATCTCGGCTTCGGCTGGCAGATCACGGCCCGGCGACTGCGGGCCGGCGCGATCGTGCCGAGCACCGTCGTGCTGCTCGAGACGGGCACGCTCTGGCTCGGTCTCGGGCCCGCCCGCCGACCGGGCCGCGGACTGCGCGCCCTCGGCGAGCAGGGCCTCGTCGACGGCCTCCAGCCCGGACACGACGACTACTTCGCCGTCCGCCGCTTCGTGCACACCAGCCAGGCCGCTCGCGACGACCGCCGCCTCCTCTTCGGCGTCGCCGGCCTCGCCGCGCTGATCGAGGACACCGTCCGCGTCGGCCCGCACGGCGAGCTGCACTGGCACCTCTGACCGCCGGCACCTCTGACGCTCGCCGCGAGATGCCACTTGTGACCGGCTTCCGCGGCGTGTCGTGCGCACAAGTGGCATCTCGCGGAGGGGGAAGAATGGGGGGATGAGCGTTCCCCTGGTCCCCCTGAACGACGGACGGGCGATCCCGCAGATCGGGCTCGGCGTCTACAAGATCGGCGACGACGAGGCGGCCCGCACGGTCGCCACGGCGCTCGAGGCCGGCTACCGGCACATCGACACGGCGACCCTCTACGGCAACGAGCGCGGCGTCGGCGAGGGGATCCGCGCCAGCGGCCTCCCCCGCGAGCAGGTCTTCGTCACCACCAAGGTCTGGAACGACGACCACGGCTTCGACGAGACGCTCGAGGCCTTCGACCGCAGCCTCGAGCTCCTCGGCACCGACTACGTCGACCTCTACCTCGTGCACTGGCCGATCCCCTCCCGCGACCGCTACGTCGACACCTACCGCGCGCTGGAGCGGATCCGCCAGGAGGGCCGCGCCCGCTCGATCGGCGTCTCGAACTTCGCGGTCGAGCACCTCGAGCGGCTGCTCGGCGAGACCGAGGTCGTGCCGGTGATTAACCAGGTCGAGCTGCACCCGCGGCTCCCCCAGGACGAGCTGCGCGCCTTCGACGCCGCGCACGGCATCGTGACCCAGGCCTGGTCGCCGCTGGCCCGCGGCCGCCTGCTCGACGAGCCCGCGCTCGCCTCGATCGCCGCGAAGCACGGCGTCTCGCCCGCGCAGGTCGTGCTGCGCTGGCACGTGCAGCTCGGAGTCGTCGTGATCCCGAAGTCGGTGACGCCCGCGCGGATCCGGGAGAACCTCGACGTGTTCGGCTTCGCCCTCGACGCGGAGGATCTGGCAGGAATCAGTGCCCTCGCGACCGGCGAGCGCACCGGCCGCGATCCGAGCCTCGACTGACGCGCCCTAGCCTGGCGGCATGACGACGCGAGCCCCGGAGACGAGAACCGCCCTCCTCCTGCACGGACTCGGCGGTGCCTCCGGCACCTGGTGGCGGGTCGCCGAGGGGCTGACCGGCGCCGGGTGGGGCGTGACCGCTCCGGATCTGCGCGGGCACGGTGCGGGCGCCCGCGGCGGGTCGTCCCGGCACGACGACTACGCCGACGACGTGCTCGCCCTGCGCGCTCCGTCCGGCACCTGGGACCTGGTGGTCGGCCACTCCCTCGGCGGAGCGGTGGCGGTCAGGGCGGCGGCGCGCGATACCGGCTGGGCCGCCCGGCTGGTGCTGCTCGACCCGGTGCTGCAGCTGCCCGCCGAGTCGCGGGCGGAGGTGCGCGCGGAGGAGCTCGCCGCTCTCGCCGTCACCGCGGACGAGCTCGCCGCTGCCGAGCCGCTCTGGGACGAGCGCGACCGGGCGGAGAAGCTCCGCGCCGCGAAAGCCGCCGATCCGTCCGCCGTCGCCGCGACCGTCGACGACAACGACCCCTGGGACCTGCTCGCGGACGTCCCGACCCTGCAGGCGCCGGCGCTCGTGCTCGCGGGCGACCCGCAGGTGTTCACGTTCTTCCCGCCGTCCCTCGCCGCACGGGTCCTCCACGCGAACCCGCGCGTCCGCTACGCGGTGGTCGCCGGAGCCGGTCACAGCCCGCACCGCGACCGGCCCGCCGAGACGATCGCGATGCTCCGCGAGTGGGCCGAGAGCGACGCGACGGCCTGAGACGCGCTCCGACCGCGGACGGCGCTCCGTGTTTCCACCGGGTGACAAGTGCCGCGAAGGGGTGTCATTCGCGCGCGACCTGTGAATACGCTCGCAGAGGGCACCGCCGCTTCTCAGCACAGCGAGGGCGACGGAGGCCGTCGGTCCGACGGCCGCCGCCCTCGACGAAAGGGACCACCTGTGGCTACCACCACTGAAGACACCTCCGGCGCACGACGTCGACGTCCACTCCTCGGCTCCGCCGCGATGATCGGCGCCGGTGCGCTGGTCGCCGGCTTCGCCTTCGCTCCCGCGGCGAACGCCGTCGAGCCCGTCGACTTCGCCGATACGGTGACCGTCGACGGCATCATGAACCACCTCGAGGCCTTCCAGGCGATCGCGGACGCCAACGACGGCAACCGCGCGATCGGCACCGAGGGCTACGAGCAGAGCGGCCAGTACGTCGAGGCCGTGCTGAAGGCCGCCGGCTACACCACCGAGCGCCAGGACTTCACCACCACCACCCAGACGATCGACGAGTTCTCGCTGACCACGACCCCCGCGGTCGAGGGCATCCCGATGTCGTTCACCCCCTCCACCCCCGAGGGCGGCGTCACCGGCGAGCTGATCCAGCCGGTCGACCCGCTGGGCTGCGACGCGGACGCCTGGGCCGGACTCGACGCGACCGGCAAGGTCGCCCTGGTCAGCCGCGGCACCTGCAGCTTCTCGGAGAAGTCGGCCGCCGCCGGCGCCGCCGGGGCCTCGGCCGTGATCATCTACAACAACGCTCCCGGCGAGGCGCTCAACGGCACGCTCGGCGCGCCCGACGACAGCTACATCCCGTCGGTCGGCGTGACGCTCGAGGAGGGCCAGTCGCTGATCGCGGCGCTGCCCAGCACGGCGACGCTGGTCCTCGAGCAGACGACCACCGACACCGACACCTTCAACATCATCACCGAGACGCCCGGCGGCGACCACGACAACGTGGTCATGCTCGGCGCGCACCTCGACGGCGTGCCCGAGGGTCCCGGCATCAACGACAACGGCTCGGGATCGGCCACGCTCCTCGAGACCGCCGTCCAGCTCGCGGACGCGGGCGAGACCACCAACGCCGTGCGCTTCGCCTGGTGGGGCGCCGAGGAGGTCGGGCTCGTCGGCTCGTACACCTACGTCGACTCGCTCTCCGAGGAGGAGGCCGGTGACATCGCGACCTACCTGAACTTCGACATGGTCGCCTCGCCGAACTACGTCGTCTCGGTCTACGACGCGAACGAGTCCACCTACGAGGCCCCGGTCGAGGTGCCCGCGGGCTCCATCGCCACCGAGAAGGCGTTCACGGACTACTTCGACTCGATCGACCAGCCCTGGATCGACACCGCGTTCGACGGCCGCAGCGACTACGACGGCTTCATCTCCGCCGGCATCCCGGCCTCGGGCCTGTTCACCGGAGCGGACGACATCAAGACCGAGGAGGAGGCCGCGCTCTTCGGCGGCACCGTCGGCATCGCGCACGACCCGAACTACCACTCGGCCGGCGACGACCTGGCGAACATCAACCAGGAGGCGCTCGGCATCACCTCGAAGGCGATCGCCTTCGTGACCGCCTCGTTCGCCGAGGACACCTCCGCGATCGACGCCGAGAAGGACCCGACCACGCCGGAGCCGGAGCCCACCACCCCGCCGTTCGTGCTCCCCACCAGGGAGCAGGTCCTCGGACTGATCGCCGCCGGCCTCTCGCCGCGCGAGATCGCGGCCGAGCTCGGAATCACCGAGGCGATCGCGCGTCCCTACGTGCAGCAGATCATCGACCGCTACGGCATCACCGACCGGGCGAGCGCTGAGCGTCTGATCCGCGAGTACCTCGCCGACCGCGGCGTGCTCATCGGCGCGTAGCCACCGCACCACCCGAGGCGTCCCGCTCCGGTCGACGCGTCCCGCTCCGGCAGGACGCCTCGACGGGGGCGGGACGCCTCACCCGTTCCCACCGTCGGAGTGAGGAGGCCGCTTCGCGTCTCGGTGGTGTGGAGAAGGACGCGGCCGCAGCCCTCTTCACGCTGATCGAGCAGCCGCCTGGGCGACCCCTGCTGGTCGAGTAGCCCCGCAGGGGCGTACCGAGACCCACGATCATCCGCAGGGCAGGTCTGCAGACTCGTCCTTCTGACGCTGGTGGATCTCGATACGCCCGCTCCGCGGGCTACTCGATCAGCATGGAGGAGAGCCGTGGGCCACCTCCACACCGGACGCGCAGCCCTCTGAGCAGAGCCACGCCGGTCGAGCAGCCGCCTGGGCGACCCATGCTGGTCGAGCAGCCGCCTGGGCGACCCATGCTGGTCGAGTAGCCCCGCAGGGGCGTATCGAGACCCACCGTCGTCAGCCGGGCGGGTCCGCAGACTCGGCTTCTGACGCTGGTGGATCTCGATACGCCCGCTGCGCGGGCTGCTCGATCAGCAGGGTCCTGCCGGTCCGCTTCCGAGCGGTCGGGCGCGTCAGGGGCGGCGGGCGCGGGCGAAGGCCTCCTCGACGTCCTCGTCCGGGTCGGCGAGGAGGCGGAGGGTCGCGAGGGCGTGGAAGCGGCGGGGGTCCTCCTCCGAGCGCGCGGCGGCCTCGAGGACGGGGGCCGCGGCGTCGCCGAGCATCAGCAGCGCGCGGGTGAGGGCGCGCTGGTCCGGGCGGTCCCGCTCGCCGAGGTGCTCCGCGAGCTGCCGGGCCAGCGCGGGCCGCTCGGAGTCCGGGGCGAGCCGGGCGGCGGTGCGCCAGGCGGCGTGCGCGACCGCGGGGTGCTCGTCGTGCAGCAGCGCGGGCGTGATCGCCGGGAACGCGCGCGGATCGCCGACCTTGGACAGCGTGTGCAGCGCCTGGCTGCGGGCCTGCGGCGTCTCGGACTCGAGCTCGGGCAGCAGCAGGTCGACGGTGACCGCCGGCTCGTGGCGGGTGAGCGCCCAGGTCAGCATCTCGCGCACGCCGAAGTCGGGCTCGACGGCGCAGCGCTCCACCAGCACCGCGGCGTACTCCTCGGCGGGCCGCGTGCCGGCCGTCATCGCCGCCTGCAGCCGGGACGACGCGTCGGGGGCGGTCAGGGCGGCGCGGAGCCTGTCGGCGGGCCGGTTCTCGTCAGTCATCGCCGTCCATTCGACACCCGCCGCCCGAAAGGACGTCGAGTGCCCCCCCTTCCGCGCCGCGAGATGCCACTTGTGACGCGATTCCACGGCGTGTCGCGTGCACAAGTGGCATCTCGCGGGAGGGGCGGGGCTTCCCGCCGCGGCGGCGCACGGTGTTCACTGGGGCCATGCGAGCCATCTGGAAGGGCGCGATCACCTTCGGCCTGGTCAACGTGCCGGTGAAGATCTACAGCGCGACCGAGGACCACGACGTCCCCCTACACCAGGTGCACGACAAGGACGGCGGCCGGATCCGCTACGCCCGCAAGTGCGAGATCTGCGGCGAGGTCGTCACCTTCGATCACATCGACAAGGCCTACGACGACGGCGAGCGCACGGTCGTGCTCACCAAGGACGAGCTGAAGGCGCTGCCGGAGGAGCGCGACCGCGAGATCGACGTCGTGCAGTTCGTGCCGAGCGAGCAGGTCGACCCGATCATGTTCGACCGCGCGTACATCCTCGAGCCGGACTCCTCCTCCCCCAAGGCCTACGTGCTGCTGCGCCGCACCCTCGAGGAGACCGACCGCACCGCCATCGTCGAGTTCGCGCTCCGGCAGAAGACCCGCCTCGCGGCGCTGCGGGTGCGCGGCAAGCTGCTGATGCTGCAGACGCTGCTCTGGGCGGACGAGGTCCGCGAGGTCGAGTTCCCGTCGCTCGAGGGGACCACCCGGATCGCGGCCCGCGAGCTGGAGATGTCCTCGCACCTGGTCGACTCCTACTCGGAGGACTTCGACGCGTCGAAGTTCCAGGACTCCTACCAGGCCGAGCTGCGCACCCTCATCGACGCGAAGATCGAGCAGGGCGACGCCCTCGACACCTCCGCGACCTTCGGCGAGAAGCCCGAGGAGGAGGGCGGTGGCGAGGTGCTCGACCTGATGGAGGCGCTGAAGCGCTCGGTCGAGCGCAGCCGCGGGGCGAAGGCGGGGGCGTCCGCGGACTCCGAGGAGAAGGCGCCGGCGAAGAAGCGGGCGACGCGGAGGAAGGCGGACGAGGACGCTTCGGCCGACGAGGACTCGGCGCCGAAGAAGACCGCCGCCAAGAAGGCGCCGGCGAAGAAGAGCGCCGCGAAGACCGACGACGAGAAGGCCGCTCCGAAGAAGATCACCCCGAAGAAGAAGCCCGCCGCGAAGAAGGCGGCCTCGACGGCCGAAGCGGAGGAGGAGGAGAAGGCGGCGTCCTGAGCCCGAGCGGCCCGGAGGATCGGCTCAGGCGAGCTCGTCCACGTCGTCGAGGTCGACCGCGACCGAGCTGACCAGCGCGAGCAGCGCCTCCGCATAGGCGTTCTCGGCGATCTCGTCCTCGAAGTCGCGCTGCTCGCCGGCGAGCTCGACGGTCACGGCGAAGCGCACCGGCCCGCCGTCCGCGACGCGGCGCAGCGCGCGGAACGTGCCGCGCAGCAGCTCGCGCAGCTGGTCCTCGCGCGGCAGCCAGAGCGAGTCGTCGAGCGCCACGGAGTCGAGCGCCCACTCGGTCGTGCCGTTGAAGCCGAGCACCGTGCCGGTCTCGTACTCGTGCGCCTCGATCGTCATGTCGCTCACGGTGAAGACGTCGCCGTCGAACCCCTCGCGCTCGATGCGGAAACGGTCGCCGGTGACCGGTGCCCAGCGCAGACCCGCGGTCCGCAGCGCCCTGGCCAGTTCGAAGGAGATCATCTCCCGATCATGGCCCGCGTTCCCGGACGGAGGCCGCGAAGACGGGCCTGCGGCCCCGATGTCGGTGGGTGAGTTTACGTTCATGAAACGTCCGGTTCACAGGCCGGGCACCCGCACTGCATAGCGTGGCTCACTGTGCCCCTTTCAGGGGCGAGGGTCGCCGTCGACGTGCGGTGACGCACCACCGCTCCCCGGAGCGGCGATCGAGAGGACCACCATGCCCGACTCCCCCGACCTCCTCGCGCAGAGGCCCCGCGCCCGCGCACCCCGGAGAGGTCTCGCGCTCGCGGCCCTCGCCGGCCTGGCCCTCGTCGCGTCGCCGCTGGTCGCGACTCCCGCCACCGCTGCTCCGAGCGGCGACGAGCTGGTCATCAGCGAGGTCTTCGCCCGCGGCGGCTCGGCCGGCGCGACCTACAGCAACCGCTTCGTCGAGCTCTACAACCCGACCGGCGCCGACGTCGCGCTGTCCGGCCTCTCGCTGCAGTACCGCTCGGCCACCGGCACAGCGAATCCGACGACGACCGTCGCGCTCACCGGCACCGTCCCCGCCGAGGGCCACTTCCTGATCGCCGGTGCGAGCAACGGCAGCAACGGCGCGCCGCTCCCCGCCGCCGACCAGACCGCGAACGGCCTCAACATCGCGGCCGCGGGCGGCACGCTCTTCCTGGTCGAGGGCACCGCGACCCTCGTCGCCCCGCCGACCGGCACCGCCGAGCAGCCCGACGCGGTCCTCGACCTGCTCGGCTACGGCACCTCCAACACCTTCGAGTCGGCGGCCGCCACCGCGCCGACGCTGACCGAGTCGATCGCGCGCGCCGACTCCGCGACCGGCGACACCGACTCCAACGCCGCCGACTTCACCGTCGGCGCGATGACCCCCGAGTCCGCCGGCGGCGGCGCCACCCCGGAGCCGACGCCCGCGCCGACCGGGACGCCGACCCCCACCGCGACCCCCACCGCGACGCCCACGGCTCCCCCGACGACGCCGCCCACCACCGCGCCGACCGTCGCGATCGCCGAGATCCAGGGCACCGGAGCCGCGTCGCCGCTCGTCGGGCAGACCGTCACCACCATCGGCGTCGTCACCGCGCGCTACGCCACCGGCGGCTACAACGGCTACGTGATCCAGACCGCCGGCACCGGCGCGCAGACCACCGGCCGCACCGCCTCCGACGCCGTCTTCGTCTACTCCTCCGCCTCGGTCGGCGCGGTCGCGATCGGCGACAACCTGCGCATCACCGGCGCCGTCAGCGAGTTCAACGGCCTCACCGAGCTCACCCCGACCTCGGCCGCGACCGTCGAGAAGCTCGGCACCCCGGCCGTCGCGCCGGTCCCGGCCGCCGTCGGCCTGCCGCGCTCCACGGAGGAGCGCGAGACGCTCGAGAGCATGCTGATCGCCCCGCAGGGCGCGTTCACCGTGACCGACACCTTCGACCTCAACAGCTTCGGCTCCGTCGGCCTCGCCGCCGGCGACTCGCCGCTGCTGACCCCGACCGAGGTCGCCCGCCCCGGAACGCCCGAGCTGGCCGCGGTCGTCGCCGACAACGCCGCCCGCGCGATCGTCCTCGACGACGGCGCCTCGATCAACTTCCTCGGCGCCGCCGCGAACAAGGCGATCCCGCTGCCCTACCTCACCCCGGCCGAGCCGATCCGCGTGGGCGCCCCGGCGACCTTCACGACCCCGGTCGTCCTCGACTACCGCAACGGCGGCTGGTCCTTCCAGCCGACGACGCAGCTGACCGTCGAGAACGCCGCGACCGTCCAGCCCGCGACCTTCGCGAACACCCGCGAGGCGGCCCCCGAGGCCGTCGGCGGCGACCTCTCGATCGCGTCCTTCAACGTGCTCAACTACTTCTCCACCACGGGTGACTCGATCACCGGCTGCACCTTCTACACCGACCGCGACGGCGACCCCGTCACGGTCAAGAGCGGCTGCGACGCCCGCGGCGCCGCGAACGCGGACGACCTCGAGCGCCAGCAGGCCAAGATCGTCACCGCGATCAACAGCCTCGGCGCCGGCGTCGTCTCGCTCGAGGAGATCGAGAACTCGGCCAAGTTCGGCAAGCCGCGCGACGAGGCCCTCGCCACGCTGACCGCCGCGCTCAACTCCGCCGCCGGCTCGGAGCTGTGGGCCTACGTGCCCTCGCCCGCCGCCCTCCCCGCGCTCGCGGACGAGGACGTCATCCGCACCGCGTTCATCTACAAGAAGGCCGTCATCGAGCCGGTCGGCGAATCCGTCATCCTGAACGACGGCGTCGCCTTCTCCAACGCCCGCAAGCCCCTCGCCCAGGAGTTCCGCCTGATCGGCGACAGCGCCAGCGAGTTCGTCGCGATCGTGAACCACTTCAAGTCGAAGGGCTCCGGCTCCGGAGTCGACGCGGACCAGGGCGACGGCCAGGGCGCCTCGAACGCCTCCCGCGTCAACCAGGCCACCGCGCTCGTCGCGTTCGCCGACCGCCTGAAGACCGAGAAGGCGACGGACCTCGTCTACCTGCTCGGCGACTTCAACGCCTACTCGCAGGAGGACCCGATCCAGGTCCTGCGCGACGCGGGCTACATCGACCAGGGCGCGAAGGACGGGAAGTACTCCTACTCCTTCGACGGCGCGGTCGGCTCGCTCGACCACGTCTTCGCCTCCCCGGCGGCCGACGCGACCGTGACCGGTGTCGACACCTGGAACATCAACAGCGGGGAGTCGGTGGCGCTGGAGTACAGCCGCTACGACTACAACGCGACGATCTTCTACGACACCTCGGCCTACCGCTCGAGCGACCACGACCCGGTCGTCGTCGGACTGGACCTGCCCGAGACCGCGCCCGCGACCGTGATCGACGTCGCGACCAGCGCGAAGACCACGCGCCTCGCCGTGCTCCGCACGCTGACGGTCACGGCCGTCAACAACGGCCCGGAGGCGGTCGCGATCGAGATCTCGACGCCCTACGGCACGCGGACGAAGAGCTCGGTGAAGCCCGGCCAGTCGTTCACGACCTCCTACCTCACGGTGCTCCGCCCGATCAAGGCCGGCACCGCGACGATCGAGGTCACCGCGAAGGACGGCACGGAGCGCACCTACCAGCAGGCGTACAGCGCCCGCTAGAGCACCGCGCACGACCGACCGCCGGGGCGGGCCCGCTGAGAAGCGGGCCCGCCCTCGTCGCGCCACCCCTGACGTCGCGCGGGTCCGGCTCCTAGAGTGCGGAGCATGCCCGAGGGAGACAGCGTCCACCGTCTCGCCGCCCGTCTGAGGCGGGCGGCGGACGGCCGCACCGTGGCGGACGGCGAGCTGCGCTCGGGCGACGCGGCCGGCAGCTCGCTCGAGGGCCTGCGGATCCTCGAGCACGACACGCACGGCAAGCACCTGCTCACCCGCTTCTCCGGTGACCTGACCCTGCACACCCACCTCCGGATGCAGGGCTCGTGGACGGTCACCTCGCCCGGCCGCGCCGTCCCGCGGGCCGTGCAGAAGGACGTCCGCGTCCGGCTCCGACTCGACGACGGGGTCACCCTCTGGGGCGTCGACCTCCCCGTCGTCGAGCTGCTGCCGACCCGCGACGAGGCGCGCGCGGTCGGCCACCTCGGGCCGGATCCGCTCCGCGCCGACTGGAGCGCGGAGGAGGCCGTCGCCCGCCTCTCCCGCACACCGGAGCGGCCGGTCGTCGCCGCCCTGCTCGATCAGCGCCTGATGGCGGGTCTCGGCAACCTCTGGGCCAACGAGGTCTGCTTCCTCCGCGGGCTCTTCCCCTGGCGGCCCGTCGGCACCGTCGACGTCCGCGCCCTGGTCGCGACCGCCGCCCGGGGCCTGCGCGCCTCGGTGACCGTGCCCGGGATGTTCCAGACCACCACCGGAGACACCCGCCGCGGGGAGCGGCACTGAGTCGCCGGCCGCGCCGGCCGGCCGTGCCTGCGCTGCGGCACCACGGTCCTCGTCCGTCCCGAGGTCCGCGACGACCCGGAGCAGCGGCGCACCTGGTGGTGCCCGCACTGCCAGCCCGACCTCCCCTGAGGCGGGCCGTGCCCTCGACCGCCCGCCTGCGTAGGCTGGGCGGAACGAGCGGAGGGGTGTCATGAGCGACAACGTCTGGGGGTCCCCGGACCCGTCGGCCCGGCGCGATCAGCCGTCGGCGACCGGGGTCGAGCGGAGCTCCGCAGCGCAGCCGCCCGCCGAGAACGGCGCCGAGACGCCGGCGGAGGCCGAGCTCGCCCGCCCCGAGGACATCGAGCGGGCGCAGGCCGTCAAGGACCTCAAGCGCCGCCGCGACTTCGCCGGCTCGGTCGGCGGCTGGGCGAGCGTCTCCGCGATCACCACCGGCGTCTGGTTCGCGACCGGCGCCGACGGCTACTTCTGGCCGATCTGGCCGATGCTCGGCATCGGCATCGGGGTGGTCAGCCAGGCCGCCGCCCTCTGGGGCCCGGCGAAGAAGGAGATCACCGAGGCCGACATCGCCGCCCAGATGCGCAAGCGCGAGCTCCGCGGCCGCTGACCCCGGTCGCCTCGGAAGAGACGCCCGCCTGCATGCTGGTCGAGCAGCCGCACGCCCGCTCCCTGCTGGTCGCGCAGCCGCACGCCCGCTCCATGCTGGTCGAGTAGCCGCGCAGCGGCGTATCGAGACCCACCGTCCCCAGCAGGGCGGTTCTGCGGCCCCCGTTCCGACGCCGGCGGATCTCGATACGCCCGCTCCGCGGGCTACTCGATCAGCATGCAGCGCATCGCCCGCTCACCATGCCGCCGCACCATGCTGGTCGAGTAGCCGCGCAGCGGCGTATCGAGACCCACCCACCGACAGCCCCGGCCCCACCCGGCACCCCCCTCCCAGGAGTCCCGTCGACCCCGGCTGCTAGGGTGCGTGTCGAGCGCGCCGACGTCCCGACGGCTGCGCTCACGGCACAGCGTGGCGCGCCGGACCCGAGGCGTGCCGCCTCCGGCACCGCCCACTGACGGTTTGGACACCCTTGGCCGACTCCTCCTCGCCCTCCTCCGCGCAGCCTCCCTTCGACGCGTCGCAGTTCCACGAGCTCCCGCCGAAGCGGCCCTCCCGCCGAGCCGTCGTGCTCGGCGCGGTCGGCGCCGGCCTCGGCCTCGTCGCCCTCGGCGGCGGCGGCTACGCCGCCTACCGCGCCCTGCAGCCCGACCAGCCCGGCGTCTCCGGCGAGCCGGGCACCCCGGCCGCCGAGCTCGACCTGCTGGCCGGCGTCCCGACTCCGACGCCCTCCTTCGGCCCGAACGGCACCCACTGGCCCTCGCGGACCCCGTGGTTCACCGGCGACGTCGACCTCGAGGTCGAGGTGGAGTGCTCCTGGTCGGCGATCAGCGAGGCGATCACCACGGCGCTCGACACCGCGGGCCCCGCCGACACCGTCCGCATCCTCGTCGCACCGGGCGAGCTGCCCGGCGGCGGCGCCGGCTCGAGCTCGTCCCCGATGATGCAGGACATCGGCACGCTCGATCGCGACACCCGTGTCCTCGTCTACCCGCGCGACGGCTGGGGCACGGTCACCACCGCCAACTCCTGGCGCCTGCTCCGCGTCTACAACGTCGCGCTCGTCGGCATCGTCACCAACGGCGCCTTCCTCGCCTCCGGCTGCAGCAGCTCGGCCTTCGCGCGGATCACCACCAACGCCTACAACGTCTACGGCGTGGACGGCACCGACTTCACCGAGAACGTCGAGCTCGTCGAGGTGGTCGTCCCGGACGCCCAGCTCCGCGACGAGGACGTCTCGAGCATGCGCACCCCCACCGACGGCGCGGGCGGCCTTCGCCACATCTTCCGCATCGGCTGCTACACCGCCCCGGCGTACAAGGAGAAGGGCTCGGGCGCGCACACCGACACCGTGCAGTTCTCCGGCCAGGGCGGCAACTACTACGGCGACATCACCAGCATCGACTGCATCGACTTCGCCTCGACCAACACCGCGTTCCAGATCGGCTCGGCCGAGAACGTGCGCTACCAGCACTGCCTGGTCGTCGGCGCGGACGTCGTGAAGCGCGTCTTCCCGGTCCCGGACGAGGCCGACCAGGACGGCAGCTTCGGCGCCTCGAACGGCCCCGGCGTCGAGTTCGGCTGCTCGGCGCTCGACAGCACCTTCATCGGGCCGATGGGCGCCGCGACCTGGGCGTCGGTGACGAACTCGACCGCCGGCTACGAGACCAGCGGTGCCGCCCCGAAGGAGGGCGAGTGGATCATCGACGAGTCGATCCTGGAGTGGACCGCGGACGACGTGCACGAGCGCAGCCCGCAGGTGACGAGCGAGTACCTGGCCCAGATCTGGGCCTGACCGGCCGAGCAGCCGACCGGCTGAGCAGCCGACCGGCTGAGCAGCCGACCGCCTGATCACCCGGCCGCCTGACCGACACGCCGCCTGAGCGCGCGGCTGCCGGCGCTCAGCCCGCGTGCCGCCCGGCCCGCGCCGGACGCGCCAGCGCGACGAGCGGCGCCGGCACCGTGAAGAGCGGATCCCCCGGGATCAGCGCGAGCGCCCGGCGGATCCCGAGCGAGAGCGCGACGATCGCCGCCGTGAGCACCAGCGGGTAGAGCAGCGCCGCCACCGGCTTCTCGAGCAGCCCCGTCAGCCAGGCGGCGTCCGGGTTCGCGACGAGCGACCACAGCCCGAGCAGCGGCACCTGCAGCAGGTAGATCGGCAGCGTCCGCCGTCCGATCGCCGAGCCGACCCGCGCCGCCGGCGCCCAGCGGCAGAGCAGAGCCGCGCAGGCCACGGCGAGCGGGATCGCGCTCGCGCTCACCACGAAGCCCGCGATCTGCCCGGCCGCCCCGTCGAGGACGCGCCCGCTCACGACCGCCACCAGGAACACCCCGAGCGGCACGAGCAGCACCAGCACGCCCGGACGCGAGAAGCGGCGCAGCTGCTCGGCACCGAGGACGCCGAGCGCGAAGAAGACGAAGTTGGCCAGCAGCGCGTCGCCAAAGAGGATCACCCGCAGGTTCGTCGCGAGGAACCAGGCGGCGGTGCCGAGCAGCAGGATCCCCCACCACGGCACCCGCAGCGCCCGCAGCAGCACCAGCACGAGCGGGTAGAGCGCGAGCGCGAAGAGGAACCAGAGCGTGGTCGTCGGGAAGACGAACTGCAGGAGGACGCGGTCGAGCGAGTCGATCGAGTGCGGGAAGTCGGGGCGCGCGAGCAGGGCGAAGAACACGGCGTAGAGCACGACCCACACCGCGTAGAGGTAGTAGTTCGAGACGAGCCGCACTCGCGCGGAGCCGCGACGCCAGCCGCGCAGCAGACCGGACTGCGCCAAGAGCCCCGCCAGCGCGAAGAGGATCGGCATCCGGATGCGTCCGAGCGAGCCGCCGACCTGGTCCCAGAGCGCGGCGACCGAGGATCCCGGATCCGCGACGGTGGCGAAGCTCCAGATCAGGACGTGGAAGAGGACGACCGCGAGGACGCCGAGGCCGCGGGTCGTGTCGATCCAGGCGAGCCGCTCTCGCGCGACGAGCGCGACCCCTGATCCCGTTGCCACGCGAACCAGTATGAGGGCTCGATGTGTCGCGGAAAACGCGACGTGCGGCGCCCGACGTCGGTTCGCGGTGGCGGCTCGCGGTCTTCGGCCGCGCGCCGGCCGTCGGTTCGCGCCGTCAGCTCGCGCCGTCGAGCCGCCCGACCGCGGTGACCCGCACGACCGCGGCGCCCGCCTCGTCCGACTCCGCGAGATCGACCGTGGCGGAGATCCCCCAGTCGTGATCGCCGGCCGGATCGTCCAGGATCTGCCGCACCCGCCACTCGGTCGGCGTCTCGGTGACGAGCAGCATCTTCGGTCCGCGCGCGTCCGGGCCGATGCCGATCGAGTCGTGCTCGTCGTAGTAGTCGTCGAGCGCCTCGCCCCAGGCGTCGGCGTCGAAGCCGGCCGCCGCGTCCAGCTCGCCGAGCGCCTCGTGGTCGTCGAGGGCCGCGAGGGTGACCCGGCGGAACAGCTCGTTGCGCACCAGCACCCGGAAGGCGCGGTGGTTCGCGGTGAGCAGGCGCGGAGCGGGCGGCACGATCGCCTGGTCTGCGGCGTGCAGGGCCGGGTTGACCAGCTCCTCCCACTCGTCGACCAGCGAGGAGTCGACCTGGCGCACCAGCTCGCCGAGCCACTCGATCAGATCGTGCAGCTCCTCGTTCTTGATCTCGTCCGGGATGGTCTGCCGGGCGGCCCGGAACGCGTCGGAGAGGTAGCGCAGCACCAGGCCCTCCGAGCGGGAGAGCTTGTAGAACGCGCAGTACTCGCCGAACGACATCGCGCGCTCGTACATGTCGCGCACGACCGACTTGGGCGAGAGCTCGAAGTCGCGCACCCACGGCTGCACGGCGGTGTAGGACTCGAAGGTCGCCTCGAGCAGCTCCTGGAGCGGCTTCGGGTGGGTGACGCTCTCGAGCAGCTCCATCCGCTCCTCGTACTCGATGCCGTCCGCCTTCATCGCGGCGACCGCGTCGCCCCGCGCCTGGAACTGCTGGGCGCCGAGGATCTGCCGCGGGTCGTCGAGCGTCGCCTCGAGCACCGAGATCACGTCCAGCGCGAAGGTCGGCGACTCCGGGTCGAGCACGTCGAACACGGCGAGAGCGAACGGCGAGAGCGGCTGGTTGAGCGCGAAGTTCGGCTGCAGGTCGACGGTCAGCCGGATGCGGACCACGCCGTCGGCGTCGACGATCTGCTCGACCACCTCCGCGGTGCGGAGCGTGCGGTAGATGCCCAGCGCCCGTCGGGCCAGCTGCAGCTGCCGCTTCCACGGCTCGTGGTTGTCGAAGATCAGCGCGTGCACGTTCGCGAAGACGTCGCCGCCGCGAGCGATCACGTTGAGCAGCATCGACGAGGTGATCGTCATGTGCGAGGTGAGCGTCTCGGGCTCGGCGTCGACGAGCTTGCGGAAGCTCGGCTCGCCCCAGCTGACGAAGCCCTGCGGCGCGCGCTTGCCGACCCACTTGCGCCGCTTCTTCGGGTCGTCGCCCATCTTGTCGAGCGCCTTGCGGTTCTCCGACTCGTGCTCGGGCGCCTGCACCACCACGGTGCCCGCGGTGTCGTAGCCCGCGCGGCCGGCCCGCCCGGCGATCTGGTGGAACTCGCGGGCCGAGAGCTGGCGGCTCTTCACGCCGTCGTACTTGGTCAGCGCGCTGAGCAGCACCGTCCGGATCGGCACGTTGATGCCGACACCGAGGGTGTCCGTGCCGCAGATCACGCGCAGCATGCCCTGCTGGGCCAGCTGCTCGACCAGGCGGCGGTACTTCGGCAGCATGCCCGCATGGTGCACGCCGATCCCGAGCCGGAGCAGGCGCGAGAGGGTCTTGCCGAACGCGGTCGTGAAGCGGAAGCCGCCGATCACCTCGGCGATGCGGTCGCGGTGCTCGCGGGTGGCGATGTTCGCGCTGGTCAGCGCCTGCGCGCGCTCGAGCGCGGCGGCCTGGGAGAAGTGCACGATGTAGACCGGCGCCTGGTTCGTCGAGAGCAGCTCCTCGATCGAGTCGTGGATCGGCGCGATCTCGTAGAAGAAGTGCAGCGGCACCGGCCGCTCGACCCCGGTGACCGTCGCGGTCTCGCGCCCCGTCCGCCGGGTGAGGTCCGCGGCGAGCGCCGTCACGTCGCCGAGCGTCGCCGACATCAGCACGAACTGCACGTGCGGCAGCGTCAGCAGCGGCACCTGCCAGGCCCAGCCGCGGGAAGGGTCGGCGTAGAAGTGGAACTCGTCCATCACGACCTGGTCGACGTCGGTCTCGGCGCCGTGCCGGAGCGCCAGGTTCGCGAGGATCTCGGCGGTGCAGCAGATGATCGGCGCGTCCGGATTCACCGAGGAGTCGCCGGTCACCATGCCGACGTTCGCGGCGCCGAAGACGTCGACCAGCGCGAAGAACTTCTCCGAGACGAGCGCCTTGATCGGCGCGGTGTAGTAGCTGCGCCGCCCGTTCGCGAGCGCGGCGGCGTGCGCCCCGATCGCGACCAGCGACTTCCCGGTGCCCGTCGGCGTCGACAAGATCAGGTTCGCCCCCGACGAGATCTCGATCATCGACTCGTCCTGCGCCGGGTACAGCGGCAGCCCGCGCGCCTCGGCCCACTCCGTGAACGCCAGGTACACCGCGTCGTCGTCGACGCGCCCGTCGGCGTCGGGCGTCGGCATCCGTTCGAGCAGCGTCAGACTCATCCCCCCATCCTCCCCGAGTTTCCTGCGCCGGACCGCCGCGGCCCAGTAGTCGCGCGGCGACCCCTTCACGCCGGCAGACCAGGCGCGCAGCGCTTTCTCCATGCTGGTCGAGTAGCCGCGCAGCGGCGTATCGAGACCCACCCACCCGACGACGGTGGATCTCGATACGCCCTCTCCGAGGGCTACTCGATCAGCATGCTGATCCCGCTGAGCGGACGCGCAGCGGCCGTCCCTGCCGCGCGAGCAGCCGCGCAGCGGACCCTCCATGCTGGTCGAGAAGCCGCGCAGCGGCCCTTCCATGCTGGTCGAGTAGCCGCGCAGCGGCGTATCGAGACCCACCCACCCGACGACGGTGGATCTCGATACGCCCTCTCCGAGGGCTACTCGATCAACAAGCTGTTTCCGGCCGCTCCGCCGTGGAACGGCGTATCGAGACGGACCGCGGGTCAGGCGAGCGCGCGCTCGACGTACGGGCGCAGGTCGGCGGCGAGGCGCAGCTCGCCGGCGGCCTCGGCGTCGAGGAGGGTCTGCGCGTCGTCGGCGCGGCGCTCGACGAACCAGCGGCGCAGCGGCACGGCGCGCTCCGGGCGCGAGAGCAGCTCGATCGCGTCGCCGGCCTCGATGCTCCCCCGGTGCAGGACCCGCAGGTAGGCGCCGGTGCGCCCCTCGTCGGCGAAGCGCTTGACCCAGTGCGGCTCGCCGAGCACGCGCTGGAAGGTCGCGCACGGCGTCCGCGGCATCGTCACCTCGACCTCGACCTTCTCGCCGATCCGCCAGCGCTCGCCGATCACGGCGCCGGTGAGTTCGAGCCCCTCGACGCGCAGGTTCTCGCCGAACCGTCCGGGGGGCATCTCGTAGCCGAGCCGCTCCGCCCACCACTCGGCGTCCTCGCGGGCGTAGGCGTAGAGGGCCTTCGCCTCGCCGCCGTGGTGCGCGCGGTCGGCCTGCACGTCGGCGTAGACGCCGAGATCGCGGATGACGACCGGCCCCTCGACGGGGCGCTTGTCGATGGCGGTCACGCCGACCAGGCCCGGGTCCGGGAGCAGGCGGTCGACGCGGCAGACGGCGAGGAGTCGGGGCATGCGGTCATGCTCTCACCGCCGGGCCCCGCTCGCGCGCAGAGGCTCGCCGGTGGGCGGTGCGCAGGTGCTCGCCGCGTAGGCTCGCCGGGTGCGCGCCGCCCTCCCCGCCCCCCGTTTCGATCCGCTCCTCCTCGACGGCCTCGCGGAGGGCTACGCCGGCGACACCGGCGCTCGGGAGCACGCGGAGGGCCTCCGCTTCGACGGCGTCGACCTCACCGGCGCCGACCTGACGGCCGCGTCGTTCAGCGAGTGCGTGCTCGACGGCGTGGTCCTCGAGCGGGCGCAGCTGCGCGCCGCCTCCCTCGTGGAATCGCGGCTCGAGCGGCTGGACGTGCCCGGGCTGTCCGCGCCCCGCAGCCGCTGGCGCTCGATCGAGCTCGCCTCCTCCCGGCTGGGCTCGGCCGAGCTCTACGAGAGCACCTTCGAGCAGGTCCGGATCTCGGACTGCAAGCTCGGCTACGTCAACCTGCGCGGAGCGACCCTGCGCGACGTCCTCTTCGAGCGCTGCACGATCGACGAGCTCGACCTCGGCGGGGCCACCGGTTCGCGAGTGGCCTTCACCGACTGCGACGTCCGCTCCCTCGAGCTGCCCGGCGCGAGGATCCAGGACCTCGACCTGCGCGGCGCCGAGCTGCACGTGCTCGGCGGTCTCGACGGGCTCCGCGGCGTCGCGCTCACGGAGCTGCAGCTCAGCCTGATGCTGCCGCTGTTCGCCGAGCACTTCGGCGTGCGGGTCCTCGGCTGAAGCCCGCCGCCCGCTCTACGCGCGCCGTCGCCCGATCCGCCGGCTGAGCGCGCGGCGTCCGAGCAGGAACACCCCGAGCACGATCGTCGTGACGACCACGAAGCTCAGCTGCACGCCCTGCCCCGAGAGCACCCGCAGCAGCATCCCGCCGGCCACCGTCACGACCCAGACCACGATTCCGGAGACGACGATGCGATCCGGCGTCCGCCAGGCGCGCGCGATCACCCAGCCGAGCAGCAGCGCCGCGAGGAAGGGCCAGAGCGTCACGAGGAAGCCCTCGAGCACCGAGTCGCCGTCGTGCGTCCGCCGCCCGATCAGCACGAAGACCGCGACGAGGAGGACGTCCACCGCCAGGCCGAGCCCGGCGCGGCGGGTCATGCCGGCTCCGTCACGAAGTCGATCAGCTGCTCGACCCGGCCGAGCAGCGCGGGCTCCAGGTCCTTGAAGGTCCGGACCTGCCCGAGGATGCGCTGCCAGGCGCGCGCGATGTCGGCCTGCTCGTCGTGCGGCCAGCCGAGCGCCTGGCAGATGCCCTTCTTCCACTCGATCGAGCGCGGCACGTCGGGCCAGCGCTCGAGGCCGACGCGGGCCGGCTTGACCGCCTGCCAGACGTCGACGAAGGGATGGCCGACGACGAGGACGTGTGCGCCGTGCGGGCCGGCGGCGACCGCGTCGGCGATCCGCGACTCCTTCGATCCGCGGACGAGGTGGTCGACGAGCACGCCGATCCGCCGTCCGGGCCCGGGGGCGAAGGCACGGACCAGCTCGTCGAGGTTGTCGACGCCCTCGATGTACTCGACGACGACGCCCTCGATCCGCAGATCGTGGCCCCAGACCTTCTCGACCAGCTCGGCGTCGTGCCGGCCCTCGACGTAGATGCGGCTCGGCAGCGCGACGCGCGCCTTCGCGTCCGCGACGTGGAAGGAGCCGGAGGCGGAGCGCGCGCGGCCGAGGTTCGCGTCGCGCTTGAGACCGGGGGCCTTGAGCGACACCGGCTTGCCGTCGATGAGGAAGCCGGGGCCGATCGGGAAGACGCGGACCTTGCCGAAGCGGTCCTCGAGCTTCACCATCCGCAGCTCGACGCCGACGACCGCGCCGACGAAGCCGGAGGCGACCTCCTCGACCACGAGATCGCGCTCGGCCTCGACCACCGCGACCTCGACCGTGTTCTTCGCCCGCCAGTTCCCGGCGAGCACGTCCTGCCCGTACCTGTCCTCGTCCATCGCCTCGAGGGTAGCCCGCTGCTGCGGATGATCATCACTCTCGATTACCAGAATGTATTGCGATGTGTTTATGGATCTGGTCCACTGGTCCTGGCCGCCGACCGGTGGCCGCGTTCCTCGAAAGGCAGCACCATGAGCAGCACCGACCTCCACGCCGAGCACGACCTCACCGAGCACCAGCACGGCGACGGCTGCGGCCACACCACCGTCCAGCACGACGACCACGTCGACTACGCGCACGGCACCCACCGCCACGCCCTGCACGGCGACCACTACGACGAGCACGGCGCCCACGCCGAGCACGTCGCCGCCGCCGACCAGTCCTGACCCGCGCGGCGGCAGCATGCTGGTCGAGTAGCGCGAAGCGCGTATCGAGGCCCGCCCACCGACCGACGGTCGATCTCGATACGCCCTCTCCGAGGGCTACTCGATCAGCAGGAGCGAGCCGACCGTGCAGGAGGGCAGGGGCCCGCCTGCCGGCGAGCACGATGCCGCCGCAGCCCTTCCCATGCTGGTCGAGTAGCGCGAAGCGCGTATCGAGACCCACTCACCGGACGACGGCGGATCTCGATACGCCCTCTCCGAGGGCTACTCGATCAGCATGAGCGACCCATGCCGGTCGAGTAGCGCGAAGCGCGTATCGAGACCCCGCCGCCGGCGAGCATGACGCCGCGAGACCCCGCTCCCAGCCGCGGTGAGTAGGCTGACGGGGATACAACGTGCTCCGGGGTCGGTGAGAGTCCGAACCGGCGGTGACAGTCCGCGAGCCGCTGACCACTTCGGTGGGAGGCGGTTGACCTGGTGGAATTCCGGGACCGACGGTGAAAGTCCGGATGGGAGGCAGCACGAGCGTCGCGCGCGAGCGCGGCGCTGAACGACGGTGCCCGCGCACCGCCGCTCGCACCCCGGAGTTCGGCGACGAACGGAACCGGGAATGACGATCGACTTCGAGCACGCGATGCGCAGGGCGCTGGCCCTCGCCGAGCGCGGCCCCGCCCGCGGCGTGAATCCGCGCGTCGGCTGCGTCCTCCTCGCGCCCGACGGCACCGTCCTCGCCGAGGGCTGGCACCACGGCGCCGGCACCGCGCACGCCGAGGTCGACGCCCTCTCCGCCCTCGCCCCCGGCGCCGCGACCGGCGCCACCGCCGTCGTCTCCCTCGAGCCCTGCAACCACACCGGCCGCACCGGCCCCTGCAGCCGGGCGCTGATCGACGCCGGCGTCGCCCGCGTCGTCTACGCCGTCGGCGATCCCGGCGACCGCTCGGCCGGCGGCGGCGACACCCTGCGCGCGGCCGGCGTCGACGTGATCGAGGGCGTCCTCGCCGAGGAGGCGGAGGAGTTCCTGCACGTCTGGCTCGCCGCGACCCGCCGCCGCCGCCCCTGGGTGACCCTCAAGTGGGCGTCTACGCTCGACGGCCGCACCGCCGCCGCCGACGGCAGCAGCCGCTGGATCACCGGCGCCGCGGCCCGGCAGCGCGTGCACGAGCAGCGCGCCGCAGCGGACGCGATCCTCGTCGGCACCGGCACGGTCCTCGCCGACGACCCGAGCCTCACCGCCCGCGGCGACGCCGGCGAGCTCCTCGCCGCGCAGCCGCTTCCCGTCGTCGTCGGCACCCGCGCCGTCCCCGTCGGCGCCCGCGTCCTCGAGCACCCGCGCCCCCCGGTCCTCGAGCGCACCCACGACCTCGCCGCGGTCCTCGACCGCCTCTACGACGCCGAGATCCGCCACGTCTACGTCGAGGGCGGCCCGACGCTGGCCTCCGCCCTCGTCGCCGGCGGACTCGTCGACGAGTTCCTCGTCTACCTCGCCCCGGCGCTGCTCGGTGGCCCGCGCCTCGCCCTCGACGACCTGGGCGTCGAGAGCATCGCCGGCGCGCACCGCCTCGACCTCCGCTCCGTGGAGGTCCTCGGCGGCGACCTCCTCGTCACCGCCCGGCCGGGCTCCCCCGCCCGGCGCACCGCCCCGCAGAAGGAGTCCTGATGTTCACCGGAATCATCGAGGAGGTCGGCGTCGTCACGGCCGTCTCGGCAGGGACCGACGCGATCCGCCTGACCGTGCGCGGTCCCCTGGCCGTCGAGGGCGCCCGGCACGGCGACTCCATCGCGGTCTCGGGCGTCTGCCTCACCGTCGTCGACCAGTCGGCGGACGGCTTCACCGCCGACGTGATGGCGCAGACCCTGCGGATGTCCACGCTCGACGACGTCGCGGTCGGCGACCCCGTCAACCTGGAGCGCGCGGCGCTGGTCGGCGACCGCCTCGGCGGCCATATCGTCCAGGGCCACATCGACGGCACCGCGACGCTGCTCGCGGTCACGCCCGGCGACGCCTGGCGCGTGCTGCGCTTCTCCCTCCCCGCCGCGGCCGCTCCCCTGGTCACCGACAAGGGCTCGATCGCGGTCGACGGCGTCTCGCTGACCGTCTCGGCGATCAGCCCCGCCACCGAGCCGGAGCAGTGGTTCGAGGTCTCGCTCATCCCCGAGACCCTGGCCGCCACCACCCTCGGCGCCCGCGCCGTCGGCGACCGCGTCAACATCGAGACCGACATCCTCGCCCGCCACGTCGAGCGGATGCTCGCGCTGCGGTCCGCCGCCGACGAAGGAGGCCGGGCATGAGCCTCGCCACGATCCCCGAGGCCGTCGCTGCCCTCCGCGCCGGCCGGCCGATCATCGTCGCCGACGACGAGGGCCGCGAGAACGAGGGCGACGTCATCGTCTCGGCCCAGCTCGCCAGCCAGGAGACGATCGCCTGGATGGTGCGCCACTCCTCCGGCTTCATCTGCGCGCCGATGACGAACGAGATCGCCGACCGCCTGGAGCTCCCGCTGATGGTCGTCGACAACGAGGACCCGCGCGGCACCGCGTACACGATCTCGGTCGACGCCGCCGACCGTCTCTCCACCGGCATCAGCGCGTCCGATCGCGCGCACACGCTCCGCGTGCTGGCCGACCCGGAGGCGACCCCGGCGCGACTGCACCGGCCCGGCCACATCCTGCCGCTGCGCGCCGTGGAGGGCGGCGTGCGCGAGCGCGACGGGCACACGGAGGCGGCGGTCGACCTGATGAAGCTCGCCGGGCTCGAGCCCGTCGGCGCCATCTCGGAGATCGTGGCGGAGGACGGCGAGATGATGCGCCTCCCCGGCCTGATCGCGCTCGGCGAGCGCGAGGGCGTGCCGGTCACCACGGTGGCCGCCCTGATCGCCTACCTCGAGGAGCACCACGCCGAGCTGGACGCCTCGAGCGTGGAGCCCGCCCGGGACACCCCGCGGGTGATCTTCGAGGTCGAGACGACCGTGCCGACCACGCACGGGCCGTTCCAGCTGCGCGCCTACCGCGACCGCCAGACCGGCGCCGACCACGTCGCCGTCGTGGCGGGCGACATCGGCGACGGTCACGGCACGCTCGTGCGGGTGCACTCCGAGTGCCTCACCGGCGAGGCCTTCGGCTCGCTGAAGTGCGAGTGCGGACCGCAGCTCGACGCCGCGCTCGACACGATCCAGCGCGACGGCGGCGTCGTGATCTACCTCCGCGGGCACGAGGGCCGCGGCATCGGCCTGATCAACAAGCTCCGCGCCTACCGCCTCCAGGAGGACGGGCTCGACACCCTCGACGCCAACCTCGCCCTCGGCCTGCCCGCCGACGCCCGCGACTACGGCGCCGCCGTCGGCATCCTCGAGGACCTCGGCGTCACCGACGTCCGCCTGCTCACCAACAACCCGGAGAAGGTGCGCCAGCTCACCGACCGCGGCATCACCGTGTCCGAGCGCGTGCCGCTGGTGGCCGGCGTCGGCGCCTTCAACCAGGGCTACCTCGCGACCAAGCGCGACCGGATGGGCCACTTCAGCGATCTCGACCCCCTCGTCGGACTCGACCCCCTCGACGCCGGACCCGCCGGCGCGACACCGAAGGAGTAAGCCATGGCCGGTAGCGGCGCCCCCACCACCTCCCCCGTCGACGGGAGCGGCCTCCGCGTCGTCGTCGTCGCGGGGACCTGGCACCAGCAGATCAGCGACGGGCTGATCGCCGGTGCGAAGGCCGCGCTCGACGAGTCCGGCGCCTCCTGGTCGCTCGTGCGCGTCCCGGGCTCGTTCGAGCTGCCGGTGGCCGCGAAGGCCGCCCTCGAGGCCGGCGCCGACGCGGTGGTCGCCCTCGGCGTCATCATCCGCGGCGGCACCCCGCACTTCGAGTACGTCTCGGACGCGGCGACCTCGGGCCTGACGAACGTCTCGATCCAGACCGGCAAGCCGGTCGGCTTCGGCGTGCTCACCCTCGACACCGAGCAGCAGGGCATCGACCGCGCCGGCCTGCCCGGCTCGAAGGAGGACAAGGGCCGCGAGGCGGCGGAGGCGGCGATCGCGACCGCGCTCGTCCTCCGCGAGCTCCGCGGCTAGCCGCGACCCCGAGCGCCGACTCCCCCCTTGTCGGGGGCGTCGGCGCACTTCGCGGAGAGGCGCTCTTGCTGAGAAGACCCGGAGTAAAGTGGGCGGGTCGTCACGAGCGGCCCTACCCTCCCTCCCCCTCGGCCCCCGCGGCCCGCAGCGCCCGATCGACGCCGCCCCCGCCGGCACCGGGAGACCCCTCCACCGGAGCAGCCCTCTTCCATGTCTTCTTCCCGTACCGCAGCCGACGCTCCCGCCGCCGCCCCGCAGAACTCCCGGGGCCGGGTCATCCTGGCGAGCCTCATCGGCACCTCGATCGAGTTCTACGACTTCTACGCCTACGCGACGGCCGCCGTCCTGGTCTTCCCGTCGCTCTTCTTCGTCAACGAGGACCCGGCGGTCGCCCTCCTCGCCTCCTTCGCGGTCTTCGGCGTCGCCTTCATCGCCCGCCCGATCGGGTCGATCATCTTCGGCCACTTCGGCGACCGCGTCGGCCGCAAGGGGACCCTCGTCGCCTCGCTGCTCACGATGGGCATCGCGACCTTCCTGATCGGCTGCCTGCCGACCGCCCTCACGCCGGGCTGGGAGTTCCTCGCTCCGTTCCTGCTCGTCGTGATGCGCTTCTGCCAGGGCCTCGGCCTCGGCGGCGAGTGGTCCGGCGCCGCGCTCCTCGCGACCGAGAACGCCCCCGCCAACAAGCGCGCAATCTACGGCACGTTCCCCCAGCTCGGCGCCCCGATCGGCTTCATCGTCGCGAATGTGCTCTTCTTCGTGCTGGCGAGCACCATGAGCGACGAGACCTTCGCCGCCTGGGGCTGGCGCGTGCCGTTCCTCGCGAGCGCCGTGCTGGTGATCGTCGGCCTCTACGTGCGCCTCAAGCTCGTCGAGACCCCCGCGTTCCAGAAGGTCGTCGACAACGGCGAGGTGGCCAAGCTGCCGCTCGCCCGCGTCTTCAAGACGAGCTGGCGCCCGCTCATCCTCGGCACGTTCATCATGCTGGCGACCTACGTGCTCTTCTACCTGATGACCACGTTCACGCTGACCTACGGCACCACGCCCTCCGACGCGGCGACCCCGGGCCTCGGCTACAGCCGCAACGACTTCCTGATCATGCTGATCGTCGGCGTCGTCTTCTTCGGGATCTTCACCCTCGTCTCCGGCCCGCTGGCCGAGAAGTTCGGCCGCCGCCGCACTCTGCTCGTCGTCACCTCGGCGATCCTCGTCTTCGGCCTGCTCTTCGTCCCGCTGTTCAGCGGAGGCTTCGCCGGCGTCATGGCGGTGCTGATCCTCGGCTTCACGCTGATGGGACTCACCTTCGGCCCGATGGGCGCCGTCCTGCCCGAGCTGTTCCCGACCAACGTCCGCTACACCGGTTCGGCGATGTCGTACAACCTGGCGTCGATCCTCGGAGCGGCGCTCGCGCCGATCATCGCGGTGGCGCTCTGGCAGTCGGCCGGCGGCAGCACGCTGCTGGTGGGCCTCTACCTCAGCGGCGCGGCGGTGCTCACGCTCATCGCGCTGCTGCTCTCGAAGGAGACGCAGCACACGGCGTACCACGACAACGTGTCGTAGGACGCTCCTGCTCACTGCCTGTCCGGCCCGTCGGTTCCCCCGGCGGGCCGGACCCGTCTCCGGGCCCGTGCGAAAGGAAGCGGCGCCGGCCCTTCATGCCGGTCGACCCTTCATGCCGGTCGACCCTTCATGCCGGTCGACCCCTTCATGCTGGTCGAGTAGCCCCGCAGGGGCGTATCGAGACCCACCGTCCCCGACTGGGCGGGTCTGCAGACTCGCGTTCAGACGCCGTCGGATCTCGATGCGCCCGCTCCGCGGGCCACTCGATCAGCACGGCTTCCCGTCCCGATCGAGGGCCGGTTCGCAGCCACGAAGGGGCAAGATGGACGGCGGTCCACAAGAAGTACGGCAAGGCGTGAGCGAGGACGAACGAGCGATGAGCAGCACCACGGAGAGCACGCGCGGCGGACGGCGGCCTCGCCGCGGCAAGGACGACGGACCCCGCGCCTCCTTCTCGCAGCTCGTCCCCTACCTGCTGGAGCACCGCGGCATCCTCTCGGTCGTGGTGGTGCTCAGCCTCTTCGGCGCCGCCGCCAGCCTCGCCCAGCCGCTCGTCGTCGGCCAGGTCATCACCCGCGTGCAGGACGGCCTCGACCTCGGCCCGCTGGTCTGGGCGCTCCTCGTGCTCGTCGTCGCCTCCGGCCTCATCTCGGGCTTCGCGCACTACCTCCTCCAGCGCACCGGCGAGGGCATCGTCCTCTCCAGCCGCCGCCGCCTCGTCGCGCGGCTGCTCCGCCTGCCGATCCGCGAGTTCGACGCCCGCCGCACCGGCGACCTCGTCTCCCGCGTCGGCTCCGACTCCACGCTGCTGCGCGCCGTGCTCACCCAGGGCCTCGTCGACTCGATCGCCGGCTCGCTGCTCTTCGTCGGCGCGATCGTCGCCATGGCGATCATCGACTGGGTCCTCCTGCTGATCATCGTGGTCGTCGTCGCCGTCGCCCTCGGCGCCGCGCTGACCCTCGGCCGCGGCATCCGCGTCGCCAGCCGGAAGGCGCAGGAGAAGGTCGGCGATCTCGCCGCCGCCGTCGAGCGCGCGATCAGCGCCGTCCGCACCATCCGCGCCGCGGGCGCCACCGACCGCGAGATCGCCGTCGTCGACACCCACGCGACCGAGGCCTACCGCCTCGGCATCCGCGTCGCGCACATCTCGGCGCTCGTCGTCCCGGTGGCCGGGATCGCGATGCAGGTCGCCTTCCTCGCCGTGCTCGGCGTCGGCGGCTACCGCGTCGCCTCCGGGGCGATCGACATCGCCCAGCTGGTGTCGTTCATCCTCTTCCTCTTCATGATGGTGATGCCGCTCGGCAACTTCATCGGCGCGATCACCTCGGTCAACTCGGCGCTCGGCGCGCTCGGCCGGATCCAGGAGATCATCGACCTGCCGATCGAGGGCGACGGCGAGCGCGACGGCGGCGGGCTCGGCCCGGGCGTCGCGGACTCCGCGATCGCCTTCGACGACGTCGTCTTCTCCTACGACGAGAAGGCCCTCGACGCCGACGAGGATGCCCGCGACCGCACCGTCCTGCGCGGCGTCTCGTTCACCGTCCCGCGCGGCAAGCGCACCGCCCTGGTCGGCCCGTCCGGCGCCGGCAAGAGCACGATCCTCGCGCTGATCGAGCGCTTCTACGACCCCGAGGCCGGCGTCGTCCGGCTCGGCGGCGTCGACATCACCGCCATCGACCGCGACGCTCTCCGCGCCCAGATCGGCTACGTCGAGCAGGACGCGCCGGTGCTGGCCGGCACCCTCCGCGAGAACCTCGTGCTCGGCCGACCGGACGCCTCCGACGAGGACTGCCTGCGGGTGCTCGAGGCCGTGAACCTCACCGACGTGCTCGAGCGCAACCCGCTCGGACTGAACGCGCCCGTCGGCGAGAGCGGCGTCATGCTCTCGGGCGGAGAGCGCCAGCGCCTCGCCATCGGGCGCGCGCTCCTCGCGGCCCCGCCGATCCTGCTGCTCGACGAGTCCACCTCGAGCCTGGACGGCCTCAACGAGCAGCGCCTGCGCCTCGCGATCGACGCCGTGGCCGAGAACCGCACGCTGCTCGTCATCGCGCACCGCCTCTCGACGGTCGTCGACTCCGACCAGATCGTGGTGCTGCAGAAGGGCGAGGTCGTCGGGATCGGCACGCACTCCGAGCTCGTCGAGTCGACGCCGCTCTACCGCGACCTGGCCAAGCACCAGCTGCTGGTCTGAGCGCGGCCCCGGCCCGGTCAGCGCGGCGGCATCCGCAGCGCGCCGTCGAGGCGGATCACCTCGCCGTTGAGCATCGGGTTCTCGATCACGTGGCGCACGAGCGCGGCGAACTCCGACGGCCGGCCGAGCCGGGCCGGGTGCGGCACCGCCTCGCCGAGGGCGGCGCGCGCCGCCTCCGGCAGCCCGGCGAGCAGCGGGGTGTCGAAGGTGCCGGGCGCGATCGAGACGACGCGGATCAGCGCGGCCGCCAGCTCGCGCGCCAGCGGCAGGGTCAGCGCGGCCACGGCACCCTTCGAGGCGGCGTAGGCCGCCTGCCCGATCTGCCCCTCGAAGGCCGCGATCGACGCCGTGGTGATCAGGACCCCGCGCTCCCCCTCGACCGGCTCGCCCTCGGCGATCGCGGCCGCCGCGAGCCGCAGGACGTTCAGCGTGCCGACGGTGTTGATCCGGAGGACGCGCTCGAAGGCGTCGAGCGCCAGCGGTCCGTCGCGGCCGAGGAGCCGGCCCGGCGTGGCGACGCCGGCGCAGGTCACGGCGATCCGCAGCCCCTCGGCGGCTGTCACGGCCCGCTGGACCGCGTCGGCGTCGAGGACGTCGCCCGAGATCCGCAGGACCGACTCCGGCAGGTCGGCGCTGTCGAGCGCCGCTGGCAGGTCGAGCACGACGACTCGCGCTCCGGCCTCGGCGAGGGCTCGCGCCGTTGCGGCCCCGAGCCCCGAGGCTCCCCCGGAGACCAGCGCCGCGCAGCCCTCGACCCGCATCAGGGGGCGATCGTCGGGGCGGGCGCGTCGGTGGAGAGCACCTCGGCGGAGCAGTCGGTGAGGGTGCGGTCGTAGTCGGCGATCGCCTCCTGCGCGGCCAGCCACTCCGTCTCGCTGAGCGAGCCGTCCGGCGCCGGGGGCCGCTCGTTGAGGCCGTAGCGCGCGAGGCACCGGGTGATCAGCTGCGAGACCGTGTCGCCCTCTGTCACCGCTCCGGTCGCGACGGGCGTCGGCTCGGTCGCCCGGATGGTCCGCGCGGGCGTGGCACCGGAGTCGGGCACCTCGGCCGGGTCCAGCGTGCAGCCCGCGAGCGGGGCCAGCAGCAGCACGGCCGCGACGGCCGACGGCAGGCGGGCGGCGCGGAGCCGGGAGCGCTCGGGCATGGACGACCTCGGGAGTGGATGACGGCGGAGGACGGCAGGGCGCCGGAGGAGCGGTGCCGGCCGGGTTCGTGGCGAGCGTAGCGCAGGCGCTCGGACCGGGGCGTCCGGGGTGCGCGGAACGACGGGCCGCGGCCCTGACGGGGGTCAGGGCGCCGCGAGCGCCCACATCGCGACCGCACTCGCCGCCGCGACGTTCAGCGAGTCGATCCCGTGCCGCATCGGGATCTGCACCGCGACGTCCGCGGCGGCCAGCGCCTCCGCGGTGAGCCCCTCCCCCTCGGTGCCGAGCACGAGCGCGACCCGCTCCGGTGCGGCCGCCGCGAACTCGCGCAGCGGCACCGCGTCCGGCGTGAGCGCCATCGCGGCGATGGTGAAGCCGGCCTCGTGCAGCAGCGCGCGCGTGCTCGGCCAGTCGCCTACCCGCGTCCACGGCACCTGGAGCACCGTGCCCATGCTGACGCGGATCGCCCGGCGGTAGAAGGGGTCGGAGCAGCGCGGGGTCACCAGCACGGCGTCGGCGCCGATCGCGCCGACCGAGCGGAAGATCGCGCCGACGTTGGTCGGGTCGACCACGTTCTCGAGCACGACCACGCGGCGCGCGCCGGCGAGCAGCTCCGCCGGGTCGGCCAGGACGGGCCGGTCCAGCGCGGCGATCAGGCCGCGGTGCAGCGTGTAGCCGGTCAGCTCGGCCAGCAGCTCGCCGGGCCCGGTGAACACCGGGACGTCGCGGTCGCCGAGCAGCCGCTCGGCCTCCTCGACCGAGCCGCCGAGCGAGAGCACCGAGCGCGCCCGGTGCCCGGCGGCGAGCGCCCGCTCGAGCACCAGCGCCGACTCCGCGAGGTAGAGCCCGTGCGGTCCGCGGGCGTTCTTCAGCGCGACGTCCGTGGCGTGCGCGTAGTCACGCAGCCGCGGATCCTCGAGCGAGCGGACCTCGATCAGCTCCACGGATCAGGCGAAGGGGTCGGGGGTGAGCGTGTACTTCGTGCTCAGGTACTCGTGGATGCCCTCGAGCCCGCCCTCGCGGCCGAGCCCCGACTGCTTGACGCCGCCGAACGGCGCCGCGGCGTTCGAGACGACGCCGACGTTCAGGCCCATCATCCCGGTGGCGAGCCGCTCGATCATCCGCTGGCCGCGGGCGAGGTCGCGGGTGAAGACGTACGAGACGAGCCCGAACTCGGTGTCGTTGGCGAGGGCGACCGCCTCGTCCTCGTCGCGGAACGGAACGATCGCGAGGACCGGGCCGAAGATCTCGGTGCGCAGGATCTCGCTGCCGGCCGCGACCCCCGCGAGCACCGTCGGCTCGTAGAAGTGCCCGGCACCGTCGATGCCGTGCCCGCCGACCCGGACCTCGGCGCCGCGCTCGACGGCGTCCCGGACCAGCGAGGAGGCCTTCTCGACGGCGCGATCGTCGATCAGCGGACCGATCGTGACGCCCGAGTCGGTGCCGCGGCCGACGGTCAGCGCGCGGACGCGCTCCGTGACGCGGGCCGCGAACTCCTCGGCGATCGATTCGTGCACGAAGAAGCGGTTGGCGGCGGTGCAGGCCTGGCCGACGTTGCGGAACTTCGCGAGCATCGCGCCCTCGACCGCGCGGTCGAGATCGGCGTCCTCGAAGACCACGAACGGCGCGTTGCCGCCGAGCTCCATCGAGGTGCGCAGGACGCCCTCGGCCGCCTGCTCCAGCAGCGTCCGCCCGACCGGCGTCGAGCCGGTGAAGGAGAGCTTGCGCAGTCGCGGGTCCGACAGGATCGGCTCCGACACCGCTCCGGCCGAGGAGGTGGTGACGACGTTGACGACGCCGTCCGGCACCCCCGCCTCGGCGAGCAGGGCCGCGAAGGCGAGCGTCGTCAGCGGCGTCAGCTCGGCGGGCTTCACCACGACGGTGCAGCCGGCGGCGAGGGCCGGGGCGATCTTGCGGGTCGCCATCGCGAGCGGGAAGTTCCACGGGGTGATCAGGTAGCACGGGCCGATCGGGTGCTGCGAGACGATCATCCGCCCCGTGCCCTCCGGGTTCACGCCGTAGCGGCCCGAGATGCGCACCGCCTCCTCGCTGAACCAGCGGAGGAACTCGCCCCCGTAGGCGACCTCGCCGAGCGCCTCGGCGAACGGCTTGCCCATCTCCAGCGTCATCAGCAGGGCGAAGTCGTCCTTGCGCTCCTGCAGCAGGTCGAAGGCGCGGCGGAGGATCTCCGCGCGCTTCCGGGGCGCGGTCGCGGCCCAGGCCGGCCCCGCCTCGACGGCGGCGTCGAGCGCCCGCAGGCCGTCCTCCGGAGTCGCGTCGGCGATGGTGCGGATCACCTCGCCGGTGGCCGGATCCTCGACGTCGATCGTGCCGCCGCCCGAGCCGTCGACCCAGGCGCCGCCGATGAGCAGCTGCGACGGGACGCGGGCGAGCAGGGCCGCCTCGGCGGCGCTTCGAACGACGGAATCACTCACGAGAACACTCTTCCTGTGCGGATCGAGTCGCGCGGACCCCGCGCGACGATGCTTCTCAGTCTACGACCGCCCCCGGACGCACCTCAGGAGCCGGTCGCTCCTGTGGACGGACCAGCCCCTGTGGAGGAGGGAAGCGCGGTGGAGGAGGGAAGCGCGGTGGAGGAGACCTCGACGCGCACGCCCGCCTCGGCCAGCTCGAGCAGCGCCGCGGCGCTCGCCTCGGGCGAGACCCCGGCGACGAGGTCGGACAGCACGCGCACCTCCAGGCCGGCCGCGCGCGCATCGAGGGCCGAGGCCCGCACGCAGTAGTCGGTGGCGAGCCCGACGACGTCGAGCTCGGTCACGCCCAGGCGCTCGAGTAGCGCCGGAACCGGCGCGCCGTCGTCCGCTGTCCCCTCGAAGGCCGAGTAGGACGGCCGGCCCTGGCCCTTGCGGATGTGCACGTCGACTGCGTCGACAGCGAGCGCCGGGTGGTACTCCGCACCGGCCGTCCCCGCCACGCAGTGCACCGGCCAGGTGTCGAGGTAGTCGGGCTCGGCGGCGAAGTGCCCGCCGTTGTCGGATTCGCCGTCGTGCCAGTCGCGCGAGGCCAGCACCGTCGCGTAGCGGCCGGCGCTCGCGGCGAGGTGGGCGGTGATCCCCTCCGCGACGCGCGTGCCGCCGGCGACGGCGAGGGCGCCCTCCTCGGTGAAGTCGTTCTGCACGTCGACGATCAGGAGTGCCGTGGTCATGGTGGTCCTCTCGGAGCGGGGCGGTCGGGTCGGTCAGGAGTCGGAGAGCGAGCCGCCGCAGCGGTAGACGCCGGTGACGAGCGTGTCGATGGCGGACTTCGCCGAGTCGGAGACGTCGCCGAGCGCGTAGACCGCGAAGGTGAGCGCCGTGCCGTCCTGGGCGTCGACGACGCCGGCGAGCGTGTAGCCGGTGTCGATCCAGCCGGTCTTCGCGCGGACGGCGCCGTCGGCCACGGCGTTGTCGCCGGCGAACCGGTCGGCGTAGGAGAGCGAGCCGGTGCGCCCCGAGACCGGGAGGCCGTCGAGGAGGACGCCGAGCTGCCCCTCCCGCGCCTGGACCTTCCGCAGCAGGCTCGTGAAGTACGCCGGAGCCACAGCGTTGTCGTCGCTGAGCCCCGAGCCGTCGACGATCGTGATGCCGGCCGTGTCCACTCCGTAGCCGGCGAGGCCCTGGAGGACGCCCGCCTGCTCGGCGCCGAAGTCGTTGCCGGAGCCCGTCCGGATCGCGACCAGCCGCGCGAGCATCTCGGCGAGCGCGTTGTCCGAGACGAGCAGCATCTGCTGCACGAGGGTGCTCACCGGGGCCGACTCGACGGTGCCGAGCACTCGCGCGCCCGCCGGGGCGGTGCCGGTGCTCACCGTCGGCGAGCCGGACAGCTCGTCCGCGAAGGCGTCACCCGCCCGGCCGATCGGGTCCTCGCCGCGGCGGGAGGTGGCGGCGGTCGGATCCGCGCGGTCGCCGTCGACCTGCAGGGCGGTGATCTCGGGCATGTAGCCGTCGGTCTGCTCCTTGCGGTTCCAGCTCGGCTGCCAGGTGTCGCCGGAGTAGAGCGAGGCATCGAGCACGACCGAGGAGATCGTGGTGCCCGCGGTCGCCGGGTCGGCGTCCCAGGCGGCCTCGACCTGCGCGGCGAGGTCGTCGAGGTGCGCGGCGCCGGCGTAGACCGACTCCTGACCACTCGGCAGCCGGCTGAGCGTGAGGTCGCCCCCGCCGACCAGCACGACGCTGCCGGGAGCGTCGCCCGCGACCACCGTCGTGGCGATGCGCGTGTCGGGGCCGAGGACGGCGAGCGCGCTGGCGGCGGTGAGGATCTTCAGGGCGGAGGCGGTGCGCGAGGCGGTCGTGCCGCCGCGGTCGAAGAGCACCTCGCCGGTCGCCGCATCGACGACCCGCGCCTGCATCGAGCCGAGGCGCGGATCCGCCGCGAGCTCGGCGACGGAGCAGGTGCGCAGCGCCTCGGTTGTCTCGGTGCCGGCCGGGCGGGCGGTCGGCGTCGGCGTCGGCGTCGGCGTGGCCGTCGTCGTCGCGGTGGCGGGTGCAGAGGCGGTGGGCGCCGCGGCGGGAGTCGCCGTGCGGCCGATCGCCGTCCCGGCGCCGAAGGCTCCGACGCCCAGCAGCACGGCGACGACGGCTGCGGCGGCCACGAGGGCGCGCGGTCGGCGGCGGGGCGGGGTGTCGGTCATCCGAACCAGGGTAGCCGGACGGGATCGACGGGGCCTGGGGGCGAGGGATCCGTTCGAGGGATCCGAGGCGTCGGCTGCACGTGCGGCTGCACCACGGGAAGGAATGCGGAGCCGCCTGTCGGAATCGAACCGACGACCTTCTCATTACGAGTGAGACGCTCTACCGACTGAGCTAAGGCGGCGTGCTCGCGAGGCGCTGGCCCCGGACACGATTACACAGCATAGCCTGCTCGCGGGCCGGGGCGTGAATCGGTGCGCGCAGCCCGCGGGCTACTCGGCGAGCGCGCCGCGCAGCTCCTCGAACGAGTGCACGATGAGTCCCGGGAGCGCGTCGCGACCGTCGTGGTCGACCCAGCCGGCCCAGGCGTGCCGCATGGCGGCGAGGCCGAGCAGGGTGAGCATCCGGGCCCGGCTGCGCACCGCCTCGGCGTCCGTCCCGCCGCGGGTGAGGCGCTCGGCGACCAGATCCTCGATCGCGAGCTCGAACTCCCGCATGCCGGCGATCTTGAGGCCGACGAGCTGCGGGTGCTCGCGGAAGAGGCTGCGCCGCAGCAGGTGCAGCTCGCGGTCCTCCTCCCCCGGGACCTCCGCCGCCGCGACGAAGACCGCCTGCAGATCGACGAGGAGCGGCGCGTCGCCCGCGAGGAACGCGGCGGCCGTCTCGTCGGAGATCACCGGAAGGCCGCCGACCAGCGCGTCCTCCTTCGAGGCGAAGTAGTTGAAGAAGGTGCGCGTGGAGACGTCGGCCGTCCGCGAGACGTCCTCGATCGTGACGCGGTCCGGCCCGCGCTCGCTCGCGAGCCGCAGCACCGCGGTCTCGATCGCGCGCCGGGTCGCGAGGCGCTTGCGCTCCCGGAGTCCCGGCTGCTCCGGCGCGCCCCGGCGCTCCTGCTCGGTCAGCACTGCGGGTCCTCCTCGGGGACGACGCCCTCGAGCAGGTACGCGTCCACCGCGTCGTTCACGCACGAGTTCGACTTGTTGTAGGCCGTGTGGCCCTCGCCGTCGAAGGTCACGAGGTGCCCGTCGGACAGCTCCTCCGCCAGCGCCTGCGCCCAGACGTAGGGGGTCGCCGGGTCGTTCGTGGTGCCCACCACGAGGATCGGGCCCGAGCCCTCCGCCGTGATCGGCGCCCGCGAGCCCTCGAAGGCGGCCGGCCACTCGCCGCAGAGGATGTCGCCGAAGGCGAGGTAGCGGCCGAGCGTCGGCGCCGCCGCTTCGAGCTCCGCGGCGTCCGCCCGCATCGACTCCGTCTCGGCGTCGTAGGCGTAGTCGACGCAGTTGATCGCGAGGAAGGCCTCGGTCGCGTTGTCGGAGTAGTCGCCGTCGGCCGTCCGGCCGTTGTAGGCGTCCGCGTACTGGAAGGCGATCTCCGCGCCGCCCTGCCGCACGTCCGTGAGCATCTCGCTCAGCCCACCCCAGGAGGAGGCGGAGTAGAGCGGGTAGACGATCGCGGTGAGCAGCGTGCTCGAGCCGAGCTGCCGGCCGTCCTGGGCGCGGATCGGCGAGGCGTCGACCCGCTCCAGCATCGCGGCGACCTGCGCCATCGCCTCGTCGACCGTGCCGGTGAAGGGGCAGCCCTCGCCGCCGAGGCAGGCGGTGAGATACGCGCGCAGGGCGCTCTCGAAGCCGATCGCCTGCTCGCGGACGACGTCGAGCGAGCTCGCGGCCGGGTCGATCGCGCCGTCGAGCACGAGCCGGCCGACGCGATCGGGGAAGAGGCCGGCGTAGGTGGCGCCGAGGAAGGTGCCGTAGGAGTAGCCGAGGTAGTGCAGCGACTCGTCGCCGAGCGCCGCGCGCAGCACGTCGAGATCGCGGGCCGCGCTGGTGGTGCCGACCTCGGGCAGCAGCGCTCCGCTGCGCTCCTCGCAGGCGGCGGCGAAGGCGGCCGAGGCGGTGCGCTGGGCGGCGATCCACTCGTCGCTGCCGCGTTCACCCGGGACGATGTCGTAGAGGTAGGAGTCGAGTCCGGCGGCGTCGAGGCAGGAGACCGCGGTCGAGGCGCCGACGCCGCGCGGATCGAAGCCGACCACGTCGAAGCGGGCGGCGAGCTCGTCGTCCACGGCGAAGTCCAGGCTGTCGCGGATGAGGTCGACCCCGGATCCGCCGGGCCCGCCCGGGTTGACCAGGAGGGAGCCGATCGCGTCCCCGCCCGTCGCCGGGTGGCGGACCAGGGCGATCGAGGCGGTCTCGCCGGCCGGGTCGTCCCAGTCGAGCGGCACTGTCGCGTCGGTGCACTGCATGCCCTCGCCGCAGTCGTCCCAGACCAGGACCTGGCCGTAGTACTGCTCGAGATCGGCGTCGACGGCCTGCGCGGCGGGGGTGGAGGTGCGCTCGGGCGAGGGTCCGGGAGCGAAGCAGCCGGAGAGCAGCGCGACCGCGGCGCCGACCGCGGCGAGCGCCGACCAGCGGCCCGGGCGCCTCACGCGGCCACCGGGCGCCGCGCGGCGACCACGAGCATCGCCTCGAGGGCGAGGACGGGCGAGACGTTCGCGTCGATGCGCTGCCGGGCCTCCGCCACGGCGTCGAGCACCGCGAGCGTGCGCTCGGGGGCGGTGGCCGAGGCGAGCGCCGTCATCTCGCTCCGCACCTCCTCGTTGATCACGCCGCCGGGGGCGCCGAGCTGGAGGCGCACGACGTCGCGGTAGAGCGAGAGCAGGTCGACGAGGATGCGGTCGAGGCCGTCGCGGAGGCTGCGCGTCGCCCGGCGCTTCTGGTCCTCCTCGAGGGTGCGCAGCTGCGAGCGGAGCTGGGCGGGGATCGTGCCGCCGGGCTCGACGCCGAGCGACCGGAGCGCCTGCTGGCGCTCGACCTCGTCGCGCTCGAGCGTGTAGGCCTTCGCGTCCTCGGTGGCGACCTCGATCATCCGCGCGGCGCCGAGCACCGCGTCGGACACCCCGCGCAGGCTCAGGGCGATGCGCAGGGTCTCCTCGCGCCGCTCGCGGGCGTTCGCATCGGTCGCGAGCCGGTGCGCCATGCCGATGTGGCTCTGGGCCTGGCGGGCGGCGCGCTCGGCCGTCTCCGCGTCGACGCCGTCGCGGCGCTCGAGCAGGCCGGCGACGTCCTCGACGCTGGGGACGCGCAGGCGCACCGAGCGCACCCGCGAGCGGATCGTCGGCAGCAGGTCGGCCTCGCTGGGCGCGCAGAGGATCCAGACGGTGCGCTCGGGCGGCTCCTCGAGCGCCTTCAGCAGGACGTTCGAGGTGCGCTCGCTCATCCGGTCGGCGTCCTCGATGACCATCACCCGGTAGCGCGAGACCGACGGCGAGTACTGCGAGGAGGAGACGAGACGGCGCACCTCCTCGATCGAGATGATGACGCGCTCGGTGGCGAGGACCGCGAGGTCGGGGTGCGAGCGGGCGGCGACCTGCGCGCAGTCCGGGCACTCGCCGCAGCCGCCGCGGCGGCAGAGCAGCGCGGAGGCGAACGCGTAGGCGAGGTTGGAGCGGCCGGAGCCGGGCGGCCCGGTGATCAGCCAGGAGTGGGTCATCGAGGTCGACTCGTGCCCGCTCTCGTCGCGGGGGGTCGAGGCGTCGCGCAGGGCGCCGATGGCGTGCTCCTGGCCGACGAGCTGGCTCCAGACGGTCACGGATCCAGGCTAACCGCGAGGTCCGACAGCGGGCCGCGCGCCCTGGGGACCGGCGCTGAGCATCGGCTCGACGCGGGCGCGGACGGCCGCGGCGAGCTCCTCGACCGGACGGCTCGCGTCCAGGACGAGGAAGCGCTCCGGGTCGCCCGCGGCGAGGTCGAGGAACGCCTGCCGGACCCGGCCGTGGAACTCGGCCTTCTCCGCCTCGAGCCGGTCGTAGCGGGTGCGCGCGGCGTCCAGCCGGGTGCGGGCGACGGCGGGGTCGAGGTCGAGCAGGACGGTGAGGTCGGGGCGGAGGTCGCGGGTCGCCCACTCCGAGAGGGAGCGGACCTCCGCGGCGTCGAGCACCCGGCCGGCGCCCTGGTAGGCGACGGAGGAGTCGATGTAGCGGTCCTGGACGACGACCTCGCCCCGCTCGAGCGCGGGCCGGACGAAGGTGCCGATGTGCTGCGCGCGGTCCGCGGCGTAGAGGAGCGCCTCGGCCCGCGGATCGATCTCGCCGCGGTGGTGCAGCACGATCTCGCGGATCTGCACGCCCACCTCGGTGCCGCCGGGCTCGCGGGTGCGCCGCACGGTCTCACCGCGCGAGCCCAGCCACTCCTCGAGCAGCCGGGCCTGCGTGGTCTTGCCCGCGCCGTCCCCGCCCTCGAGGGTGACGAACAGCCCGGTCACGACTCCGTCGAGCCCGTCGCCTCCGCCGCAGTGCTGCGGGCGCGGGTGGTGGCCGGCTTCTTCGCGGCGGTGGTCTTCGCCGCCGTCGCCTTGGCGGCCGTCGTCTTGGCCGCCGTCGTCTTCGCCGCCGTGGTCTTGGCCGCCGTGGTCTTGGCCGCCGTCGCCTTCGCCGCCGTGGTCTTCGCGGCGGTGGTCTTCGTCGCCGTCGCCTTGGCCGCCGTCGTCTTCGCGGCGGGCTTCTTGGCCGGGGCGCGCTTGGCCGGGGCCTTCTTGGGCGCCGGACCCTTCGCCCGCTTGTCGGCGAGCATCTGCACCGCCTGCTCGAAGTCGATCTCCTCGATCGGCTGGCCCTTGGGGATCGTGACGTTGGTCTCGCCGTCGGTCACGTAGGCGCCGAAGCGGCCGTCGCGGATCCGGATCGGCTTGCCGCTGACCGGGTCGGCCTCGAACTCCGCGAGGGCGCTCGTGGCGCGCTTGGCGCCGTACTTGGGCTGGGCGAACACCTCGAGCGCGGTCGGCAGGTCGACCTCGAAGATCTGGTCCTCGCTGGTGAGCGAGCGGCTGTCCGTCCCCTTCTTCAGGTACGGGCCGTAGCGGCCGTTCTGCGCGGTGATCGGCTCACCCGACTCCGGGTCCTCGCCGACGGTGCGCGGCAGGTCGAGCAGGCGCAGAGCGGTGGCGAGGTCGACGGTCGCGACGTCCATCGACTTGAAGAGGGAGGAGGTGCGCGGCTTGACCGCGGCCGCCTTCTTCGCACCGCGCTTCGCAGCAGGAGCGGAGACGGGCTCGACGACCTCACCGGTGGCGGGGTCGGCGGTGGTCTCGGGCTCCGGGTCGACCTCGGTCACGTACGGGCCGAAGCGGCCGTCCTTGACCACGACGGTCTTGCCCGAGTCCGGGTTGCTGCCCAGCACGCGGTCGGTCTGCACGGGGGCGTCGACGAGCTCCTGCGCCTTCGCGGGCGTGAGCTCGTCCGGGGCCAGCTCGAGCGGCAGGTTGACCCGGCGCGGCGTCTCCTGCCCCTCCTCCTGGGCGACCTCGAGGTAGGGCCCGTACTTGCCGATGCGCAGGGTGATGTCGTCGGTGATCCGGACCGAGTTGATGCTCTTCGCGTCGATCTCGCCGAGGTTGTCGACGACGTGGCGCAGGCCCGGCTGGTCGCCGCCGCCGAAGTAGAAGCGGTTCAGCCAGTCGACCCGGTCCTCCTCGCCGCCGGCGATGCGGTCGAGGTCGCCCTCCATCGCGGCGGTGAAGTCGTACTCGACGAGGTCGGAGAAGAACTCCTCGAGCAGGCGCACCACCGAGAAGGCGATCCAGTTGGGCACGAGCGCCGTGCCGCGCGGAGTGACGTAGCCGCGGTCGACGATCGTCGTGATGATCGAGGCGTAGGTCGAGGGGCGCCCGATCCCCAGCTCTTCGAGCGACTTGACGAGGCTCGCCTCCGTGTAGCGCGGGGGCGGCGAGGTCTCGTGGCCCTTGGCCTCGACCTCGGCGACGACGAGGCTCTGGCCGACCTCGAGGACGGGCAGCTTGGCGTCCTTCTCGTCGCGGACGCCGTGGCGCTCCTCGTCGCGGCCCTCCTCGTAGGCGAGCAGGAAGCCGCGGAAGGTGATGACCGTTCCCGAGGCGGTGAACTCGGCCGTGCGCTCGGTGTCGCCGGCCGGATTCGCGAGCAGGGTGACCGTGGCGGTCGAGCCCTTGGCGTCGGCCATCTGCGAGGCGACGGTGCGCTTCCAGATCAGGTCGTAGAGGCGGTGGTCGTTGCCACGGAGGGTGCCGGCGAGCTGGTCCGGGGTGCGGAAGGTCTCGCCCGCGGGCCGGATCGCCTCGTGCGCCTCCTGCGCGCTCTTGTTCTTGCCGGAGTAGAGGCGCGGCTTCTCGGGGACCGTCTCGGCGCCGTAGAGCGAGGCCGCCTGCGAGCGGGCGGCGTTCAGCGCCTGCTGCGAGAGGTTCGGCGAGTCGGTCCTCATGTAGGTGATGAAGCCGTTCTCGTAGAGCGACTGCGCCACGCTCATCGTCTGGCGCGCCGAGAAGCGGAGCTTGCGCGCCGCCTCCTGCTGGAGCGTCGAGGTGGTGAACGGGGCGGCGGGGCGCCGCGAGTAGGGCTTGGACTCGAGGTTCGAGACGCGGACGAGCGTCTTCGGGTCGCGTAGCGCCTCGGCGAGGGCGCCGGCGGAGGCCTCGTCGAGGACGGTGACGTCGCCCTTCAGCTGACCGCGGTCGTCGAAGTCGCGGCCGCTTCCGATGCGCTTGCCGTCCAGGCGCGCCAGGCGGGCGTCGAACGCCGCCGAGGCGTCGGCCTCGGGGGCGAGGACCGTGGCGAGGTCCCAGTAGGAGGCGGAGACGAAGGCGAGGCGCTCGCGCTCGCGGTCCACGACGAGGCGCGTGGCGGCGGACTGCACGCGGCCGGCGGAGAGGCCGGGCCCGACCTTGCGCCAGAGGACCGGGGAGATCTCGTAGCCGTAGAGGCGGTCGAGGATGCGGCGGGTCTCCTGCGCGTCGACGAGGGAGGTGTCGATGTCGCGGGTGTTGTCGCGGGCCGTCTGGATCGCGTCCTTGGTGATCTCGTGGAAGACCATCCGCTTGACGGGGACCTTGGGCTTGAGCTCCTCGAGGAGGTGCCACGCGATGGCCTCGCCCTCGCGGTCCTCATCCGTCGCGAGGAAGAGCTCGTCGGCGTTCTTCAGCGCGCGCTTGAGGTCGGCGACCGTCTTCTTCTTCTGATCGGAGACGACGTAGTAGGGCTCGAAGCCGTTGTCGACGTCGACGGAGAACTTGCCCAGTCCGCCCTTCTTGAGCTCGGGCGGCAGGTTCTTCGGCTCGATGAGGTCGCGGATGTGCCCGACGGAGGCGAGCACCTCGTAGCCCTCGCCCAGGTACTGGGCGATGGTCTTGGCCTTCGCCGGCGACTCGACGATCACCAGCTTCTTCGTGCCGGACACAGTTCTCCTCGATTGATGCTGTCGGATCGGACGCTCAGCGAGTCCGACGGGTCCCCTTCGGCGGGGAGGCGGTGCGCGGCGTCCGCAGGAGGAACGACGATCCGTTCGCGTCGGCTTCGGGGCGCCCGACAGGCACACCATACACACTGACTCCGGGCGTCCCTCGCCGTCGTCCGCTCGCCGCGCGCTGGGAGCACTCCGGCCGCCGCCCGGGAATCCGCCGAATCGGGACGACCGCACCCGGTGACGGATCGCGGCGATCGGCGCATGATGAGGGGCATGGCAACGACGCACACCACCTCCGCTCCGACCACCTCCGCCTACACCGCGAAATTCCTCGACGGGCCGCTCGAGGGCAAGACGCTCCGCCGCTCCTACGGCGAGGCGACGGCCCCCGCGGGCCGCCTCGAGATCCCGGCCGCCCGCGAGGGCACCCGCTACCTCTATCTCCTCGCCGGCGCTCTCGAGCACGACGAGGGAGCGGGCGCGCTGCCCACCGCGGCGGCCTACCGCTACCTGCGGGTCAGCGCCGACTGAGCCCCGGTCCCACCGGGCGGGTCGGACACCGGCGACCCGACCGAGCACGGGAGCGCGCTGCTGCTGCGCCCCGGGCGCGGCGGGAGCCGTGGCCGCCGTCCCCGTCGCGGGAGGAGCGTCACGGCGGCGGCCCGGCGCGCGACCGGGCGGGGAGCGCGAGCGGCCCGACGGACACGACGACCTCGACGGTCGCCACTCCTCCTTCCACCGCGCAGCCCGCGACGGTCGCCGTCATCGCCCCCGCGACGCGCTCGGCCGCCCCGCACGGCTCGCCCGGCAGCAGCCCGGAGGCCACGTCCGCCGCGGCGAGCGCCGCCGCATCCGCCGCGGCCACGGCACGCTGGTGCCCCGCGACTCCCCCGCAACCGGCGAGCACGGCCGCGGTCACGAGGATCGTCCCCGCGACGACGCCGACCGCGACGACCGCCGCCGAGCCGTCCTCCCCTGCGCGGTCCGGCTCCCGCCGGGGGATCACCGTCCTCCGCCCAGCGCGCAGGACCAGACCGAGACCGGCAGCTCCAGCGCCGGCAGCGGCCGGAGCCGCGCGGCGACGTCCACGCAGACGAGCTCGCCGTCCGCGGAGGTCGCGACACTCGCTCCCGCATCGACCCGCGCGACGGGCCGACCCGGATCGTCCCCCCGCGCCAGCGACCGGGCGCCGTCCGCCGCTGCGTCGACCAGCCGGACGTACTGCGCCGAGGCCGCCACCGAGCCGAGGCAGAGCGCCAGCACGACCACCACCGCCGGCAGCACGACCGCCAGCTCGGCCGTCGCGGAGCCGTCCTCGCCTCGACGGCCGTCGCCGGTCCGCATCCCGGCCTCCTCCGCTCTCGTCGCCACCCGGGCACCACTCGGGTACCGCACCGCTCATCCGCCCGCGGTGAGCGCCCGGGTGACCAGGTCCGTGAGGATCCCGCGCACCTCGTCGCCCTTGAGGATCACCACCAGCAGACCTGCGAAGCCGACCGCGGCCATCGTCGCGATCGCGTACTCGGCCGTGGCCGAGCCCTCCTCGTCGCGCCATCCGCTCAGCGGCCCCGCCTCCCACGCGGGCTGCGGGAAGCGCTCCCGCCCGGCACCGCCCGTCACTCGTCCGATCGTCCCCGCACCACTGCTCCGACTGCCGTTCATCCGCTCGCTCCGTTCGTCGTCACTGCCCCCACTCGAGGATCGCCGAGCACGGAGCGGGTCGGGGTGGCGAGCTCGCGAACGGTGGACAAGAGGAGAGAGGAGGGGCCTGTGGAGAGCTCCCGCGGGACCGCTCACCGCTGCCCCGCGAACGTCGACAGCAGCACCGAGATCATCATCGGAGCCACGCCCAGCAGGAGGAACGCCGGCAGCACGCAGACTCCGAGCGGCAGCAGCAGCGTCACACCGAGCCTCGCCGCCCGCTCCCGCGCCTCGGACGCGGCCCGCACCCGCGCCAGTGCCGCCTCGCTGCGCAGCAGCCGGCCCGCGGGCACCCCTGCCGCGCTCGAGAGCGCGAGCACGGGCTCCGCCGCGGCGAGCGCGGGCGGCCCCGACGCGAGCCCGCACTCGGCGAGCGCCGCCAGCACCCGCTCCCGCCCGCCCCCGATCGATCCCCCGCCCGCGAGCGCGACCGCGAGCAGGTCGAGCGCCAGCCCCGGTGCCGGGTCCCCCGGGCCGGCGCCGCGGACGAGCCGGCGCGTCCACGCCGCGGCACCGAGCATCAGCCCGAGCCCGCCCACCAGACAGACGAGTCCCGGCACCGTCCCGATCAGCACACCCAGCACATCGAAGCCCAGCAGCGTGCCGAAGCCGAGCGCCACCAGCGGCAGCCCGCCGACCACCCGGCTCGTCGCGAGCGGCCCCGCCAGGGCGACCTCGATGTCGCGCCGCGCCCGGCCGAGCTCCCGGAGGGACTCGGCCAGCTCGCCGAGGGCCGCGGCGATCGGCGCCCCGGAGTCCGCGGCGACCCGCCAGCAGGCGGCCAGGGCCGCCCAGGCCGTCTCCTCGCCGCGATCACGCGAAGGCCGCGCGGCGCCTGCCCTGCGGCGAGGGGCCCGCTCGCCCTCCCCCCGCCCCTCTTCTCGGCGGGAGGCGGGCACGCCCGCCAGGAGCGCCGCCGTCACGTCCCCGCCGCGCGCCGCCTCGACCGCCACCGCGCGCAGCAGCCGACGACGTCGCGCGGCACCCGCCGCCTCCGAGTCGTCCGACGCCGCGAGGTGCGCCAGCGCCGACGCCGGCGCGACGCCCGCCGCGAGCAGCACCGAGAGGCGGTGCACCACGGCCGCGACCTCGTCGACCCCCTCCCCGCGCTTCACGGCGAGCCCCGCTGCGGCACGGCGCCCTCCTCGATCCGGAGCCGCCCGGCGCGATCGAGCCGGAAGCAGCCCGAGGCCGCGAGCCGGCGCCGGCCGCTCCGCCGTTCGAGGTGCAGCACCAGGTCGATCGCGCTGACCGTCTGCCGCGCGACCGCCTCCGGCCCCATCCCGGCGAGCGACCCGAGCGCCTCCAGCCGCGCGGGGACGTCGGCGAGCGAGTTGGCGTGCAGCGTCCCCGCGCCGCCGTCGTGCCCGGTGTTCAGCGCGGACAGCAGATCGCGCAGCTCCACGCCGCGGCACTCGCCGAGGACGAGCCGGTCCGGCCGCATCCGCAGAGCCTCGCGGACCAGACGGTCGAGGCCGACGCCGCCCGCGCCCTCGAGGTTCGGCTGGCGCGCCTCGAGCGAGACGACGTGCGGATGCGCGGGCCGCAGCTCGCCGACGTCCTCGATCACGACCAGGCGCTCGTGCGGCGGCGCGCAGCCGAGGAGGGCGCCGAGGAGCGTGGTCTTGCCCGATCCGCCGGCACCGGTGACGAGCAGGTTCCAGCGCGCGGCGACGGCGCGGCGCAGCAGGCCGCGTCCCGCGTCGTCGAGCATCCCCGCCGCGTGCAGCTCGTCGAGACTCCAGGCATCGGCCCGCGGCACACGCACCGAGATCAGCGTCCCCGCCGTCGCGACCGGCGGCAGCACCACGTGCACGCGGACGCCGTGCTTCAGCCGCACGTCCACGCACGGGCTCGCCTCGTCGACGTGCCGTCCGCCGGCCGCGACCAGCGACACCGCGAGTCTCCTGGCGCCCGCGGCGTCGAGCGTCCAGGAGGGGACGCGGACCGCCCCGCCACCGCGGTCGAGCCAGAGACCGGAGTCGCCGTTGACGAAGAGGTCGGTCACCGCCGGATCGGCGGCGAACGGCGCGAGCAGGCCGAGCGCCGCCGCCGCCGGACGGACCGGCGCCGTTCGCGGTGCACCGCCGTCGTCCTCACCCGGCGGGCGAGGTGCGTCCGGGCGATAGGCGGCGGGAACGAGCGGGACGAAACCGGTGGTCATCCGGGAACGGTAGGAGCGCGCGCCCTCCGGTGGCGCGCCGAGGACCGCATCGGTGGACGTCAGCGCCGAGGACGCCCCTGGGGAGGAGCGACGAGCTCCGGCCCGAGGGCGTTCTCGCGAGCCGAGGGTGCGCCGCTCCGAACTCCGGCACGCGGTCCGCGCCCCGGCTCGCCGGAACCGGCCGATCCGGCGTGCCGGCGTCGATTCCGCGAGCCGGAGGTCCACCGGTCGAAGCTCGGGCACGCGATTCGGGCCCCGGCACGCTGAAACCGGCTGATCGGGCGTGCCGGAGGCGTTTCCGCGAGCCGGAGGTCTACCAAGCGGACGTCGGGCTCGCGATCCACGCCCCGGCTCGCCGGAACCGGCCTGTCCAGCGTGCCCAGCGTGCTCTCGCGGGCCGAAGATGCGGCCGGCCAGCGGCCGTGCGGATCCTCCGGGGGAGCGGGACGCTCGACCAGCGGAGGGAAGAGAAGGGGGCGGCACCCATTGGGGGGAACAGGTGCCGCCTCGGCGGCGCTGGATTGGGGGGAATCACTCGCGCCGCTGAGCCGAAGTTCATTCGGCCGTATGCAACGTTAGGGCACGGAGGCGATTTCGCCAAGTCGGATCCGCGTTCTGAGCCGACTCTTCACGAAACCCCGCCGGACGGTCAGCTTCGCGTCGTCCCCTCCCCACCCGAGAGCCGGACGCTACGGTGGTCCGGAACCGACCACGCCGGCCGGCGCACGTCGCACTCGCGAAGGAGCGAATCGCAGATGTCCACACCCCTCGACGCGTCCGGGGCCGCAGGCTCGAGCGCCATCGACAGCCTCCAGCAGGAGACGCGCCGCTTCCCGCCGCCCGCCGAGTTCGCCGCCGACGCCGCCGCGACCGCCGGGCAGGCCGAGCAGGCCGCCGCCGACCGCCTCGCCTTCTGGGCCGACCGCAGCCGCGAGCTGCTGCACTGGCACCGGCCGTTCACGCGCACCCTCGACTGGAGCGAGCCGCCCTTCGCGCGCTGGTTCGACGACGGCGAGCTCAACGTCGCCTACAACTGCCTCGACCGGCACGTGCTGGCCGGTCACGGCGACCGCGTCGCGATCCACTGGGAGGGCGAGCCCGGCGACAGCCGCGACCTAACCTACGCCGAGCTCACCGCCGAGGTGAAGCGCGCGGCCAACCTCTTCACGAGCCTGGGCGTGCAGGCCGGCGACCGCGTCGCGATCTACCTCCCGATGATCCCCGAGGCCGTCATCGCGATGCTCGCGGTCGCCCGGCTCGGCGCCGTGCACTCGGTCGTCTTCGGCGGCTTCAGCGCCGAGAGCCTGCGCGCGCGGATCGACGACGCCGAGGCGAAGCTCGTCGTCACCGCCGACGGGGGCTGGCGGAAGGGCTCGGTCTTCCCGCTCAAGCCCGCGGTCGACGCGGCGCTGGCGCTGGACGGCGGCACGTCGAGCGTCGAGCACGTCCTCGTCGTCCGCCGCGGCGGCAACACCGTCGAGTGGAGCGCCGGCCGCGACCTGTGGTGGCACGAGGAGATCGTCGCGGTGGACGCCGACCACGTCGCGCGGCCGTTCCCCGCCGAGCAGTCGCTGTTCATCCTCTACACGAGCGGCACGACCGGGAAGCCGAAGGGCATCCTGCACACCAGCGGCGGCTATCTCACCCAGGTCGCGTACACCCACCGCACGGTCTTCGATCTCAAGCCCGAGACCGACGTCTACTGGTGCACCGCCGACGTCGGCTGGATCACCGGGCACAGCTACGTGGTCTACGGACCGCTCGCGAACGGCGCCACCCAGGTGATGTACGAGGGCACGCCCGACACCCCGCACGCCGGACGCTGGTGGGAGATCATCGAGAAGCACGGCGTCACGATCCTCTACGCCGCCCCCACGGCGATCCGCACCTTCATGAAGCTCGGCCGGCAGATCCCGCAGCGCTTCGACCTCTCGAGCCTCCGCCTGCTCGGCTCGGTCGGCGAGCCGATCAACCCCGAGGCCTGGATCTGGTACCGCGACGTCATCGGCGGCGGCCGCACCCCGATCGTCGACACCTGGTGGCAGACCGAGACCGGCGCGATCATGGTCTCGCCCCTGCCCGGCGTCACGACCCTGAAGCCGGGCTCGGCGCAGGTCCCCGTCCCCGGGATCTCGATCGACGTCGTCGACGACTCCGGCGCCCCGGTCGGCGCGGGCTCCGGCGGGCTGCTGGTCATCACCGAGCCCTGGCCGTCGATGCTGCGCGGCATCTGGGGAGACCCGGACCGCTACGTCGAGACCTACTGGTCGAAGTTCGGCGACCGCTACTTCGCCGGCGACGGCGCCCGGCTCGACGAGGACGGCGACCTCTGGCTGCTCGGCCGCGTCGACGACGTGATGAACATCTCCGGCCACCGCCTGTCGACGGCCGAGATCGAGTCGGCCCTCGTCTCGCACCCGGTGGTCGCCGAGGCGGCCGTGGTGGGCGCGGCGGACGAGACGACCGGCCAGTCCGTCGTCGCCTTCGTCATCGCCAAGGCGAGCCAGGCGGAGGCGCTCGCCAGCGGCCACGACGAGCTCGAGGCGACGCTCAAGGCGCACGTCGCCGAGCACATCGGCGCGATCGCCCGGCCGAAGCGCATCTTCATCGTCCAGGAGCTGCCGAAGACCCGCTCCGGCAAGATCATGCGCCGGCTCCTGCGCGACGTGGCCGAGGGCCGGGCCGTCGGCGACACGACCACGCTCGCCGACACGCAGGTGATGTCCGTCATCTCCTCCGCGGTCGCCGCCGACGACTGAGCCCCGGACGGCCGAGCCGCTGAGGGCCGAGCCGCAGCGTGCTGAGCCTCGAACGCCGAAGGGCGTCGCCTCCCGAGGGAGAGCGGCGCCCTTCGGCGTCGAGCCGGGATCCGGCTCAGGCGAAGGCGACGATCAGCTCGACCTCGACCGGTGCGTCGAGCGGGAGCTCCGCCACGCCGACGGCCGAGCGCGCGTGCCGGCCCGCCTCGCCGAAGATCTCGCCGAGCACCTCGGAGGCGCCGTTGATGACGCCGGGCTGGCCGTTGAAGCCGGGCGCGGAGGCGACGAAGCCGGTCACCTTGACGATGCGGGTCACGCGGTCGAGCGAGCCGATCACGTCGGCGATCGCCGCGAGCGCGTTCAGGGCGCAGACGCGGGCCAGGTCCTTCGCGACCTCGGGCTCGACGCCCGCGCCGACCTTGCCGGTCGCCGGCAGCGCGCCGTCGACGAACGGGATCTGCCCGGCCGTGAAGACCAGGTTCCCCTCGACCACGGCCGGGATGTAGGCGCCGGCCGGCACCGCGACCGCGGGGAGCTCGATGCCCAGCTCGGCCAGGCGCTGGGCGATCACGCGCCGGCCTCGGCGACCGGGCGCTTGAGGTAGGCCACGAGCCCGCCCTCGGGACCGGTGACGATCTGCACCAGCTCCCAGCCCTCGGAGCCCCAGGTGTTCAGGATCGCGGTGGTGTTGTGGATCATCAGCGGCGTCGTGATGTATTCCCAGCGGGGGACGGACATGGCTCTCCTCGTGAGGCAGGGGTGCGGGTGCCGGGCGGTCCGCACCCGGAGGAGCCGGCGCCGGCGGGTCGAGCGCCGCGTCCGGTGTCAGGAGCGGCGGTTACGCTGATTCTATGTCGGGGGCAGTCGGGAACAGGGTCGTCACGTCCATCGGCGCCGCGGTCGGAGGACTGATCGGGATCGTCGCCATGAGCGTCATCGCCGGAGTCCTCGTCGCGGCGTCGGTCACTCCGGCGATCGCGCTCGGCGGGATGGCCGCGAACAACACGGTCACCATGTTCGACAACCTCCCGGGCTACCTCGAGATCGGCACGCTCGCCGAGAAGAGCGACGTCTACGCGAAGGGCGCGGACGGCCAGGACGTGCTCCTCGCCTCGTTCTACGCGCAGAACCGCGTGGAGGTCGGCTGGGACGACATCTCCCCCTTCGTCAAGGACGCGGTCGTCGCCTCGGAGGACCCGCGCTTCTACGAGCACGGCGGCATCGACCTGCTCGGCACGATCCGCGCCGCGGCCACGGTCGCCTCCGGCGGCAACGTGCAGGGCGGCTCGTCGATCACCCAGCAGTACGTCAAGAACGTGCTCGTGCAGAAGGCGGAGGCGCTCTCCGACCCGATCGAGCGCGACGCCGCCTACCGCGAGGCCACCGAGACCACGGCCGAGCGCAAGGTCGCCGAGATGCGCCTCTCGATCGGGCTCGAGAAGGAGTACCCGAAGAACGACATCCTGCTCGGCTACCTCAACATCGCGCTCTTCGGCGGCACCGTCTACGGCATCGAGGCGGCGGCGCGGTACTACTTCGACACCAGCGCGCGCGACCTCACCCTCGCGCAGTCCGCCGCCCTGATCGCGATCGTGAACAACCCCGAGAAGTTCCGCTTCGATCGCCCGGACGACCCGGCCAACCTCGCGGTGGAGGGGTACCCCGAGACGCTCAACCGCCGCAACTACATCCTGACCCGGATGGGGATCGAGTCGAAGGTCACCCCGGAGCAGATCGCCGAGGCGTCCGCGACGCCGGTCGTCCCCGCGATCACGGAGCCGAGCACCGGCTGCCAGACCGCCGGCATCGCGGCCTACTTCTGCGACTACGTGACCTGGGTGATCAAGAACGACGACGCCTTCGGCGCCAGCCAGGACGAGCGCGACGCGACCTTCAAGCGCGGCGGCTACCAGATCTACACGACCCTCGACTCCGATCTGCAGGAGGCCGCGGTCGCCGCCACCGAGGACTGGGTGCCGAAGTCGATGGCCCGGGTCGACATCGGCAGCGCGAGCGTCTCGGTCGAGGTCGGCACCGGCCGCATCCTCGCGATGACGCAGAACAAGGACTACTCGAACGACCCCGATGTCAGCGGCGCCAACTACACCAGCGTCAACTACAGCACCGACTTCGGCTACGGCGGCTCCAGCGGCTTCCAGGTCGGCTCGACCTACAAGGTCTTCACCCTCGCCGAATGGCTGCAGGAGGGCCGGGCCCTGAACGAGACCGTCGACGGCACCCGTCGCGCGTACACGACCTTCCGCGACAGCTGCGAGCCGGACGGCACCTACTACGGCGGCGAGCCCTGGGACCCCAAGAACGACGAGGGCGGCAACGGCGGCGTCTACTCCGCGCTCGACGCGACCAAGGGCTCGATCAACACCGGCTTCGCCGCGATGGCGCAGCAGCTCGACCTCTGCGGCATCCGCAACACCGCGCTCGCGATGGGCGTGCACCGCGCCGACGGCACCGAGCTGCAGAAGTTCGCGCCGACCATCCTCGGCACCAACGAGATCGCCCCGCTGACGATGGCGACCGCGTTCGCCGGCTTCGCCAACAAGGGCACCGTCTGCACGCCGATCGCGATCGACCGGATCGTCGACCGCAGCGGCGCCGACGTCGCCCCGCCCGCGAGCGCCTGCACGCAGGGCCTGTCGGAGGAGGTCGCCGCGACCGCCGACTTCGCCCTGCAGCAGGTGATGACGGGCGGCACCGGCCGCGCCTCCGCGACCGGCACCGGCGTCCCGCACATCGGCAAGACCGGCACCACCGACAACGCGGTCCACACCTGGATGGTCGGTGCCAGCACCGAGGTCGCCACCGCCACCTGGGTCGGCAACGTCAGCGGCTTCACCTCGATGCGCGGCTTCAGCCTCAACCGGGTCAACGCCGGGCAGGTGCGCCACCAGATCTGGCCGCGGATCATGCGCGTCGCCGATCAGAAGTACGGCGGCTCGGCCTTCCCCTCGCCCCAGCAGTCGCTCGTCGACGCGCCGCAGCAGGCGGTCCCGGAGGTGACCGGCCAGAACCCCGCCGCCGCCACTGCGCGCCTGCGCGAGCTCGGCTTCGTCGTCTCGGTCGACCCGACGCGGGTGCCGTCCGACCGGCCCGCCGGCTCCGTCGCCCAGTCGAACCCGCCGGCCGGCTCCCGACTCGCCCGCGGCGCGGCGATCTCACTGCAGATCAGCGCCGGTCCGTCCACCCCGCCGCCGGGCGGCTGAACCCGGGCGGTCCCCCGGGCCGCGTCGGGCAGACTGTACGCGGCCGCTCCCGCGGCACCGCCCCGACGAGAGAAGGATCCATGACCGGACGCAGCAGCGCTCGCCCCCTCACCACGGCCCTCGCGGCCGCCGCCGCCGTCGGGAGCGCCGCCGCCGTCTGGGGCATCGCCGTCGAGCGGACGATGTTCACGGTCCGCCACGAGTCGGTGCCCGTCCTGCCCGCGGGCTCCGCACCGCTCCGGATCCTGCACTTCTCCGACCTGCACATGGCGCCGTGGCAGACGAAGAAGCAGGACTGGCTGCGCTCGCTCACCGCCCTGGCCCCCGACCTCGTCGTGGGCACCGGCGACAACCTCGGGCACCGCGACGGCGTCCTCGGCATCCGCCGTGCCCTCGAGCCCTTCGCCGGCGTGCCCGGCGTCTTCGTCCACGGCTCGAACGACTACTTCGGCCCCCGGGTGAAGAACCCGCTGCGCTACTTCCGAGGCCCGTCGAAGAACCCCGCGCGCAACGCCAGCGACCTCGACACCGCCGCACTGACCGGATTCTTCACCGACGAGCTGGGCTGGCAGGACCTCAACAACACCGCGCACGCCCTCACCGTCCGCGGCACCCGCGTTGAGGTCTTCGGCGTCGACGACCCGCACATCGGCCTGGACCGGATCGACCTCGTGGCGGGCGCCGTGGACGAGCTGCGGGCCTCGGCCGAGGAGCCGGCCGGCGTGAGCATCGGCGTCGCGCACGCGCCCTACCAGCGCGTCCTGGACGACTTCGTCGCGCGGGGGGCGGAGGTGATCCTCGCGGGCCACACCCACGGCGGTCAGGTCTGCGTGCCCGGCTTCGGCGCGCTGGTGACCAACTGCGACATCCCCCGCGACAAGGTCTCCGGCTTCTCCAGCTGGGACAACGGCCTGCACAGCTCCTTCCTCAACGTCTCCGCGGGAGTGGGCACCTCGATCTACGCGCCGGTGCGCTTCGCCTGCCGCCCCGAGGTCAGCCTGCTGACGCTCGAGCCGGTGGCCTGAGCGGTCCCGCTCGAGGAGTCCCGCTCGAGGCGCCGCGACCGGTGTCCGACACCGCCGCGGAAATCGGCTACTATTGACGAGGCTCGTGAGCGGTTCACCGCGAAGAGTCCACCGGGGTGTGGCGCAGCTTGGTAGCGCGCCTCGTTCGGGACGAGGAGGTCGTGGGTTCGAATCCCGCTACCCCGACCGGTGAGAAGCCCGGCCAGGATCGATGATCCGGCCGGGCTTCGTCGTTTCCGCAGTGCGGACGGACAGAGCGACGTCGCAGTGCGGACGGACAAGCGGCGCCACGGAGCCCGCGTTCCGGCGCCAGGGCCGTCGGAGCCCGACGCAGCCGGGAAGACTGGGGCGCTCTCGCCGTCGCTGACGACGTGCTCCCTCCCGTCGCCGCAGCGACCCTCGCCGAGACGAGAACCGTGCCTCGACCCCCGACCCGGCTCACCGTCGTCGTCGCCCTCGCCTACGCCCTGGTCCTCGCCGCCGTGGTCTTCTGGCCGACACCGGTCGACGGCGGGCACGCCGGCGAGCTGAAGCAGGCCCTCGCACAGCCCCGCGCCCACGACCTCGGGCTCCTCGGCTACAGCGGGATCGAGGCGACGGCGAACGTGCTGCTCTTCGTCCCGCTCGGACTGCTCGCGGCGCTGCACCTCCGCGGGCACCGGGCGCGGCTCGCCGTCCTGCTCGGCGCGGCGACGAGCGCCGCCGTGGAGACCGTGCAGCTCCTGCTGCTGCCCCAGCGCCACGCTGACGTGCACGACGTGCTGGCGAACACCGCGGGCGCCGCGATCGGCGCGGTCCTCGGCGTCGTCCTGCGCCGACGAGTCCTGGCACGACGACGCCGGAGGGCGGCGGAGCGGGACCGCGCTCGCGCACGTGTCCCGCTCCGCCGCCCTCCGGCGTGACGGGGGTCGATCCCCGGGTGGAACGGAGCGGCCGCCGGTCAGCGGGCGGCCGTCAGCTGCCGTGGATCAGCGGCCGAGGCCGCGGTACTCCCAGCCTGCGGCGCGCCAGGCGTCCTGGTCGAGGCAGTTGCGGCCGTCGACCACGAGCTTCCCGGCCACCTTCTCGCCCGCGGCGACGGGGTCGATCGCGCGGAACTGCTTCCACTCGGTGACGACCACGACGGCGTCGGCTTCGCGCAGGGCCTCGTCGACGTCGGTCGTGTAGGTGATGTCGGGGTAGCGGCGGCGGGCGTTCTCGATCGCCTCGGGGTCGGTCGCGACCACGTCGGCGCCGAGGTCGTGGAAGCGGGTCGCCACGTCGAGCGACGGCGAGTCGCGGACGTCGTCCGACTCCGGCTTGAACGCGAGGCCGAGAACGGCGATCTTCTTGCCCTCGACCGAGCCGCCGAGCCCCTCGGTGACGAGGTCGACCACGCGCTGGCGGCGGCGCAGGTTGATCGCGTCGACCTCCTTGAGGAAGGCGACCGAGTCGCCCACGCCGAGCTCGTCGGCGCGGGCGGAGAAGGCGCGGATGTCCTTGGGCAGGCAGCCGCCGCCGAAGCCGATGCCGGCGTTCAGGAAGCGGCGGCCGATGCGGACGTCGTAGCCGATGGCGTCGGCCAGCTGGGTCACGTCGGCGCCGGTGACCTCGGCGATCTCGGCGATGGCGTTGATGAACGAGATCTTGGTGGCGAGGAAGGCGTTGGCCGAGACCTTGACGAGCTCCGCGGTCGCGTAGTCGGTGACCACGAGCGGGGTCTCGGCGGCCAGAGCCGTCGCGTAGACCTCGTCGAGGGTCGCCTTGGCGGCCTCGCCGGCCGCGCCCGCGGGCACGCCGTAGACGAGGCGGTCCGGGCTGATCGTGTCCTCGACGGCGAAGCCCTCGCGGAGGAACTCCGGGTTCCAGGCGAGCGTCGCGCCGCTGGCGGCGATCCGCTCGGCGAGGCGGGCGGCGGTGCCGACCGGGACGGTCGACTTGCCGACGACGAGCGAGTCCGCCGTCAGCAGCGGCAGGATGCCGTCGATCGCCGCGTCGACGTAGGTCATGTCGGCCGCGTTCTCGCCCTTCTTCTGCGGAGTTCCCACCGCGATGAAGTGCACGGCGGCATCGGCGGCGTCGGCCGTGTCGGTCGAGAAGCGGAGGCGGCCGGAGGCCACGCCCGAGGAGAGCAGCTCGGGCAGACCGGGCTCGAAGAACGGAGCGGTGCCGGCGGAGAGCGCCTCGATCTTCGCGGGGTCCACGTCGATGCCGATGACGTCGTGTCCGAGCTCGGCCATCGCGGCCGCATGGACGGCTCCGAGGTAGCCGCAACCAATGACAGAAAGCTTCACGGGATTTCTCCGAATCGTAGGCGGGTCGATGTCGCGTCGGCGACTGCAGGAGGGAGGAACGGGTGGAGCGGAGGGAGCCCGCGCGGCACGCGCGAGGTCAGCTCCGCGCCAATGCTCTCAGATCCCGGGAGATGTCGTGGACGGCCGCGGCGATCTCCTGAGCGACGCGGACGTGCGTGCTCTCGCTGCGGCCGATCGGATCGTCGATGTCGTCGCCCTCGCCGCGGGGCGCCCGGCCACGGTTCGCCGCGGCGAGCCGCACCACCGAGCGCAGTCGAGCGGCGGGGTCCTCGACCGCGGGGATCGGCACCTCGGCGAGGACGAAGGGGAGCACGCGGGCGAACTCGCGCAGGGTGAAACCGCGCAGCAGGAGCGGCGGGTGGCTCCGCGACGCGTCGACGAGGTGGTCGCGGGTCATCGCGAGCATCAGGTCGGCCTCGCCCGCGACGGCGTCGGAGAGCTTCGCGCTGAGGTGGCCGGACGGGTCGCCGCCGAGCTCGGCGGACAGGCGTGCGGAGGTCGGCTCCATCGGGTAGCCGTCCCGCGTCTGCACGCCCGCGCTGCGGAAGGCGAGGAGCGCCGCTCCGCTCGGCGCGGTGAGGTCACCCAGCTGCGCCCGCAGGAGCTGCTCCGCCATCGGCGAGCGGCAGATGTTTCCGGTGCAGACCGAGAGGACGGTGAAGACCGGAGCGGCGGGCGTCGAGGCCGCCTCACCGGGGCGCCACCCGCGCCGGGCGCGCCGCAGGCCGTCGTCCCCCGGGAACGTCATCCGCGGCCGCTCAGACCGCGCTGGGGGCCGGAGCAGGAGCCGGAGCGGCTGCCGCGTCCGGACGCGCGCCCGACTTCTGCGAGCCGTAGTAGCTCGTGTAGTAGTAGCCGTAGCCCCGGCCGACCTGGCCCCGCGGGGGGACGCGGTTGAGGATGACGCCGAGGGTGTGGCCGCTGACGCGCTCGAGGTTCTGGATCGCCTTGCCGAGCTCGTCGGTCGTCGTGCGGCCGGCCGAGATGACGACGAGGGCGCCGTCGGTGCGGGCGGTGAGGATCGCGCCGTCGGTCACGGGCAGCAGCGGCGGGGCGTCGACGAGCACGATCGCCTCGCGGGCGATCTCGTGCAGCAGCATGTCCATGCCGTTGGAGCCGAGCAGCTCGCTCGGGTTCGGCGGGATCGAGCCCGCGCCGAGGATCCAGAGGTTGCCGGAGGGACCCCAGGGCTGGAGCACGTCCTGCAGCTCCGCCTTGCCGATCAGCAGGTCGGTGAGGCCGACCCCGGGGACGAGGCCGAAGGACTTCGCGACGGTGGGCTTGCGGAGGTCGCCGTCCACGACGACCGTGCGCTGACCGGAGGCGGCGAGCGTCACCGCGAGGTTCGCGGTCACGGTCGACTTGCCGTCGGAGGGCAGCGGGCTGGTCACGACGATGATCCGCGGCGGGCTGTCGACGTTCATGAACTGCAGGTTCGTGCGCAGCTCGCGCAGCGCCTCGGCGAGCGCGTGCTTGCCGTCGGACTTCACGTAGTCGGTCGTGTCCGCCTCGGGCACGATGCGGTTGGTCTCGTTCAGGCGCTTGTCGACGGGGAGCGTGCCGACGACGGGGAGGTCGAACAGCCGCTCGACCACCTCGGCGGTGCGGATGCGGCGGTCGAGGGTGTTGCGGACGAAGGCGTAGACGAGGCCCAGCACGAGGCCGGCCAGCGCGCCGACGCCGAGCACCAGGCGCACGTTCGGGAACTCGGGCGCGGACGGCAGCGCGGCCGCCTGGACTCCGGAGAGGCTGACGGTGTCGCCGGCTCCGGACTCCTGGTTCACCTGCTGGATGCGGATGGCGATCGCGTCGATCCAGGCGTCGGCGAGGGTGCGGGCGCCCTCCGGGGTGGACGCCGTCGCGCGGACGTTGAGGATGGGCGACTCCGGGTCGGGCGTGACCTGGACGGCGGTGATCAGCGACTCCGCGGTCACGTCGAGCCCGAGGTTGCCGATGACGATCTCGGCCACGTTCCGCGACTTCGCGATCGGGACGTAGGTGAGGGTGCTCGACTTCGCGACGGAGTCCGCGATCTGGCGGAGGTAGATCGCCTGGCTCGGGTCTCCCCCGGCATCGGCGACGGCCGCCGAGACGAGGCCCTGCGCCTCCGCGGCGTAGCGCGGCTTCTGGGTCAGCGACCAGCCGTAGGCGACGAGGGTGCCCAGGAGCACGGCTGCGACGATGGCGATCCAGTGATCGCGGAGAAGTCGGAGGACGTCTCTAAGTTCCACAGTGTCAAGTTCCTTCACTGGTCCGGACCGATCGGCGACTGCCGGAGACGGGCTTCAGAATCATTGCACGCCGGTGTATCGGCCCCGTTTCGGGGACCGTCAGACGTGCACCCCTTCCGGGGTGGGCGGGAGCGGAGTCGCTCTCGCGATCACGCCGAGCCCGAGCAGCTCGTCGACGGCGGCGGACACCGCGGCCGAGGCGTCGATCCCCTCCGGCGGTCCGCCGAGCTCGGCCAGCACCGCGGCGACGAGGTCGGGCAGATCGGCGCCGCCGGCGGCGGAGCGCCAGAGGACCGGACCGATGCCGGCGAGCCGGATCACCGTGTTCTGGCGGAAGACGAGCAGCTCGCCGCTGGGCAGAGCGAGCGCGTCGTCGACGTCCGCCCGGCGCAGGGAGCCGCCGGGGGCCGCGTCCTCCGCCTCGAGCGGGAGCGCGACGACGTCCTGCCAGACCGCCGGCGCCGGCTCGACCGGAGCGGCGAGCAGACCGTCGACGAGATCGAGCACGTCGGCCGCCTCGGAGTAGACCAGTCGTTTCGCGCCACCGACCGAGGTGATCGTGCGGACCAGCGCGGAGAGCGCCCTCGGCCGGGCGGCGAGGTAGGAGGTCTGGGGCACCAGGGCGTCGATCGCCACGGTCGGCTCCACCTGCTCGAGGCGGGGCGCGTCGACGCCGTCTCGGCGCTCGAGCAGAACGATCCCGGCCAGCACGAGCGGCGCATGCGGAACGGGGCGCAGACCGAGGTCGACCGGCGAGAGCTGGGCCTTCGGGGCGCTTCCGCTCGCGGGCTTCACCGACAGCGGCTTCGGATAGGGCAGCACGGCGCCGGAGGGAGTCACGGCGACCGTCTCGTCCGTCACGTAGCCGAAGCGCTCCCCCAGCACCCGCGAGGCGGTCGTCTTGCCGGTGCCGGAGGCGGCCACGAACGCGAGCACGCGGCCGTCGTCGGCGGCGACGCCGCAGGCGTGCAGCATCAGGAGGTCGCTGCGGCGCTCACCGATGGCCTCGAGCGTGAGCGTCGACGTGAGCGACTCCTCGAGCTGCGCGACGGAGTGCGAGACGACCCGGACGCCGCCCGGCGGGACCGCGCCGGGGAGCGACACCTCGGCCGAGATCACGCGAGCGTCGGCGCTGTCGGCGGCGGCGCAGGAGCGCCAGCTCCTCCGGATCCGGGCGACGTCCTCGTCGGACAGTCCTGGCCCGAACTCGACGCGGAACGGGACCTCGAGGACCACCAGCGACATGCTGCGTGGTCCGGATCGCTCCGGCCCCGATCGCTCGTCACCGGGCCGGTCGGCACCCGTCTGCACGGAGGAGCTCAATACGCCCCGTCCCTCGCCAGGACCGCGCGCGCGGTCTTGAAGAGGATGACGATGTCGCCGGTCATCGACCAGTTCTCGACGTAGTAGAGGTCGAGGCGGACGGTGTCCTCCCACGAGAGGTTGGAGCGGCCGCTCACCTGCCAGAGGCCGGTGATGCCGGGCTTCATCAGGAAGCGGCGGTGCACGTGCTCCTCGTACTGCTCCACCTCGCGCGCCAGCGGCGGGCGGGGGCCGATCAGCGACATGTCGCCGCGGAAGACGTTGAGGAACTGCGGCAGCTCGTCGAGGCTGAAGCGGCGGAGGACGGTGCCGACCTTGGTGACCCGGGGGTCCTTGGCCATCTTGAAGAGGATGCTGTTGCCCTCGTCGCGCTGCTGGGCAGCGAGCTCGGCCAGGCGCGCCTCGGCGTCGACCACCATCGAGCGGAACTTCAGCATCTCGAAGGTCGATCCGTTCAGCCCGATGCGCTCCTGGCGGAACAGGATCGGGCCCGGGCTGGTCGTCTTCACCAGCACGGCGACGACGATCAGCACGGGCGCGCTGAGGATGATCAGCATCGTCGACGCGGCGATGTCGAACAGCCGCTTCGCGAAGCGCTGGCGGCCGTCGAAGCGCGGGGTCTCGACGTGGATCAGCGGCAGGCCGGCGACCGGCCGGGTGTGGATGCGCGGGCCGCCGATGTCGGTGAGGCTCGGCGCCACGACGAGGTGCTCGCGACCGGGCTCGAGGGTCCAGCTGAGCTCGCGGATGCGCTGCGGGGCCAGCTCGTCGGAGCTCGTGACGACGACGGTGTCGGCGCCGGTCGCGTCCATCACGGCGCGCACGCCGTCGATCCCGGAGAAGCCGTGCAGCGAGAGGCCCGCCAGCTCGGCCTCGCTCGTGAGGGCCTCGGCGCCGCCGACGGAGGTGGAGACCGCGCCGACCAGCTTGTAGCCGGCCTCGGTGCCGCGCCGGAGCTCGCGCGCGGTGTGCAGCACGCTCGCGCGGGAGCCGAGCAGGACGACCTGGCTGGAGAAGCGGCCGACCCTGCGCTGACGGGTCAGCCAGGAGCGCCAGACCAGGCGGCCGACGCAGATCAGCAGGATCCCGGCGGGGAACGCCGTGATGATGTAGCCGCGCGCCAGCAGGATCTGCAGGAGGTAGGCGATGATCGCGACGATGCCGAACAGCCAGATGGAGGCGTCGACGATCCGCCGGTACTCGACGTAGCCGGTGCCGACGATGCGGCGGTCGCGGGTGTCGAAGACCTGCAGGGCGAGGAGCCAGCCGATCGAGAGGACGACCGAGACCCAGGTGTAGCTGACGGCGATGTCCACGGGGTTGTTGAAGCCCACGTCGGAGTTCAGGTTGAGATCGAACCAGAACAGCTGCGTGCCGAAGACCGAGACGAGGATCGCGACGACGTCGGTGGCGAGGAGGCGCCGGCGGTAGTCCTGCTCCCAGGACGGACGGCGCTTCGGCGGAGTCTCCTGCGAAGCCATCGAACCCCCCGGTCTCGCGTGCTGCGTCGGAAGGCCTGCGTGCGTTTCCGGTGATGTCACGCCCGCAAGGCTACCCACTTCCCTGTTTCATTCGGGTCACGCCTGATGAGCACTGCTCGACACTGCTAGCCGCGCAGTCGGCCGCGGCTCTCCTGCAGGTAGCACGAGCCGCAGAGCGACTCGTAGGTGACCTCGGCCCCGTCGATGGCGACCTGGTCGCCGTCGAAGACGAATCGGCCGTCGACCACCCGGCCGTTGAAGATCGCCTTCCGCCCGCAGCGGCAGATCGTCTTGAGCTCCTCGAGGCTGTGCGCGATCTCGAGAAGCCGCCTGCTTCCGGGGAACGCGGCGGTCCGGAAGTCGGTCCGGATGCCGTAGGCGAGGACGGGGACGTTCTCGAGGATCGCGATCCGGAGCAGATCGTCGACGTGCGACTCGGGCAGGAACTGCGCCTCGTCGACGAGCAGCGCGCTGACGTCGCGAGCCGTCTCGGCGAGCACGCGGGCGCGCGCGGCGGAGAACACGGCGACCGGATCGCCGTCGGGCTCGAACAGGATGTCCACCGGACGGGTCACGCCGAGGCGGGACACGATGAGCTCGTCGCCCTTGGTGTCGACGGCCGGCTTCGCGAGCAGCACCCGGTGCCCGCGCTCCTCGTAGTTGTGCGCGGCCTGCAGGAGCGAGGTGCTCTTGCCGCTGTTCATCGCGCCGTAGCGGAAGTAGAGCTTCGCCATCAGGTCCTGTCTCTGCTCGGGGGCGGGCGGTGCCCGCGGGCCGCGCCCGGCGCGGCCGTCGTGGTCGTGGTGGTCGTCGTGGTCGTGGTGACGTCGGCGGTCGTGCCGGTCACTCGAGGAGGCCGTCCTCCGCCGCCCGCCGGATCAGGTCGGCGCGCCGGCTGGCCGGGCGGCCGATCTTGGCGTACTTCTGCCGGACGCGGCGCAGATAGGTCTTCGCCGTCTCGAATTGGACGTTCATCCTCGCGGCGACCTCGGGAGTGCTGGCGCCGGCGACGTAGTGGCGCAGCGCCTCGAGCTCCCCCGCACTCAGGCGCGGACGCTGCTGCGCGGCGACACCGATCGGGAGGGGTCGCCACTGCGAGGCGGACCCCGCGGTCGAGCGCATGGCCATGGCCGAGCGCGCCGCCTCCATCACGTCCTGCATCGACTGCGCCTTCGTGAGGTGCCGGGCGGCGCCGGCCCGCAGCGAGCGCTCGCGGATCTCGTCGTCCTCGCGCTCGGCGAGGACGATCACGGTCGCGCCCGCGGCACGGCAGGTGCGGATCCGCGCCTCGATCGAGATCGGCTCGCTCAGCTCGAAGTCCATCAGGACGACCTGCGTCGGGAACACCGTGCTGGTGACCAGCTCCATCCAGGTGCCGGCGCTGACGACGAGCTCGAAGTCCGGGGCGTTCGCGGCGATCCAGCTGCTCATGCTGTCCAGGAGCAGCTCGTGGTCGTCGAGGATGCCGAGCCGGACCGGTCGCGCGCCGCCGTCGGCGGAGGGGGTCTCTGCGGACCGCGTCTCGACAGACCGGGACTCGGCGGCCCGGGCGGAGGAGCCGGACGTCGGCTCACCGGGGCGAGGGAGCATGCGACGATCCTAGCCGCGAGGCCGGATCGCCTCCGCGGCCCTCTCAGAACAGCGTCGGCTGGCCCACGCCGGGCAGCATCGAGGCGCCGTCCTCGCCCAGTTCGCGGAGGATCAGTCCGCCGCCGCGGAGGCCGGCGTGCCGGGCCGGCTCGTCGCCGTCCTGCGGGCGGCCGTGCTCGCCGCCGAGGGTCCGCAGCACACCGAGCGAGGGCAGCGCCGAGGCGCCGCGCGCGGTCGGTCCGAGTGCGGAGGAGCGCATCGAGCCGGTCGCCGGGTCGGCCTCCCCCTCCTCCAGCCGGTGGTCGCGCATCAGCGGGCGGATCCGGGCGGACAGCCAGCGGCGGTACTCCGCAGGCGCGTAGGCGGAGCGCCCGGGATACAGGGAGCGGTAGCGGTCGAGCAGCTCGGGGTGCTCCTGCGCGAGCCACTGCAGGAACCACTCCTTGACCCCGGGCTTGAGGTAGAGGGTCGAGTACATGATCGTGCTCGCCCCCGCCTCGCGGCAGGCGCGGAGCGAGGCGTCCAGGTGGGCGCGGGTGTCGGTGAGGAACGGCAGGATCGGCATCAGGAAGACCGAGCACTCGAAGCCCGCCTCGCGGGCGGCCGTGACGGTCGCCAGCCGGGCCGCGGCGGACGGAGCGCCGGGCTCGATCGAGCGCTGCAGATCCTCGTCGAACACGGCGATCGAGACGCCGAGGTCGACGGGCACGTGCTCGGCCGCCTCGCGCAGCAGCGGCAGGTCGCGCCGGAGCAGCGAGCCCTTGGTCAGGATCGAGATCGGGGTGCCGGAGGCGGCCAGCGCGGCGATGATGCCGGGCATCAGCCGGTAGCGGCCCTCCGCCCGCTGGTACGGGTCGGTGTTGGTGCCGAGCGCGACGGGGTGCCGCTCCCAGCTCGGCCGGGCGAGCTCCCGGGTGAGCACCTCGGCGACGTTCACCTTGACGACGATCTGCGAGTCGAAGTCGCGCCCGCCGTCGAACTCGAGGTACTCGTGGGTGGGCCGGGCGAAGCAGTAGGTGCAGGCGTGAGTGCAGCCGCGCATCGGGTTGATCGTCCAGCCGAACGGCATCTTCGACGAGGAGTGCACCCGGTTCAGCGCCGACTTGGCGAGCACCTCGTAGAAGGTGATCCCGTCGAACTCGGGGGTGCGGACGGTGCGGACCAGCTCGGTGAGCTTCACCAGGCCCGGGAGCGCGGCCTCGTCCGCCGCGCCGATCGCCTGTCCGCTCCACCTCATGCGTCCATTAGAACATGTGTTCGAACGTTTCCGGTGGACGCATGTTGGTCGAGTAGCCGGGAAGCGGCGTATCGAGACCCACCGTCCTCAGCAGGGCGGGTCTGCAGACTCGTCTTCTGACGATGGCGGATCTCGATACGCCCGCTGCGCGGGCTACTCGATCAGCATGCGATCGATACACCCGCTGTGCGGGCTGCTCGATCAGCAGGGCGGTTCGCCCTCGGTGCTCAGACCGAGGCGCGGAGCGCGAGCGCCTCGGAGGTGGCGGCGACGGTGCGCTCCGCCGTCTCCGGGGCGTCGTTGAGAGTCGAGCCGTAGCTGGGGACGAGCGAGCGGATCCGCGGCTCCCAGGCCTTCATCCGGTCGGGGAAGCAGCGCTTGACGATGTCGAGCATGATCGGCACGGCCGTCGAGGCGCCGGGCGAGGCGCCGAGCAGTCCGGCGATCGTGCCGTCGGCGCCGGTGATGACCTCGGTGCCGAACTGCAGCACGCCGCCCTTCTTCTCGTCCTTCTTCATCACCTGGACGCGCTGGCCGGCGGTGATCAGGTACCAGTCCTCGGAACGGGCGGTGGGCAGGAACTCGCGCAGCGCCTTCATCTTCTTGTCGCGGCCGGCCAGAACCTCGCCGAGCAGGTACTTCATCAGGTCGAGGTTGTCGCGGGCGACGGCGAGCATCGGGCCGATGTTGTGCGGGCGGATCGACAGCGGCAGGTCGAGCCAGGAGCCGCGCTTGAGGAACTTGGGGGTGAAGCCGGCGTACGGGCCGAACAGCAGCGACGCCTGGCCGTCCACGACGCGGGTGTCGAGGTGCGGGACCGACATCGGCGGGGCGCCGACGGCGGCCTTGCCGTAGACCTTCGCCTGGTGCCGGGCGACGATCGCCGGGTTGTCGGTCCGGAGGAACTGCCCCGAGATCGGGAAGCCGCCGAAGCCCTTGATCTCGGGGATGCCGGACTTCTGCAGCAGGTGCAGCGCACCGCCGCCGGCGCCGACGAAGACGAAGCGGGCGACGACCTTCTTGGGCGTGCCGCCGACCTTCTGCTTGAGGTCCAGGCGCCAGGTGCCGTCCTTCTGCCGGGTGATGCCGGTGACCTCGTGGCCGGTGTCGAGCGTGCCGCCGTGCGCGACGACGTAGTCGAAGAGCTGGTGGGTGAGCGCGCCGAAGTCGACGTCGGTGCCGGCCGGGATGCGCGTCGCGGCGTAGGGTCCACCGCCGGCGGGGCGCTGCTCCATCAGCAGCGGCGCCCACTCGTGGATGGTCTTCGTGCTCTCGGTGAACTCCATGCCGGCGAAGAGCGGCTGGTCCTTCAGCGCCTCGTAGCGCTTCCGGAGGTACTCGACGTTGGCCTCGCCGTGCACGAAGGTCATGTGCGGAGCGGAGTTGATGAAGCTCGAGGGCTCGCGGATGTCGCCGGCCTCGACCAGGCTCGACCAGAACTGCCGCGAGATCTGGAACTGCTCGTTGATCTGGATCGCCTTGGCGGGGTCGACGGAGCCGTCGGCCGCCTCGGGCATGTAGTTCAGCTCGCAGAGGGCGGCGTGGCCCGTGCCCGCGTTGTTCCAGGGGTTCGACGACTCCTGCGCCACGTCGCCGAGGCGCTCGTAGGCGGCGATGGTCCAGTCGGGCTGGAGCTTGGTGAGGAGTGCACCGAGGGTGGCACTCATGATGCCCCCACCGATGAGGGCGACGTCGACCGGTTCCGAGGAGTTCACGAGAGTCGAGTTTACCGTCGGGCGCCGGGCGGCAGGCGGGCCGAGGGGTCGCTCGCCCATCAAATTGACGGCTTTTCCCGTCGTGGGGCGGCGGCGGCGGCCGCTGCTCGGACACGTGGGTCTCGATACGCCGCTGCGCGGCTACTCGACCAGCATGCAACCACCGCGGCGCGCAGGCGGGCGCACCCCATGCAGGCGCCGCGGCGCGCAGCCGGGCGCACCCCCTGCAGGCGCCGCGGCGCGCAGGCGGGCGCACCCCCTGTAGCCGCCGCGGCGCGCAGGCGGGCGCACCCCCTGCAGCCGCCGCGGCGCGCAGGCGGGCGCACCTCACGCAGGCGCCGCGGCACGCAGGCAGGCGCTCCCCCTGCAGGCGCCGCGGCGCGCAGGCGGGCACCCCATGCTGATCGAGTAGCCCTCGCAGAGGGCGAATCGAGATCCACCGTCGCAGAGACGGCGGCCGGAAGCCATCGTCCTGGAGGCGTGGGTCTCGATACGCCGCTCCGGCTACTCGACCGGCATGGCGGTCCGCCGGGTCAGGCGACGGGCTGCTTCGCGGCGATCAGCTCGGCGATCTGCACGGCGTTGAGCGCCGCGCCCTTGCGGAGGTTGTCGTTGCTGATGAAGAGGGCGAGGCCGCGGCCCTCGGGGGCTCCCTCGTCGGCGCGGATGCGGCCGACGTAGCTCGGGTCGCTGCCGGCGGCCTCGAGCGGCGTCGGCACCTCGCGCAGCGCGACTCCGGGGGCGTCGGCGAGCAGCTCGCGGGCGCGCTCGGGGCTGAGCGGCGCGGAGAACTCGACGTTGACCGAGAGCGAGTGGCCGGTGAAGACCGGCACGCGCACGCAGGTCCCCGAGACCAGCAGGCCGGGGAGCTCGAGGATCTTGCGGCTCTCGTTGCGGAGCTTCTTCTCCTCGTCGGTCTCGTTCAGGCCGTCCTCGACGAGGCTGCCGGCGAAGGGGATGACGTCGAAGGCGATCGGCGCGACGTACTTGTCCGGCGCCGGGAAGGCGACCGCCGAGCCGTCGTGCACGAGGTCGAGCAGGTGCTCGTCGGCGACGGCGGCGCGGACCTGGCCGGCCAGCTCGTTCGCGCCGGCGAGGCCGCTGCCGGAGACGGCCTGGTAGGTGCTGACGATGAGGCGGGTGAGCCCGGCCTCCTGGTCGAGGACCTTGAGGATCGGCATCGCGGCCATCGTGGTGCAGTTCGGGTTCGCGATGATGCCCTTCACGGCCTGCTCGATCGCGTGCGGGTTCACCTCGCTGACGACCAGCGGGACCTCGGGGTCCATCCGCCAGGCGCTGGAGTTGTCGATGACGACGGCGCCCGCGGCGGCGAAGCGCGGTGCCTGCGCACGCGACCCCGTCGCTCCGGCCGAGAAGAGCGCGATGTCGAGCCCCGAGGGGTCGGCGGTCTCGGTGTTCTCGACGACGATGTCCTCGCCGCGGAACGGCAGGGTCGTGCCGGCCGAGCGGGCGGTCGCGAAGAAGCGGATCGACGCGATCGGGAAGTCGCGCTCCTCGAGGAGGCGGCGCATGACGGTGCCGACCTGGCCGGTGGCGCCGACGACTCCGACGTGGAGGGGGGTGCTGCTCATGCTGGGCTCTTTCGTCCGTGGGCCGCTCGCGGAAGGAGCGGCGCGAAGGGGTGCTGGCGGGAGGGCCGGGGCGGGCTCCCCGGAGACGGTACCGAACGACGGCGGAGTCGACGGGGCCGGAGGGTGCGATCGGCGGGATCGCGAGGGCGTTCGGCGGTCAGCGCCCGGTGCCGGCGTAGACGACGGCCTCGTCCTCGGCGTCGAGGCCGAAGGCGGTGTGCACGACACGGAGCGCGTCGTTCACCGTGTCGGCGCGGGTCACGACCGAGATGCGGATCTCGCTCGTGGAGATCATCTCGATGTTGATCCCCGCCTCGTAGAGCGAGCGGAACAGCTTGGCCGAGACGCCCGCGTTGGTGCGCATGCCGGCGCCGACGAGCGCGAGCTTGGCGATCTGGTCGTCGTACTGCAGCGACTCGAAGCCGACCTCGTCCTTCTCGGCGTTCAGCGCCGTGAGGACGGTCTGGCCGTCGGCCTTGGGCAGCGTGAAGGAGATGTCGGTGCGACCGGTCGCGGCGGCGGAGACGTTCTGCACGATCATGTCGATGTTCGAGCCGGTCTTGGCGACGATCGTGAAGATCTGCGCGGCCTTGCCCGGGATGTCGGGCACGCCGACGACGGTGATCTTGGCCTCGTTGAGATCGGCGGCGACTCCGGCGATGATCGGCTCTTCCACGGGCTGTCCATTCTTCTCGGTGCTTCCGGGGGCGTCCTCGCCGGGCACGGCGTTGTAGACGATGGTGCCCTCGTTGGGGCTGAACGACGAGCGCACGTGCAGGGTGACGCCGTGGCGGCGGGCGAACTCGACGGCGCGGATGTGCAGGACCTTCGCGCCGGCGGCGGCGAGCTCGAGCATCTCCTCGCTGGAGATGCGGTCGAGCTTGCGGGCCTTCTTGACCACCCGCGGGTCGGCGGTGAAGACGCCGTCGACGTCGGTGTAGATCTCGCAGGTGTCGGCGCCGAGGCCGGCGGCGAGCGCGACAGCGGTGGTGTCCGAGCCGCCGCGGCCGAGGGTGGTGATGTCCTTGGTGTCGCGGTTGAAGCCCTGGAAGCCGGCGACGATGACGACCGCGTTCTCATCGAGCGCAGCGCGCAGGCGGACCGGGGTGATGTCGACGATGCGGGCGGCGCCGTGCTGGGCGTCGGTGATCATGCCGGCCTGGCTGCCGGTGAAGGAGCGGGCGTCGTAGCCCATGCTCTTGATCGCCATGGCGAGCAGCGCCATCGAGATCCGCTCGCCGGAGGAGAGCAGCATGTCGAGCTCGCGCGGCGCGGGGATCGGCGTGACCTGGTGGGCCAGCTCGAGCAGGTCGTCGGTGGTGTCGCCCATCGCGGAGACGGCGACGACCACGTCGTTGCCCGCCTGCTTCGTCGCGACGATGCGCTTCGCGACCCGCTTGATGCTCTCCGCGTCGGCGACGGAGGACCCGCCGAACTTCTGGACGATCAGGCTCACGCGCTACTCCCGGGTCAGTGGCTCGGGCCGTGGCGACCCGACGCAGGAGTCTACCGGCGGGCGCATGCGCGAGGGGCCATGTTGCGGCGGCGGCTGTGCGGGTGTCCTCCGAGCCCGGCGGGGCGCGTCAGGCACGCGGAACCGGCTCCGGCACACCAGAACCGACCGGAACCACGAGCCGGAGATGAAACCACGAGCCGGAAGTCCGATCCGAGGACCTCCGGCACGCGGAAACAGGCCCGGCACGCCAGAACCGACCGAAACCACGAGCCGGAGGTGAATCCGCGAGCCCGACGTCTGATCCGGGGACGTCCGGCACGCGGGAACGGCCTCGGCACGCCGGAACCGACCCAGACCGCGAGCCGGAGGTGAAACCGCGAGCCGGAGGTCCGCTCCAGGGACGTCCGGCACGCGAGAACGGCCTCGGCACGCCGGAACCGACCCAGACCGCGAGCCGGAGGTGAAACCGCGAGCCGGAGGTCCGGTCCGGGGACGTTCGGCACGCGGAAACAGGCCCGGCACGCCGGGACCGACCGGAATGGCGAGCCGGGGGTGATTCCGCGAGCCGGAGGTGGAGAAGGGAGGGGCGGGGGCGGGGCGGTCCGCGTCAGTTCTCGACGAGGCGGCGGCCCTCGAAGGCGCGGCCGAGGGTGATCTCGTCGGCGTACTCGAGGTCGCCGCCGACGGGGAGGCCGGAGGCGAGGCGGGTGATGCGGATGCCGAGGGTGCTGAGCATGCGGGAAAGGTAGGTCGCGGTGGCCTCGCCCTCGAGATTGGGGTCGGTCGCGATGATGACCTCCTGGACCTCGCCGTCGGCCAGGCGCTGCAGCAGCTGGCGGATCCGGAGCTGGTCGGGGCCGATGCCGTCGATCGGGCTGATCGCGCCGCCGAGCACGTGGTAGAGGCCGCGGAACTCGCGGGTGCGCTCGATGGCGGGGACGTCCTTCGCCTCCTCGACCACGCAGATGACGGCGCGGCTGCGGCGCGGGTCGCGGCAGATGCCGCAGGTGGCCTCCTCCGCGACGTTGCCGCAGATGTCGCAGAAGTGCACGCGGTTGCGCAGCTCCAGCAGGATCTCGGCGAGGCGCGTCACGTCGAAGGTCTCGGTCTGCAGGATGTGGAACGCGATGCGCTGGGCCGACTTCGGGCCGATGCCGGGGAGCCGGCCGAGCTCGTCGATCAGCTCCTGGACGATGCCTTCGTACATGCGGTCGCCTCCTCTCGGGATGCGGGTTCAGTGGTGAGGAGAGCGGGAGCGAGGAGCGGGGCGGCGGTCATGCGCCGGTCACTCGGGGACCGCGCGGGACGTGCGGCTGCTCCTCGATGAACTGGGCGCCGAGGATCTCGCGCACCACCGCCTCGCCGTAGCGCTGACGGCCGTCGGCCGTGGCCGAGCGGGTGGTGCGGGTCACGGGGCGGGGCGCCGGCTCGGGCCGCTCGCGGGCACGGACGGGTGCGGGGGCGATGGGCGCCGAGGGTGCGGACGGCTCGCCGGGGGGCGCGACGGTCGCCCAGGAGTCGGGCATCGGCGGCTCGACCGGCGGCATGTCCTCCTCGGGCGGCTCCTCGTCGAACGGCGGCTCGTCGTCGGCGGGGCCGGCCGACGAGGCCGCCGGGCGGACCGGCGGCTCCTGCTCGGGGACGACCGGCGCCGAGCGCGGCGACGGGGCGAGGACCGGCACGTCGGTCGGCTCCGGGGCGACGACCGACTCGATCGCGGGCTCGGCGGCGACCTCGGCGGGGGCCGGGTCGGCCGGGATGGCGACCGTCGCCCACTCGTCGGGGTCGCTGGGGGCGGTCGCCGCCGAGGGCTGCTGCGCTGCGGGCTGCTCGGCGGCGGGCGGCGGGGTCGCCTCGACGGCAGCGCGCTCGGCCTCGGGCGCGGTCGCGCGGGGCTCGACGCGGGCGATGTACTTCACCCGGAGGCCGAGGACCTGCTGGATCGCCTGGCGCAGGTGCTCGCTGACGCCGGGCTGACCGGCGCTGCCGGCCATCTTGAACGAGTCGACGTCGTTCTGGCTCGGGAAGGAGAGGGTGAGGACGTCGTCCTTCAGCGCCCGCACCTGCGCGGTGTAGGCGACGAGCCAGGCCGTCATCCGGGCCTTCTGCACGACCTCGAGGATCTCGGGCCAGCTGTCCTTCATCCGCTGCAGGGTGACACCGCCGGGCTCGTCCGCCGCGGAGGGGTGGGGCGCCGGGGCCGGGGCGGCCGGGCGGGACGCCGCGGTGTCGGCGGGAGTCGAGTCGGCCGGAGTCACGTCGGCGGCTTCGCTCGGGGCGGCGTCGGGCGTGCCGGAGCCGGCCTCGACCGACGCCGCGGAGACGACCGGGGCCTCGACGCGCGGGGCCGCCGCGATCGACTCCGGCACCGACTCCGGCGTCGCGGCGTGCGACGGGAGGTGCGGCTCGGGCATGCGCGACTCGGGTGCGCGGGTCTCGGGTGCGCGGGAGGCGGCGGCACGGGGCTCGGGCGCGCGCGGCTCCGGAGCACGCGAGTCGGCGGACGGCCGCGTCGGCGCCGGGGCGGCCTGCGACGGCGCCGGCACCACGACGGACGCCGGGGCGGCCGCCGCGCCGGAGCCGTGCACCAGCGTGCGCGCGATCATCAGCTCGAGGTGCAGCCGCGGCGAGGTCGCGCCCGTCATCTCGGTGAGCGCGTCGTTGACGATGTCGGCGATGCGGGAGAGCTCGCCGAGGCCGAGGGCGCGCGACTGGCCGGCCATCCGGTCGAGCTCGTCCTGGGAGACGCCGCGCAGGACCGCGGAGGCCGCGCCTCCGGTGGCGGCGACGACGATGAGGTCGCGGAGCTTCTCGAGCAGGTCCTCGACGAAGCGGCGCGGGTCCTGACCGGTCTGGATGACCCGGTCGACGGCGCCGAACGCCTCGGCGGAGTCGTGCTCGGCGAGGGCGTCGACGACCTCGTCGAGCAGCGCGCCGTGGGTGTAGCCGAGGAGGGCGACCGCGCGCTCGTACTCGACCGTCTCGTTCTCGGAGCCGGCCATCAGCTGATCGAGGAGCGAGAGGGTGTCGCGGACCGAGCCGCCGCCGGCCCGGACGACCAGCGGGAGCACGCCCGCGGCGACGCCCACCTTCTCGCGCTCGCAGAGCTCCTGCGTGTAGTCGAGCATCTGCGCCGGCGGGACGAGCCGGAACGGGTAGTGGTGGGTGCGCGAGCGGATCGTGCCGATGACCTTGTCGGGCTCGGTCGTCGCGAAGATGAACTTCACGTGCTCCGGCGGCTCCTCGACGATCTTGAGCAGCGCGTTGAAGCCCTGCGGCGTCACCATGTGCGCCTCGTCGAGGATGAAGATCTTGAAGCGGTCGCGGGCCGGGGCGAAGATCGCCCGCTCGCGCAGGTCGCGCGCGTCGTCGACGCCGTTGTGGCTCGCGGCGTCGATCTCGACGACGTCGAGCGAGCCCTGGCCGTCGCGGCTGAGCTCGACGCAGCTGTCGCAGACGCCGCACGGGGTGTCCGTCGGACCCTGGGCGCAGTTGAGGCAGCGGGCGAGGATGCGCGCCGAGGTCGTCTTGCCGCAGCCGCGCGGGCCGCTGAAGAGGTAGGCGTGATTGACGCGGTTGGTGCGCAGGGCCGTCATCAGCGGATCGGTCACCTGGGACTGGCCGATCATCTCGGCGAACGTCTCCGGCCGGTACCGGCGATACAGGGCTGCTACCACCCGACAAGAGTAGCCGCGACCTCCGACACCGGACGCGGGTCGCCGGAGCGGCCGCCTCCCGTAGCCTCGAGGCCGTGACCGACCGCCCGAGCACTCCCCCGTTCGACGCCGTGATCCTCGCCGGCGGACGCGGCGAGCGCCTCGGCGGCGCAGCCAAGCCGCTGCTCGAGCACGACGGCTCGACGCTGCTCGGGCACGCCCTCGCGGCGGTCGCCGGCGCGCGGAGCGTCGTGGTCGCGGGACCGCCGGAGCTCCGCGGCGGAGTCGGAGCGGCGCTCCTCGTCCAGGAGCGGCCCGCGTTCGGCGGACCGGTCGCCGGTCTCGCGGCGGCGCTGCCCCTGCTCGCGCGGGACGACGCGGCCGGCTGGATCGCCGTGCTCGCGGCCGACCTGGTCGATCCGGCCCCCGCGCTCGACCGGCTGCTGGCGATCGCCGCCTCCGCCGATCCGGAGGACGACGCCCTGCTCGCCGTCGACGGGGACGGCCGCGCTCAGCTCCTCCTCGGCCTGCACCGCCGAGCCGCACTGACCGCCGCCGTGACCCGGCTCCCCGCGGTCGACGGCGCCTCCGTCCGCGCACTCCTGGTGGGGCTGGCCGTGCGGCTCGTCGAGGTGCCGGTGGGATCGACCGCGGACGTCGACGACCGCGCCGACGCCCGCCGCCACGGCATCGCCGTGCCGGGCGCGGAGAGCGCGCCGGGCGCAGGATCCGAACCGGGCGCAGACTGAACGCGTGACCCACGACACGAACGCGACCCCTTCCTCCGCCCCGGACGCCCGCGAGGACACCGCCGCACTGCTCGCCGCCTGGTGGGACGAGCTGAGCGCCGCCCTCGGCCTCGCCGACGTGCCGGTCGAGCGCGACGCCCTGCTCTCCCTGGCCGGCGACGCGGCGCACGGCGTGGTGCGGCCGGCCGCTCCGCTGACGACGTTCCTCGCCGGCTACGCGGCGGGACTGCAGGGCGGCGACCGGGCGGCGCTCGACGGGGCGGTGCGGACGTCGCTCGAGGCCATTCGCATGCGAACGCACGAATTCTGAGACGCTACTCCCTCCCCCTCGATCCGGCACCAGGCTTCGGGCGTACGGTTCGCTCGAGCCTCGACGCCGCGGCCCTCCTCCGGACGATCGCGGCGCGGCTCCCGCGGGCGCTCACGCACCGCGGTCGCATCCCGTGAAGGAGAACCGCATGTCAGGCAACAGAGCAGTCGCCTACAAGAGCCCCGGCGTCGTCGAGGTCATCGACATCGACTACCCGACCTTCGAGCTGAAGGACGGGCCGGGCGTGAACCCGGCGAACATCGGCAGGAAGCTGCCGCACGGCGCGATCCTCCGCACCGTCTCGACCAACATCTGCGGCTCGGACCAGCACATGGTCCGCGGGCGCACCACCGCTCCCGCCGATCTGGTCCTCGGGCACGAGATCACGGGCGAGGTCGTCGAGGTGGGGCCGGACGTCGAGTTCGTCAAGGTCGGCGACATCGTCTCGGTGCCGTTCAACATCGCCTGCGGCCGCTGTCGCAACTGCAAGGAGCGCAAGACCGGCATCTGCCTGAACGTGAACCCGGACCGCCCGGGCAGCGCCTACGGCTACGTCGACATGGGCGGCTGGGTCGGCGGCCAGGCCGAGTACGTGATGGTCCCCTACGCGGACTGGAACCTGCTCGTCTTCCCCGACCGCGACCAGGCGCTCGAGAAGATCCTCGACCTCACGATGCTCTCGGACATCTTCCCGACCGGCTTCCACGGCGCGGTCACCGCGGGCGTCGGCGTCGGCTCGACCGTGTACGTCGCCGGAGCGGGCCCGGTCGGACTCGCCGCGGCCGTCGGTGCGCAGCTGCTCGGCGCGGCCGTCGTGATCGTCGCGGACCTCAACGAGGAGCGGCTCGCGCAGGCCCGCTCGTTCGGCTGCGAGACCGTCGACGTCTCGAAGGGCGACCCGGCCGGGCAGATCGAGCAGATCCTCGGCGTGCCGGAGGTCGACTGCGGCGTGGACGCCGTGGGCTTCGAGGCGCACGGCAACGGCGCCGACTCGGGCACCGAGGCGCCGGCCACGGTGCTGAACTCGCTGATGTCGATCACCGCGGCGGGCGGCGCGCTCGGCATCCCGGGGCTCTACGTCACCGGTGACCCGGGCGGAGTGGACGAGGCCGCGCAGGAGGGCTCGCTCTCGATCCGCCTCGGGCTGGGCTGGGCGAAGTCGCTGTCCTTCACGACCGGCCAGTGCCCGGTGATGAAGTACAACCGCTCGCTGATGATGGCGATCCTGCACGACAAGGTGCAGATCGCGAAGGCGGTGCAGGCCACGGCCATCACGCTGGACGAGGCGCCGCAGGGCTACGCCGACTTCGACAAGGGCGCGGCGAAGAAGTTCGTGCTGAACCCGAACGGGTACCTCGGCTGAGCCGGTCGACGGCGCCGGGTCCTCGGATCCGGCGCCGTCGCTCGCCCGCCCTGGGCGCGACCAGAATGGACGGATGAGCGACATCGACTGGGACGGCGCTCGCGCGCGGATCGCCGCGGCGACCGCTCCCGGGCCGCTCGCGACGGTCCCGCTGCTCGAGGCGGAGGGCTGCGTCACGGCGGGCGCCGTGCTCGCGCCGCGACCGCTCCCCCACTACGACTCCTCGGCAATGGACGGCTGGGCCGTCCGAGGGGCGTCGCCCTGGCGGCTCGGACCGGGCAGTGCCGAGCCGATCGTCACCGGCGGGATCGTGCCGGAGTGGTGCGAGGGCGTCGTCCCGAGCGAGCGCGGCCGGGTGACCGGGGACGTGCTCTCCTCGGAGCATCCGGTGCCGCTCGGGCGGCACATCCGCAGCGCGGGCGACGAGGCCCCGGCCGGGACCGCGCTCGTCGACTCCGGCGTGCGGCTGCGGCCGGCGCACCTGGCGCTGCTCGCGATCGCGGGCTTCGACGAGCTCGTCGTGCGGCGGCCGGCGACGGTCGATCTGCTCTTCACCGGTGACGAGGTCGACACGGCGGGGATGCCGGGGTCCGGCCGCGTCCGCGACGCGTTCACGCCGCTGCTGCCGCCGCTCGTCGCGCGCGGCGGGGGTGCGGTGGGATCCGTGCGGCGGCTCGGCGACGACGACGAGGCGATCGCCCGCGCGCTGCTCGCGAGCACGGCTCCACTGCAGATCACGACGGGCGGGACCGGGCGGTCGCGGGTGGACGCGGTGCGGCGGGCGCTCCGGATCGCGGGAGCGACCCTCGTCGTCGACGGGGTCGCGATGCGGCCGGGGCATCCGACGGTGATCGCGTCGCTGCCCGGCGGGGCGGTCGTGCTCGCGCTGCCCGGGAACCCGCTCGCGGCGTTCCTCGCGGCGCTGTCGTTCCTGCCGCCGGCGCTGGACGCGGCGAGCGGGGCCGCCGCGCCGGTGCTGCGTCAGGGCGTGCTGGGCGAGCCGCTCGGCCGCGCCGGGTCGACCGTGCTCGTGCCGGTCGTCGAGGCGGACGGCGTCTGGCGGGCGGTGCACGGGATCCGCTCGCACATGCTCTCGGGGCTCACGGTGGCGGAGGCTGTCGCCGTCGTTCCGGCGGGCGGTGCCGCGGCCGGCGAGCGGGTGCGGCTGCTGCGGCTGCCGTGGTGAGCGCGACCGGACTGCTGACGGGGCGGGTCTCGATACGCCGCTGCGCGGCTACTCGACCAGCATGTTCCGCAGCGGCCGTAGCGAGTGGCCCGCCTTCATGCTGATCGAGTAGGCCGCGCAGCGGGCGTATCGAGATCCGCCGGCGTCGACACGGGGGTCTGCAGGGGCGGGTCTCGATACGCCGCTCCGCGGCTACTCGACCAGCATGTTGCCCAGCGGCCATATCTAGTGGCCCGCCTCCATGCTGATCGAGTAGCCCGCGCAGCGGGCGTATCGAGATCCACCACCGTCGGGAAGGGTGGGTCTCGATACGCCGCTGCGCGGCTACTCGACCAGCATGGTGCGCAGCGGGCGGATCGAGATCCACCGGGCGGGTCAGGCGGCCGGCTCCAGGCGGACGACGACGGACTTGGAGGTCGGGGTGCCGCTGACGGCCGCGGTGGAGTCGAGCGGGACGAGCACGTTCGTCTCGGGGTAGTAGGCCGCGATGCAGCCGCGCGGGGTGTCGTACGCGACGACGCGGAAGGACGGGGCCCGGCGCTCGAGGCCGTCCTCCCACTCCGAGATGAGATCGACCATCGCGCCGTCGGCGAGGCCCTGCTCGGCGATGTCGTCGGCGTGCACGAAGACGACGCGACGGCCGCCGTGGATGCCGCGGTAGCGGTCGTCCTTGCCGTAGATCGTGGTGTTGAACTGGTCGTGCGAGCGCAGCGTCTGCAGCAGCAGGCGCCCCTCCGGGACCTTCGGGTACTGCAGCGGATTCGCGGTGAAGCGGGCGAGGCCGGTCGCGGTGGCGAAGCGGCGCTCGTCGCGGGGCGGGTTGGGCAGCACGAAGCCGCCCGGCTCGTTCACGCGGCGCTCGAAGTCCTCGAAGCCGGGGACGACGGCGGCGATGTGCCGGCGGATCAGGCGGTAGTCCTCGCGCAGCCCCGCCCAGTCGACGACCGGCGCGTTCGGGCGATCGGCGAGCAGGCGCTCCGCGATGCCGGTGAGGATGGCGACCTCGGACTGCAGGACCGGACTCGGCGGCGCGAGCCGCCCGCGCGAGGCGTGCACGGCGCTCATCGAGTCCTCGACGGTGACCCGCTGCTCCCCCGTCGCGCGCTTGTCGGAGTCGGTGCGGCCGAGGGTCGGCAGGATCAGCGCGCGGCGGCCGGTGACGACGTGCGAGCGGTTGAGCTTGGTCGAGACGTGCACCGTGAGCGCGAGCGAGCGCATCGCGGCCTCGGTGACGCCGGTGTCGGGCGTCGCGCGGGCGAAGTTGCCGCCGAGGCCCATGAAGACGCGCGCCTTGCCGTCGCGCATGGCTCGGATCGCGGCGACCGTGTCGGTGCCGTGCTCGCGCGGCGAGGCGAAGGAGAACTCGCGGTCGAGGGCGTCATGGAAGGAGTCGGGCATCCGCTCGAAGATGCCCATCGTGCGGTCGCCCTGCACGTTCGAGTGGCCGCGGACCGGGCAGACGCCCGCGCCGGGCTTGCCGATGCTGCCGGTCAGCAGCAGGACGTTGACGACGTCCTTGAGCGTCGCGACGGAGTGCGCGTGCTGGGTGAGCCCCATCGCCCAGCAGACGATGGTGCCCTCGCTCGCGGCGATCAGCTCGGCGATCGCGCGGATCCGGGTCTCGTCGATCCCGCTCGCCCGCTCGATCTCGGACCACTCGGTGCCGCGGATCTCGTCGAGGTAGCCCTCGAGCCCGTCGGTGCTCTCGGCGATGAAGGCGCGGTCGAAGACGCCGCCGCGTGCCTCCTCCGCGTCGAGGAGCGCCTTGCCGAAGCCCTGGAAGAGCGCCTGGTCGCCGCCGAGCCGCACCTGGAGGAAGTGGTCGGCGAGGGCCGTGCCGCCGCCGATCATCCCTCGCACGGTCTGCGGGTTCTCGAAGCGCAGCAGGCCCGCCTCGGGCAGCGGGTTGATGGCGACGATGGTGCTGCCCGCGCGCTTCGCCCGCTCGAGCGCGGTGAGCATCCGCGGGTGGTTGGTGCCGGGGTTCTGGCCGGCGACGATCAGCAGGGGTGCTCGCTCGACGTCGCGGAGGCTGACCGTGCCCTTGCCGATGCCGATCGTCTCGGTCAGGGCCGAGCCGCTGGACTCGTGGCACATGTTGGAGCAGTCGGGCAGATTGTTGGTGCCGAAGCCGCGCACCAGCAGCTGGTAGACGAACGCGGCCTCGTTGGAGGTGCGGCCGGAGGTGTAGAAGATCGCCTCGTCCGGGTCGGCGCAGGCGCGCAGCTCGTCCGCCACGACGTCGAGGGCCTCGTCCCAGCCGACCGGGCGGTAGTGCGTCGCGCCCTCGTCCAGGAGCATCGGCTCGGTGAGGCGGCCCTGCTGGCCGAGCTGGTAGTCGTCCCAGCCCTCGAGCTCGGTCATCGCGTGCGCGGCGAAGAAGGCGGACGTGACGGTGCGCAGCGTCGCCTCCTCGGCGACCGCCTTCGCACCGTTCTCGCAGAACTCGGCGACGTGCCGCTTGTCGGCCTCGGGCCAGGCGCAGCCGGGGCAGTCGAAGCCGGTCTTCTGGTTCACCCGGAGGAGCGTCTCGGCGCTGCGCAGCGGGCCCATCTGCTTGAGCGAGATCTGCAGTGCGTGGGCGACGCCGGGGATGCCGACGGCCCGCCGCTTCGGGGCGCCGACCGTGACGGCGCGCTCGTCGATCGGGTTCTCACGGGCTTCGGCGTCATCGACCATTCCTGCATCGTACGTCGGGGAGCGGGTGGGAGGATGAGCGCCTGCCGTCCGGGCTCTCAGGTCGTGGGGCGGTGCGCCAGCCGCGTCGAGGAGGACCCCATGAGCCGTGCCGTCGCCCGGACCCGCCTGATGGCCGTCCGCGCCGGGGAGCCGACCCGCCGCCGCGAGGACGTGCTCGCCGTCGAGGAGCCGCTCGAGATCCGCGTGGGCGGGCGGCGCTTCAGCGTCACCATGCGCACGCCCGGGGAGGACTTCGACCTGGTCGCCGGGTTCCTGGTGTCGGAGGGGGTGCTCACCTCGACGGAGCAGCTCGCCGCGATGCGCTACTGCGCGAGCGGCGCGGGGCCGAGCGAGAACACCTACAACGTGATCGACGCGACGGTGCGCGGGGGCCGCGCGGAGATCCTGCTCGACCGCGAGCGCTCGGTGTACACGTCGAGCTCGTGCGGGGTGTGCGGGCTGGCTTCGCTGGAGGCGGTCGCGACGGAGTCCGCCTGGAGCGTGGCGGAGGATCCGCTGCGGGTCTCGACCGAGCTGGTCGTGTCGCTGCCGGACCGGCTGCGCGAGGCGCAGGCGGTGTTCGAGCGGACCGGCGGCCTGCACGCGGCCGGCCTCTTCGACTCGGACGGCGCGCTGCTGGTGCTGCGGGAGGACGTGGGGCGGCACAACGCGGTCGACAAGGTGGTCGGCTGGGGCCTGCGCGAGGGCCGGCTGCCGCTGCGCGGCTCGCTTCTGCAGGTGTCGGGCCGCGCCTCGTTCGAGCTCGTGCAGAAGGCCGTGATGGCGGGCGTCCCCCTCCTCGCGGCGGTCGGCGCCCCGTCCTCGCTCGCCGTCGACCTCGCCCGCGACGCGGGTCTCACCCTCATCGGCTTCAGCCGCGGCGCGGGCTTCAACGTCTACGCGGGCGACGCCCGCCTCGCCGGCTGACGCGGGGTCTCGATACGCCGCGTCCCGCGGCTACTCGACCAGCATGCACGGCACAGCGACCACGGAAGGCTGCAGCTCGCGCGTCAGCGCGGCCCCACCCGCCGACCGCGCAGCGGGCGGACTGGCACCCCGAGCACAGACAACGGTGGGTCTCGATACGCCGCGTCCCGCGGCTACTCGACCAGCATGCAGGGCGCGGTGGCCGCGGGAGGCAGCAGCTCGCGCGCCAGCGCGGCCCACTCCGCTGATCGAGTAGCCCGCGCAGCGGGCGTATCGAGATCCACCCACGTCAAAACCTGAGTCCGCAGACCCGCCCTGCTGATGACGGTGGGTCTCGATACGCCCCTTCGGGGCTACTCGACCAACATGGGGCGGCAGCGCGCGCGCCAGCGCGGCCCCACCGCTGCTCAGACGACCACCGAGGACGTCGGCCGCACCGGGCTTGCACGGGCAGGGCAGAGGGCCCGACCCGGAATCGCGTGCCAGCGATTCAGGGCAGCCCGACGCGACCCGCTCCACAGAACGCTCCCACCCCTGCAAGCCGACCGCGAGTCGTGTAGCGGCTGCGCCGCTACACGACCGACAAGGACTGCCGCGCGATCTCCAGCTCCTCGTTGGTGGGGATGACGAGGACGGCGACGCGGGAGTCGTCGGTGGAGATGCGGCGGGGGCCGCGGTCGCGGGCGGTGTTGCGCTCGGGGTCGAGCTCGATGCCGAGGCCCTCGAGGCCGCGGAGGGCGCCGGCGCGGACGGCGGGGACGTTCTCGCCGACTCCGGCGGTGAAGACGATCGCGTCGACGCGGCCGAGCTGGGCGTAGTAGGCGCCGACGTAGTGGCGGAGGCGGTGGTAGTAGACCTCGAGCGCGGCGATCGCGGTCTCGTCGCCGGCCTCGGACGCGTCCTGCACGTCGCGCATGTCGCCGCGGCCGGAGAGGCCGAGGAGTCCGCTGCGGCGGTTGAGGACGGTGTCGAGCTCGTCGGTGGACAGGCCGGCCTTGCGGGCGAGGTGGAAGACGACGGCGGGGTCGAGGTCGCCGGAGCGGGTGCCCATCACGAGGCCCTCGAGCGGGGTCATGCCCATCGAGGTCTCGACGGAGGCGCCGCCGTCGATCGCGCAGGCGGAGGCGCCGTTGCCGAGGTGCAGGACGATCGTCTTGAGGTCGGAGCGGCGGCGGCCGAGGAACGCGGCGGCCGCCTCGGAGACGAACTTGTGCGAGGTGCCGTGGAAGCCGTAGCGGCGGATGCGGTGCTTGTCGGCGAGCTCGGCGGGGATCGCGTAGGTGGAGGCCGCCGCGGGGATGGTGTGGTGGAACGCGGTGTCGAAGACGGCCACGTGCGGGACGCTCGGGAAGGCCTTCTGCGCGGCCTCGATGCCCTCGAGGTTGGCGGGGTTGTGCAGCGGGGCGAGGTCGCTGAGGTCCTCGATGTTGATCTTGACGAGGTCGGTGACGACGGTCGGCTCGTAGAAGCGCTTGCCGCCGTGCACGACGCGGTGGCCGACGGCGATCGGCGGGAACTCGTCGAGGCTCGGGCCGTGCTCGGCGAAGGCGCGGATCATCGCGTCGAAGCCGGCCGTGCGGTCCGGGATCGGCGTCTCGAACTCGACGGTGTCGCCGTCGTGGCTGTGCTTCGTGCGGCCGGTCTCCTCGCCGATCCGCTCGACGAGGCCGCTGGCGAGCGTCTCCTCCGTCGTCATCTCGATGAGCTGGTACTTGAAGGACGACGAGCCGCTGTTGACGACGAGGACGACGGACACGGTGGGACTCCTGGGGGTTCGGGGTCGGACGGGGCGCTCGGGCGGGTGGCCCTCAGCGCACGACGGGGATGGCGGAGGTCGGCGGGACGATGGCCTGCGTCGCCGCCTGGATCGCGGTGATCGCGACGGTGTTGACGATGTCCTGCACGAGGGCGCCGCGGGAGAGGTCGTTGACCGGCTTCCGCAGGCCCTGCAGGACCGGCCCGATGGCGACGGCGCCGGCCGAGCGCTGCACGGCCTTGTAGGTGTTGTTGCCCGTGTTGAGGTCGGGGAAGATGAACACCGTCGCACGTCCCGCGACCTGCGAGCCGGGCATCTTCGAGGCGGCGACGGCCGCGTCCGCCGCGGCGTCGTACTGGATCGGGCCCTCGACGAGCAGGTCGGGGCGGCGCTCGCGGACCAGCGCGGTCGCGGCCCGGACCTTCTCGACGTCGGCGCCCGCTCCGCTCTCACCGGTGGAGTAGGAGAGCATCGCGATCCGCGGGTCGATGCCGAACTGCTGCGCCGTCTCGGCGGAGGAGATCGCGATGTCGGCCAGCTGCGCCTCGGTCGGGTCGGGGTTCACGGCGCAGTCGCCGTAGACGAGGACGCGGTCGGCGAGCGCCATCAGGAACACGCTCGAGACGACGGAGACGCCGGGGCTGGTCTTGATGATCTCGAAGCCCGGACGGATGGTGTGCGCGGTGGTGTGCGCGGCTCCCGAGACCATGCCGTCGGCGAGGCCGAGCTGGACCATCATCGTGCCGAAGTAGGAGACGTCGGTGACGGTGTCGTAGGCGTGGTCGAAGGTGATGCCCTTGTGCGCGCGGATGCGGGCGTACTCCTCGGCGAAGCGGTTGCGGTGCTCCGGGTCGAGGACGCTGAGGACGCGGGCGCCGTCGATGTCCAGGCCCAGGCTCGCGGCGCGGGAGCGCACCTCGACCTCCTCGCCGAGGATCGTCAGGCGGGCGATGCCGCGCTTGAGCACGGTCGCGGCGGCGCGGAGGATGCGGTCGTCGCCGCCCTCGGGCAGCACGATGTGCCGGTCGGCGATGCGGGCGCGCTCGATCAGGCCGTACTCGAACATCAGCGGGGTGACGACCTCGGAGCGGCCGACGTCGAGGAGGGTGAGCAGCTCGACCGGGTCGATCGCCTCGGCGAACAGGGCGAGGGAGGTGTCGCGCTTGCGCGGCGAGTCGGCGGCGAGGCGACCGCGTGCCGCGGTGACGCGCACCGCGGTGTCGTAGGTGCCGAGCTCGGTCATCACGATCGGCAGGCGGTTGTCGACGCCCTCGATCAGGCGGACGATCGGCTCCTGCAGCTCGAAGCCGCCGTTGAGGATGATCGCGGAGACCGTCGGGAAGTTGCCCGAGGCGTGCGCCATGATCACGGCGAGCACGACCTCGGGGCGGTCGCCGGGGACGATGACGACACCGCCCTCCATCAGGCGGGGCAGCACGTTGACCATCGACATGCCCGCGACGACCACGCCGAGGGCCTCGCGGCCGAGCAGCTCCGGGTCGCCCGCGACGAAGACGCCGTCGACGGCGTCGATGATGCGGGAGACACTCGGGGCGACGAGGGACGGGTCCTCGTGGATCGCCCAGACCGGGGCGCCGGAGGGCAGGGCCTCGCGGATCGCGGCGACGGCCTGCTCCGAGGTGCCCGGGTCGGCGCGGTTGGCGACGACGCCGATGAGGCTCGCGTGCGCGGTGCGCAGCTCGACGGCGGCGAGCTCGGTGATCTGCCGCATCTCGTCGGGCGTGCGGGCCGGGGCCTGGCCGAGCTGCTCGCTCCGCGACGGGTCGCGCCCGGTGAGGACGAGGAGGACGGGAGCGCCGAGGTTCGCCGCGATGCGGGCGTTGTAGCCGAGCTCCGTCGGGCTGCCGACGTCGGTGTAGTCGGAGCCGAGGATCACGACGGTGTCGCACTGCGCCTCGACGGCCTTGTAGCGCTCGACGATGCGGGAGAGGGCGGCCTCGCCGTCGGCGTGGACGTCCTCGTAGGTGACGCCGATGCAGTCGTCGTAGGCGAGACCCGAGTCGGAGTGGCCGAGCAGCATCTCGAGCACGTAGTCGCGCTCGGAGGTGGAGCGGGCGATCGGGCGGAAGACGCCGACCCGCTGCACCTGACTGCTGAGCAGGTCGAGGACGCCGAGGGCGACCGTGGACTTGCCCGAATGACCTTCGGCGGACGAGATGTAGATGCTCTGAACCATCGGCGCAAGCCTAGCGACGGGGGCCCTCCGGAGGCTGGGCGGGTGCCCCGGATGGGAGAGCGTGCAGAAGCGGCGGGCTGGGGAGGAGAGGTGGGCCGGGTGCGCGACCCGTTAAGAGGAAAGACCCCCCGCGCACCCGCCAGAGCCCGGTTACCCTTGCTGCGTTTCCGCCCTGGGGGAGTTGGCCTGGATGGCGCCACGCGGGGAGCCGGGAGACAGTCTAACCGACGTCGGCGGCGTGCAGGCACGGCCGTCGCGGGGCCGTGGTCAGCGGAGGCCGCCGGCACCGGCTAGTATCGATGAGTCGCGGCCACGGTCGCGCCAGGAGGATTCGCCTAGTGGCCTATGGCGCACGCTTGGAAAGCGTGTTGGGTGCAAGCCCTCGGGGGTTCGAATCCCCCATCCTCCGCCGAACGGCGCCGCACGCTCTCGCCAGCTGCGGCGCCGTTCTCTGTTTCCCGGCGCATGGTGTTTCCCGGCGCACGGCGCCTCCCCCGCCGAGTCGCCCGAGACGGCGTTCGAGTCGCCCGAGAAAGCTCGTTCCCGGGGTGGAGAACGAGCCTTCTCGGGCGAGTCGACGCGCTGGTCAGCGGGTGAGGCGCAGGAGCCACTCGTCGAGGAGGGCGGACTCGGCGGCGGTCAGGCCGTCGACGCCCGGCAGCGCGGTCCGCAGGGCGACCGCGTGAGCGGCGAAGGCGCGGGCCGCGGGGTCGGTCGGGCCCGCCTCCGCCGTGGTGATCGCGGCGAGGACGGCCTCGCGGGAGCGGGCGGAGAGCTCGTCGTCCGGCGCGGACGCCAGCGTCAGCGTGCAGCCGAGAGCGGCGGACTGGAGCAGGCGCGCGGCGTGCTCGACCTCGACGGTCAGGCGGCCGGCCTCGGCAACGGCGCGGACGTGGGCGGCGAGGACGCCGCGGGCGAGGCGGGCCGCCTCCGACTCCTCCCCCGGGCGCCCGGTGAATATCAGGGCGTAGAGGTGCGGCTCGGCGAGCCCGAAGGCGATGTGGTGGTCCCAGGCGGCGCGGAGGGCGTCGACGGGGTCGGCCGGTGCGTCGACGGCGTCGAACTCGGCCTGGGCGGAGGCGAAGCCCGCGGCGGCGACGGAGTCGAGCAGGCCGCGGAGGTCGCCGAAGGTGCGGTAGATGGTGGGCGCCTGGACGCCGGCCGCCGAGCTGATCGCCCGGGTGGAGACGGCGTCGCGGCCGCCCTCCGCGAGCAGCGCCGCCGTCGCACTGAGGATGCGGTCGCGGGTCGTCGGGCTCTCGGTCACGAGTATCGACGCTAACACGGCGGCGTTAGCGGCCCTGCACGGGGAGTGCGGGTGACGTGGATCTCGATACGCCCGCGGAGCGGGCTACTCGATCAGCATGGAGGGCACAGGGCCGGTTCCACCGACAGCACTGGGGGCGGCGGCACATGCTGGTCGAGTAGCCGGCCGGAGGGCGGCGTATCGAGACCCGCCCGGCTGGGCACGGTGGATCTCGATACGCCCGCTGCGCGGGCTACTCGATCAGCGAAGGCGAGGGCGCGATCAGCGCTCCATGCTGGTCGAGTAGCCGGCCGGAGGGCGGCGTATCGAGACCCGCCCGGCTGGGCACGGCGGATCTCGATACGCCCGCTTCGCGGGCTACTCGATCAGCATGGGCTTCCGCGGAGTGGGCTGCTCGATCAGCAGGGGCTTTCGCGGAGCGGGCTGCTCGATCAGCAGGGGCTTCCGCGGAGCGGGCTGCTCGATCAGCGAAGGCGAGGGTGCGATCAGCGCTCCTTGCTGGTCGAGTAGGCGCCCGCAGGGCGGCGTATCGAGACCCACCCGGCCGGGCACGGCGGATCTCGATACGCCCGCTCCGCGGGCTACTCGATCAGCATGGACTTCCGCGGCGCGGTTACTCGATCAGCATGAAGAGGGCGCGCGCCGCAGACCTCAACTGGGCCAGCAGTCGCCGCAGGCGCTGACGGGGTGAGCTGCAAGGCGGAGGAGGGAGCGATACCGGCGGTATCGCGACCGACGACAACGCCGCAGATCGCCCCGTCAGCGCCCGCGGCGGGCCGTGCCGAAGATGCCTCGGACGACCTCGCGCAACAAGGTCTTCCCGACCGAGGAGCCGAGGACCTCCTCGACGACGGTCTTGTCGCGGCGGGTGGAGCGGGAGCGGGTGGTGGGCGCGGTGCGGCGGCGGGAGCGCTCGGCGGCCTGGTCGGCGCGGCGCTCGGCGGCGGCGCGGTCCTTGGCCCGCTGGGCGGCGGCGCGGGCGTCCTCCTTGGCGCGGCGGGCGTCCTCGGCGGCCTGCTCCTTGGCGCTGCGGGCGGCCTCGGCGGCCTGCTCCTTCGCGCGGCGGGACTCCTCCTCCGCCTGCTCCTCGGCGGCGGCGCGGGCCTCCTCGGCGTCGGCGGCCGCGTCGAGGCGGCGGGTGAGGATCTCGCGGGCGGAGTCGCGGTCGAGCGGGGTGCCGTAGCGGGCGAGCAGCGGCGAGCGCTGGACACTCGCCTCCCGCTCGGCCTCGGGGGTCGGCGCCATCGAGCCGCGGGGGGCCCGGAGCCGGGTCCAGGCGACCGGGGTCGGCGCGCCGCGCTCGTTCATCACCGTGACGATCGCCTCGCCGATGGGGAGCGCCTGCAGCACCTCGCCGAGGTCGTAGTCGCTCTCGGGGTAGGTCGAGACCGTGGCGCGCAGGGCCTTCGCGTCGTCGGGGGTGTGCGCGCGCAGCTGGTGCTGGATCCGCGAGCCGAGCTGGGCGAGGACGTCGCTCGGCACGTCCTTGGGGGTCTGCGTCACGAAGACGATGCCGACGCCCTTCGAGCGGATCAGCCGCACGGTCTGCGTGATGGCGGCGAGGAAGTCCTTCGAGGCGTCGCGGAAGAGCAGGTGCGCCTCGTCGAAGAAGAAGACCAGCTTGGGCCGGTCGAGGTCGCCGACCTCGGGCAGGTCGTTGAAGAGGTCGGCGAGCAGCCACATCAGGAACGTGGAGAACAGCGCGGGCTTGTCCGCGACTCCGGGGACCTCGAGCAGGCTGACCACGCCGCGGCCGTCGGGCGCGAGGCGGAGGAACTCGGCCGTGTCGATCTCGGGCTCGCCGAAGAAGACGTCGGCGCCCTGGTCGGCGAAGGCGATCAGCTCGCGCAGGATGACGCCGGCGGTGGCCTTGGACAGCCCGCCGAGCTCGGCCAGCTCGGCCTTGCCCTCGTCGCCGACGAGGTAGGTGAGCACGGCGCGCAGGTCGGAGAGGTCGACGAGCGGCAGGCCGGCGCTCTCGGCGTAGTGGAAGACCAGGCCGAGGCTCGACTCCTGGGTGTGGTTGAGGCCGAGGACCTTCGCCAGCAGCAGGGCGCCGAAGCCGGTGACCGTCGCGCGGACGGGGACACCGGTGCCGACGCCGCCGAGCGCGAAGTACTCGGCGGGAGCGGCCTCGGGGGTCCAGTCCTGGCCGATGGTGCGGGTGCGGGCGAGCAGCTTCTCGTCGGCGGTGCCGGCGGTCGCGAGTCCGGAGAGGTCGCCCTTGATGTCGGCGGCGAAGACGGGGACGCCGTGCGCGGAGAGCTGCTCGGCGAGGACCTGGAGCGTCTTGGTCTTGCCGGTGCCGGTCGCACCGACGACGAGGCCGTGGCGGTTGAGCATCCCGAGCGGGATGCGGACGGGGACGTCGGCGCGGGCGTCGCCGTTGACGAGGGCGCCGATCTCGAGGGCGGGGCCGGTGAAGGCGTAGCCGGCACGGACGGCGTCGACGGCGGACTCGGCGAGCGGTCCGGGAGTGGGGGCGGCTGTCGGTACGGGTGCGGGTGCCGCGGCGGGCGCGGACGCCTCGACCGGTGCGGGTGCAGCGGCGGGCGCGGGCCCCTCCCCCGGCCCGCCGTCGACCAGCCGCACGTCGTCGACGACCGCGGCCGCCTCCTCCGGACCGGCGACCGCCTCGAGGGCCGCGGCAGCAGCCTCGGCGCGGGCCAGCGCCTCCGCGGCCTGGGCCTGCAGTCGTCGGGCGGCCTCGAGGGCCGTGCGTGCGTCGTCCCTCGCCGAGGCGAGCCCGTCGTCGTTGCTCATGGGGTCAGCCTAGGCTCGCGGCGGCGCGACATCCCGGCCCGGATCCGCGCCCGGCCCCGCTCAGTCCTCGCGGACGTGCCACGACTGGCCGTAGCCGCCCTCCTCGAGCGGGCGGGCCATCAGCTCGAGGAACGGCTCGGCGTCGAACGCCTCCGGCCCGAGCACCCCGGCGCCGGACCAGGCGCCGGTCGCGAGCAGCTCGAGGGCGATCACCGGGTTGAGCGCGGTCTGCCAGACGACGCACTGGGTGCCGTACTCGGCCATCGTCCACTCGTTGTCGCTGACGTGGTACAGGTACACCTCGCGGTGCTCGCCGTCCTTGGCGCCGGAGACCCAGAGGCCTGCGCAGGTCTTGCCGGTCATCCGCGGGCCGATGCTCGCCGGGTCGGGCAGGCCCGCGGCGACCACGTCGCGCGGCGAGACCAGCGCCGGCCCGTCGGCGGAGCGGACCCGGACCGGCTCGGTGCGGTCGAGTCCGAGCAGGTTGAGCGTGCGGAGGACGCCGATGAACTCCGCGCCGAGGCCGTACTTGAAGGTGACCCGCTTCGCATCGAGCCAGCGCGGCATCAGCAGCACCTCCTCGTGCTCGACGTTGACGCACTCGACGGGGCCGATCCCCTCGGGGAACTCGAACACCTCCGGCTCGGAGAACGGCGGCGTCGTGAACCAGCCGCGGTCCTTCTCGTAGATCACGGGCGGGTTCAGGCACTCCTCGATGGTCGTCCAGATCGAGAAGGAGGGCGCGAAGATCTCGGCGCCGGAGTCGTCGCGGACGACGAGGTTCGCGCCGTCGCGGACGCCCAGCTCGTCGATCTCGTCGAAGAGGTGGTCGGCGGCGTAGCGGGCGAAGACGTCGGAGAGCCCGGGCTCGACGCCCATGCCGACCAGGGCGAGACGGCCGGCGGATTCCCACGTGGGCGCGGCGGCGAACTGCTCGTCGCCGAGCTTCAGGCCGGTCCTGGTGTGCGGCTCCTCGGGGTGCGGCCGGGAGAGGCTCATCGCCATGTCGACGTAGTCGGCGCCGGCGGCGAGGGCGCCCGCGAAGATCGTCGGCACGAAGGACGGCTCGACCGCGTTCATCACGTGGGTCGCGCCGTGCGCGCGGGCGACGGTCTCGACGTTCTCGGCGTCGGAGGCGTCGATGCGCGCGGCGACGAAGCGGTTCTCGACGCCGTCGGCGCCGTGCCGCTCGAGGATCCAGGCGACGGTGCGCTCGGCCCGGGCGAGCTCGTAGTCGCAGACGATGATCTGCTCGAAGAAGGAGCGGCGGGCGGCGATCTTCGCGAAGGCGTCGCCGACGCCGCCGGCGCCGACCAGGAGGATTCTCATGCAGCCACCGTAGCGACGGAATCACTCGTGGTTCAAGGCCCGGACTGTGGAAATCGGGAGGCGGAGCGGATCCGCACGACGGAATCCGTCACTCCTGCGCCGTCTCCTCCGCGATCTCGAGGAGGCGGATGAAGCGCGAGAGCCGCTCGAGCGCCGCCATCGAGGTGGGCGGCGAGGCGGCGAGCGCGGGCGAGTGCACGAGGAACGCGGCCCACTTGGCCCGCGAGATCGCGACGTTCAGCCGGTTGGGCAGCAGCAGGAACTCGAGGCCGCGCGGGACGTCGGCGCCGGAGGACGCGGCGAGCGAGACGATCGCGACGACCGCCTCCCGGCCCTGGAAGAGGTCCACGGTGCCGACCAGCGTCTCCTCGAGCCCGGCCGCGTCGAGGGCCTCGCGGAGCAGGGCGCCCTGTGCGTTGTAGGGGGCGACGACGATGACGTCCGCGGCGGTGAGCGCGCGCTCGCCGTGCTCGTCCCGCCAGGTGCGGCCGACCATGGTCAGCGCGATCTCGACGACCCGGCGCGCCTCGTCCGGGGAGGAGGTGGTGTCGCCGGCGTGCACGACCGGCACCGCGTGCAGTCCGGGCGCGACGCCGTCGAGCCGGCGCTCCTCCGGGGCGCGGGAGGAGAGGGCGCCCTCGTAGGAGAGCTCGGAGACGGCCGCGGCGAGCGCGGGGTGCATCCGGTAGGTCTGCGCGAGGAAGTAGCCGAAGGCGGGCGGCAGGACGTCGTGGCCGTCGGCGAGCCAGCCGAGCGCCGACTCGTCGACCGGCTCGGGGTGCGAGCCCTGGCTGACCTGCGGGAGCTGCTGCGGGTCGCCGAGGAGGAGCACGCGCTCGGCGGCGATCGCGGAGGCGATGGTCGGCGCGAGCGAGAACTGGCCGGCCTCGTCGATCACCAGCAGGTCGAGGGAGCGGCGCGGGACGCTGCCCGCGTTGGCGAAGGTCCAGGCGGTGCCGCCGACGACGCCGCCGCCGCCCTCGGCGAGCGCCGCGAGGGCGGCGCCGTTCTTCACCGGCGTCCAGGCGACGGCGGCGAGCGCCTCCGTGGAGCTGCCGGCCTTGGGCACCTTCGCGACCCGGGCGCGGTCGACGCCCTTCGCGACGACCGCGGTCAGCACGTTCTCGACGACGGAGTGCGACTGCCCGACGACGCCGACCCGCCAGCCGTGCTCGGTGACGAGCCGGGCGATGACGTGCGAGCCGACGTAGGTCTTGCCGGTGCCGGGTGGGCCCTGGACGGCGAGCGTCGCGCGCTCGAGACCGAGCAGGGTCTCGACGACCGCGCCGATCACGTCGTCGCCCTCGACCGGCGCGACGACGGCCGGGGGCACGCGCCGGAGCACGTCGAGGGCGGGGTCGGCGAGCAGGGCGGGCAGGGCGTCGAGCACCTGACCGCCCCACTCCGCGATCGCCTCGGGCTGCGGGGCGGCCCGGGGCGGCGGTGCGGGCGCCAGGGCGATCGGGACGTCGTCGTGCGGGTCCTCCTCCGCGCGCAGGCCCTCCTTGAGCAGCACGACGATCCGCTCGCCGTCGTCGGAGGCCCCGAGGATCTCGGCGCGGTCGGAGGCTCCGCGCATCCCCGGTCCGGGCGAGGGCGCGCCGGGCGGGGCCGGCGAGTCGTAGACGAGGAACGGCTTCGCGCCGATGCCGAGCCGGCTGCCCGGGGCGAGGCGGCCGAGGATCCGCAGCTCGCGGGAGAGGGTGCGCGCCCGTGCGGGGGTCGACCAGTCGCGGACGACCTCGACCCGCTCGACGACGACCACGTCGCGGGCGTCGGCCCAGTCCTCGAGCGGCTGGCGCAGCCGGTCGAAGTGCTCCTGCCAGAAGGTCTTGGCCTCGCGGCGGTGGTAGTCGATCGCCGCGCCGGCGAGGGCGAGGGCGGTCTGATCCGGCGTGCGCTCGCGCGGCTCGATCCCCTCCACCTCGGCGAGGAGCGCGACGGCGACCGGGTCCGGCTCGCGCGGGACGGGCAGGTCGACGTCGACGAGCGGGAGCGGCTCCTCCTCGCGGGCGGGGACGAGCGAGCGCAGCCAGTCGCGCAGGCGCAGCGTGGAGCGGCAGTCGTAGGCGTTGTACTCGCCGATCTCGGCGAGGCGGCGCTCGCCCTCGCGGCGGTCGGCCTCGGCCTTCGCCGGGTCCCACTCCGCCGACGCGGCGTCCCGATCGGCCGACTGCAGCAGCGCCCGTGCCTCGACGTACTCGGTGATGCTGTCCGCCGCGTTCGTCACTCCCTCGGCGTCGCGCGCCTCCTCGCCCATGTAGAGCGGCTCGAGCTTCTTGATCGAGTAGCTGCGCGAGCCCACCCGCAGCGCCCGGCGGACGACGGGATAGAGGTCGACGAGGACGCCGTCGCGCAGGAGGGAGTCGACCTCCTCCTCCCCCGTGCCGTGCCGCTGGGCGAGCGAGAGCAGGTGGCTGCGCTCGTAGGAGGCGTAGTGGTAGACGTGCATCCGCGGGAATCGCGCCCGCCGCTCGCGGAGCAGGGCGAGGAAGTCGACGAGGGCGCGGCGCTCGGCCGCGAGGTCGTGCGCCCAGAACGCGGTGAAGGCCTCGTCCTGGTCGACCATGCCGAAGAGGTAGTCGAGGCCCCACTGGCCGTCCTCCGCGTGCAGCGGGTCGCCCTCGAAGTCGAAGAAGAGGTCGCCCGGGTCGGGGGCGGGCAGGGCGGTCAGCACGGAGGCGTCGACGACCTCGACGGCGGGGACGCGGTCGGCCGAGGCCTCGGTGGCGAGCTGCAGGCGGGCCTGGGCGCGCAGCGTCCCGGCGGCCCCGGCGCTCATCCCCGGGACCGGCCCCTCGCTGACCGCCAGAGCGTCGAGGGTGGTGATGCCGGCGGCGGCGAGCTTCGCGCGCTGGTCGAGGCGCATCCCGGCGACGAGGATCGGGTCGCGGTGCGCCTGCACCTCGGGGGCGCAGAGGCCGCAGCGGCCGCAGGCGGTGACGCGCGGATCGCCCCAGGCCACCGGCTCGGTCGCGGCGAGGTGCTCCTCGAGGACGGCGCGCAGGCGGGCCCGCTGGACCCGCTGCACGGGGGCGATCGTCGCGAGGTCGTGGCTGGTGGTCGTGCCGTCGCCGAGGACGAGGTGCACCTGCTCGCCGACGCGGATCCCGCGGGCCGCCATCTGCTCGGCGTACGCGGCGAGCTGCAGCAGCGCCGGGATCTTCGCGTGCCGGGCGAGCTTGGTGTCGTAGACCTCGTAGGCGCCGTCCGCGGTGCGGAGCAGGAAGTCGGAGAAGCCGATGAAGGTGCCGTCGTAGAAGGTGGCCTGGTAGAGCACGTCGACGCCCGCGCGCATCGCCTCGACCGCCTCGTCGGCGGCCCTCGCGTAGTCGGCGCGCTCGGGGCGGGCGAACTCGAGCACCTCGTGCGTGCGCTTCAACTCGGCGAGGAAGGCGACCTCGTGCTCGTCGCCGAGCACGGCGGTGCGCTGCAGCATCGCGTCCTCCTCGACGACGACGCGGGGCGCGCGGCCGAGGGTCGCGTCGAGCCGGCGGAGCACCGCCCACTCGCAGGCCGACCAGGAGGAGAGGTCGGTCGGGCTCGTGACGAGGCGGACTCCTCCGCTGCGGTCGTCCTCGAGATACACGCGACTCCCTCCCGGGCCGCCGGGCGACGACCGCCTCCAGGGTAGGGCGACCCTCCGACACCGGCGCGTGCGAGGCTGGGCGGATGACCAGGGCGCGCTTCGAGATCATCCCGTCGGACGGCATCGGCGAGAAGGCGGAGCGGGCGTTCCCCGATCCGGCCGCGGTGACGCTGACCGTGACGAGCCTGCCGAAGCACGGGACGGAGCGGACGATCGACGCCGCGGTCGAGCTGGCCGGCCGCGGCTTCCGGGTCGTGCCGCACCTCGCGGCGCGGAACGTGGACGGGCGCGAGGCGCTGGAGCGCGCGCTCGGGCGGATGGGGGACGCGGGGATCGACGAGGCGTTCGTGATCTCGGGCGATGCCAGGAGCGCCGCCGGCAGCTACTCCACCTCGCTCGAGCTGATCCGCGACGCCCGCGAGCTGCGGCCCGAGCTGGCCGTCGACGTCGCCGGCTACCCGGAGGGGCACCCGCACCTCTCGGACGAGAGCATCGCGAAGCACCTGCGCGAGCGGGCGCCGTACCTCCGCGGGATCGTCACGCAGATGTGCTTCGACGTGGACGCGGTCGTCCGCTACGCCGACCGGCTACGCGCGGACGGGATCGACGCGGAGCTGTGGGCCGGCGTGCCGGGGCCGGTCGAGCGGGCGCGGCTGCTGTCGCTGGGCGGGCGGATCGGCGTCGGCTCGTCGCTCGGCTTCCTGAAGCGGAGCTCGTCGGTCGCGGGCGGGCTGCTGCGCGGCCGCCGCTTCGACCCCGCCGCGTTCGTCGCCCGCCTCGAGGCGGCCGCCGGCGACCGCCTCGCCGGCCTGCACGTCTACACCTTCAACGAGCTGGACGGCCTGCGCGCGTTCTGATCCCTCCGCGAGATGCCACTTATGAGCGCTTTCCACGGCGTGTCGCGCTCACAAGTGGCATCTCGCGGCGGAGGGATCAGCGCGAGGTGCGGACCCAGATCGGCGGGTGGGGGAGCTCGGACTCGGTGCGGAGGCGGCCGGCCAGGGGGGCCCAGACGATCAGGGCGACGGCGAGGCCGAGGAGGAGGCCGCCGATGGTGTCGGTGAGCCAGTGCGCGCCGAGGTAGGTGCGGCTGGCCATCATCGCGACGCTGTAGAGGAAGCCGGCGATCCAGACCCAGAGCAGCGGGAAGACCAGGGCGAGCACCATCGCGGTGGTCGAGGCGTTCGCGGTGTGGCCGGAGGGGAAGGAGCCGTAGTCGCTGGTGACCAGCATGTCCTCGGGGCGGGCGCGGCCGACCAGCTCCTTCACGAGCTGGGTGGCGCCGACGCTGACGAGGGCGGCGAGCGCGTAGTAGAGCGCGGCCCAGCGCCGGCGGAAGACCAGCAGCACGATGATGATCGCGACCGGGATGATCGCCGTGCCGACGATCCCGGCGCCGACGGTGTTCATGATGAGCGCCGGGACGTCCCAGACGCTCGAGCGGTGCTCGACGATCTCGTCCATCCACTCGACGTCGAACGAGAACGCGGAGGTGGGGCGGAAGGCGATGATCACGGCGAGGACGATCGTCACCGCCAGCGCGATCGAGGCGGAGATCAGCGGCCAGCGGCGCGAGACGTGCCGGGCGGCCTCCGTGGTGAGGACCTTCGAGACGACGTCGTCCGAGGGGGCGCGCCGGTGCAGGCGCTCGCGCTGCACGGCGTCGGGCTGGGCGACGCCGGGCTCGGTCTTCAGGGGGTCGTGGCGAGGATCCATCCGGACATGATGCCGTCGCCGGCCGTTCACGCGCTGGGGGTTGCGGGCGGCCGCGGCGAGGTCTGGCTCGCGGAAACGCATCCGGCACGTGGAAGCGGCGCGTTCCGGCGAGCCGGAGCCGGAACGACGAGCCGGAGATCAGACGCGAACGCCTCCGGCACGCGGAAACACGTCCGGCACGCCGAATCGGCTCTTTCTCGCGAGCCGGAGCCGATTCCGCGAGCCGAAGATCCCGAGCGACGCGTTCGGCTCGCGGAACCACGTCCGGCACGCGGAACCTGCGGGTTTCCACGAGTCGGAGCCGATTCCACGAGCCGGAGATGCCGGGCGGACGCGTTAGGCACGCGGGATCGCGTCCGGCACGTGGAACCGGCGCGTTTCCGCGAGCCGGAGCCGGTTCCGCAAGCCGGAGGTCAGCAGCGGGCACCTCCGGCTCGCGAGAACGCGTCCGGCTCGCGGAAAGACGGCGATTCGGCGAGCCGAGGCCGGGATCGCGAGCCGGAGATCCGGCTCGGCGGGTCAGTCCTGCAGGGCCGGGACCGTGCGGGGGCGGACGACGAGCCAGAGCGCCAGGATCGAGACGGCGGCGGTGGCCATCATCACGCCGGCCATCGGCACGGCCGACTCGGCGCCGAAGAGGCCGGAGATCGGCGAGAGGATGCCGGCGGTGCCGAAGTTCACCGCGCCGAGGAGCGACGCCGCGGTGCCCGCCTCGCGGCCGTGGTTGACCAGGCCGAGCACCTGCACGCAGGGGAAGCTGAAGCCGCAGGCCGCGATGAAGAACCAGAGCGGCACGAGCGTGCCCCAGATGCCGAAGCCCAGGCCGTCGAAGAGCGCGATCAGCCCGGCGGTGACGAAGAGCGTGACCGTGGTGATCGCGAGGATCCACTGCGGGCCGACGCCGCGGCGGCTGAGGTACGAGGACGCCTGGACGCCCGAGACCACGCCGAGCGAGTTCACCGCGAAGAGCAGGCCGTACTGCTGCGCGTCGAGTCCGTAGAGCCCCTGGAAGAGGAACGACGAGCTGGAGAGGTAGGTGAACAGACCGCCGAAGGTCATGCCGCCGATGATCGCGACGCCGACGAAGACCCGGTCGGAGAGCACCGCGCGGTAGCGCTGCACGAGCGAGCGGGAGTCGCGGTCGGCGCGCGCCACCCGGGGGCGCGTCTCGACGATCAGCAGCGCGACCGCCAGCATCACCAGCAGGCCGTAGGCGGCCAGGAAGACGAAGATGCCGCGCCAGTCCATCACCAGCAGCAGCTGCGAGCCGATCACCGGCGCGAGCACGGGCGCGAGACCGGAGACCAGTGCGAGCCGCGACAGCATCTTCACCAGCGGACGCCCGCCGAACAGGTCGCGGACCATCGCCATCGCGACGACACCGCCCGCGGCGGCGCCGGCTCCCATCAGGAAGCGGAAGACGCCGAGCGAGACGATCTCGGGGGCGAACGCCGCTCCGACGCAGGCCAGCACGTGCAGCGAGGTCGCGAGCAGGATCGGCAGCCGCCGCCCGACCACGTCGCTCCACGGCCCGACGACCAGCTGCCCGAGCGCGAAGCCGAGCGTCGTGCCGGTGAGGGTCAGCTGCACCGCCGCCTCCGACACGTTCAGCTCGCTCTGCAGCGCGGGGAAGGCGGGGAGGTAGAGGTCGATCGTGAACGGGCCGAGCGCGGTGAGCGCGCCGAGCACGATCACGTAGACGAGGCGCTGACGGTTGGTCAGGGCGTCGCCGGCGTGCCGGTGCACGGGGATCGAGCCGGTGGGGGTCGGGGCGAGAGAGGTCACGGAGCCTTCCTGCGGAGCGCAGAGCGGAGAAGGGAGAGGGGCGTGCGGAAGGGCACCGCCTCTACCGCCAAGCGACGGGAGACCGGATTCATTCCCCGACTATCGAATCAATTCGACCGGGTGTCGCGCAAGGGTCTGAGCCGAGCCCGTGGACGGGAGCGCGCCTTCGGGATGAGGGGAGCGCCGCTCAGGCCGCCGGCCGCGCGCCGCCGGCCGGGTGCAGCTCGGCGGTGAGCGGATCGGCGAGCAGGCGCTCGAAGGCCAGCTCGGCCGCGCCGAGCATCAGCAGGTCGGCGCCGAGCTCGGTGCGGGCGATGCGCACGGAGTCGAGCGCCACCCGGAACGGCCCGCCGCGGCCCAGCCGCTCCTCGAGGAAGCCCGGTGCGACGCCGACGAGCGCGCCGAGGAACCCGCCGAGCACGACCAGCTGCGGGTTGAAGATGTTGACGACGTTGCGCAGCGCCACGGCGAGGTGCCCGAGCTGCCGCTCCACCTCGGCGCGCACCGCGGGATCGCTCGAGGCGGCGAGCGCCTCCTCGAGCCGCTCGCTCACGTCGGCGCTCTCGTCGAGGCCGAGCACCCGCAGCAGCTCGGCGCGGCCGACCTCGGTCTCGAGGCAGCCGACCGCGCCGCAGTGGCAGTCGACGCCGGCGCTGTTGACGAGGGTGTGGCCGATCTCGCCCGCGTAGCCGTCGATCCCGTGCAGCGGGGTGCCGCCGACGATCACGCCGGCGCCGACGCCGCTCGCGCCGCCGTTGAGGTAGACGAGGTGGGACACGTCACGGCCGGCGCCGAGGACGCTCTCGGCGAGCGCGCCGAGATTCGCGTCGTTGGCCGAGAGCACCGGCAGTCCGGTCGCCTCGGCGAGCATCCGGGAGAACGGCTCATCGGTCCAGCCGAGGTGCGGGCCGACCCGGACCAGGCCGTCGGCGTCGCGGACGAGACCGGGGACGGCGACGCCGACGCCGACGGTGCGGGCGTCCGCCGGCAGCTCGGCGACCAGCTCGGCGATGGCGCCGGCCGCGAGCGCCGCCGCGGCCTCGGCGCTCGGCACGGCGGCGGTGCGGCGGATGCGGCGGCGCACCTCGGCGTCCAGGCCGACGATCGCGACCGTGACCGCGTCGATCTCCGGGTTCACCGCGATCGCGACGACCCGCGGATCGGTCTCGACGATCGGGCTCGGCCGGCCCACCTGGTTGAGGGTCTCGGGCTGCAGCTCGCGCACGGCGCCCAGCTCGACCAGCTCGCCGACGAGGGCGGCGATGGTGGAGCGGTTGAGGCCGGTGAGGCGGGTCAGCTGCGAGCGGGAGCGCGGGCCGCCGCGGTGCACGAGGCGCAGGAGCGCGGACAGGTTGTGCCGGCGGACCCGGTCGAGGTTGTTGCCGCGCGTCGCGTTCTCGGCCATTCCGCGGTCTCCTCTGCTCTCCGTGGCCAGCCTATCCGCGGGTGCGGGCGCTTCCGGCCGCACGACATCAGCTGAGAAAGGGGTCCCTCGCCCCACAGAGGAGGGACCCCTCTCTCAGCTGATGTTGTGCGCGGGCCTCACCGGTCAGGACCCCGCGCGGGTCCAGGTCCAGCTGCCGGCGGGAGCGTCGACGCTCACGTCGCCGCCCGAGCGGGTCACCGTGAACACGGTCTCCGCGCCGGAGTCGTGCGCCGGCACCCGGACGACCGTCTCGCCGTCCGCACCGGGGAACACCCGCAGCTCCAGCCCGTCGACGTAGTCGTACTCGGCGACGTCGCTGCGCGCGCCGACCGGGATCACCGCGCCCTCGCGGACGTAGAGCGGCAGCGAGTCGAAGCCGTGCACCTCGCGGCGCCACTCCCCCGCCGAGTCCGTGCTCTCGCCGGTCCACCAGTTCGTCCAGCGCCCGCGCGGCAGGTAGAACTCGACCGAGCCGCCGGGGGTGAACACCGGCGCGACCAGCAGGTCGTGCCCGAGCATGTACTGCGTGTCGAGGTGCGCCGCGTTGCGGTCGTCCTCGAACTCGAGCGTCATCGGCCGCATCACCGGGGTGCCGGTGCGCGCCGCCTCCGCCCCCGCCGCGTAGAGGTAGGGCATCAGCGAGAGCTTCAGCCGGGTGAAGAGCCGGGTGACGTCGACCGCCTCCTCGTCGAACGCCCACGGCACCCGCACCGAGGACGACCCGTGCAGCCGCGAGTGCGAGGAGAGCAGCCCGAAGGCGAGCCAGCGCTTGAAGACGCCCGGGTCGGGCGTGCCCTCGAAGCCGCCGATGTCGTGCGCCCAGAAGCCGAAGCCGCCGAGTGCGAGCGAGAGCCCGCCGCGCAGGGTCTCGGCCATCGAGACGTAGGAGGAGGTGTTGTCGCCGCCCCAGTGCACCGGCAGCGCCTGACCGCCGACGGTGGCGCTGCGGGCGAAGAGCGCCGCGCGACCTTCGCCGAGCTCCTCCTCCAGCACCTCGAACACCGCGCGGTTGTAGAGCTGGGTGTACCAGTTGTGCATGCCCTCGGGGTCGGAGCCGTCGGACCAGGCCACGCCCTCGGACGGGATGCGCTCGCCGAAGTCGGTCTTGAAGGAGTCGACGCCCTGGCGGACGAGGACCCCCAGCTTGTCCTGGAACCAGCGGGTCGCCTCCGGGTTGGTGAAGTCGATCAGCGCCATGCCGGCGACCCACAGGTCCCACTGCCAGACGTCGCCCGCGGTGGTGCGCAGCAGGTAGCCCTTCTCGCGGCCCTCCTCGAACAGCGCCGAGGCCTGGGCGATGTAGGGGTTGATCCAGACGCAGGTGTGCAGGCCGCGCTCGTGCAGGCGGGCGAGGATGCCCTCCGGGTCGGGGAAGGTGCGCGGGTCCCACTCGAGGTCGGTCCACTGGAACTCGCGCATCCAGAAGCAGTCGAAGTGGAAGGCCGACAGCGGCAGCTCGCGCTCGGCGAAGCCGTCGATGAAGGAGCTCACCGTCTCCTCGTCGTAGCTGGTGGTGAAGCTCGTGGTGAGCCAGAGGCCGTAGCTCCAGGCGGGGACGATCGCGGGGCGGCCCGCCAGCCCGGTGTAGCGCCGGAGCACGTCCTTCTTGGTCGGGCCCTGGATCACCAGGTACTCCAGCGCCTCGCCGCCGACGGAGAACTGCACGCGCTCGACCGTCTCCGAGCCGATCTCGAACGAGACCAGGCCGGGGTCGTTGACGAGGACGCCGTAGCCGCGGCTGGAGAGGTAGAAGGGGACGTTCTTGTAGGCCTGCTCGGAGGAGGTGCCGCCGTCGGCGTTCCAGACGTCGACGGTCTGGCCGTTCTTCACGAACGGGCCGAAGCGCTCCCCCAGGCCGTAGACGAGCTCGCCGACGCCGAGGTCGAGCTGCTCGTGCAGGTAGGCCTCCCCGTCGGGGCCGGTGAGGTAGCCCTCGGCCTTATGGCCGGAGCCGGTGAGGCGGGTGTTCGTCGCGGTGTCCCAGAACTCGAGCGACCAGGGCGCGCCCTGCGCGACGCGGACCTCGAGGTCGCCGGTGCGCAGCACGCCACCGGACTCCGTCAGGCTCGCCTCGCCGACCGCGTCGTCGACCAGGTCGAAGCCGCGGCGGGTCGCGGTGCCGCGCCAGTGCTCGATCCGGACCTTCGCGACGCCCTCGGCGGGCGAGGACACGGTGACGGTCAGCGTGGGCCGGTTCAGCACGTCGCCGCGGCCCTGGATCACCTTCGTCGGGGCGATCACCTCGAGCGAGGTGCCGTGGGAGCGGATGTCGTACGCCTCCTGCGCGAAAAGGGGCGTGAATCCGGCCCTCGTCTGCCAGAACCCGTCGGTGAACTTCATGGGGTGGTGCCTTTCTGATGGGGAGGCCGATGCCGGGAGCGAGGTCGAAGCGCTTCGATTCCCGGCCGGGCGCGCCGAGGGGATCAGCGGCGCGGGCCCCGGTGGAAGGACCCGCGCCGCGGTGAGAAGGGGCTACTTGACCGCGCCGGCGGTGATGCCGCGGGTCAGGGTGCGCTGGAAGATCAGGAAGAAGATCAGCGTCGGCAGCAGTCCGAGCAGGGCGCTCGCGCTGGTCGTCGTGACGTCCATGATCTTGTCGCCCTGCAGGCTGGAGATGGCGATCGGGACGGTCTGCGTCGCGTCGCTCACCAGGAAGACCAGCGGGATGAGGAACTCGTTCCAGGTCCAGATGAAGAAGAAGATCATCAGCACCGAGAGCGTCGGCCGCGAGATCGGCACGATCACCCGGGTGAGCACCTGCCACTTGGAGGCGCCGTCGAGTGCCGCGGCCTCGAGGATCTCCTTCGGGAAGGTGCCGTAGACGCTGGAGAGCAGATAGGTGCCGAAGGCCGACTGGATCACGGTGAAGATGATGATCACCGAGAGCTGGCTGTCGTAGATCCCGACCGCCTTGAACATGTAGTACAGCGGGTAGAGCAGGGCCTCCTGCGGCAGCATGTTCGCCAGCAGGAACAGGATGATGATCCAGCTCCGGCCCTTCACCCGGCCGATGCCGATGGCGTAGGCGTTGAGCACCGAGAGAGCGACCGCGAGGATCGCGACCGAGCCCGAGATCAGGATCGAGTTGCCGAGCTTCTCCGGGAAGTTCACCCGCTCCCAGAAGGTCGAGAGGCCGTCGAAGGAGAGGCCGGTCGGGAAGGCGAGCGGACCGCCCACGGAGTACTCGGCCGGGGTCTTGAACGAGTTGAGCAGGATCAGCAGCACCGGGCTGATGATGACGAGTCCGATCACGACGGCCACGACCAGGATCGCCCAGTCGCCGAGGGTGCGCTTGGTCGCGCCCTTCGAGGCCTTGGGCGCCTTCTTCGGCGTGGTCAGATCGGTGTCGTCGGTTCCGGCCTGGGTGAACGGCAGGGCTTCGATGGCCGACATCAGCGGGCTCCTTCGCTGCGCTCGACGCGCTCCTGGGCGCGGATGAAGAGGACGGCCAGGATCACGATGACGATGGTCAGCGCGGTCGCGATGGTGGCGCCGTAGCCCACCTGCTGCTTCTGGAAGAACTCGGTGTAGGAGTAGTAGCTCGGCACGATGGTCGAGTCGCCCGGGCCGCCGCGGGTCAGCGCGTAGATCGGGCCGAAGACCTTGAGCGCCGCGATGGTGCAGGTGAGGGTGACGACGAAGACCTCGGGGCGGATGATCGAGATCGTGATCCAGCGGAAGCGCTGGAACCAGTTCGCGCCGTCGAGCTCGGCGGCCTCGTAGAGCTCGGGGTCCACGCGCTGCAGGGCGGCCATGAAGATGACGACCGGGTAGCCGAGCTGCACCCAGATCATCACGACCATGATCGAGAGCATCGCGGTGTCGGGCTTGCCGAGCCAGTCGTGCGCGAGCGAGCCGAGGCCGACCGCCTCGAGGATCGAGTTGAGGGCGCCGTTGTCCGGGCGGAGGATCCAGCCGATCACGATGGCGGCGATGACCGTCGGCAGGATCTGCGGGAGGTAGTAGGTCGCGCGGAGGAAGGAGGCGATCCGGCCGCCGAACTTCTTGCCGACCAGATCGAAGAGGATCGCGGCGAGGAGGAGGCCGAGGATCGTCGGGACGATCACCATCGCGATGATCATGTAGACCGAGTTGAGGAACGACGTCCAGAACTGGTCGTCGCCCATCAGCTCGATCCAGTTGTCGAGGCCGATGAAGATCGGCGGCTTGATGCCGCGCCACGACGTGAAGCTGATGTAGATGTTCCAGATCAGCGGGATCAGCACGATGAACACGAAGAGCACGAAGCCCGGGATCAGGTACAGCCAGTAGCCGCCGGAGCGCTTCTCGCGGGGCGGCTTCTCCGCCGTGGGAGGCGGCGGGGCGCTCTCCGCGCGACGCGGAACGGTCGTCGTCATGGGTACTCCTTGAACGTGGGGGCTAAGGGGGGGCGGGAGGGCTTGCTGGTCGAGCAGCCCCGCAGGGGCGTATCGAGACCCGCTGTCGCCGGAGCTTCGGACGGAAGGTGGATCTCGATACGCCCGCTGCGCGGGCTACTCGATCAGCATGGAAAGGAGGCGGGCCCATTTCTTGCTGGTCGAGTAGCCCCGCAGGGGCGTATCGAGACCCGCCCCGTCAGCGGTTACTTGATGTCCGCGACGCCGTCGTCGTACTTGCCCTGGAGCTCCGTCAGCATTCCGCTGGGGTCGACCGAGCCGTTGATGAGCTCCTGCGAGGCGGCGACGAGGTCGTCGTAGAAGGTGGCGGTGGGCCAGTCGGGGTAGAAGGAGAGCTGGTCCTGGTCGACGACCGTCTTCCACTGCGAGAGCAGCGCCTTGCTCTTCTCGTCGGTGATCGCCGTCTCGTCGACGACCAGCGGGATGCCGCCGTTGTTGCCGATGAGGTTCTGGATCTCGGGGCGCATCGTGATGTCGATCCACTTGAAGGCGAGGTCCTTGTTCTTCGCCGTCTCCGGGATGACCCAATGGTTGCCGGCGGAGCCCATCGTGAACTCGGCGCCCGGGAAGAGGAAGGTGTCCCACTCGAAGCCGGTGATCTCGGTCTTGAAGCGGCCGAACCACCACGAGCCCGAGAAGAAGATCGGGTACTCGCCGGAGATGAAGGCGGTGCCCGCGTCCTCGGCCTTGAGCCCGGAGGCGTCGGCGGAGAAGTAGCCCTTGTCGACGTAGGTCTGCAGTTGGTCGGCCGCGTAGCTCCAGGCCGCGTCCTCGAAGTCGACCTCGCCGGTGTAGGTCTGGTAGTCGGTGATCCACTGGCGGTCGGCCTTCAGCAGCGCGAGCTGGTAGAAGAGCTGCTGCAGCGGGTACTCCGCGCCGGCCTCGGCGAGCGGGGTGATCCCCTTGGCGACGAAGGCGTCGAGCACGGCGGTGAACTCGTCGTAGGTCGTGGGGACCTCGAGGCCGTTCGCCGCGAAGACGTCCTTGTTGTAGTAGACGAACGTGAACTCGCCGTAGTTGGGGATGCCGTACCAGGAGCCGGAGCCCATGATGCCCTTGTCGTCGTACTTGGCCGTGGTCTGCAGAGCGCCGGGGATCAGCTTGTCCCAGCCGTAGAACTCGACGGCCTCGTCGAGGTTGGTGAGCAGGCCCTGGCTGGAGAGCAGTCCGCTGGTCGCGTTGCCCTTGTTGTACTCGACGACGTCGGGCGCGGAGTTGGAGTTGAAGATCTGGCTGGCACCCGTGCGCAGCTGCTCGAAGGCCTTGAACTCGTAGGCGATCTCGGCGCCGGTCTCCTTGGTGAAGATGTCGCGGGCGGCGAGCCAGGCGATGCCGCGGTCGCTGTCGGGGGTCTCGAAGTCCCACATGGTGAGGGTGCGGCCGGCGCCGTCGACATCGGTGGCGAGGGCGTCGGAGCCGGCGTCGGAGCCGCCTCCGGAGCAGGCGGCGAGCGCGAACATCGCGCCGATGCCGACACCGCCGGCGATCAGGCCGCGGCGGCTCAGCGAGCCGACGGTGGCGGCGGAAGGGCGGTGGAAGGCGGTGCGGGGACGAAGCGACATAGCGGGAGTTCTCCTTCAAACGGTGCCGCGGGGCTGTGGACGAGGGCTGTGAGTGGTGGATCGTGCGAGTCGAAGAGCGCTCTCTGAGACCGGCCGAGCTGTCGAAGCGTTTCGACGATCGGCGTGGAGAACGCGGAGGCGAAGAGGACTGAAAAGGGTCAGGGAGCGGCCGGCACCGGGGCGCCGGTCGCGGCGAGCGCGAGGGAGCCGCGGTCGACGTAGTGGGGCGGGAGGAGGTCGACGCCGGTGGTGCGGCCGGAGTCGATCTGCTGGAGGGTGCGGGCGACGGCCGCGCGGCACATCGCGTCGAACGGGAGGGGGATGCTGCTGACCGGCACCGGGAGCGCCGCGCCGTCGTAGCTCGCGCAGGCCGCGAGGACCGACAGGTCGCCGGGGATCGAGAGGCCGCGCTCGACGAGGCGCTCGATCGCCGCCTCCGCCACCGGCTCGTTGCAGTGCAGCACGAGGGCGGAGACCGGGCCGGTGAGCAGCGCGTCGACCGCCGCCGACGCGCTCGCGCGGCCGATGTGCGGGCGCTCGACGCTGAGGGCGAGGCCGAGGGCCGCGCACTCCGCCTCGAAGGCGTCGTCGAAGCGGCGGACGAAGCCGGCGTTGCGGTCGGTGTACGACTGCGGATGCTCGATCAGGCCGATCGAGCGGTGGCCCTGCTCGGCGAGCAGGCGGACGCTCCGGCGCGCGGCCTCCGCGAAGTCCAGGTCGACGCAGGCGAGGTCGTGCGCGTCGGCCGGGACGCCGATGAAGGTGGCCGGGACGCCGGCCGCGCGGATGAGAGCGGCACGGTCGTCCTCGTCGTCGACGCCCATCAGGACGACGCCGTCGACGAGCGAGGAGGAGGAGACGCGGGCGATGCCGCTGGAGGCCTCGTCCGTGACGAGGAGGAGGACGTCGTAGTCGGACTCGCGGGCCCGCTCGAGCACCTCGGTGACGAAGCGCATGTGGGTGGGCAGGTGCAGCTCGCCGCGCATCGGCGCCGAGAGGGCGAGGATGTGGGTCCGCGCTCCGGCGAGCATGCGGGCGCCGGCGTGCGGCCGGTAGCCCAGCTGCCGGACGGCCTCGTCGACCCGCTGGCGGGTGGAGGCGGCGATCGATCGCTTGCCGGAGAGGGCGTAGGAGACGGTGCTGATCGAGACTCCGGCCACGCGGGCGACGTCGTGGATGCTCGCCATCGTTCCTCCTGCCGGACCTCGTCGTCGGTGCCCGGCCGCTCCGCCCTGCTCGGGAGAGCAGTGCTTCGAAACGCTTCGACCGGGTTGCTGCTGAGCACTGTACGCACAGTCGAAACGCTTCCGCAAGGAATTCGTCGGGCCACGCCACATATCGACGCGAGACGTCGCGTCGATCGGGGAGCACAGTGGCGCGAGACGTCGCGACGGTCGAGGAGCACCCCCGCGCGACACGTCGCGACGACCGTTGCGCCGCACGCCCCCGATCGATATGTTGGGCGCAACAACAATTCGGCGACGTCGCCGGAAAGGATTCGGATCAATGTCCCTGACCCCCACCCGCGCCGACAAGTTCTCGTTCGGCCTCTGGACCATCGGCTACAACGGGACGGACCCGTTCGGCGGCCCGACCCGCAAGCCTCTCGACACCGTGCACGCGGTCGAGAAGCTGAGCGAGCTCGGCGCCTACGGCCTCACCTTCCACGACGACGACCTCTTCGCGTTCGGCTCGACCGACGCCGAGCGCCAGACCGAGATCGACCGCCTGAAGGGCGCGCTCGAGTCCACCGGCCTGATCGTCCCGATGGTCACCACCAACCTCTTCAGCGCCCCGGTCTTCAAGGACGGCGGCTTCACCTCGAACGACCGCGACGTGCGCCGCTTCGCGCTGCGCAAGGTCCTCCGCAACATCGACCTCGCCGCCGAGCTCGGCGCGCAGACCTTCGTGATGTGGGGTGGCCGCGAGGGCGCCGAGTACGACTCCGCCAAGGACATCCGCGCGGCCCTCGAGCGCTACCGCGAGGCCGTCAACCTGCTCGGCGACTACGTCACCGACAAGGGCTACGACATCCGCTTCGCGATCGAGCCCAAGCCCAACGAGCCCCGCGGCGACATCCTGCTGCCGACCCTCGGCCACGCGATCGCGTTCATCGACTCGCTCGAGCGCCCCGAGCTCGTCGGCGTGAACCCCGAGGTCGGCCACGAGCAGATGGCGGGCCTGAACTTCACGGCCGGCATCGCCCAGGCGCTGTACCACGGCAAGCTCTTCCACATCGACCTCAACGGCCAGCGCGGCATCAAGTACGACCAGGACCTCGTCTTCGGTCACGGCGACCTGCACAACGCGTTCTCGCTCGTCGACCTGCTGGAGAACGGCGGCCCCGGCGGCGTCCCGGCCTACGACGGCCCGCGCCACTTCGACTACAAGCCCTCGCGCACCGAGGACGAGACCGGCGTCTGGGACTCGGCCGCCGCCAACATGCGCACCTACCTGCTGCTCAAGGAGCGCGCCGCGGCCTTCCGCGCCGACCCCGAGGTCCAGGAGGCTCTCGCGGCGTCGAAGGTCGGCGAGCTGTCGACCCCGACGCTGAACGAGGGCGAGTCCTACGACGACCTGCTCGCGGACACCGCGTCCTACGAGTCGTTCGACACCGACGCGTACCTCGGCGGCAAGGGCTTCGGCTTCGTCCGCCTGCAGCAGCTCGCGACCGAGCACCTGCTCGGCGCGCGCGGCTGACCCACCCTCCCGCTCCCGCGGTGCGCCGCGGGACGTCCTGAGACGGACGGGATCCTCTGCCTCAGCAGGGGGTCTCGTCCGTTCTCGCATGCCGGGGTGACGGCTCCGGCCCTCCCCCGCCTCTCCTTCGCGGAGGCACCGCCCCCGCCCTTCCACTCGACGGTGGCACCGCCACCGCACCCCGACTTCAGCGGAGGCCGCGCCTCCGCACCCGCCACAACGAACGGAGACGGCGATGACGCTCGTCGCAGGGATCGACTCGTCCACCCAGAGCTGCAAGGTCGTCGTCCGCGACCTCGACACGGGAGCCGTGGTCCGCACCGGCCGCGCCTCGCACCCGGACGGGACCGAGGTCGACCCGGCCGCCTGGTGGGAGGCGCTGCAGATCGCGCTCGCGGACGCGGGCGGACTCGACGACGTCGCTGCGATCTCGGTCGGCGGGCAGCAGCACGGGATGGTCGTGCTCGACGCCGACGGGCGCGTCATCCGGCCCGCGCTGCTCTGGAACGACACCCGCAGTGCCGGCGCGGCGCGCGAGCTGATCGAGGAGCTCGGCGCGGAGGCGTGGGCGCAACGCACCGGCAGCGTCCCGGTCGCGTCCTTCACCGCCACCAAGCTGCGCTGGCTGCGCGACGCCGAGCCGGAGAACGCCGCGCGCGTCGCGGCCGTGGCGCTCCCGCACGACTGGCTGACCTGGCGCCTGCTCGGCTACGGCCCCGACTCCGCGCGCGGGCCGCAGCTGGACGCGCTGACCACCGACCGCTCCGACGCCTCCGGCACCTCGTACTGGGGCGCCGACGGCTACGACCTCGACCTGCTCGAGCGCGCGCTCGGGCACCGGGCGCTCCTCCCCCGCGTGCTCGGGCCCTCGGAGCAGGCGGGCACGACCGAGAGCGGTCTCGTCGTCGGTCCCGGCGCGGGTGACAACGCCGGCGCGGCGCTCGGCCTCGGGGCGGGGCCCGGCGACGTCGTGGTGAGCATCGGCACCAGCGGCACCGTCTTCGCCGTGACCGACGACCCGGTGCGCGACGCCTCGGGCACGGTCGCGGGGTTCGCGGACGCGAGCGGGCGGTTCCTGCCGCTGGTCGCGACGCTGAACGCGGCGCGGGTGCTGGCCTCGACGGCCGGGCTGCTGGGGAGCGACTTCGACGCCTTCTCGGCGCTCGCGCTCGAGGCCGAGCCGGGATCCGGCGGTCTCGTGCTCGTGCCCTACTTCGAGGGCGAGCGGACGCCGAACCTGCCCGACGCGACGGCGAGCCTGCACGGGATGACGATCGCGTCGACCACGCGGCCGAACCTGGCGCGCGCGGCGATCGAGGGCATGCTCTGCGGCCTCGCCGACGGCCTGGACGCCGTGCGGGCGCAGGGCGTCGAGGCCCGGCGCATCCTGCTGATCGGCGGGGCGGCGCAGAACGGCGCGGTGCAGCTGGCGGCCTCGCAGGTCTTCGACGTGCCGGTGGTCGTGCCCACGCCGGGCGAGTACGTCGCCGACGGCGCCGCGGTGCAGGCCGCCTGGGCGCTGACCGGCGCGCGCCCGACCTGGGAGGTCACCTCCCTCGCCGAGCCGACGCCGGACCACCGCCCGGTCATCCGCGAGCAGTACGCGGCGGCCCGCGCCTGAATCGCGTGCAGCGGGCGGGTCTCGATACGCGCTGCGCGCTACTCGACCAGCATGAGGAGGCTGCCGCCCATCGGGCGTCCGCCATGCTGATCGAGTAGCGCGCGCAGCGGGCCGTTCATGCTGATCGAGTAGCCCGCGCAGCGGGCGTATCGAGATCCGCCGGCCCCAGAAGGACGAGTCTGCAGACCCGCTCTGCTGGTGACGTCGGGTCTCGATACGCCCCTGCGGGGCTACTCGACATTGAGAATGGTGGTGTGGTGCGGGAGGGTGTCTGACCTTCTACTCGACGGACCGCCTCGCGGGGTGTGTCCACTGCTGGATCT
>NZ_SNYD01000007.1:0-14118 GCF_004362935.1 Rathayibacter sp. PhB1
TCAAGCGCTTCGTCGCACGCCGCGTCTTCCACGACCTCGCCACCGACCTCCGACCACCCAGACTCACTGCTTGACATCCATAGGACCATCCAGCAGGGAAGACACATGCTGATCGAGTAGCCCGCGGAGCGGGCGTATCGAGATCCGCCCCTCTGCAGAACGTGGGTCTCGATACGCGCTCCGCGCTCCTCGACCAGCATGGGGAGATTGCCGCCCATCGGGCTTCCGCTCCCCTCATGCCGACGGCACAGCCGCATCATGCTGATCGAGTAGGGCGCGCAGCGCCCGTATCGAGATCCCGCCGTCAGCCCGTCAGCCCGTCCACGTACTCCCGGTTCTCCGCCAGCCAGGCCTCGAGGGCCGCGTCCTGGTCGTCGGCGCCCTCGTTGAACAGCGCGTTCTCGAGCGAGTACAGCGTGTCCGAGTCCATCCGGAAGTCGCGCAGCCAGCTGCTCAGCGTCGGGAACTCGCTGTCGAACGACGCGGAGCCGAACGCGTGGATCCCCTCGGCCTCGCCGAGCAGTCCCTTCGGGTCCTCGAGGTCCTTCACCGGGAACGCGTCGTAGGCCCAGTGCGGGCGCCACAGCGTCACCGCGATGTTCTCGCCGGCCGCCGTCGCGCTGGAGAGCTCCTGCAGCATCGCGGGCGTCGACGAGGTCAGGTACTCCATCCCCTCCAGGCCGTAGCCGGGGATGACCGCGTCGGTCGTGATCCCGTTGAGCCCCGAGCCGGGCTCGATGCCGACGAGGCGGTTCCCGACGACCTCGGGGTTCGCCGCGAGCTCCTCGAGGGTGTCGATCGGCGCGTCCTCGTTCACCGCGATGGTGAGCTTGGCGTCGTCGTTCCAGGCACCGAGGTCGACGATGCGGTCGCCGTACTCGTCGAGGTAGTCGCCGTGGGTGATCGGCAGCCAGGTGTCCAGCGCCAGGTCGTAGTCGCCGCTGGCGAGGCCCGAGAAGCCGGGCGCCACGTCGATGCTCTGCAGCGTCACGTCGTAGCCCTCCTCCTCGAGCACCGCGCCCCACAGCCGGGACGCGGCGATGCCCTCGTCCCAGCCCTGGAAGACGGCGAGGGTGACGTCGGTGCGGTCGCCGTTGTCGACGGACGCGGTGGTCGCCGGGCCGGCGACGGCCGACGCGCCGAGCGACGCGACGACGCCGACCGACACCGCGGCGATGGCCGTGCGGGTCGCGACGACGGCCTTGCGGCTGCTCGCCCGGGCGACGCGGGCCGGCGACGGGGCGCCGAGGGCGCTCGTCATCCGGTCGAGGATGATCGCGAGGATCACCACCGCGATGCCGGCCTCGAAGCCGAGCGCCACGTCGATCCGGCCGATGCTGGCCACGACGTCGCCGCCGAGACCGCCCGCGCCGACCATGCCCGCGATGACGACCATCGAGAGCGACAGCATGATGACCTGGTTGAGGCCGGCCAGGATCGACGGCAGCGCGAGCGGCAGCTGGATCTGCCGGAGGATCCGCCACTTCGACGAGCCGAACGACTCGCCCGCCTCGACCAGCTCGGAGTCGACACCGCGGACGCCCAGCTCGGTCAGCCGGACGCCGGGCGCCATCGCGAAGACGATCGTCGCGACGATGCCGGGCACGACGCCGACGCGGAAGAGGATCAGCGCCGGAATGAGATACACGAACGCCGGCATGGTCTGCATGAAGTCGAGGACCGGGCGCAGGATCGTCGAAGCGGTCCGGTTGCGGGCCGCGAGGATCCCGAGCGGCACGCTCAGCGCGATCGCGACGGCGGAGGCGACGAGCACGAGGGCGAGCGAGTCCATCGCGTTGTCCCACTGGTCGACGCTCGCGATCAGCAGGAGCCCGACCGCGGAGCCGAGCCCGAAGACCCAGCCGCGCGCGGCGTAGGCGAGCACCGCGATCAGGGCGATGACGACCCAGAACGGCGGGGTCGCCAGCACGAAGTCGACACCGGTGTAGGCGGCGCCGAAGACCGTGCGGAGCAGGTCGAAGACCGGCTGGAAGGTCTGCGTCAGCACGTCCACGACGGTCTCGGCGGCGGCCCCGAGCGGGAGGCGGAGGTCCGGGTTCATCGCACGCCCCCCTCGCTCGCGAGCACGGCGTCGTCGACGGGGCCGCCGGTCGCGTGCAGGGTCGCGGTGACCAGCTCGGTCGGGAGCGTGGCCGGCGGCTCGACGAGCGAGGGCTCGCCGGTCTGCGGGCCGAGATTGCCGAGGGCCGCGAGCAGCGTCACGCGCGGGATCGCGCCGAGGAGCCGCCCCGCCTCGTCGACGACGGCGACCGGCAGCGCCGACTCGACGGCCGGCTCGATGATCTCGCTGAGCGCGGTGTCGGGGCCGACGCTGACGACGGCCTCGGTGACGACGAGCGAGAGGTCGGTGGTGCCCGCGCGGACCTGCTCGATCACGTCGCGGTCGCGGACGGTGCCGAGCAGCCGGCGACCGGCGCCGACGACGAAGGCCGCCGCGGTCTGCTGGTCGCGCATGGTGCGCAGGGCCGCGCGGGGGCCGGCGGCGAGCGTCACGACGGAGCGCGCCGGCTCCATCACGGCGGACGCGGTGAGCACGCGGGCGCGGTCGACGTCCTGCACGAACTGCGCGACGTAGTCGTTCGCCGGGTCGGTGAGGATCTCCTCCGGGGTGCCGATCTGGACGATCCGGCCGTCGCGCATGACCGCGATCCGGTCGCCGAGGAGCATGGCCTCGTTCAGGTCGTGGGTGATGAAGACGATGGTCTTGCCGAGCTCGTGCTGCAGCTCGATCAGCTGCTCCTGCATCTCGCGGCGGATGAGCGGGTCGAGCGCCGAGAACGCCTCGTCCATCAGCACGATGTCGGTGTCGGCGGCGAGCGCCCGGGCCAGTCCGACCCGCTGGCGCATGCCGCCGGAGAGCTCGTCGGGCATCTTCTCGTGCCAGCCGGCGAGGCCGGCCCGCTCGACCGCGAGCAGCGCGCGCTCGCGGCGCTCGGCGGCCGGCACGCCCTGGATCTCGAGCGGGTAGGCCACGTTGTCGAGCACGGTGCGGTGCGGCAGCAGCGCGAAGTGCTGGAAGACCATCGAGATCGAGGAGCGGCGGATGCGGCGGAGCTCCTTCTCCGGGACGCCGGTGATCGTGGTGCCCTCGATCAGCACCTCCCCCGCGGTCGGCTCCTGCAGGCCGTTGAGCATGCGGATGAGCGTCGACTTGCCGGAGCCGGACAGCCCCATCACGACGAAGATCTCGCCGCGGCGCACCTCGAAGGAGGAGTCGATCACCGCCGCGGTGCCCTGGCCCGCGAGGTCGGCGCGGTCGGCACCCTCGCGCAGCCGCCGCACGACCTCGTCGGGCCGGCGGCCGAAGACCTTGAAGAGGTTCCTCGCCTCGAGGGCCGGGCCCTCCCGCTCGAGGGTCGCTGTGGCCCGCTCCAGGGTGGCGGTGGCGGCTCCGTTCCCGGGCTCGCTGATGTCCTGCTGATTCTGCTGCACGTGCACTCCGTCGGCGCGCAGGGACGCATCCCTGCACTCTCATCTCGTGGTGCCGGGTCGGGTGCGGGGGACGCCGTCTCTCCAGCCTCCGCGGGCGTCCCGCCGCGGTGAGCGGAGGGGGCGCGGAGGCGATTCCGGTTCGTCCGGGAGGCGGCCACGGGGCCGCCTCGCGCACCCGTTGACCGTACGCTCGCGGCACGTCGGGGAGGACGCCGCACGAGCGCGGACCGATTCATCGGGGTCTCGAGGACCGCCGTCCACGGTAGCCGCGGGTGTCCGTCCGGACAAACGGCGGGCCTCGCATCAGGCACTCTGCAACGATGCAGAGCCGGGCTATGCGGTGACGTCCGTGCTGGTCAGGGCCGGTTTCCACACCGTTGCCCGATCGTTACCCTCGGATGCCCGCTTGCGCCCGGATGTTCGAGCGGCCAGCGCAGCGGACCTCTCATGCTGATCGAGCAGCCCGCGCAGCGGACCACCCATGCTGATCGAGCAGCCCGCGAAGCGGACGACCCATGCTGATCGAGCAACCCGCGCAGCGGACGACCCATGCTGATCGAGTAGCCCGTGCAGCGGGCGTATCAAGATCCACCCGCGTCAGAAGACGAGTCTGCAGACCGCCCTGCTGATGACGGCGGGTCTCGATACGCCCCTGCGGGGCTACTCGACCAGCATGTACGGCAAGCGGACCGCGCATGCTGATCGAGCAGCCCGCGCAGCGGACCACTCATGCTGATCGAGTAGCCCGCGCAGCGGACCCCTCATGCTGATCGAGTAGCCCGCGCAGCGGACCACCCATGCTGATCGAGTAGCCCGCGAAGCGGGCGTATCGAGATCCACCCACCTGCAGACGGCGGGTCTCGATACGCCGCCCTGCGGCCGGCTACTCGACCAGCATGGGTGCGGTCAGTCCGTCGTCTCACCCGCCGGCCCCGACGGGGCCGTGACGCCGACGCCACTGATCGGCTCGCCCTCCCAGGAGACGAGCGACCACTCCGAGCCCGAGCCCTCGAGGACCACGACGCCGGTGTTGTCGAGCAGGTGGTCGGCGATGAAGTCCGCGTCGAGGTCGAGCGAGCGGAGCCCGGCCCAGCAGCGGATGGCGGCGCCGTGGCTGACCAGCGCGACGACGTCGTGGCCGGTCGCCTCCGCCTCCGCCACCACCGCGTCGTAGCGGGCGGCGAACTCGTCGCCGGTCTCGCCGCCGGCCAGCTGCAGCGAGGTCTCGCCACCCGCCCAGCGGAAGACCGTTCCCATGTACTCCTCGACCGCGGCCTCGTCACCGCGCATCTCCAGGCCCGCGGCCGCGATCTCGCGGATGCCCGCGCGCTCGACCGGCTCGAGCCCGAGCGCGGCGGCCAGGGGTGCGGCCGTCTCGTGGGTGCGCTTCATCGTCGAGACGAAGAGCGCGCCGATCGGCTCGTCGGCGAGCGTCGTCGGCAGGGCCGCCGCCTGGCTGCGGCCGAGCTCGGTGAGCCCGGGGCCGGGGATGCGGGTGTCGAGGATGCCGTCGACGTTGGAGGGGGTTTGGCCGTGGCGGATCAGGAGGAGGCGCATCCGACCACGCTACCGGCGGCCGCCGACACGGCTGCTGGGCCGACGGCCGCCTCCGCCGTTGCCGCGATCGCCCCCGACTGCGACGATGAGCCCCGACGGACCGCCCGGGCCCGCGCGAAGGAGACTCCGATGGCTGACGGCTTCACGAAAGAGGAGCGCGCCGCGATGAAGCAGCGCGCCGCCGAGCTGCGCGAGGAGGCGAAGCGCCAGAAGAGCGCCGACAAGACCGCCGCGGAGAAGGCCGACGCGGAGGCGGCGATCGCCGCGATGACGGACGTCGAGCGTCCGATCGCGCAGATGCTGCACGAGGTCGTGGCCGCCGAGGCTCCCGAGCTGCTGCCGAAGACCTGGTACGGCTTCCCCGCCTACGCACGCGCCGACGGCAAGGCGATCGTCTTCTTCCAGCCGGGCGCGAAGTTCGGCACCCGCTACTCGACCCTCGGCTTCCAGGACGGCGCGCAGCTCGACGACGGCACGATCTGGCCGACGGCCTACGCGCTCACCGCGGCCGACGACGCGACCCGCGCGACCGTCGCCGAGCTCGTGCGCCGCGCGGCCGGCGTCGCCTGACGGCTCATGCTGATCGAGCAGCCCGCGCAGCGGGCCGGCCATGGTGATCGAGTACCCCGGGCGGCGGCCCACCCATGCTGATCGAGTAGCCCGCGCAGCGGGCGTATCGAGATCCACCCTTCTGGAGACGCGGGGTCTCGATACGCCCCTTCGGGGCTACTCGACCAGCATGAAAGGCGGCGCTTCCATTGAGAAGCCCGCCTCCTGCTGATCGAGTAGCCCGCGCCTCCTGCTGATCGAGTAGCCCGCGCAGCGGGCGTATCGAGATCCGCCGTTCTGCGGACGGGAGGTCTCGATACGCCGTCCCGCGGACGGCTACTCGACCAGCATGGTTCGGCGCGCGACCGGCACGGTTCGGCGCACGACCGGCATGGTCCTGTCCGCGACCGGCACGCATCACCGCTCAGCGCAGCAGCACCGGCCCCGCGTCGACCGCGAGGCGGAACAGCGAGTACGGGTACGTCCGCAGGTCCGTCCCGCCCTGGTAGTCGGCCTGCCGGTGCAGCTGGTTGGCGGTGACGTAGAGGTGCCCGTCGGTCGCGAGCGACATCGTGTCGGGCCAGAGCAGGCGCTCGTCGTGCACGAGGGTCTCGAGGGTGCCGTCGGTGCGGCGGCGCACGATCGCGTTGTTCTCGTAGCTCGTCGCGTAGAAGCGGCCCCGGTCGTCCGTCTCGAGTCCGTCCGCCCCGCCGCCCTTGTCGCCCTCGTCGACGACCGTCGCGGCGACGTCCTCGTCGGAGACAGCGCGGTCGACGAGCGCGTCGGTCGCCACGCTGTACCAGCGCCGCGAGGCGAGCGGGCAGTACCAGAGCCGCTCGCCGTCGGCCGAGATCGCGATGCCGTCCGCGCCCATCGTCACGGGCTCGGGGTCGCCGTCGGCCGGCCGCTTCATCAGCACCCGCCCCTCGGCCATCGGCACCAGCTCGGGCGGCGTCAGCGCCTTGGTGCTCGGGTGCTCGTGCAGGCGGCGCCAGGCGGTGCCGGACTCGAGGTCCACGACGATGATCCCGTTCGGCCCCGAATCGGCGGAGTCGGTGATGTAGGCGATCCCGCGCCGCAGATCGAAGCGGATGTCGTTCAGGTAGGTCGTCGGCAGCGCGACGTCCGGCTCGAGGACGATCACCTTCTCGACCGTGTCCGTCGCCAGGTCGACGCAGACGAGCTTCGGCCCGCCGCGCTTCGTCGGCTGGAACAGCGGGCTGCCCGTGTCCAGGATCCACAGCCGGTCGGCCGGATCGACCACGATGCTCTGCACCGAGACCAGCGCCCCCGCGTCGTCGTCCCCGTCGGGCGAGTTCCACGCCTCGTCCGGGAACGGCACCGCGACGCCGTCCCGCAGCTCGACGACCGTCGCCGGCACCTCGTCGCCCCACTTCGGGAAGTTCACGAAGATCCGGCCGGTGTGCGACACGCTCACGCCCGTCGGCATCGGCCCCTCGGTGAACTCGTGCACGAGCTCCAGCTCGCCCAGCGGCTCGTCGACCGGGCGCGGCCTGCCGTGCGAGTCGTCGTCGTCCTGTCCCCAGAAGCCCATCGGTCGTCCTCTCGTCGGTGCCCGCGGTGACGCGGAGCGGTGCGGATGGGGCGGGCCGTCGCGCCGGTCGTGCGCCGGTGCGCGTCTCGCCTGCTCCTTCATCGTCGGTCCACCACCGCTCCGCTGGCGAGGTGCTGGCCATCCCGCCGTCGAGCGCCTACCCTCCCGCCCACCGCCGCTCCCCCGCCCACCTCCGGCACGCGGAACCGTCTCCGGCACGCGAAAAGCTCCCGAAACGACGAGCCGGAGGTCCCTCCACGAGCCGAAGCTCCGACGCCCCACCTCCGGCACGCGGAAACACCTCCGGCACGCAGGAACCCGCTGATCCCGCGAGCCGGACGGCGTTCGGCGAGCCGGAGTCCACAGGAGCCGCCCGCCCCGGACCCGCGCCGCAGAACGCCCCACGAGCCGAACCTCCGCCCCACCCACCTCCGGCACGCGGAACCACCCCCGGCACGCCGAAACCGCACAATCCCGCGAGCCCGACCCCGTCCCGCGAGCCGAACCTCCGCCCGCCTCCGCGTCCCCCTGAGAGGGGTTCCGCCCCGCGGGAGACGTAAGGTGTGCTCACACGCGCCCGCGGACGGGCGGGCCCCGCATCGCAGCGGCACCCGCGTCCCTGCGACGAAGCGCCGCCCGATCACAGGAAGCCACGGTGCCCGATGCCGGAAGACAAGCCCGCGCCGCGGGCCCCGAGCATCTACGACGTCGCCCGGGCCGCCGGAGTGTCGCACCAGACCGTCTCCCGGGTGCTCAACGACCACCCGAGCCTGCGCGCCGAGACCAAGAAGCGCGTGCTCGGCGTGATGGCCGAGCTCGACTACCGCCCCAACCTCGCCGCCCGCGCCCTGGTCACCAGCCGCACCCGCACCATCGGCGTGCTCTCCTCGCAGAGCCTGCAGTTCGGCCCCGCGTCGAGCATCCAGGCCATCGAGGTCGCCGCCCGCGACGCCGGCTACCTCGTCGTCACGGCCAACGTCGACGGCACCGACGGCGACTCCATCCAGGCCGGGATCCGGCACCTGCTCAACCAGGCGGTCGAGGGTCTGGTGGTCATCGCCCCGCAGATCCGCGTCTTCGACATCCTCTCCGGCGTCGCGCTGCGGATCCCCAACGTCACCCTGCAGACCACCGACGCCGAGCGCGGCGACGCGCTCTACGTCGACCAGATGGCCGGCGCGCGGATGGCGACCGCGCACCTGATCGAGCTCGGCCACACCGAGATCGTGCACCTCTCCGGTCCGCAGGACTGGATCGAGGCCGAGGCCAGGATGCGCGGCTACCTGGTCGAGCTCGGCGACCGGAACCTGCCGCTGCGCCCGCCGATCCTCGGCGACTGGAGCGCCGAGCGCGGCCACCACGTCGGCCTCGAGCTCAGCCGCCTCCTCGACGTCACCGCGGTCTTCGCCGCCAACGACCAGATGGCGCTGGGCGTGATGAGCGCGTTCCACGAGCGCGGGATCCGCGTCCCCGAGGACGTCAGCGTCATCGGCTTCGACGACATCCCCGAGGCCGCCTACTACTGGCCGCCGCTGACGAGCGTGCGGCAGGACTTCGCCGAGCTCGGCCGCCGCTGCGTGGCCACGCTGCTGAGCCTGATCGAGGGCGAGCGACCCGAGGCGTCCCCGCCGATCGACCCGCAGCTGATGGTCCGCGGCTCCACCGCCGTTCCCCGGTCGCTCGCGGCCGCCGTGCGCGCGGCGCACCGATGATCCGCGCCGTTATCGAGTCGAGACATCCGTGGTGGCACGATTGCCGCCAGCGGGTCTAGCATCACTCCATGTGATCGCTCACATGAGCGTCCCGCCGCCGCTGGCACCCCGCGGCAGCCCAGCACCCGCTGCATTCAATGACGAAGGAATCACAGTGACCACAATGAAGCGCGCTCTCATCGCCGGCATCGCCGGTGGCGCGATGATCCTCTCCCTCGCCGCCTGCTCGAGCGGCTCCGGCGACTCGGGCTCCGGCTCGGGCGACGGCGGCCTCGTCGGCGTCGCGATGCCGACCAAGTCCTCCGAGCGCTGGATCGCCGACGGCAACAACGTCAAGTCGCAGCTCGAGGACGCCGGCTACCAGGTCGACCTGCAGTACGCCGAGGACGACATCCCCACGCAGGTCTCGCAGCTCGAGAACATGATCACCAAGGGCGCCAAGGCCCTGATCGTCGCCTCGATCGACGGCACCACCCTCACCAGCGTCCTCGAGGAGGCCGCGGCGAACGACATCCCCGTCATCGCCTACGACCGCCTCATCCGCGACTCCGAGAACGTGGACTACTACGCCACGTTCGACAACTACAAGGTCGGCGTCCAGCAGGCCACCTCGCTCCTCGCGGGCCTCGGCCTGACCGACCTCGAGGGCACCGCCGCGGCGAGCGCCCCGGCCGGCCCCTTCAACATCGAGCTCTTCGCCGGCAGCCCCGACGACAACAACGCCACGTTCTTCTTCAACGGCGCGATGGACACCCTCGAGCCCTTCATCGACGCGGGCACCCTCGTCGTGAAGTCGGGCGAGACCGAGTTCAACACCGTCGCCACGCTGCGCTGGGACCCCGAGGTCGCCCAGAGCCGCATGGAGGACATCATCACCAAGACGTACTCCGACGGCTCGAAGATCCAGGGCGTCCTCTCGCCCTACGACGGCCTGAGCCGCGGCATCATCTCCGCGCTGACGGACGCCGGCTACACCGTGGGCACCGACTTCCCGATCATCACCGGTCAGGACGCCGAGCTCGACTCGGTCAAGGCGATCATCTCGGGTGAGCAGTACGCGACCATCTACAAGGACACCCGCGAGCTCGCCAAGGAGGCCGTCTCCATGGCCCAGGCCGTCCTCGAGGGCACCGAGCCCGAGGTCAACGACACCGAGACCTACGACAACGGCGAGAAGGTCGTCCCGTCCTTCCTGCTCGAGCCGGTCATCGTCACCAAGGACCAGATCCAGTCCGTGCTGGTCGACGGCGGCTACTACACCGACGCCGAGGTCAACGGCTAAGCCGCTCGCGGGCCCCGGTGGGGCGATCTGCGGCGTTGTCGTCGGGCGCGATAGTTCCACTATCGCTTCCTCCTCCGCCTTGCATCTCGCCCCACCGGAACCCGCGACCCAAGTCCTCTCATCAGAGGACAGCGAGGCATGAACACTGCCGGGCCCCCGAGAGGGGGCCCGGCTCTATGAAGGAAGGGAGGCACGCGTGACCACGAACATCCTCGAGATGCGCGGCATCACCAAGACGTTCCCGGGCGTGAAGGCGCTCCAGGACGTCACGCTGAACGCCGAGCGCGGCGAAGTCCACGCGATCTGCGGAGAGAACGGCGCCGGCAAGTCGACGCTGATGAAGGTGCTGTCGGGCGTGTACCCGCACGGCACGTACGAGGGCGACATCGTCTTCGAGGACGAGGTGATGCAGTTCGCCAGCATCCGCGACTCGGAGGCGAAGGGCATCGTCATCATCCACCAGGAGCTGGCCCTCAGCCCCTACCTCTCCATCGCGGAGAACATCTTCCTCGGCAACGAGGTCCGCGGCTTCGCCGGTCTGATCGACTGGAACAAGACCAACCAGGAGGCGGCCTCGCTGCTCGCCCGGGTCGGCCTGAAGGAGAACCCCACCACCAAGATCCAGGACATCGGAGTCGGCAAGCAGCAGCTCGTCGAGATCGCCAAGGCGCTCTCCAAGCGGGTCAAGCTGCTCATCCTCGACGAGCCCACCGCGGCGCTCAACGACGAGGACTCCGACCACCTGCTCGACCTGATCCTGCACCTCAAGGAGCAGGGCATCACCTCGCTGATCATCAGCCACAAGCTCAACGAGATCAAGAAGATCGCCGACACCGTCACGGTCATCCGGGACGGCAAGACGATCGAGACGATCGCGCACGACGACGTGACCGAGGACCGGATCATCAAGGACATGGTCGGCCGCGACCTCGACCACCGCTACCCGGACCACACGCCGCACATCGGCGAGGAGATCCTCCGTGTCGTCGACTGGACCGCGCACCACCCGCAGGACCCGACCCGCGTCATGGTCGACAAGGTGAACCTCACCGTGCACCGCGGCGAGATCGTCGGCATCGCGGGCCTGATGGGCGCCGGTCGCACCGAGTTCGCGATGAGCCTCTTCGGCCGCTCCTACGGCAGCCGCATCTCCGGCCAGGTCTTCAAGGCCGGCAAGGAGATCAGGATGCGCAACGTGTCGGAGGCGATCGCCCACGGCCTCGCCTACGCGACTGAGGACCGCAAGCACTACGGCCTCAACCTGATCGACGACATCAAGCGGAACATCTCGCTCGCGTCGCTGCCCAAGGTGTCCAGCGCCGGACTCGTCGACGACAACCGCGAGTTCGAGGTCGCCAACGAGTACCGCGGCAGCATGAACATCAAGTCGCCGACCGTGCTCGCCAAGACCGGGAAGCTCTCCGGCGGCAACCAGCAGAAGGTCGTCCTCTCGAAGTGGATCTACTCCGACCCGGACGTCCTGATCCTCGACGAGCCCACCCGCGGCATCGACGTGGGTGCGAAGTACGAGATCTACACCATCATCAACAAGCTCGCGGCGGAGGGTAAGGGGATCATCGTCATCTCCTCCGAGCTGCCCGAGCTGCTCGGCATCTGCGACCGCGTCTACGCGCTGTCGGAGGGCCGCATCACGGGCGAGCTGCCCATCGCCGAGGCCACGCCCGAGGCCGTCCTCACCCTCATGACCCAGGAGAAGCAACGATGACCGATCTGCAGAACACCCCGCCGACGGCGGCGGGAGCGCAGGTGAACCCCACCGAGAACGCGTTCACCAAGCGCCTCAGCCACGTGCTGGGCGACCTGGGCAAGAACGGCATCTTCATCGCCCTGATCGTGGTGGTGCTGCTGTTCCAGATCATGACCAACGGGATCCTCCTGCGTCCGCAGAACATCTCGAACCTGATCGTCCAGAACGGCTACATCCTCATCCTCGCCATCGGCATGGTGATGGTCATCGTGGCCGGGCACATCGACCTCTCGGTCGGCTCGATCGCCGCGTTCGTCGGCGCCATGTCCGGTGTCTTCGCCGTCAACATGGGCCTGCCGTGGTTCGTCTCGATCGTGCTCTCGCTGCTCATCGGTGCTCTGGTGGGCGCCTGGCAGGGCTTCTGGATCGCGTTCGTGGGGATACCCGCGTTCATCGTGACCCTGGCGGGCATGCTGATCTTCCGCGGCCTGGCGCTCGTCGTCCTCGGCAACGCGAACATCGGCTCCTTCCCGATCGAGTACCGCGCCCTGGGCAACGGCTTCCTCACCGACCTGTTCGGCGAGACCACCGGTCTCGACCCGCTGTCGCTCGGCGTCGGCGCGCTCGCGATCGTCGCGTTCACCGTGCAGTCGGTGCGCACCCGCCGCGGCCGCCAGAAGTACAACCAGGGTGTTGAGCCCGGCGCCTGGTTCGTCACCAAGCTCGTCCTCATCGCCGTCGTCGTCGCCGCGTTCGCCTTCGCGCTCTCGTCGTTCAAGGGCATCCCCGTGACCCTGATCGTCCTGGCCGTCCTCGTCCTCGTCTACGGCGTCGTGATGAACCGCTCGGTCTTCGGCCGCCACGTCTACGCCATCGGCGGCAACCTGCACGCCGCGGAGCTCTCGGGCATCAAGACGCGCAACGTCACCTTCTGGCTGTTCGTCAATATGGGCGTCCTCGCGGCGCTGGCCGGCCTCGTCTTCACCGCCCGCCTCAACCTGGCGGGCCCGAAGGCCGGCGACGGCTTCGAGCTCGAGGCCATCTCGGCCGCGTTCATCGGCGGCGCGGCCGTCCAGGGCGGCGTCGGCACCATCGGCGGCGCGATCCTCGGTGGTCTGATCATCGGCGTCCTGAACAACGGCATGTCGATCATGGGCATCGGCATCGAGTGGCAGCAGGCGGTCAAGGGCCTCGTGCTCCTGCTCGCGGTCGCCTTCGACGTCTACAACAAGCGCCGCTCCGGCGGACGCTAGCCGCTCCGGTCGTGGCCGACTGGTCGCGGTTCCTGCCGCTCAGCTCCGGAGCCTCGGTCGACGAGTCGGGGGTCAGCAACGACTGGCGCCCGCTCGTCGCGGATCGGCTCGACCGGCTCGCCGTCCTGGCCGCCTCCCCCTCCTTCGCGGAGGGCGGGGCGGCCAGTGCCGTCTCCACCCCTCTTCTCGGCGCCCTCGTCGTGCGGCTCTCCAGCAGCACGACGCAGCGGCTCGCCTCCCGCCTCGGCGCGCGCGAGGCCGCCGATCCTCCCGCCCCGGCAGCGCTGCCGGCGGCGCTCACCGCCCTCGCCACCGCCCGCCGCGCCGGCCGCGGCCCCACCGGCGTCGCCGAGCTGGTCGAAGCGGTCCGGGTCGAGCTCGCCCTCGCCCCCGAGACCGTGCTGCCCGAGAAGGTGAGCGGCGCCGTGGCGCTGGACCGCTCCCTCCGCGCCCCGCTCGCCATCCGCGCCGCCGCCCGCGGCAGCTCGCTCGTGCCGACCGACGCCTCCTGGTCGCTCGGCTCCGGCCCCGCCGTCCGCGCCCCGGCCGGCGAGATCCTCCGCTTCCTGCTCGACCTCGGGCCGTTCCCCACCCAGGCCGGCTGAGAGGCGCGTCTCCCGCCACAGGGAACGACAGGCGTGATCCCGGTGGACAGCGGATGTGACAATGCTTCACATCCTCTGTTCATCCTCACGTCAAGGAGCGCCATGACCCCGCGACACACTTCCCGCAGACCCACCTCCGGCCGCCCTCACACCGCACGAGCCCTCGACCTGACGGTCTCGGCAGCGCTGTCCCTCGTCCTCCTCGGCGGTGCCGCGACCGCCGCGCACGCCGATGAGGCCTCACCGGGGACGGCGACCGTCACCGCGCACACCGCGACCCCGTCGCCAGTGACCCCGTCGGTCGAGCACCCCAGCATCAGCGCACGCCTCGTCGGCACCCTCGACAAGAAGGACGGCGCACCCGCCACCCCCGGCACCCGGATCACCTGGCGCATCGAGGCCACCAACACCGGCGACGTCACCCTCAACGACATCAACTTCAGC
>NZ_SNYD01000007.1:14125-157955 GCF_004362935.1 Rathayibacter sp. PhB1
AGAAGGACGGCGCACCCGCCACCCCCGGCACCCGGATCACCTGGCGCATCGAGGCCACCAACACCGGCGACGTCACCCTCAACGACATCAACTTCAGCGACGAAGACCTCGCCCCCGGCCAGACCACCACCAACGGCTACTGGCAGACCGGCCTGACCCAGCAAGAGATCGACGCCGGCACCGCCACCTACGCCGCCCGCCTCTCCGCCACCACCCCCGACGGCGCCCCCTACACCTCCCCCACCATCACCGGCAGCCTCACCCTCCCGGTTCAGCACCCGGGCATCGACGGGCACTTCACCGGCGTCCTCGACACGAAGGAGGGCGAACCCGTCACCGCCGGCACCTGGATCACCTGGACCGCCGAGCTCGCCAACACCGGCGACGTCGAGCTGAGCACCATCGACGGCATCGACGTCGACCTCGCCCCCGGCGAGACCACCGACCACTTCTCCTGGAGGAGCCAGGTCACCCAGGCCGACCTCGACGCCGGCACCGTCAGCGTCAGCAGGACCTACGACGCCACCACCGTCGCCGGCACCCGCTACACCTCCGGTGCGGTCACCGGCACGCTGACCCTGCCCGCTCCCGCCGAGCGCCCCCGCCTCTCCGGAGAGTTCGAGGGACACCTCGAACTCAAGGACGGCGAAGCCGTCAAGGTCGGCACCCGGATCACCTGGATCGCCTACCCCGTGAACAGCGGCGACGTCGAACTCCGCAACATCAACGACACCACCATGGCCCTCACCCCCGGCCAGCCCGCGCCCTACTACCAGGTCCGAGCCGAGGTCACCCAGGCCGACCTCGACGCCGGGAGCATCACCTTCAGCCGCACCTTCTCCGGCACCACCCCGCGCGGCACCCGCTACTCCACCCCCTTCACCGGCACCCTCACCCTGCCGACGGGACCGGCAGCGGGCTGACACGAGCTCTGGTAGCGAGGGCCGCTGACGACGAGACCGTTCGGCGGCAGCGGCCCCGCCTCGGCCGGGAGCACGCCTGCGTAGCATCGAGGCATGACGCGCTCACTGCCGAGAAGCTCCCCCTCCGCCCACGCCCTCGACGCCGGTGGCGTCCTCCATCTGCTCGACGCGATCGAGGCCGCTCCCGGCGTCGAGCTGCACGGCCTGATGGTCGTGCACGCCGGCGCCGTGGTCGCCGAGGGCTGGTGGGCGCCGTACTCGGCCGAGCGGCTGCACCTGCTCTACTCGCTCAGCAAGAGCTTCACCGCCGCGGCGGTCGGCCTCGCGGTGGGCGAGGGGCTCGTCGACCTCGACGCGACCGTCCTCTCCTTCTTCCCGGAGCTGGAGGCCGAGATCACGGATCCGCGGTCACGGGCGATCCGCGTCCGCGACGTCCTCGCGATGGCCAGCGGGCACTCCGCCGAGACCATCGATCGGGCGCGCGAGCTCGATCCCGTGGACATGGTCCGCGGCTTCCTGCTGCTGCCGCCGGAGCAGGAGCCGGGGAGCGTCTTCGCCTACAACCAGCCCTGCACCTTCGCCGCCGCCGCGATCGTGCAGCGCGTGAGCGGTCTGCCGCTGACCGAGTACCTCCGCCCGCGGCTGCTCGACCCGCTGGAGATCGGCGAGGTCGCTTGGATCCGCGACACCTCCGACCGCGAGATCGGCTTCAGCGGGCTGCACACCCCGACGGAGGCGGCCGCCGCGCTCGGTCAGCTCTACCTCCAGGACGGGCGCTGGGGTGACGCGGCGATCCTCTCGCCGGAGTGGGTCGCCGAGGCGTCGACCGCCCACGTCGCCACTCCCCCGGCCGACTCCTCCGACTGGGAGCAGGGCTACGGCTTCCAGTTCTGGCGCTCGCTGCACGGCTACCGGGCCGACGGCGCCTACGGGCAGTTCAGCCTGATCCTGCCCGAGCACGACCTCGTCGTCGCGATCACCGGGCAGAGCACCGACACCGGCGCACTCCTCGCCGCGGTCTGGGAGCACCTGCTACCCGCGGTCGGCCGCGGCTCGACCGCTGAGGCCGACGCGCGACTGCTCGAGCGCCTCGGCTCGCTCGGGCTCGCGCCGCTCCCCGCGCTGCCCACGGCTCCCGAGCCCGGGCGCTTCTCGCCTGCGGCCGGATCGGCGATCCGCTCGCTGACCGCGCTGGAGATCGCGGGCGACACGGCCGGCTGGACCCTCGCGCTGATCGAGGGCGAGGAGCGGTTGCTGCTGGCCCCCGGCTCCGGCGAGTGGACCGTCACGGACGCGTTCGCGGCGAGCGCCGGCGCCGGCGAGGGCGGGGCTCTCCTGGTCGACGTGCTCTTCCTCGAGACGCCGCACCGCCTGCACCTCGTGCTCGACCCCACCGCCGGCACCTTCGCGGCGCACTGGGAGACGGAGCCCCTGCACGACGGCCCGCTCGCGCTGCTGCGCGCCCCGCGCTCCCTGCTGGCCGAGTAGCCCCGCAGGGGCGTCTCAAGACCCGCGTTCCTCAGCAGGCCGGGTCTGCAGACCTGACTCCGAACGGTGGTGGATCTCGATACGCCCGCTCCGCGGGCTACTCGATCAGCATGAAGTCCCCGCCGCCTTGTCGGCGGACCTCGGGACGCACGCCGCATGCTGGTCGAGTAGCCCCGCAGGGGCGTATCGAGACCCGCCGCGCTCAGCAGCCCAGGCCTGCAGACCCGACTCCTGACGGTGGTGGATCTCGATACGCCCGCTCCGCGGGCTACTCGATCAGCATGGAGTCCCCGCCGCCTTATCGGCGGACCTCGGGACGCACGCCGCATGCTGGTCGAGTAGCCCCGCAGGGGCGTATCGAGACCCACCGTCCTCAGCAGGCCAGGCCTGCAGACCCGACTCCGAACGGTGGTGGATCTCGATACGCCCGCTCCGCGGGCTACTCGATCAGCATGTACTTCCAACCTCCGGCGGAGTGACCCTCGGAACGCAGCTCATGCTGGTCGAGCAGCCCCGCAGGGGCGTCTCGAGACCCACGGCCACCAGCGGAGCAGCGCCGACCCCTCGCTTAATGTTGACGTCGCCATGTACGGTCGAGAAGCGGTGTTTGCGTGAACATCGGTCCGGCGTGCAAAGGAGCACAGCATGAGTCCTCGACAGCGATCCGTGGCGGCGGGAGTGGCGGCCCTCCTCGCGGCCGTCCTCCTCGGAGCGGGAGCGTCGCCCGCGGCGGCCTCCCCCTCCGGAGTGGTCACCGACCCGAACGACGGCGTCCCGCGGACGAGTCCGCCGCCCGTCTACACCGACTACCCCGCGATCCAGGACCCGGGCCGCGCCGCCGCCGACTACTTCCAGCCCTCCTGGTACGACACCGACGGCCGGCACATCCAGGCGCACGGCGGCCAGATCGTCACCACGCAGGAGAACGGCCAGGAGGTGCAGTACTGGTACGGCGAGGACCGCACCAAGGGCTACTGGAGCAGCCCCGGCGTCGCCGTCTACCGCTCGACCGACGGCCACAACTGGGAGAACAAGGGAGTCGCGCTGCGCAGCGTCGCCACCCCCGACGACCTGAAGTCGCCCTACTTCGACGCCCTCTACGACACCGTCGACGACGCCGGCCAGCCGCGCGCCGACCGCATCGCCGAGCTCGACTACCACCTGGACACCACCCAGGCCTCGCCGAACACCGCGATCTTCGAGCGGCCGAAGGTGCTCTTCAACGAGAAGACCGGCAAGTGGGTCATGTGGTGGCACTCCGACGGCCGGATCACCCCCGGCGGCAGCACCTACGCCCGATCGATGGCGGGAGTCGCCACCTCCGACAGCCCGACCGGCCCCTTCACGATGCAGGGCGTCTACCGGCTCTACAACCGCTCGGACTACCAGGCCTGCACGACCTCCGCGGTCCCCGGCCAGGCGCGCGACATGACCGTCTTCCAGGACGAGGACGGCACCGCGTACATCTCCTACTCCTCCGAGGAGAACTACTCCCTCTACATCGCGAAGCTCGACGCCGACTACACGAACGTCGAGCGCACGACCACGACGGACACGCTCGACGCCGGCCAGTACTCGGCCGACGGCACCTACCCCTACGTCTTCGCCGACGGGAAGGCCGGAGCGCCGGTCCGCGGCACCGACTTCCAGATCGTGAAGGAGTGCGGCCACCTCGAGGCGCCCGCCATCTTCGCGAACGGCGGGAAGTACTACACGATCGCCTCCGGAGCCACCGGCTGGGCGCCCAACCCGCAGACCTACTACACGGCCGACTCGATCCTCGGCTCGTGGATCCGCGGAGTGGAGAAGGGCGACGTCAACGAGAACGTCGCCTACAACGCGATCCCCGAGGGCGGCGACGGACTGCTCTCCGTCGGCGACACCCGGAAGACCACCTTCGGCTCGCAGTCGACCAACGTGCTCACTCTCGCGCCCGGGAAGTACGTCTACATGGGCGACCGCTGGGCCGACGGCGAGTCGAACTCCAACTACGTCTGGCTGCCGATGACCATCGGCGAGAACGGCCGCCTCGAGATGCGCAACCCGGCCGGCGAGGACCCGGCGCGCTGGGCCGCGGGCTGGAACGAGTCCTACTGGGACGACAAGGGCGTCGGAGCCGGCACCTGGTCGGTCGTCGACGACCGCCTCCCCGACGCGGTGCGCCGGAACGCCGACGTCGCCGCCGTCCTGCCCGCGACGGTCTCGGTGAAGACCGACACCGCCACCCGCGACGTCGCGGTCACCTGGGCGCCGACCGGCCCCGCGCTCCTCGGTACGCTGACGGTGACGGGCACGCTCGCCGCCGACTCCGAGTTCGCGCGCGGCCGCAGCTTCACCCGCACGATCGAGGTCGCGGAGCCCGGGATCGCGAACCTCGCGCCCGGCGCCTCGCTGACGGTCTCGAGCCGCGCCGACCTCGCGCCGACGCTGATCGACGGGAACGTGAAGGCGAAGGGCTGGGACGACTGGACCGGCACCGGCTATCCCCGCGACAGCCGGCTCGCCTTCTCCTGGAGCAGCCCGCAGAACCTCGACTCGGTGACGGTGGACGCCTTCAAGGACGGCGCGACGGCGACCTGGCCCTCGCGCATCGAGGTCGAGTACCAGGTGAACGGCGCCTGGACCACGAGCACCGTCGCCGCGACCCTCTCGCAGGCCGCGACCGACGCCGCGCCGACGGTCGCCCTCGACCTGTCCGCGCTGCCGGACACCATCGGCCTCCGCCTGCACCTGACGAGCGCCGCGAACACCTGGCAGTCGATCGCCGAGGTGCAGATCTGGGGCACCGCGCCGCCCGTGAACGTCTGCCGGGTGAAGGGCGCCGCCGTCTCGGCGTCGTTCAGCCAGACGAAGTGGGCGACCCTGCCCGCCGGCAACGCCTGCGACGGGAGCGTCGCGACGGCGTGGTCGACCTGGACCGACCAGGCGTTCGCCGGGAGTGCGGACTTCACGCTGACCAACACGGAGGCGCACCGCGTCGCCGGGCTGTCGTTCACGAACACCGAGGGCACGCTGGCCTCGGTGAGCATCGCGTACCGCGGCACCGACGGCGTCTGGCGCCCGACGTCCGCGCAGAACGTCGCTCCGGCGGCGAACGGCGCGCTGACGACGATCCCCTTCACCGCGGTCGACGCCACGGGGCTGAAGCTCAGCTTCTCGACGCCGAACTCGTACCTGAAGATCACCGAGATCGTCGTGCCCGAGGCGGCCGCTCCCGCTCTGAAGGTCCCGGCCGTCGTGTCCTCGCGCTGCATCGCCGGCAAGGCGGTGCTGTCGGTGACGGCGACCAACGGCGAGACCGCACCGATCGGCGTCACCGTCTCGGCCGCGTACGGGCAGAAGGCCTTCGCGAGCGTCGCGGCCGGCGCGAACGCCACGCACAGCTGGACCACGCGCCAGGCGTCGATGCCGTCCGGCGAGGTCACCGTCACCGCGACGTCCGGCCCGTCCACCCTCGAGCAGAAGGTGAGCTACCCGGCCCACACCTGCTGACCCGGCCCACCCATGCTGGTCGAGTAGCCGCGCAGCGGCCCCGTTCATGCTGGTCGAGTAGCCGCGCAGCGGCCCCGTTCATGCTGGTCGAGTAGCCGCGCAGCGGCGTATCGAGACCCACCGTCCTCAGCAGGCAGGTCTGCAGACTCGTCCTTCTGACGCACGTGGATCTCGATACGCCCGCTCTGCGGGCTACTCGATCAGCATGAACTGCCGCCCTCGCTTGCTGCGCCGCAGCCCACCAGCATGCTGGTCGAGCAGCCGCGCAGCGGCGCCCTCATGCTGGTCGAGTAGCCCCGCAGGGGCGCCCTCATGCTGGTCGAGTAGCCCCGCAGGGGCGTATCGAGACCCGCCGCCCTCAACAGGGCGGGTCTGCAGACTCGCGTTCTGACGGTGGTGGATCTCGATACGCCCGCTGCGCGGGCTACTCGATCAGCATGGAGCGCTGCCCTCGCCTGCCGAGCCGCAGCCCCTCCTCTCCATGCTGGTCGAGCAGCCGCGGCACGCGGCGTATCGAGACCCACCCACCGGCTGCACCCGGAAGCGGGGTCTCCCCCGCCGTCCCCGCACTGATAGGAATCTCGAGTCGGCGCACCGCCGCGGCCGGCAGAACGGGAACCTCAGTGATCCGCACCACCCGCGCCGTCCTCGCGACCGCGGTCCCCACCGCCGCCCTCGCGCTGAGCGTCCTCCTCGCCTCGGCGGCCCTCGCTCCGGAGGCGGTCACCGCACCGGAGAGCACGCCGACCTCCGCGCCCGTCCCCGTCCCGACGGCGACCGCCTCCCCGACGGTGCTGCCGTGGCCGTCGTCCGCCATTCGCAGCGGCCGCGACTCCGACACGGACGCGGCGACCGCCTGCTGCACGGTCCCGCCGGCCGAGAGCACCGCCGCCCCCGCCGTACCGGTGGAGGACGACGACCCGGAGAGCTCCTCCGACGGCGCCACCCCCACCGCGATTCCCGCGCCCCAGGACCCCGAGCGCGTCCCCGAGCAGCAGGACGCCGGCGGCGTCGACGTCGGCGTCAGCATCGACCCGCCGATCGCCCCCGGAGCCCTCTCGATGACCGTCGGCGGATCGGCCGCCACGCTCGTCGAGTCCGGCTCCACTCCCCTGCGCCGGCAGTTCCTCGGCGCCCTGCCCACCGTCACGGTCACCGACACCCGCGACCCCGCGCAGAGCCCGGCCGCCTCCGGCTGGTACGTCCTCGGCACCGCGAGCGACTTCACCGGAGCGAGCGGCGCCTCGATCGGCGCGGCGCACCTCGGCTGGACCCCGGAGCTCGCCGGCTCCGGCGGCGCGGTCTCCGCCGGCCCCCGCGTCTTCGGCATCCTCGACGGCGGCTCGGGCGTGCGCGACGCGGTGCTCGTCGGCGCCGACGACGACTCCCCCGCGCAGGCCGGATCCTGGTCCGCGACCGCGGACCTGATCCTCGCCACCGAGCCGACCGTCGCCGCGGGCGCCTACCGCTCGACGCTCACCCTCTCGCTCTTCGAGTGAGGCCCGCGCGGCTTCCGCAAGCCGCAGGGCGGCGGGTTCTCAGTCCTAGGCGACCGCGACCGTGACGACGAGCGCCGAGTGCACCACCGGCTCCGAGACCGCGAGATAGCCCTCCGCGCCCTCGATCCACGCCTCCGTCGCGCCCTCGCGGGTGCGGAAGAGCACCGCGTCCCCGCTCGAGGATCCGCGGCCGTCGGCCTTGGTCACGGCCCGGGTCCGCAGCTCCTGCAGCACCTGCTCCGCGTTCGCGCTCCCGGACGCGATCCGCTCGCGCACCGCACGGGTCCGGGCGGCGGCGATGCCGATCTCGCGACCGGTGGCCAGCGCGGCGACGACGGCGCCGTCGCAGTGGGCGATGCTGATTCGCATCCGCTCGAGCGCCGGGTGGTCGCCGCCGAGCACCGGGCGGCCGTGCGGCCCGCCGCACTGCTCGCAGCGCGCGTCGACGCGGACGTCGAGCGGATCGATCCCGAGCGTCTCGGCGGCGAGCTCGCGGACGAGCACCCGGCCGAGGAGGAAGCCGTCGCGCGCCTCACGGCGGCCGGTGGCCTCGTAGCGCAGGCGCTCGGCGAGGGTGAGCAGCCGCAGCATCCGGTGCCGGGCGGAGTCGAGCACCTCGGGGCGCGCCCAGCGCAGCTGGACGTTGTCGGTGGCGAGAAGAGGGAGACCGGTCATGCGCCGCACGGTACGCCGCGCAGGCGACATCGGCGTGACGGGCCGGTGGCCGGGCGGCGTCCGGGCGGACACAGCCGGGGAGCATCCGCGTCGTCTTGAATGGGGCGGGTGCAGACGTTCCTCCCCGTCCCCGATCTCCGCGCGAGCGCCCGCGCCCTCGACAGCAAGCGGCTCGGGAAGCAGCGGATCGAGACGCTGCAGATCATGCGCGCGCTCACCGTGCCCGGCTACGGCTGGCAGCACCACCCCGCCGTGCGGATGTGGCGCGGCTACCGGCCGGCGGTGATGGCGTACCAGCGCGAGACCTGCGACGCCTGGATCGACCGCGGCTACGCCGACACCTGCCTCGAGAAGACCGAGGCGGCCCTGGCGCTCGACCCCGAGGACGCCGCGCGCTACCGGGCCGGCGAGATCGAGCTGCCGCCCTGGTTCGGCCGCGACGACGTGCACCTCTCGCACCGCTCGAAGCTGGTGGAGAAGGACCCGGAGCACTACGCGCCGCTCTTCCCGGACACCCTGCCCGGGCTCGACTACGTCTGGCCGGTCACCGGCTGACGACCCGCCGCAGGAGCCCGATCCGGACGCCCGCCGACGCTCGAGCGGAGCACGGAGTGCGCTTCGCCCGCGCACAGGCCCTTTTCAGGCCCCGGACCGGCCCTTCGTCATTCCGGGGTCTCGGGTTAGTCTGTCGGGGTTGACCCGGCGCAGATGGGCGTCCGGGGCGTCGGCGGCGGCCGTCGCGATGATCGGGGGTTACCCGAAGGAGAAGGTTTGGCGTCCGACAGCAGGACAACCGGTGGCGTGATCAAGGCGGTCGTGGGCTTCCTCGGCATGAGTGTCGTGGCAGGAGTCCTCGTGACCGCCACCGTCACTCCTGCCGTGGCGATCGCCGGCGTCGCCGCGAACCAGTCCATCGGAGTGTTCGACGGTCTCCCCGAGTACCTCGAGGTCGACAAGCTCTCCGAGAAGAGCAACATCTACTCGACCCGCGCCGACGGCTCCCCGCAGCTGCTCGCCTCCTTCTACGTCGAGAACCGCATCGAGGTCCCGCTGGACCAGATCTCGCAGTTCGCCAAGGACGCCGCCGTCTCCGGCGAGGACCCCCGCTTCTACGAGCACGGCGGAGTCGACCTCCCCGGCACCCTGCGCGCCGTCGCGCAGACCTACGTCCTCGGCAACGACACCCAGGGCGGCTCGTCCATCACCCAGCAGTACGTGAAGAACGTGCTGGTCGAGAAGGCCGTCCGCAACATCACCGACGAGGCCGAGCGCGCCGCCGCCATCGACGCCGCGACGCGCACCTCCCCCGAGCGCAAGCTCCGCGAGATGAAGCTCGCTATCGGCCTCGAGAAGGAGTACTCGAAGGACCAGATCCTCCAGGGCTACCTGAACATCGCCTTCTTCGGCGGCACCACCTACGGCATCGAGACCGCCGCGAACTACTACTACAACACCACCGCCGCGAACCTCACCGTCGCCCAGGCCGCCAGCCTCATCGCGATCGTGAACAACCCGGCCGTGCTCCGCCTCGACCAGCCGGACAACCCCGACAACGGCGCCGCGAACGGCTACCTGCGCAACAAGGACCGCCGCGACTACATCATCGGCAAGATGCTGGAGGAGGGGAAGATCTCGCAGGAGGATCACGACGCCGCGATCGCGTCGCCGATCGAGCCGCAGATCACCGAGCCGAGCACCGGCTGCTCCACCGCCGGCGACGCGGGCTACTTCTGCGACTACGTCACGAACATCCTCAAGAACGACCCGGTGTTCGGCGACGACGAGGACACCCGCTGGACGAACTTCCGCCGCGGCGGCCTCGACGTCTACACGACGCTCGACGTCGACCTGCAGAACGCGGCCGTCGCGGCCGTCAACGCGCAGGTCCCGCAGACCTGGAACTTCGACGTCGGAGCGGTCTCCGTCAGCGTCGAGGTCGGCTCCGGCCGCGTCCTCGCGATGACGCAGAACAAGAAGTACTCGCAGGACCCGGACGTCCTCGCGGCCGACCCCTCCTACAGCGCCATCAACCTCAGCACCGACCGCGCCTACGGCGGCTCCTCGGGTATCCAGCCCGGCTCGACCTACAAGCTCTTCACCCTGGTGGAATGGCTGAAGGAGGGGCACAGCATCAACGAGTCCGTGGACGGGACCCGGAAGGCGACCTGGGGCACATTCGAGGACTCCTGTGAGCCGGGCGGCTCGACGACCAGCTCCGACACCGCCGCCCGCAACGACGAGGGCGGCAACGGGCAGGTCGGCACGCCCGTGACCTTCACCAAGACCTCGCTCAACACCGGCTTCGTGGGTATGGCTCGTGAGCTCGACCTCTGCGCCATCCGCAACACGGCGAAGGACATGGGCGTGGTGCAGGGTGGCGACGGCGAGCTCGACAAGTACCCTGCGACCATCCTCGGCACCAACTACGTCTCGCCGCTGTCGATGGCCGGCGCGTACGCGACCATCGCCTCGGGCGGATCGACGTGCAACCCGATCGCGATCGACCGCATCACCGATGCCACTGGAGCCGAGCAGCCGGTCCCGTCGGCGGATTGCCGGCAGTCGATCGACCGCAACGTCGCGGCGACGGCCGCCGTCGCACTGCAGTCGACCTTCACGTCCGGCGGCACCGCCGTCGCCTCGAGGACCGGTGACAGCATCCCGCTGATCGGCAAGACCGGAACCACCGACGACGCCGTCGCCACCTGGATGACCGGAGCGAGCACCCGCGTCGCGACTGCCGTCGGGGTCTTCAACATCAAGGGTGCCGCGAGTCTCCGTGCCCCGCGCTACTCCTTCGACTCCGGATCCGCAGCGACTGCCCGTCACCGCATCTGGCCGGTGGTCATGGCCGCCGCCAATGCGAAGTACGGCGGCACCACGTTCCCCGAGGCCGACGGCTCGCTGCAGGTCGTGCCGCGCGTCAACGTCCCCGACGTGACCGGCTTCTCGGTCAGCGACGCCCGGGCGAAGCTCGAGTCGGCCGGCTTCAGCGTGAGCGAGGGCGCCGCCGAGGCGAACTCCGCCGCGTCCGGCACCGTCGTCCGCCAGAGCCCCTCCGGCACCGCGACCCGCGGCACCACGGTGACGATCATCCCGAGCTCGGGTCCCGCGCCCGCCCCGGCCCCGACCGCGGATCCCGCCGCTCCGGCCGCCCCCGCGGCTGGTCAGCAGACGGTGCCGAACGTCGTCGGCCAGGACCTCGAGACCGCCAAGGCCGCGTTCGCCTCGGCCGGCTTCTCGAAGATCACCCTGTCCTGCACCGAGAACGGCAACGCCCCGGATGCCGGCCAGGTCACCGGCCAGGACCCCGCGGGCGGCACGGGCGTCTCCCCCGACGCCACCCTCCGCGTCGCCATCACCGCCAAGAAGTGCCCGTAGCCCCACCCCCGGCACGTGAATCCGCCTCCGGCTCGCAGAACCCCCCCGGTTCCCGCGAGCCGGAGCCGTCTCCGCGCGCCCCATGCTGGTCGAGTAGCCCCGCAGGGGCGTATCGAGACCCACCGTCGCCAGCAGGGCGGGCCTGCAGACTCAGCTTCTGACGCTGGCGGATCTCGATACGCGCGCTCCGCGGGCTACTCGATCAGCATGGACGTGGTGCGGCCGAGCCTGCAGCAGCACCGCGAGCATGCTGGTCGAGTAGCCCCGCAGGGGCGTATCGAGACCCACCGTCCTCAGCAGGGCGGGTCTGCAGACTCAGCTTCTGAAGCTGGTCGATCTCGATACTCCCGCTGCGCGGGCTACTCGATCAGCAAAGGAGGGGGCGTCAGCCGCGGCCGCGCAGCGCGCCGACGATGGCCACCGTCGCGTAGTGCACGATCAGCGCCGCGATGCCGAAGCAGGCCAGGCCGCCGCTCGCCTCCGACCACGGGCGGTGCGCGTCGGTCATGCTGCCGGGCATCACGATGTCGAGGGCGAAGAAGCCGACCGCGAGTCCGAAGCAGACGAAGCTGATGACCAGGAGCGCGCGGACCGCCTTGCCGACCGGGTCGTAGTAGCGCGGGTTCGTCATCGTGCCTCCGGTTCTCGTCCCTCGTGTCTACCCACCCGCGCCACCCCTCGCAACCACTCGACACCGGCCCCCGTACCGCCCCCGGACGCACGAGACCCCCGGCCTCCCCCTCCGCGAGATGCCACTTGTGCACGCGACACGCCGTGAAAAGCGTGCACAAGTGGCATCTCGCGGGAGGGACGCCGGGGGCGTCACCTCACCAGAAGGTGCGGGGTCAGGCTGCCAGGGGGAGGGTCGCGTTCGAAGTGACGACGAGGTCGCCGGCGACGGCGTCGACGCGGACGGCGCCGCCGTCGGTCACGTCGCCGGAGACGAACAGGTCGGCGATGCGGTCGTCGACCCAGCGCTGCACCAGGCGGCGGAGCGGCCGGGCGCCGTACTGCGGCTCGTAGCCGTGCTCGGCGAGCCAGTCGACCGCGGCCTCGGAGACCTCGAGCGAGACGTCGCGCGAGGCGAGCCGCGCACGGCTGGCCTCGAGCACCAGCCCGACGATCTCGCGCAGCTGCGCACGGCCGAGCCGGCGGAACAGCACGATCTCGTCGATTCGGTTGAGGAACTCCGGTCGCATCGCCTCGCGGAGCCGGCCCATCACGCGATCGTGCAGGTCCTTCTCCGAGGCGAAGCCCTCGGCCGACTCGTCGCTCTGCGCGACGAAGCCGAGCGCGCCGGAGCGCGAGGCGAGGAACTCCGACCCCAGGTTCGAGGTCATGATGATCACGGTGTTCCGGAAGTCGACCGTGCGGCCCTGACCGTCGGTCAGGCGTCCGTCGTCGAGCACCTGCAGCAGCAGGTTGAAGACGTCCGGGTGGGCCTTCTCGATCTCGTCGAAGAGGACGACCGAGTACGGGTTCCGGCGCACGCGCTCGGTCAGCTGACCGGCCTCGTCGTAGCCGACGTACCCGGGAGGGGAGCCGACCAGCCGCGAGACGGTGTGCCGCTCGCCGAACTCGCTCATGTCGAAGCGGATCACCGACTGCTCGTCGGCGAACAGCGACCCCGCGAGGGTGCGGGCCAGCTCGGTCTTGCCGACGCCGGTCGGGCCGAGGAAGAGGAACGAGCCGACGGGCCGCGACGAGTCGCCCATCCCGGTCCGGCTGCGGCGCACGGCGCGGGCGACCGCGGCGACCGCGGCGTCCTGGCCGATGACACGCTGGTGCAGCTCGGTCTCGAGCTGCGCGAGCCGGTCGCGCTCCCCCTCGGTCAGCCGCGACACCGGGATGCCGGTGGCACGGGCGACGACCGCCGCGATCTCGGCCTCACCGACGACCGCCTCCTGCGAGACGGCTCCCCCGACGGTCGCCGCATCGAGCGACGCCTGCACCGCGGTGATCTCGTCGCGCAGGCGCGACGCCTCCTCGTAGTGCTCGGCCGAGACGGCCGCGTTCTTGTCGCCCTCGAGGGTGGCGAGCCGCGCGAGCAGCGCGTCGGTGTCGACCCCCGCGCCGAGCTTCAGGCGCAGCCGCGCGCCGGCCTGGTCGATCAGGTCGATCGCCTTGTCGGGCAGCACCCGGTCGGGCAGGTAGCGAGCGGAGAGCTCGACGGAGGCGCGCAGGGCGTCGTCGGTGAAGGCGACGCGGTGGTGCTCCTCGTAGGCGCCGCGGAGGCCGTGCAGGATCGCCACGGCGTCCTCGATGCTCGGCTCGCCGATGCGGACCGGCTGGAACCGGCGCTCGAGGGCCGGGTCCTTCTCGATGGTGCGGTACTCCTTGAGCGTGGTCGCGCCGATCAGGTGCAGCTCGCCGCGGGCCAGCCGCGGCTTGAGGATGTTCCCCGCGTCCATTCCGCCCTCGCCCGCGCCACCGGCGCCGACGACGGTGTGCACCTCGTCGATGAAGACGATCAGCTCGCCCGAGTGGGCCGCGATCTCGTCCATCGTCGTGGTGAGGCGCTCCTCGAAGTCGCCGCGGTAGCGGGTGCCCGCGAGCATGGCGGGCAGGTCGAGCGAGACGACGCGCTTGTCGCGCAGCTGCTCCGGGACCTCGCCGGCCACGATCGCGCGGGCCAGGCCCTCGACGACGGCGGTCTTGCCGACGCCGGCCTCGCCGACGAGCACCGGGTTGTTCTTGGTGCGGCGGCTGAGGATCTCGACGGCCTGCTCGATCTCGTCGGAGCGGCCGATCACCGGGTCGAGCCGGCCCTCGCGGGCGAGCTCGGTGAGGTCGGTGCCGAACTTGTCGAGCATCGGGGTCTCGGACGCGGGTGCGCCCTGCTCCGGGACGGTCTGCTCGCCGGCGACGGTCTCGCGCAGGCCCTGGGTGAGCGCCTCCGCGGTCACGCCGGCGCGGGCGAGGACCTGCCCGGCGGGCGCGTCCTGGCCGAGCACGAGCGCGAAGAAGAGGTGCTCGGGGTCGATGTAGGTCGAGCCGCTGGAGCGGGCGACCTGGTAGGAGTGGAAGAGCGCGCGCTGGGCGCTCGGGGTGATGGTCGCCGCGTTCTGCGAGGCCGGAGCCTCGCTCGCCTGCGGCAGGCGCGCCTCCGTGGCGGTCGCGATGGCGCCGGGGTCGACGCCGATGCGGCGGACCGCCTGCGACACGGCCTCGTCGTCGACGAGGACCCGCAGCACGTGCAGGGCGTCGAGCTCGGTCTGGCCGCGCTCGAGGGCGAAGCGCCCTGCGGACTGCAGGATGCTCTGGGTGCGTGCGCTGAGGAAGCGGCTGAGGTCGATGGACCGCGCCGCGCGGGCGCGCTCACCGTCGAGGTAGCGGGCGAGGAAGTCGTCGAACGAGCTCGCTCCGGCCTCGTTGAAGTTGTCGGGCACCAGTCCTCCTGAAAGAGTTGAGTCACTTGCACTCAAGTTCAACGCAGGGAGCCCTCCCCTATTCCCGCCCGCGAGATGCCACTTGTGCACGCCTCTCACGGCGTGTCGCGTACGCAAGTGGCATCTCGCGGGGGGGCAGACGGAGAGGAGGCACGGACCCTGTCCGGTCCGTGCCTCCGTGTGCGCCGACGCGCGTTTCTCCGGGGTGGGAGCTCTAGGGGACGATGTGGCCCGCGGCGCGGAACAGCTCGTACCACTCCGGCCGCGTGAGCGGCAGGTCGGAGCCGAGGGCTGCATCGCGCACGCGCTGCTCGTTCGTCGTGCCGAGGACGACCTGCATCTTCGCCGGGTGGCGGGTGATCCAGGCGGTCGCGACGGCGAGGGGCGGGACGTCGTACTGGGCAGCCAGGCGGTCCAGGACCGCGTTGAGCTCGCCGTACTCGGGGTTGTCGAGGAAGACGCCGGTGAAGAAGCCGCTCTGGAACGGCGACCAGGCCTGCACGGTGATGTCGTTCAGGCGGCAGTAGTCGAGGATGCCCGCGTCGCGCATCACCGACTGGTCCTCGGCGATCATGTTCGAGGCCACGCCCTGCGCGATCATCGGCGAGTGCGTGATCGAGAGCTGCAGCTGGTTCGCGACGATCGGCTGGTTCAGCGACTTCTTCAGCAACTCGATCTGGTACGGCGTCTGGTTGGAGACACCGAAGTGCTTGACCTTGCCGGCCGCGTGCAGCTCGTCGAAGGCGCGGGCGACCTCGTCGGGCTCGACCAGCGCGTCGGGGCGGTGCAGCAGGAGCACGTCGATGTAGTCGGTGCGCAGCGCCTTCAGCGAGCCCTCGACCGACTGCATCAGGTGCTCGTACGAGAAGTCGAAGTACGGGCCGTCGCCGACGATGCCGGCCTTGGTCTGCAGGACGACCTGCTCGCGCTCGGACGGGGTGAGCGCCAGCGCCTCGGCGAAGCGCTCCTCGCAGCGGTGCAGCTCGCCGCCGTAGACGTCGGCGTGATCGAAGAAGTCGATGCCGGAGTCGCGTGCGGTGCGGACGAGGTCGCGGATGGCGTCGTCGGTCATGTCGGGGATGCGCATGAGGCCGAGGACGACGTTCGGGGAGTCGAGGCCGGAGGCGCCGAGGGGGACGTGCTTCAAGGGAGTGCTCCTTCGTTGGATACCTCGTCCACGGTACGGGCGCCGCCTGTGCGCCGTCCAACAGGGGGTGCTGGTGCGATTCATGCGCCGGAGTGGTGAATCGCACGCCTTGCCGGGGAGAGGCCGCGGTGGGAGGCTGCCGCCATGACGATCGAGGTGCGTCCGGCCACCGTCTTCGACGACCTGGCGACGATGAACGGCCCGAAGCGGCCCGACGCGAGCGTGTGCTGGTGCCTGAGCTACCGGCTGCTCTCCTCCACCGAGAACAACGCCCTCCGCGGCCCGGCGCGCGGCGAGCGGATGCGCGAGCTCGTCGCCGAGGATCCTCCGCCCGGCGTCCTCGCCTACGACGGCGGCGAGGTGGCGGGCTGGGCCGCCGTGCACCGTCGCGCCGACACGAGCTACGCGAAGAACCGGAGGATCCCGCACGTCGACGACCTCGACGTCTGGAGCGTCTGGTGCCTCCGCGTCCGCCCCGGCTTCCGCAGGCGCGGGATCTCGCACGCCCTGCTCGCCGGCGCCGCCGACTTCGCCCGCGCGCACGGCGCTCCCGCGATCGAGGGCTACCCCGTCGACAACGCCGGCGCGCGGGTCGAGCAGACGATGGCCTACGTCGGCACTCGCGCCCTCTTCGAGAGGGCCGGCTTCTCGCACGCGGCCGACACCACCTCGGTGCTGAACGGCTTCCCGCGCGTTTTGATGCGGCTGCCGCTGCGCCCTATCCGGCGCGGAACTTCTCGTTAGTCTCTGATCCGCTCCCAGAAGTCTGCAATCCGAACGTCGCCTGTCTCTTCACCGAGAATCAACGATGGGGTCACCACAAATGAAATCTGCGCCTTCGCCGGTCCGGCGGCCGTTATTCGGGAACGTCTTGCGAGATCAGCAGCTACAAGTGAGTGCACAAACTGCGCCCAGCTTGAGTCGTTAGCGCGCGGCATCCAGTTGGAAGCAGTCTGGCCAGGAACTGACGTTCGATCCTCAATTACGAAGGTCATCGCCCTTCGTCCGACAAACCGATACAGCACCTCGATTGCGAACTCCTCCAGCTCAGACATGCCGGTATTGGACTCAACCAAAGCCTCTAGCCCTAAGTAGCCTGCGCCGATCACAGCATCGACGACGTCAGCTCGCCCCACCACGACTTCGACCACCGAGGTTCCATCCTCAGACAAAACGTGAAGCTCACCCACATCGAAACCCCGGTCGGCTGCAAAAACTAGCCTCGGGCTCTCCGCTGCGCCCGACCGGATCACCCTTAGAAGGTCAATGTGTGTTTGGTCTAGCGTTAGCGACCCTGTCGTTGTCGATCCTACTGTTAGCTCCGCGATGTGGCAATTCGAGAATTGCGTTGACCCAAGTGCAGATCGACTGAAGTCAAGCTTATTCAGCTGAAGACCGACAAGTGCCACTCCGCCATTCGGCCAGTATTCTTCTGCCGCCAACTGACACGCTAGGGCTCCAAGGTTTGAAGAAATATTTGAACCGAGCGACACACCTGAACCGCCAAGCTCGCCCAGTGTGCGCATCAAGTTACCTGGATCCCGGAGCGTCAGCGACCTGAAGATAGCTTCCGCAAAAACTTCCTTTTCGAACGCCGTGGCGGATGATTCACTATCCGCTCGACTAAAGTAACGCTCCCATAAATAATCGACCAATAATGCATCGAAGTATTTCTCATGATCAAACGCAAACTTGACGGCTTCATTCTCGCCACTGCTTACCGCCACTCCGCAAAGAACGGTAAGGCGGTCACCGAGGTACCGATACTGCCCGCCAAGAAGATCGCGGTCCAAAATGACGCCCGCAAGTTCTAGGAAATCGTTTTGCGCTAACTCCCGCTCGCCGACGACCCACATCGAACCAGCGCTCTCCGTTAGCAACTCACGAAGCTGCTCGTTTGTGACCTCACCCTGAGTAACTTGATGGATCTTTTCAAGTTCTCGATCGATGTATGCATTCAGAAGCATCTGCACAAGATCGACCCGCCCCCTCGCAGGGTTGAAGTCTCCTGCTTCACGCACGAAGCTATCGAATACACGTGCAAAGAAGGGCAACCTCAAGAGGTCCAAATCCTGAGCATTTAGAAGCGATCGGTACTGCGACCATTCGCTGCTTTCCCGGAAGAAGCTTTCTACAACATTACCAGGCCAACGTTCCATCTCGAGCAGTAAATGCTCGGGCGTATCGAGGGGATTTTCGCCGCGATTAAGACTTTCCCTGTATTGATTCGCAAGATAGGAAGAGCGCGCAGAAATAAGAAGGGTACCTCTATGCCTCAACCTACTGAGAATTGGCTTGAGCGTCTGAAGGGCGTCCGAGTAACCCGCTCCGCCAAGCAATTCGTCGAAACCATCAATAACTAAAACCATTAGGCCGTTTCTACACAGCGCAGCTATTCTATCTGCATCAAGTAAGAACGTGCCGGCGACGGCGGCGTCAATAGCCTCTTTGATCGAAGAAAGCCGAACATTGGCACAATCGAAGTAGACGAACAGTGGACGGTCCGAGTTTTGACCAATTACGGACAACATCCGCGCCCGAGTCATTTCAAGAAGGCCATGGGTTTTTCCCACACCCGCTTCGCCGGAGAAAAAGAAGATCTGAGACACTCCCGAGTGCTCGGATACCGATTCATCCAACCGTTCGGCCAACCCGTCGCCCCCGGTGGTCTGTCGCATGCGAAAACTTTCCCCTCGGGCGTCCAGTTCACGGACGCGTGGAACCGCAGGAATTTCCGCAGCGTCGAGCGAGAGTTGTCCGAATGTTTGGAGATCCCACGCCTTTTTTCTCGTAATCTGATTATCGAGTAGCGCAACAAGTCTTGGAACTAGAATATCCCAATTTGAAATTTCTTTAAGAAAGTTACTATACGAAGAGTACTCGAGTTGTTGACCCTCCTTTGCCCACTGGCGAGCATGGTCTGTGGAAGATATCCGGAATATGTCAACTCGATCTTGAAAACCTTCGCTCGTCCGACGCTTCCAACTAACTACGACAGGACTTATCGAAGAAGCGACATCAAAGGTTATTGCTGAATCCGCTTCTGAGAACGCGCGAATATCTTCAATTAGCGATTGCCTCAAATATTTCACGGCAGGGTCTTGAGGGGGCGAGTTACTCGCGACATATGATCGCAGCAACGTACTCTCCTCTGTTGACAACTCTTGCACCATCTCAGGACTTTCCTGATCCAAAATACAGTATGTGACGACAATCTGCCCAGATTCATTGACGACGTCCTGAAGGAAGCCAATAATACCGTTTGCTACAGCGATCAACGGGTTGACGACGCCGATGCCGTCGAACGCAACCTCTGGAAAACTACCGACTTCATGAGTAATGGCGAACGACGTGTTAATGACTAGAGAAAGATCGGAGTATATCCCCTCGACAAGACCTAAAAGTAGCGAAAAATTCAGGTCCTGCTCGCGCGGCGTAATTCCCCCATGACTGAGATAGTTCCGCAACTCGTAAATGGTTCTGCCTCCGAGGCTTACACCCGACGCAGCAATCTGCTTATCAAGCAAATTCTTGACTGAAGTATCCCATGGGTAAGATTCCCGAAGGCCCTCGAGGGCCGTTATGTACGATCCGTACCCCGATCTCAGGGGCACTCGGACAGAACATTGTGATCCCTCAAGTGCCAAAGGAAGTAGCAGGCAGAGCGTCAAGCGTGCTTCTGTCTCTAAGAAATTTAAGAGATCCCGAGCACTTGGGGTGGCGCCGCTGCCAATACCTACGCGCCCGGGTGATAATACGTAGGCGTTCGAAGAGTCGAGAGAGTGAGTCACGACCGAAATCTAGCGCCTTTGGTGCCGGTTTTCTATAGTAACTTTTACTCGTTTACGATTCGTCCTCCAAGTTCCGGTTTCCCTCTACAAGATGTTGCGAGTAACTCTAGTCATGCTTCTCAGTCGGTGAAACGAGGAACGGCTCCTCGCCCGGGAGGGGAGGAGCCGTTCGCCGTGGAGGCCGGGACGTGGTGTCGACGCCTAGAAGTCCCAGTCCTCGTCCTCGGTGTTCACGGCCTTGCCGATCACGTAGGAGGAGCCGGAGCCCGAGAAGAAGTCGTGGTTCTCGTCCGCGTTGGGCGAGAGGGCCGACAGGATCGCGGGGTTCACATCGGTGACCTGCTTGGGGAACATCGGCTCGTAGCCGAGGTTCATCAGGGCCTTGTTGGCGTTGTAGTGCAGGAACTTCTTGACGTCCTCGGTCAGGCCGAGCTGGTCGTAGAGGTCCTGGGTGTACTGCGCCTCGTTGTCGTAGAGCTCGTAGAGCAGCGAGAACGTGTAGTCCTTGATCTCGTCGCGCTTGGCCTGGTCGACCAGCTCGAGTCCCTTCTGGAACTTGTAGCCGATGTAGTAGCCGTGCACGGCCTCGTCGCGGATGATCAGACGCACCAGGTCCGCGGTGTTGGTGAGCTTGGCGCGCGAGGACCAGTACATCGGCAGGTAGAAGCCCGAGTAGAAGAGGAAAGACTCGAGCAGCGTCGAGGCGACCTTCCGCTTCAGCGGGTCGTCGCCGCGGTAGTAGTCCATGACGATGGACGCCTTCTTCTGCAGGTTCGGGTTCTCGACCGACCAGCGGAACGCCTCGTCGATGTCCTGGGTGTTCGACAGGGTCGAGAACACCGAGGAGTACGACTTCGCGTGCACCGACTCCATGAACGCGATGTTCGTGTAGACGGCCTCCTCGTGCGGGGTGAGCGCATCGGGGATCAGCGAGACGGCGCCGACCGTGCCCTGGATGGTGTCGAGCAGGGTCAGGCCCGTGAACACGCGCATCGTGAGCTGCTGCTCGTCGTGGGTCAGCGTGTTCCACGACTGGATGTCGTTGGACAGCGGGACCTTCTCGGGCAGCCAGAAGTTGCTCGTCAGGCGGTTCCAGACCTCCACGTCCTTGTCGTCCTGGATGCGGTTCCAGTTGATGGCGTCGACGTGGCTGACCAGCTTGAGCTTCTCAGGGGGAGTCATGATCTCTTCTTCGTGCGGATAGGTCGTTCGAGACTGTCGGGGGATCGACGGGGGACGTTACAGCATGCAGCTGACGCAGCCGTCGACCTCCGTGCCCTCCAGCGCGAGCTGGCGGAGACGGATGTAGTAGATCGTCTTGATGCCCTTGCGCCAGGCGTAGATCTGCGCGCGGTTGATGTCGCGGGTGGTCGCGGTGTCCTTGAAGAACAGCGTCAGCGAGAGGCCCTGGTCGACGTGCTGCGTCGCCGCGGCGTAGGTGTCGATGATCTTCTCGTAGCCGATCTCGTACGCGTCCTGGTAGTACTCCAGGTTGTCGTTCGTCATGAACGGCGCCGGGTAGTAGACGCGGCCGAGCTTGCCCTCCTTGCGGATCTCGATCTTCGACGCGATCGGGTGGATCGAGGACGTCGAGTTGTTGATGTACGAGATCGAGCCGGTCGGCGGGACGGCCTGCAGGTTCTGGTTGTAGATGCCGTGCTCCATGACCGAGGCCTTGAGCGCGCGCCAGTCGTCCTGGGTGGGGACGGCGATGCCGGCCTCGGAGAAGAGGCGGGAGACGCGCTCGGTGGCGGGCGCCCACTCCTTCTCGGTGTAGGTGTCGAAGAACTCGCCCGAGGCGTACTTCGAGTCGGCGAAGCCCTCGAAGGTCGTGCCGCGCTCGATGGAGATGCTGTTCGACGCGCGCAGGGCGTGGAAGAGCACCGAGTAGAAGTAGATGTTGGTGAAGTCGATGCCCTCCTCGGATCCGTAGTGGATCCGCTCGCGGGCGAGGTAGCCGTGCAGGTTCATCTGGCCGAGGCCGATGGCGTGCGACTTGTCGTTGCCGTCCTCGATGGAGCGCACCGAGGTGATGTGCGACTGGTCGGACACCGAGGTGAGGCCGCGGATCGCGGTCTCGATGGTGCGGCCGAAGTCGGGCGAGTCCATCGTCAGCGCGATGTTCAGCGAGCCGAGGTTGCAGGAGATGTCCTTGCCGATGCTGTTGTAGGAGAGGTCCTCGTTGTAGGTCGTCGGGGTGTTGACCTGGAGGATCTCGGAGCACAGGTTGGACATGTTGATGCGGCCCTTGATCGGGTTCGCCTTGTTCACCGTGTCCTCGAACACGATGTACGGGTAGCCCGACTCGAACTGGATCTCCGCGATGGTCTGGAAGAACTCGCGCGCCGAGATCTTGGTCTTCTTGATGCGCGGGTCGTCGACCATCTCGCGGTACTTCTCGGAGATCGAGATGTCGCCGAAGGGCAGGCCGTAGACGCGCTCGACGTCGTACGGGGAGAAGAGGTACATGTCCTCGTTGTTCTTCGCGAGCTCGAACGTGATGTCGGGCACGACGACGCCGAGGGAGAGCGTCTTGATGCGGATCTTCTCGTCGGCGTTCTCGCGCTTGGTGTCGAGGAAGCGCAGGATGTCCGGGTGGTGCGCCGAGAGGTACACCGCTCCCGCACCCTGGCGGGCGCCGAGCTGGTTCGCGTAGCTGAAGCTGTCCTCGAGGAGCTTCATCACGGGGATGATGCCCGAGGACTGGTTCTCGATCTGCTTGATCGGGGCGCCGGCCTCGCGGATGTTGGAGAGCGAGAGGGCGACGCCGCCGCCGCGCTTGGAGAGCTGCAGCGCGGAGTTGATGCCGCGGGCGATCGACTCCATGTTGTCCTCGATGCGGAGGAGGAAGCAGGAGACGAGCTCGCCGCGCTGCGCCTTGCCCGTGTTGAGGAAGGTGGGGGTCGCGGGCTGGAAGCGGCCGGCGACGATCTCCTCGACGAGGGCGATCGCGAGCTTCTCGTCGCCCTGGGCGAGGCCGAGGGCCGACATGACGACGCGGTCCTCGAAGCGCTCGAGGTAGCGCTTCCCGTCGAAGGTCTTCAGCGTGTACGACGTGTAGTACTTGAAGGCGCCGAGGAAGGTCGCGAAGCGGAACTTCTTCGAGTAGGCGAGGTCGTTCAGCTCCTGGATGAAGTCGAACGAGTACTGGTCGAGGACGGCCTTCTCGTAGTACTCCTTCTCGACCAGGTAGTCGAGGCGCTCCTTGAGGGAGTGGAAGAAGACGGTGTTCTGGTTGACGTGCTGCAGGAAGTACTCGCGCGCCGCCTCGCGGTCCTTGTCGAACTGGATCTCCCCGTTCGGGCCGTACAGGTTCAGCATCGCGTTGAGCGAGTGGTAGTCCATCTGCGCGGCGTCCCGGGGGGCGTCGATCACTGCTGCGTCCAAAACGAGTCCAATCCTTCGTCGACGGCGCGGACGTCGTCGGGTGTGCCGAATACTTCGAAACGGTAGAGATGCGGCACCTCGCACTTGCGGGCGATGATGTCGCCGGCGAGGCAGTAGGCCTCGCCGAAGTTGGTGTTGCCGGCGCCGATGACGCCGCGGAGCAGGGCGCGGTTGCGCGGGACGTTCAGGAAGCGGATGACCTGCTTGGGGACCGCTCCCCCGCCGTTGCCCCCGCCGTAGGTGGGGAGCACGAGCACGTACGGCTCATCGACGTGGAGCGTGTCGACCGCGGCACCGTCCCGCCGGGAGTGCAGGGGGATCTGCTGCGCGGGCCGCCCGAGCTTCTGCATGAAGCGGTGGGTGTTGCCCGAGCTGCTCGAGAAGTACACGAGTCCGCTCATCGCGCGCCTCCCCCGTCCTTCCGTCGTCCGCCCTCGCGGGCGCTTGCGGACCCGCTCCCGCGGATCCTCCGCCGGCCCGGGGCAGAACCTGCGCACCCGGACCGGCGAAGCTGTGTGCTCTGCTCCTGCCGCCGCATCTCCGTCAGCACCTGCTCTGAGGCGGCTGGACGGTGAGCTGCAAGGCGGAGGAGGAAGCCGTAGCGGCGCTACGGCGCCCGACGACAACGCCGCAGATCGCCGTTCAGACGCCTCAGAGAGCGGAGATCTTGTCGGGGCGGAAGCCGGACCAGTGATCGTCGTCCGTGATGACGACCGGCGCCTGGAGGTAGCCGAGGGCCTTGACGGCGTCGAGGGCCTTCTCGTCGACGGAGAGGTCGAAGATCTCGTAGTCGATGCCCTTGCTGTCGAGGGCCCGGTAGGTCGCGGTGCACTGCACGCAGGAGGGCTTGGTGTAGACCGTCACAGCCATGGGTGTCGTCCTTTCGGAAGGAGGTGTCCCGAGGGCCGGATCCGGTGCCGCGCCGGGGGTCCGGGCGGGCGGGGAGACGGTCGTGGGGAGTTCTGATGTGGAGTGGTGCGGGGCGCTCGGAGACCGAGCGACGGTGCCGATGGGCCTCTCGGCCCGACCTGCTCAGCAATACTACATATAGTGGGCGGCCCGGCGGGAGCCCACTAGGAGTAGTAGTTACATCCGTGTAGTTATCCACCGGTCCTCCCCCGATCCATCCACAGGCCGGGGCCCGCGGACCCGCGGAAGGACGCGGATCTTCCGGAGTTATCCACCGCTGTGGACAGTCGCGATCCGTTCCCTGGGTACAACGCTCCCCGGCGTGTCGGCATGCCCGACATGCGGGTGCCGGGACGCACGCCGACCACTACATCTAGGGGTCGGGGTGCTGCGAGGTCCATGGCTCGACGCTACGGCCGACCACCGACACCCGCGGGTGCGGGCGGACGCCGTCGGAGTGGCCGCGGCGGGGTCTCCACGCAGCCGCCACGCACCGCCCCGAGCCCTCCGGCAGCCGCACCGGCAGGGCCGACACCGCCGCCACGCGCCGTCAGGACGCGCGGCGCGCCAGCTCCGCCGCGACGGCCCGCAGGTGCGGCAGCGGATCGGCGATGGCCGCCGCCGCCGACCCCGCCGCCTCGGTGAGCGAGCCCGCCGCGGCGAACGCGGTGACCGGCGCCTGGATCGCCCCCGCGACCAGCATCGTGCGGGCGCCCGCCGCCTCCGCCAGCCCGAGCAGGTAGGAGGGGACCTTCCCCGCCATCGACTGCGCGTCGAAGCGCCCCTCGCCGGTGAGGACCACGTCCGCGCCCGCGACGAGGGCCGGAAGCCCGAGCGCCTCGCCGACCGCGGCCGAGCCGGGAGCCAGCCGCGCGCCCCACGCGAGCAGGCCGAAGCCGGTGCCGCCGGCCGCGCCGGTGCCGGCCTCCTCCGGGTCGGCGTCGAGGTGCGCGGCGAGGTGGCGCAGGCCGTCGTCGAGGCGGAGCACGTCGTCGAGGCTCGCGCCCTTCTGCGGTCCGAAGACGTGCGCTGCCCCGGAGTCGCCGAGCAGCGGGTTGGTGACGTCGCTGAGGATCCGGGCACCGCCGACGGGGACGGGGCGCAGCGCGTGCCGGTCGACGACCGCGAGCTCGTGCAGCGGGCCGCCGCCGTCGCCGAGGTCGTGCCCGGACACGGTGAGGAAGCGCGCGCCGAGCTCGCGCAGCGCCCCGACTCCGCCGTCGGTCGAGGAGCTGCCGCCGATCGCGAGCAGGAGCGCCTGCGCGCCGGCGTCGAGCGCGGCGGCGATCGCCCGGCCGAAGCCGCGGGTGTGCGCAGTGAGCGGGCGCAGCGGATCGAGCAGCGTGATGCCGCTCGCGGAGGCGAGCTCGACGACCGCGGTGCCGTCCGGCAGCAGCAGCCAGGACGTCTCGACGGGGCGGTCGTCGGGCCCGACCACGGTGAGCGCGTGGCGCTCCGCCTCCGGCACCGCGACCGCGAACGCGTCGACGGTGCCCTCGCCGCCGTCGGCCATCGGCGCGAGCACCAGCTCGTCGTCCGGCCGCTCGCCGCGCCAGCCCTCGGCGAGCGCCTCCGCCACCTCGACGGCCGTCGCCGACCCCTTGAAGGAGTCGGGCGCGATGATCACTCTCTGGGCTCCGCTGCTCATGCGCTCCAGTCTGGCAGCGGTGCGCTCATGGGTCGGCCTGTGGAGAACTCGAGCGGGGAGGGCCCGGGACCGGGCACTCTGCTGCGATGCGTCGACCTGCACCTCTCCCCCGCGAGCTCGAAGGACGGCCGTTCTCGACCGCTCGCGCCGGCACGGAAGGGGTATCGGGCGCCCGGCTGAGAGCAGCGGACCTCGAGGCTCCCTTCTCGGGGGTCCGCGTGCCGCGAGGATCGGCGACGACCGTCGCGGCGCGGGCGCGGGCGCTCTCGACCGTGCTCGGAGACGGCCTCGTCTTCAGTCACCTCACCGCCGCCAGGCTCTGGCCGCTCGAGCTCCCGCGCGAACAGGACGACGAGCCGCTCCACGTGGCCGTCCGCCACCCAGGGCGAGCGCCGAGGCGCCGCGGCGTGATCGGCCACTCGATCGCCGATCCGGAGGTGCGCGCCGTGGTCCGGCACGGGCTCCGCCTGACCGACGGCGCGAGCCTGTTCTGCCACCTCGCGCCGATCCTCCGGCTCGTGGACCTGGTGGCAGTCGGCGACGCGCTCCTCCGCGAGCCGTTCCGCCAGGCCGCGGGCGACCGTCGACCGTGGGTCGCCCGCGGCGCCCTCGAGGCTCGCGTCGGCGCGTACCGCGGACCGGGAGCTCCCGCGGCCAGGCGGGCGCTCACCCTCGTCCGCTCAGGTGCGGAGTCGCGGAAGGAGACGGAGTTCCGGCTGGCGCTCCTCGAGGCGGGCCTGCCCGAGCCGGAGCTCCAGGTCCCGGTGCACGACGCGGCCGGCTTCATCGGCCGGCTGGACACGCTCTACCCGCGCTGGAAGGTCGGCGGCGAGTACGAGGGCGACCAGCACCGCACGGACCGCGTGCAGTGGGACCGCGACCTGATCCGCTACGAGCGCCTCGCGGCCGCCGGCTTCTCGATCGTCCGCATCGCCGGGGCCTCGTTCCTGCGCGACCCCGCAGGTTGCGCCGCCCGCGTCCGCGCCCGCCTCCTCGACGCGGGCTGGCGCCCGGACCCCTGACCCGTTCGCCACTTTCCGTTGCTTCGCCCCCCGCACTCCAGCAGAAAGTGCCGAATGACGGCCACACGTAAGCCGAACCGCCCGCGGGTCTCCGCGCGGTGAGCCGCAAGGCGGAGGAGGGCGCGATACCGGCGGTATCGCAACCGACGACAACGCCGCGGATCGCCGTGCCGACACCCACCGACCCGCGGGGCTCCGCGCGGTCGGATGCAAGGCGGAGGAGGAAGCGATACCGGCGGTATCGCGCCCGACGACAACGCCGCGGATCGCCGTGCGGACACCCACCGACCCGCGGGGCTCCGCGCGGTCGGATGCAAGGCGGAGGAGGAAGCGATACCGGCGGTATCGCGCCCGACGACAACGCCGCAGGCGGCCGTGCGGAGGCGCGCGGGCCTACAGGGGGGTGGCGAGGCGGAAGCCGCGCTTGATCACGGTGGCGACGAGGCGCGGCTCCGGGAGGGCCTGGCGGAGGCGGCTGATGGCGACGTCGACGGCGTGGTCGTCGAGGGGCTCCGGGGCGGCGGCGGCGAGGACGGCGCGGGCGACGGTGGCGCCCTCGGCGGCGACGAGGGTGCGGAACAGGGCGAGGGCGACGGGCGTGAGGGCGACACGGGTTCCGGCGAGGAGGGCGTGCCGGCCGCGCAGCTCGAGGGGGCCGTAGTCGGTGTCGATGCGGGGGGCGGACTGCTCGAGGTGCTCGCAGGTGAGGCGGATGAGCGCGCCCATCCGGAAGCGGTCGGGGACGATCGGCAGGATCTGCGCCTCGACGAGCGGGGCGGCGGTGACCGGGCCGACGGCGGCCGCGACGACGGTCTCGCGGAAGGCGGCCTGGAGCTCGTCGAGCCGGCCGGCCGCCTCCGCGACGGTGAACAGCGCCTCGACGGCCGGCGCGCTGGTGAAGGTGACGGCGTCGAGGCCGCCGCAGCAGATCGCCTCGATCAGCCGGAGGACGCGGGCCGAGTCCTCGTGGGCGCTCCAGCGGTAGGGGGCGGCGGTGAGGACGGTCGCGCCGGCGTCGGTGAGGCGCTGCAGCTGCGCCGGGTCGGTGAAGCCGTGCAGCTGGACCGCGACGGTGCGGCCGGCGGCGCCCTCGCGCAGGGCCAGGTCGACGAGGGAGGTGGTGGTCTCGCGCTCGCTCATGCCGTGGTCGTCGAGGCCGGCGGCGCGGATCGCCCCGCGCGCCTTCGGGCCGCGGACGAGGATCCGGGCGTCGGAGAGCGCGTCGGTCAGGTCGTCGCCGAGGCCGGCGGCGTCGGCCGCCTCGAGCCAGCGGCGCATGCCGTAGGAGGTGGTCGCGAGCAGCACGTCGGGGCGGGCGGCGACGATCGCGCGGGTCTCCGCCTCGAGGACGCCCTCGGTGTCGACGCCGCGCATACGGATGGTGGGGGCGTGGGTGACGTCGGCGCCGCGGCGCTCGAAGGCGGCGATCAGGTCCTCGGAGCGGCGGTCGGAGGTGACGCCGATGCGGAAGCCGACGAGCTGGTCGGGCCGGAAGCCGGGCGACGCGGCGTCGGCGTCGGGCCCGTCGGCGCCGGACGCGGCGGTCGCGGTCACGACGGCACCGGTCGCGGCAGCAGCGCTCGCGACAGCGCCGGTCGGCTCGCCGCTCGCGTCGGTGCCGGTCATCAGCGGCCCCCTCGGGCGGTCACAGGGTGAGGGCATCGACCGCGCGGGCGATGCTCTCGGGATCCTGAGCATCATCGCACGCCGCCTGGCGCACGACCTCGCCGATGACGATGACCGCGGGCGAGCGGGGCGCCAGCTCGGCGAGCAGGCCGAGCACCCCGCCGACGGAGGAGATCGTGGTGCGCTGGGCGTGCGACCAGCCGCGCTCGACGATCGCCAGCGGCATGTCGGCCGGCATCCCGGCGCGCTGCAGCCCGGCGACGAGGTGCGGGAGCGTGTTCACGCCCATCAGCACGACCAGGGTCCCGCCGAGCCCGGCCAGGTGCCCGAGCTCGACCTCGCTGAAGGGCGCGTGGCCCGAGACCACGGTGAACGCGCGGCTGACCTCGCGGTGGGTGACCGGGATGCCGGCGGCGGCGGGGACCGAGATCGCGCTGGTGACGCCGGGGACGATCGTGAACGGAACGCCGGCGACGCGGCAGGCGCGCACCTCCTCCGACCCGCGGCCGAAGACGAACGGGTCGCCGCCCTTCAGCCGGACGACGTCGAGCCCGTCGAGGGCGCGGGAGACCATCAGCCGCTCGATCTCGTGCTGCGGCACGGCGTGGTGGCCGGGGGTCTTGCCGACGTCGATCAGCTCGGCGCCGGGCGCCCAGTCGGCGAGGCCGTCGTGCGGGCCGAGGCGGTCGAAGAGCACGACGTCGGCCTCGCGGAGGGCCCGGCGAGCGGCGACGGTCATCAACTCGGGGTCGCCGGGTCCGCCGCCGACGATGCTCACGTGCCCGACGGGGCGCTGCGCGGCGGGCGCCTCGTCGACGACCCAGACGCCGTGGCGGGAGGCCTCCGCGGCCGCGGCCGAGCGGAGGGACGCGGCCCCCTCGACCCAGGCGAGCAGGGCGGGACGGGCCGCGGGCAGGAGCGACGCGGAGGCGAGGCGCAGGCACAGCGCGTCGTCCGCGTCCCAGCGCTCGACCCGCGCGCCGGCCGCGCGGTAGCGGGCGAGGACGCGGCGGGTGCCGGCGACGCTGCCGACGACGAGGACGCGGCGGCCGGTGAGATCGACGGAGAGCTGCATCACGCCTCCGATCCGGGCACCGCGGAGGCGGCGGAGGCGGCGGAGGAGGCGGAGGAGGCGGAGGACCCAGCGGAGCCGGTGGGAGCGAACGGCGCGAGCGTCGCCGGCGCCGGCACCGAGGCCGACGGCCCCACGACCGAGACCGCTCCCGGCCCGATCGGGATCGACGTCCCGGCCACGAGAACCGGCCCGTCCGAGCGCTCGTCGCGCCCCGCCGGCCGGCTCTGCCCGCGCTCGCGCACGGTGCTCACCCGCGGATCCGCGGTGTCGGGCGCGTTGACGAAGGAGCGGAAGCGCCGCAGCCGGTCCGGGTCCGCGAGCGTCGCCGCCCACTCGTCCACGTAGGTGTCGACGTGGGTCGCCATCGCCGCCTCCAGCTCGGCCGCGATCCCGAGCGAGTCCTCGCAGACCACCTCCTTGACGTGGTCGAGGCCGCCGGGCAGGTCCTCCTGCCAGCGTGCGGTCCGCTGCAGCCGCTCGGCGGTGCGGACGTAGTACATGACGTAGCGGTCGATGTAGCGCACCAGCGTCTCGTCGTCGAGGTCCTGCGCGAGCAGTTGGGCGTGGGCGGGCTGGTAGCCGCCGTTGCCGCCGACGTAGAGATTCCAGCCGGTGTCGGTCGCGATCACGCCGATGTCCTTCCCGCGCGCCTCGGCGCACTCCCGGGCGCAGCCGCTGACCCCGAGCTTGAACTTGTGCGGCGAGCGCAGGCCGCGGTAGCGCTCCTCCAGGAAGATCGCCATGCCGACCGCGTCCTGCACGCCGTAGCGGCACCAGGTCGAGCCGACGCAGGACTTCACGGTGCGCAGCGACTTGCCGTAGGCCTGGCCCGACTCCATCCCGGCGTCGACGAGGATGCGCCAGATCTCGGGGAGCTGCTCGAGGCGCGCGCCGAACATGTCGATCCGCTGGCCGCCGGTGATCTTCGTGTAGAGGCCGTACTGCTCGGCGACCTCGGCGATCACCTTGAGCTTCGCCGGCGTGATCTCGCCGCCCGGCACCCGCGGGACGACAGAGTAGGTGCCGTCCTTCTGCATGTTGGCGAGCGCGCGGTCGTTGGTGTCCTGGAGCGGCGCCTGGCCGGCGTCGAGGATGTAGCCGTTGGTCTGGGTCGCGAGCACGGAGGCGATCACCGGCTTGCAGACGTCGCAGCCCAGGCCCGAGCCGAAGCGCTCCATCACCTGCTCGGCCGAGGACAGGCCGAGGATCCGGACGGACTCGAACAGCTCGCTGCGGCTGAGCGAGACGTGCTCGCAGAGCGCGCGCGACACCTCGACGCCGGCGCGGGTCAGCTCGGTGTCGAGCAGCTTCTTCACCAGCGGCACGCAGGAGCCGCACTGGGTGCCGGCGCGGGTGCAGGCCTTCAGCGGGCCGAGCTCGGTGCAGCCCTCGCCGATCGCGTGGCGGACGTCGCCGACCGAGACGTTGTTGCAGGAGCAGAGCTGAGCGTCGTCGGGCAGGTCGCCCGAGGGCGCCTCGCCGCCGGCCGCCGCGAGGTAGGCGCTGGGCTCCGCGGGAAGCTCGCGGCCGAGCAGCGGGCGGAGCGAGGAGTAGGGGCCTGCGTCGCCGACGAACATGCCGCCCAGCAGGGTGCGCGCGTCGTCCGAGACGACGATCTTCTGGTAGAGCCCGCGGGCGGGGTCGGCGTAGACGACCTCGAGCGCTCCCTCCCCCGCGCCGAGCGCGTCGCCGAAGCTGGCGACCTCGACCCCGGAGAGCTTGAGCTTGGTGGCGTCGTCGACGCCGGGGAAGGTGGCGTCGCCGCCCAGCAGGCGGTCGGCGACGACCTCGGCCATCGCGTTGGCCGGGGCGACGAGGCCGACGGTGCGGCCGTCGATCGCGGCGACCTCGCCGATCGCCCAGACGTGCGGGCGGCTGGTGCGGCAGGCCTCGTCGACGACGACGCCGCCGCGGGGCGCGACCTCGATGCCGACCGCGCGGGCGAGCTCGTCGCGCGCCGTGATGCCGATCGAGAAGACGACCATGTCGGCGCCGATGCTGGTGCCGTCCGTCATCGTGACGCCGAGCACCGTGCCCTGCGGCGAGGTGAGGACGGCGGTGGGGCGGTTGCCGAGGTGCAGGGTGACGCCCTGCGCCGCGATGATGCGGCCGAGCGCCTGCCCCGCGCCCTCGTCGAGCTGGGCGCTCATCAGCCAGCGGCCGGAGTGGATCAGCGCGGTGCGCGCGCCGAGCCGGTGCGCGCCGCCCGCGGCCTCGAGGCCGAGCAGTCCGCCGCCGACCACGACGACGCTCGCCGGGCGGCCGCGGCGAGCGCGGAAGGCGGCGAGGTCGGCGACGAGGCCGTCGACGTCCTCGAGGGTGCGGTAGACGCGGCCGTGCTCGGCGCCCTCGATCGGCGGCACGGTGGCGGAGGAGCCGGTGGCCAGCACGATCTCGTCGCCCTCGAACCAGCGGCCGTCGGCGAGCTGCACGCGGCAGTGCTCCGGGTCGAGCGCCACGACGCGGGAGGAGGTGACGAGCGTCGCCGACTCCCAGAGCGCGACGTCGCCGAGGGTGAGGTCGGTCATCCCCTCGAGGCGCTTGGAGAGGGCGACGCGGTCGTAGGGGTGGTGCGACTCCTCGCCGAAGACGGTGATCGCGAGGGCGGTGGCGCCGGCGCGGGCGACGAGCGCGTCGACCAGGCGGTGGGCGGCGGGGCCGGCGCCGACGACGAGCACGCGTCGGGGGCCGGTGGGGATCGCACCTCGGGATGTCATGGGCTCCACCGTAGGCAGGCGCGGTTTCGCCCCCGTTGCCCCTGCGTAACGTCGTGTGACCGACCTCTCACGACAGCGGACCGGCATCGTGAGGGCTTCGTTACGCCCGTGACTCCGGAGGGGTGCTCCCGCGAAACCTGCGCTCTCTACCGTGGGGCTCACCGCCGCCGACCGGCCGCGGGCAGCACTCCTCTCGGAAGGCGGGACGATGACCCTCCTCGATCAGCACGTCACCGCAGGCCTTGCGACGGCCCGCACCGCTCCGGCCGGCACCTGGGTCCCCGTCTGCAACCGGCTCGAGCTCGAGCCGCTCTGGGGCGAGGCCGCGCTCGTCGGCGGCGTGCAGCTCGCGCTGTTCCTCCTGCCCGACGGCCGCGTCTTCGCCGTCTCGAACCTCGACCCGGCGACCGGTGCGGCCGTGCTCTCCCGGGGCATCGTCGGCTCCCGCGCGGTCGACGGCGTGCAGCGCGCGACGATCGCCTCGCCCCTGCACAAGGACGTCTTCGACCTCGAGACGGGCGTCTGCTACACCTCGCCGCGGCTGCACCTCGCCACCTGGAGCGTGCGGGAGACGGCCGGAGTGATCGAGGTCGCCCAGCGGACCGCGCTGGTCTGCGCCTCGCACGGCACCTCCGACGACGACGGCCGCACCGCGGTCGCCGCGCTGGTCCAGGCGGTCCGCGAGGCGAACCCCGCGGCGGACGTCCTCGACTCCTTCGTCGACGTGCAGCAACCCGACGTGCCGGCCTCCCTCGGCACCCTCGAGCCCGACCGCCCGGCCGTCGTCGTGCCGCTGCTGCTCTCGGCCGGCTACCACGTGCACGTCGACCTCGCCGAGGCCGCGGCGGAGGCGGAGCGCCCCGTCCGCGTGACCGGCGCCCTGGGCCCGGATCCGCGGCTCGCCCGCGTGCTGGCCCGCCGGCTGCGCGAGGCGGGACTCGCCGACGGCGACCGCGTCGTGCTGGCCGCGGCCGGCTCGAGCGACGCCGGCGCGGTCGCCGACTGCTGGGCCACCGGCCGCCTCCTGGCCGCCGAGCTCGGCCGCGAGGTCGCCGTCTCCTTCATCTCCGCCGCCGAGCCGCGCGTCCCGGAGGCGGTGGCCGCCGAGCGCGCCACCCACCCCGGCGCCCGCGTGCTCGTCTCCACCTACCTCCTCGCCCCCGGCTACTTCGCCTCGCTCGCCGCCTCGGCGGGAGCCGACCTCGCCACAGCCCCGCTGCTCACCGCCGTCGACCCGCCCGCGCGCGAGCTGGTCGACATCGTCTCCGAGCTCTTCGGCCGCAGCGCCTAGGCGCCCGGCCGCTCGCCCCGCTCTCTCCCTGCTCTCTCTCCCCGCACTCTCTTCGGCGCGCCCGCGCCCACTCCCCGGAGGATCCGATGACTGCTGCACCGCCCACCACCGCCCCCGCCACCACGAGCGCCGCGACGACCACCCCGTCGGGCATCACCCGCCGCCCCGGCCGCTGGATCGACGGCTGGAACCCCGAGGACCCCGCGCAGTGGCAGGCGGAGGGGAGACAGGTCGCCGGCCGCAACCTGCGCTGGTCGATCTTCGCCGAGTTCCTCGGCTTCGTCGTCTGGCAGCTCTGGTCGGTCGTGGTCGTCCAGCTGCCCGCGGCCGGCTTCGACTTCAGCACCGGCGAGATCTTCTGGCTGATCTCGATGCCGAGCCTCGTCGGCGCGACGCTGCGGATCCCGTACACCTTCATGGTCCCCCGCTTCGGCGGGCGGAACTGGACGATCGTCTCGGCCGGCCTCCTGCTCATCCCGAGCATCGGACTCGCGCTCGCGGTGGGGAACCCGGACACGCCCTTCGGCGTGATGCTCCTCGTCGCGGCGCTGGCCGGCTTCGGCGGCGGCAACTTCGCCAGCTCGATGGCCAACATCACCTTCTTCTACCCGCACGCCCAGAAGGGCTACGCGCTCGGCCTGAACGCCGCGGGCGGCAACCTCGGCGCCTCGGTGGCGCAGCTCATCGTGCCGATCGCCGTCACGATCGGCGCCGCGGCCACGGTCAACCTGCCGCTCGCCGGCCTGATCTGGGTGCCGCTGATCATCGTCGCGATGATCGGGGCCTGGAAGCGGATGGACAACCTCTCGACCGCGAAAGCCGATGTCGCCGCCTCGCTCGCCGCGCTGCGCGAGCCGCACCTCTGGCTGCTGGCGGTGCTCTACATCGGCACCTTCGGCTCGTTCATCGGCTTCGCGGGCGTCTTCCCCAAGCTCATCGCCGACACCTTCCCCGAGTTCTCGCAGTTCTCCGTCGGCTCCGCGACGCTGACGCTCGCCTTCCTCGGCGCCCTGGTCGGCTCGCTCTCGCGGCCCTACGGCGGCCGTCTCGCCGACCGCTTCGGCGGGGCACCCGTGACGATCGCCGCCTTCGTCGCCATGGGCGCCGGCATCCTCTTCGTCATCGCGACGCTGCCGCTCGGCAGCTTCTGGCTCTTCCTCGTCGGCTTCCTCGTGCTGTTCGCCTCGGCGGGCATCGGCAACGGCGCGACCTACCGGATGATCCCGACCGTCTTCGCCCTGCGCGCCCGGCAGAAGGGTGACGACGGGGTCGGCGCTCAGCGCACCGCGGCCGCGGCCCTCGGCCTGATCTCGGCGATCGGCGCCTACGGCGGCTTCGTCATCCCGCAGCTGCTCGGCTACTCGAAGACGACCTTCGGCGACTACACGACGGCGCTCGGCTGGTTCGTCGCGGCCTACGCGGTGATGCTGGCGATCACGGCGGGCGTCTACCTCCGCCTGGCCGCGAAGACCGGGACCCGGATCTGACGATGACCGCCGCTCCCGCCCCGACCGACTCGCACTGCCCGTACTGCGCCCTGCAGTGCGCCATGACGCTGACCCGGGTCGACGACCCGACGCCGGTGAGCATCGCGGGGCGGGAGTTCCCGACCAACCGGGGCGGGCTCTGCGCGAAGGGCTGGACGGCCGCGGAGCTGCTCGCGAGCGGGCAGCGGCTGCGGGCGCCGCTGATGCGCGGTTCGGACGGCACCTTCGTCGAGGTCTCCTGGGACGAGGCGCTCGACGCGGTCGCGGCGGCCGTCACGACCGCCCAGGAGCGGCACGGCGCCGACGCGGTCGCGGTCTTCGGCGGCGGCGGGCTGACCAACGAGAAGGCCTACCAGTTGGGCAAGTTCGCCCGGATCGCGCTCGGCACCTCGCGGATCGACTACAACGGCCGGTTCTGCATGTCCTCGGCCGCCGCCGCCGGCAACCGGGCCTTCGGCGTCGACCGCGGGCTGCCGTTCCCGGTGACCGACCTCGACGAGGCCGACACGATCCTCCTGCTCGGCTCGAACGTCGCGGCGACCATGCCGCCCTTCCTGGCGCACCTGGCCGGGACGCGCTCGCGCGGCGGGCTGATCGTCGTCGATCCGCGCCGCTCCGCCACCGCCCGGCTCACCGAGGACGGCGCCGGACTGCACCTGCAGCCCGCGCCGGGCACCGACCTCGCGCTGCTGCTCGGCCTCACCCACCTCGTGCTCGCCGAGGAGCTGGCCGACCGCGACTACCTCGCCGCGCGCACGACCGGGTTCGACGCGGTGCGCCGCAGCGTCGCGTCCTGGTGGCCGGAGCGCACCGCCTCCATCACCGGCGTGCCGGCCGAGCTGCTCCGCCGCACCGCCCGCCGCCTCGCCGCCGGTCGCGCCTTCGTGCTGACCGGCCGCGGAGTCGAGCAGCACGTGGACGGCACCGACACGGCGACCGCCGCGATCAACCTCGCCCTCGTGCTCGGGCTGGTCGGGCGGCCGGGCTCCGGCTACGGCACCCTCACCGGCCAGGGCAACGGCCAGGGCGGCCGCGAGCACGGGCAGAAGGCCGACCAGCTGCCGGGCTACCGCTCGATCCGCGATCCGGAGGCGCGGCGCCACGTCGCCGGCGTCTGGGGCGTGGACCCGTCGACGATCCCCGGACCCGGGCTGCCGGCCGTCGCGCTGCTCGCCGAGCTCGGCCGCTCGGTGCACTGCCTGCTCGTGCACGGCTCGAACGTGGTCGTCTCGGCACCCGACGTCGACGCGGTGCGGGCCGGGCTCTCCGCGCTGGACACGCTGGTCGTCTGCGACTTCTTCCTCTCCGAGACCGCGGCGCTGGCCGACATCGTGCTGCCGGTGCCGCAGTGGGCGGAGGAGGAGGGCACGATGACCTCGCTCGAGGGCCGCGTCCTGCGCCGCCGCCGCGCGCTCGATCCGCCCGCCGGCGTCCGCAGCGAGCTGTGGATCCTGAGCGAGCTCGCCCGCCGCCTCGCCGCGCCGTCGACCTGGTCGACCGACCCGGCGGAGGTGTTCGACGAGCTGGCCCGCGCCTCGGCCGGCGGTGTCGCGGACTACTCCGGGCTCTCGCACGCGCTGCTCGACACGGGGGTCGCCGCCTACTGGCCGTACCCAGTCGGCAGCACCGGGACTCCGCGGCTCTTCGGCGAGTGCTTCGGCCACCCCGACGGGCGGGCCAGGATGGTCGCCGTCAGCACCGCTCCCCCGGCGCCGGTCGACGTCGGCGCCGAGCTGACGCTGATCACCGGCCGCTACCTGCAGCAGTACCAGTCGGGCACGCAGACCCGGCGGGTCGCCGAGCTCGACGCGGCGCGGCCCGAGGCGCGGCTGGAGATCCACCCGGCCACCGCCTCCCGGCTCGGCGTCCGCGACGGCGGACCGGTCTCGGTCGGCAACGCGCGCGGAGTGGTGCGGGCGCGCGCGAGCGTCACGGCCGACATCCGGCACGACACGGTCTTCCTGCCGTTCCACTACGCGGGCGAGCAGTGCGCCAACCTGCTGACCGAGGCGGTCGTCGATCCGATCTCCTCGATGCCGGAGTTCAAGCGGACGCGGGTCTGGATCCGCGCGGAAGGGGTGCTCGATGTCTGAGCCGATGACGGCCGAGAACGGGATCGCCGCGCCCGAGCGGGTCGTCCTGCTCGGCTACGGGCCGGTGGGCGCGCGCTTCGTCGAGGAGCTGCTGCCGGCCGTCCGCGCCGGATCGGTCGCGCTGACTGTGGTCGGCGCGGAGCCGGCCGACGCCTACAACCGCGTGCTGCTCGCCGAGTACGCCGTCGGGCGGGCGACCCGCGAGCGCCTCGATCTCGGCGACCGCGCCACGGCCGAGGCGGCCGGCGTGGTCTTCCGGCTCGGTGCCGCCGCCGTCGGCCTCGACCGCGCGCGCGGAGTCGTCCGCCTGCACGACGACGAGCGCCTCCCCTACGACCGCCTGGTCTTCGCGACCGGGGCCCGGGCGAACGTGCCGACCCTCGCCGGGATGGAGCGCTCGCGGCGCGACCGGCGGGTGCGCTCGGCGCTGCCCGCGACGCTCGATCAGGGCGCGAGCCCGCTGCCCGAGCGCGTGGTCGCCCTGCGCGACCTCGACGACGCGCACGTGGTGCTCGACGCGGTGCGCGCCCGCTCCCGCATCGTGGTGCTCGGCGCCGGGGTGCTCGGGGTGGAGTTCGCGCTCGCCGCCGCCGAGCAGGGCGCCGACGTCGTGGTCGTCTACCACGGCGACATCCCGATGGGGCGGAACCTCGATCACGGCGGCGGGCGGATGCTCGCCGCGGCCGCCCGCGCCGCCGGAGTCGACATGGTGTCGCACGCCCGCTCGGAGAGCATCCTGCTCGCCCACGACGACCTCGGCCGCGCGCACTTCCAGGCGCTGGTCTGCGCGGACGGCAAGCAGATCGAGGGCGATCTGCTCGTGCTTTCCTGCGGTGTCGGGGCGCGCACCGAGCTCGCGGCGAGCGCCGACCTCGCCGTGTCGACCGGGATCCTCGTCGACGAGCACCAGCGCAGCTGGACGGACCCGCGCGTCTTCGCGATCGGCGACTGCGCCCACGTCGCGGCCCGCGGCTCGGCGCTGCCGGACGGGCGGGTGCCGGGCGGGCCGAGCGGCCTGATCGGCCCGGGCTGGCAGCAGGCCGACCGCCTCGCGGCCCGCATCGCGGCGGAGGCGGCGGGCCGCCTCGCCGACGAGCGCATGCCGGCCGCGCGCCCCGCCGTGGTGATGCTGAAGGCCGAGGGCGTCGACCTGGTGGCGGGCGGCGATCCGACGGCCGAGCCCTGGGACGCCTGCGACGGCGCCCCGCACCCCGAGGTCACCGTCTGGGCCGACCCCGCACGGGGCGGGTACGCCAAGCTCGTGACGGTCGGCGGGGTGCTGCGCGGCTTCGTCTCGGTCGGCCTGCCGCGGGTCGGCGCCGAGCTGACGCTGCTGTTCGAGCGCGGCTCCGAGCTGCCGGCCGACCGCTCGAGCCTGCTGCGCCTCGACGCCCCCGACGCGGGAGCGGCCCCGACCGGCGACCCGTTCGCTCCCGACGCCACCGTCTGCTGGTGCAACGGCGTCTCGGCGGGCGCGATCGCCGAGGCAGCCTCCGCGGGCCACGACACCGTCGCCTGCATCGGCGCGGCCACTCGGGCCGGCACCGGCTGCGGCGGCTGCACGGGCCGGATCGCGGAGCTGTTGGCCCGCGCGGCCGTCCCGGCCTGACGCGGAGGGCGCCGGCGTCCGGGGCGTCGTGCGCGTCCCTCCCGGACGGGCTCGGCGCGCTCGAGCACCCGGGGGCGTCAGCGGCCGCCCACGACGGCGAAGGCCCGCACCGGGAAGGTGCCGAAGCCGCGCACCTTCGGCGGCACCGCGGTGAAGCGGGCGCCGGTCGCGGGCAGGGCGTCCAGGCCCGTGAGGTGCTCGACGACGGGCACCCCCGCGGCGAGGAGGAGGCTGTGCGCGGGCCGCTCGCGCGAGCCCTCGACGTCGTCGATGTTGAGCGAGTCGATGCCGACGAGCACCGCGCCGGCGTCGATCAGCGCCTGCGCCCCGGCAGCGGTGAGGAAGGGCGCGCCGGCTGCGTACTCGGGCGTGGCGAAGTGCGCGTCCCAGCCCGTCGAGAGCAGGACCGCGGCGCCGGAGACGTCGACGCCGTCGAACGCGTCGCGGTCGATCCCGCGCCCGTCGGCCGCCCGCGCATCGACGACGACGGCGGGGAGGTCGACCAGCGTCTCGAGGTCGAGCCCGGCCAGGTCGGTGCCGCCCGCGTAGCGGTGGAACGGGCTGTCGAGGTAGGTGCCGGTGTTGCCGATCATCTCGATGACGTCCAGCGCGAACTCGGTGCCCGGGGCGTAGGCGGCGCGCGACTCCTCGCGGGTGAGGTGCGGCCGGATCCGCGGCGCGGGCAGCCCGGGGTAGGTCACCAGCCCGTCCGCGACGGTGTGGCTGAGGTCGACGAGGCGGCGCGCGGAGGAGGTCATGCCTCCGATCGTGCCAGTGGCAGGATCACCGCGCCCCTCGAAGAACTGCCAACCCTCGCGCGAATATGGCCAGCCGTCGGCCACCTCGGGCACGCGGAACGACCGCCGGCACGCGGAAACAACCGGATCCGGCGAGCCGAACCGCGAACCACGAGCCGAACATGCCCGGTTGAGCGCCGAGCGCACCTCCGGCTCGCTGAAGCACCTCCGGCACGCGAAAGCACCTCCGGCTCGCGGAATGCGCCGACTCCTGCGAGCCGGAGGCGATTCCGCGAGCCGGAGGTGCGAGCAGACGCCGAGGCTGCGCCGAACGGAGGCCGACCCGGCTGCGCCGCTACTTCTTCGGCAGCGCCGCCGCGAGGTCCGCGATCAGGTCGCTCGCGTCTTCGATGCCGACCGACAGCCGCACCAGCGACTCCGACACCTCGAGCGGCGTGCCCTTGACCGACGCGTGGGTCATCTCGCTCGGGTAGCCGATCAGCGACTCCACGCCGCCCAGCGACTCCGCCAGCTGGAACAGCTCGGTCGACTCCGCGAACTTGCGCGCCGCGCGCGGGGTCGCCAGCTCGACCGAGAGCATGCCGCCGAACCCCGACATCTGGCGCTTCGCCAGCTCGTGGCCCGGGTGCGAGGGCAGCCCCGGGTAGTGCACGGCGGTCACGGCGGAGTGCCCGGCCAGGAACTCAGCGACCGCCTGCGCGTTCTTCGAGTGCCGCTCCATCCGGATCGCGAGCGTCTTGATGCCGCGCACCGTCAGCCAGGCGTCCATCGGGCTGGAGATCGCGCCGACCGCGAACTGCAGGAAGGCGACCTTCTCGGCCAGCGGGCCGGAGCGCAGCGCGAGCGCCCCGCCGACCACGTCCGAGTGCCCGCCGAGGTACTTCGTCGTCGAGTGCACGACCACGTCGGCGCCGAGCGCGAGCGGCTGCTGCAGCGCCGAGGAGGCGAAGGTGTTGTCGACGACCACGATCAGGTCGTGCGCGTGCGCCAGGTCGGCCAGCTCCGCGATGTCGCTGATGGTCATCAGCGGGTTCGACGGCGTCTCGACCCAGAGCATCTTGGTCTCACCGGGGCGGATCGCGTGCTGCACCTCGCGCAGGTTCGACATGTCGACCGCGGTGTTGCTGATGCCCCACGCCGCGTGCACCCGGTCGATCAGGCGGTGGCTTCCGCCGTAGGCGTCGTTGCCCAGCACGATGTGGTCGCCGGGAGCGAGCGCCGCGCGGATCAGGGTGTCCTCGGCGGCGAGGCCGGAGGAGAACGAGTAGGCGACGTCGGCGCCCTCGAGCGAGGCGATCAGCTCCTGCAGCGAGTCGCGGGTCGGGTTCGCCGAGCGGGCGTACTCGTAGCCGCCGCGGAAGCCGCCGATCCCGTCCTGGACGAAGGTCGACGTCATGTAGACGGGCGGGACGACCGCGCCGGTGGTCGGGTCGAACTCCTGACCGGCGTGGATGGCGCGGGTGTCGAAGTGCTGCTTCTTGGGCATGATCGCGGGGCTTTCCTGGTCGAGGGGGTGGAGAAGAAGGGGAGGGAGCGGCGCTCAGGCGGTCGCGAACGACAGGAGGTCCTGCCGGGTGATCACGGCGACGGGCTTGCCCTCGTCGGTGACGAGCAGGGCGTTCGCCTCGCTCAGCGCGGCGCGGGCCGCCGTGATGCTCTCGCCGAGGCCGATGAGCCGGAGCGCGTCGCCGGCGGAGGCGCCGATCGGATCGGTCATCGAGGTCGCGCCGCTGAAGACGCGGTCGAGCAGCTCGCGCTCGTCGACCGCGCCGACGACCTCGCCCATCACCACGGGCGGCTCGGCGGTGAGGACGGGCAGCTGCGAGACGCCGTAGGTCGTCATGATCTCGATCGCGTCGCGGACGGTGTCGCTGGGGTGCACGTGCACGAGGGCCGGCAGGTCGCCCGTGCTGGGGTTCGCGGCCCGCGCCGAGAGCACGTCGCGGACGGTGCCCTCCTCGCGGTGCTCGAGGAAGCCGTAGGAGCGCATCCAGCGGTCGTTGAAGATCTTGCCGAGGTAGCCGCGCCCGCCGTCGGGCAGCAGCACGACGACCACGTCGTCCGGTCCGAGCTCGGCGGCGGCCTTGAGCGCGACCGAGACGGCGAGGCCGCTCGAGCCGCCGACCAGCAGGCCCTCCTCGCGGGCGAGGCGGCGGGTCATCGCGAACGACTCCGCGTCGCTCGAGGCGATGATCCGGTCGACCACGCTCGGGTCGTAGGCGCTCGGCCAGAAGTCCTCGCCGACGCCCTCGGTGAGGTACGGGCGCCCGCCGCCGCCGGAGTAGACCGAGCCCTCCGGGTCGGCGCCGACGATCTGCACGCGGCCCTCCGACACCTCCTTGAGGTAGCGGCCGACGCCGCTGATGGTGCCGCCGGTGCCGACGCCCGCCACGAAGTGGGTGAGCTTGCCGGCGGTGTCGCGCCAGATCTCGGGACCGGTGGTCTCGTAGTGGCTGAGCGGGCCGTTGAGGTTCGCGTACTGGTTGGGCTTGAAGGCGCCCGGGATCTCGCGCGCCAGCCGATCCGAGACGGAGTAGTAGGAGTCGGGGTCCTCGGGAGCGACGGCCGTCGGGGTGACGACGATCTCGGCGCCGTACGCGGTGAGCACGTTCCGCTTGTCCTCGCCGACCTTGTCGGGCAGGACGAACACGCAGCGGTAGCCGCGCTGCTGCGCGACGAGGGCCAGGCCGATGCCGGTGTTGCCGCTGGTCGGCTCGACGATGGTGCCGCCGGGCTTCAGCAGTCCGTCGCGCTCGGCCGCGTCGATGATGCGGGTCGCGATGCGGTCCTTGGACGAGCCGCCGGGGTTGAGGTACTCCACCTTGACCAGGACGGTGGCCTGCACGCCGGAGGCGACCGGGCCGAGCTTCACGAGCGGGGTGTCGCCGATCAGGTCGAGCACCGAATCGGCGTACGCCATCCCGGTGTCCGGGCGTGCGGGAAGGGCTCGATCGAGGGTCATGCGGCCAGCGTATCAACCGCGGATCGGCGGATGACGGGGGTCGCCGAGACCCCCGGACGCGGCCCCTGCGCGGTCCGCGGGAGAGTGGTCGAGCGCAGACGAGTGCCCTATCGTGGGGGTCCTCGCGTCACCGCCGACCGGAACGGACACCGCCTGCAATGACCCCTCCGATCACCGCCACGACGCGGGGTCCGGCCGATGCGCGCCTGCTCAGACTGCTCGGCCCCGCCATGGTCGCCGGAGTCGCCTACCTCGATCCGGGCAATGTCGCCAGCAATATGACGGCGGGCGCCCGCTTCGGCTATCTGCTCGTCTGGGTGGTCGTCCTCGGCAACCTGATGGCCTGGCTGATCCAGTACCTCTCGGCCAAGCTCGGCCTGATGACGGGCAAGTCGCTGCCCGAGCTGCTCGGCGAGCGCCTGCGCGGCCGCTGGGGCCGACGCGCCTACTGGCTGCAGGCCGAGACCGTCGCGATCGCCACCGACCTCGCCGAGGTCATCGGCGGCGCGATCGCGCTGAATCTGCTGTTCGGGCTGCCGCTGCTCGCCGGCGGGCTCGTGACCGGGGCCGTCTCGCTGGTGCTGCTGGTGATCCAGACCCGCGGCGGCGCGCAGCCGTTCGAGCGCGTGATCACGGCGCTGATGGTGGTCATCGCCGTCGGCTTCACCGTGGGCGTGGTCGTCGATCCGCCGGACGCGGGCGCCGCCGCCGCGGGTCTCCTCCCCCGCTTCGACGGCTCGGAGTCGGTGCTCCTCGCCGCGTCGATCCTCGGCGCCACCGTGATGCCGCACGCGATCTACGCGCACTCGGCTCTCGCGCGCGACCGCTTCGGCCGCGTCGACGGGGTGACCGCCCGCCGGAGGATCCTCACGGCCACTCGGATCGACGTCACCGTCGCGCTCGCGATCGCCGGCACCGTGAACCTCGCGATCCTCCTGCTCGCCGCGCACTCGCTGTCCGGCGTCGCCGGGACCGACAGCCTCGAGGGCGCGCACGCCGCGATCGGCGCGGCCCTCGGCCCGGTCGTGGCAACGCTCTTCGCGGTCGGGCTGCTCGCCTCCGGACTCGCCTCGACCTCGGTCGGCGCCTACGCCGGGGCCGAGATCATGCACGGGCTGCTGAACCTGCGCGTGCCGCTCGTCGCCCGCCGCCTCGTCACGCTGATCCCGGCGCTGATCGTGCTCGGGATCGGCTTCGACCCCACCCGCGCGCTCGTGCTCAGCCAGGTCGTGCTCTCGTTCGGCATCCCGTTCGCGCTCGTGCCGCTCGTCGCCCTCACCCGCGACCGCGCCCTGATGGGCGACCAGGCGAACCGCTGGTTCACCACCCTCGGCGCGATCCTCGCCGCCCTCTTCCTGATCGTCCTGAACGGCCTGCTCCTCTGGCTGACCTTCACCGGCTGAGCCCGGCGGATCTCGATACGCCCTCTGCGAGGGCTACTCGATCAGCATGAAAGCGGAACATGCTGGTCGAGTAGCCCCGGAGGGGCGTATCGAGACCCGCCCCCTGCAGAACGGCGGATCTCGATACGCCCTCTCCGAGGGCTACTCGATCACCATGAGGCGACGCCCTCCGCGAGGGCGGCTCGATCACCATGAGGCGACGCCCTCTGCGAGGGCGGCTCGATCGCCCGGCGCTGCAAGCTGGTCGAGTAGCCCCGGAGGGGCGTATCGAGACCCGCCCACCGAAGCACTCCCACCCCGCGTTGATCCGATCCGGAGCCTCGCTCGTTATCCTCTGAGAGCGCCTCTCAGGCGCCTGCGCCTCCCCCGGCGCGCCACCCCGCGATCAGAACGAGAGACGCCACCGTGCCCAAAGACACGATGTCCGCCAAGAACCGCGCCCGCCAGGACAAGGTCGAGGCCTACAAGCGCGAGCAGGCCAAGCGCAAGCGCAGCGGCCGGATCTGGATCTGGTCGCTCTCGGCCCTCGCCGTCGTCGCGATCGGCGGCATCGTCGCGGTCACCGTCTTCGGCAACCAGCAGATCGTCGAGGCCCGGCAGATAGACGGCCTGCAGACCTTCGAGAACGACGCGACCCACGTCGCCGGCACCGTCGACTACGAGCAGACCCCTCCCGCGGGCGGCCCGCACAACGCCGTCTGGATGAACTGCGGCGTCTACAACGAGCCCGTCCCCAACGAGAACGCCGTGCACGACCTCGAGCACGGCGCCGTCTGGGCGACCTACGACCCGTCCCTCCCGCAGAGCGAGGTCGACGCCCTGATCGCCGCGATGCCCGAGACCTACGCGGTCGTCTCGCCCTACGAGGGTCTCGACTCCCCGATCGTGCTCAGCGCCTGGGACGCCCAGGTCGCGATCGACTCCCCCGAGGACCCGCGCATCGACGCGTTCATCGAGCGCTTCTGGCAGTCCTCGACCGCGCCCGAGCCCGGTGCCCCGTGCACCGGAGGCATCGATGCGCCCGGCAAGCAGTAGGGGCCGCCTCCTCGTCGCGGCCGTCGCCGTCGTCGCCCTGCTCCTGGGCGCGGCGGGCGGCTACCTCTTCGGCGCCCTCGCCCCGTTCTCGTCCTCGGCCACCCCGTCGACGACGAGCGCGGAGGCCGGCTTCGCCCGCGACATGCAGGTGCACCACCTCCAGGGCGCCGAGCTGGCGATGATCGCGCGGGACCGCAGCGCCGACGACGAGGTCCTCACCGTCTCGAAGGACATCCTGCTCACCCAGCAGCAGCAGGCCGGTCAGCTCTTCGGCTGGCTGAACTCCTGGGGCCTCCCGCAGGCGGCCCCCGAGCCGTCGATGACCTGGATGGGCCGGCCGACCCTCGCCGGCGCCGCCGACGAGCACTCGTCGATGGGCATGTCCACCGAGGAGGACGTCGTCCCCGAGAGCATGCCGGGCCTCGCGACGCCCGAGCAGATCGCCGAGCTGAGCACGCTCACCGGCCGCGACTTCGACCGCAGGTTCCTCGAGCTGATGATCGCCCACCACCGCGGCGCGATCGACATGGCCGAGGCCCTGCTCGCCCGCAGCCGCGCCACCGTCGCCACCGACTTCGCCTCCTCCGTCGTGAAGGCCCAGGAGGCCGAGATCTCCCTGATGGAGCAGATGCTCGCCGACCGCCCGGCGGTCTGACCGGCGTCCTGCGTGCAGAACGTCAGCGGAGAACCGTGCTCATCCGCCATCGGTGATGAGAAACCGTCTCAGCTGATGTTCTGCACGATCACCCCGCACTACGACCGGGTGATCCCCCCTCTCGGTCCGTCTCACGGCTGAGACGGAGCCGACCGGTGTCTCAGCGGCGAGACGACCGAGAGTTGACGCCGCTGCGAGTCCTCTCGGCCGGATGCGACAGAGGGAGCGACGGGACGCCCGACGGCGTCGTCAGGAGCTGAGGGCGGTCTCGACCTGCTGGGCGTAGAGGGAGGCGTACAGGCCGCGGCGCTCGAGCAGCTCGAGGTGGGTGCCCGACTCGGCGATGCGGCCGCCGTCGACGACGTGGATGACGTCGGCCGAGACGACCGTCGAGAGGCGGTGCGCGATCGCGATGGTGGTGCGGCCGCGGGCGGCGTCGTCGAGGGCGGTCTGCACGATCCGCTCCGAGACGGTGTCCAGCGCGCTGGTCGCCTCGTCGAGGATGAGGACGGCCGGGTCCTTCAGCAGCACCCGCGCGATCGCGAGGCGCTGCTTCTCGCCGCCGGAGAGCCGGTAGCCGCGCTCGCCGACGAGGGTGTCGTAGCCGTCGGGGAAGGACGCGATCGTGTCGTGGATGTTCGCGGACCGCGCGGCCGCCTCCAGCTCCTCCTGCGTCGCGCCGGGGCGCGCGTAACGGAGGTTGTCGGCGATCGTCGCGTGGAAGAGGTAGGTCTCCTGGCTGACGATGCCGATGTGCGAGACGAGCGACTCCTGCCGCAGCTCCCGGACGTCCGTGCCGGCGAAGCGGACGGAGCCCTCGGTGACGTCGTAGAGCCGGGGCACGAGGTAGGAGATGGTCGTCTTGCCGGCGCCGGAGGGACCGACGAAGGCGACGAACTCGCCCGGCGCGATCGAGACCGAGACGTGGTCGAGGGTCGGCCGGACGTCGTCGGTCTGGTCGGGGTAGCGGAAGACGACCTCGTCCAGCTCGACGCGGCCGAGCTCGCCGTCGACGTCGCGGGCACTCGAGCGATCGGCGATGGCGGGCCGCAGGTCGAGGTACTCGAAGATGCGGGCGAAGAGCGCGCCGGCGGTCTGCAGGTCGAGCGCGACGCGCATCAGCCCGAGCAGCGGCCACATCAGCCGCGCCTGCACGGTGGTGAAGGCGACGACGGTGCCCGCGGTGACGGTCGTCCCACCGAGGATCAGCCAGGCGGCGACGAGGTAGACGACCACGGGGATCACCGAGAGGAAGATCTGCACGGTCGCGAAGAACCACTGCCCGGACATCTGCTGGCGGACCTGGAGGTCGATCTGCCGGCCGTTCTCGTCGGCGTAGCGGGTCACCTCCGACTCCTGGCGGCCGAAGCTCTTGGCGAGCAGGATGCCCGAGACGCTCAGCGTCTCCTGCGTGATCGCCGTCATCTCGGACAGCGACTCCTGCGTCTTCGTGGCGATCCGGGCGCGGACCTGGCCGACCCGGCGCTGCGCGATCACGAGCACCGGGGTGAGCACCACGGCGACGATCGTCATCTGCCAGGAGAGCAGGAGCATCGCGACGACGGCCGCGATCACGGTGACGGTGTTGCCGAGCACGCTCGAGACGGTGTTGGTGAGGACGCTGGCCACGCCGCCGACGTCGTTGGCGAGGCGCGACTGGATGACGCCGGTGCGGGTGCGGGTGAAGAAGCCGAGCTCCATCGCCTGGAGGTGGCGGAACAGCCGGATGCGCAGCTCGCCCATCACGCTGTTGCCGACCGTGGCGGTGAGGAAGGTCTGCCAGACGCCGAGCACGGCGGAGACCACCCAGATCAGCACCATCACGCCGACGAGCTCGAGCAGGACGGGGAGGTTCGGGCGGCCGCCGGGCGGGAAGAGCCCGCGGTCGAAGGCCAGCTGGGTGAGCAGCGGCGGCACGACGGTGAGCGCGGCGCCGACGAGCACCAGGGCGACGGTGAGCGTGAGCTTGGTGCGGTGGGCGCGGAAGAGCGAGGCGATCCGCGAGAAGAGGTGGTCGATCCTCGGAGCGTCGGAGTTCTTCCGCCGCTGGGCGTCGGGGTCGCTGCTGGAGATCTTCCCGCGCACCGCGCCCGCGCGCATCCCGCCGCCGCTCGCGACGTCACCCATCCTGCTCATCGCTCGACCATAACCCCGGCCGCCGACACCGCCCGCGGCTTCCGCCCACGGCGAAGATGTGCTCAGCGGCGGGCCCTCGGCGGCGACCCTGCCGGCCATGACGGGCCGCGTTCGCGGACTCGACTCACCGGGTCTCGATACGCCGCGTCCCGCGGCTACTCGACCAGCATGGAGCGCCGACCGTTCGCATCCCGCCGATCGGTCCACCGCCGGGCCAGCGCCCTCACTCATGCTGGTCGAGTAGCCCCGCAGGCGGCGTATCGAGACCCCGCCTCACCGGGCTGCGTCCTGCCGACCCATGCTGGTCGAGTAGCCCCGCAGGGGCGTATCGAGACCCGACGTCACCAGCACGGCGGGTCTGCAGATTCGCGTTCTGACGGTGGTGGATCTCGATACGCCCGCTTCGCGGGCTACTCGATCAGCATGTCTGGGACGGCGGAAGGCCCGGGCCCCGCGTGAGCAGGACCCGGGCCTCCGGTGAGAGCGTCTAGCCCTTCGTCGCACCCGCCAGCAGGCCGCGGACGAAGAAGCGCTGGAGGGCGAAGAACACGATCAGCGGGACGATGATCGAGATGAACGCGCCGGCCGTGAGGAGCTCCCACGACTGGCCGTACGAGCCCGAGAGGTCCTGCAGCGCCTTCGTGATCGGCAGCCCCTGCCCGGAGGTGAAGACCGTCGCGACCAGCAGGTCGTTCCAGACCCAGAGGAACTGGAAGATGCCGAACGAGGCGATCGCCGGGACCGACAGCGGCAGCACGATGCGGAAGAAGATCTGGCCGTGGCCGGCTCCGTCCACGCGGGCGGCCTCGATGACCTCGCCGGGGATCTCCGAGATGAAGTTGTGCAGCATGAAGATCGCGAGCGGGAGCGCGAAGATCGTGTGCGCGATCCACACCTTCGCGTACGAGCCGTCCAACCCGTTCACCCCGAGTCCGGGGAGGATGTAGAGGTTGCCGATGCGCAGGCCGTCCGAGAACAGCTGCAGCAGCGGCACGAGGGCCATCTGGATCGGCACGATCTGCAGCGAGAACACGAGAACGAAGAGCGTGTTGCGGCCCTTGAAGTCGATCCACGCGAAGGCGTAGGCCGCGAGGCTGGCGATCGTGATCGGGATCAGCGCCGCGGGCAGCGTGATGACCAGCGAGTTCACGAACGCCTTGCCCAGCGTCAGGCTGTCTCCTGAGTTGAGCGCGTTCGCGTAGTTGTCGAGGGTGAAGCCGGGGTTGGCGAAGATCGTCCACCAGCCGGTCGTCTTGATGTCGTTCGCGGGGCGGAACGACGAGATGAACAGCCCGAGGGTCGGGATGGTCCAGATCGCCGCGATGATCGCGGCCGCGAGGGTCGCTCCGCGCGAGGTCGTCGCCTTGCGGACCTTGCCGCTGGCCGCCTCGATCTTCGACTCGCCGCGGGCGAGCGCGCGCTCGGTGCTGCGGTCGACCGGAACCTGGATCGGAGTGGGCGTGACGCTCATCGGATCTCCCTCTGCTTGGCGAGCTGGCGGGCGTTGTAGACGACGATCGGGAGCACGAGCAGGAACAGGATGACCGCGAGGGCCGCGCTGTAGCCGCTGCGGGCGCCGAGCTGGAACTGGCGCACCATCTCGAAGGCGAGGACGGTGGTGTCGGAGCGGCCGCCGGTCATCGCCGAGACGATGTCGAAGACCTTCAGCGACGCGATCGAGATCGTGGTCAGCACGACGACGATCGAGGAGCGGATGCCCGGGACGACGACGTTCCAGAACGACTGCCAGGCGTTGGTGCCGTCCAGCGACGCCGCCTCCAGCTGCTCGGACGGGACGCCCTTGATGGCGGCCGAGAGGACCGTCATCGCGAAGCCGGCCTGCGTCCAGATCAGCACGACGACGAGGAACAGGGTGTTCCACGGCTCGAGGCCCAGCCAGTCGACGGGAGCGCCGCCGAACGCGGTGAGGATGCCGTTGAGGACACCGATCTGCTCGCCCTGGCGGGTGTCGTAGAAGAACTTGAAGATGATCGAGGCGCCGACGAACGAGATCGCCATCGGCATGAAGACCAGCAGCTTGAAGAACTTCTCGCCGCGGCTCTTGTCGATGAAGACCGCGTAGGCGAGTCCGATCGCGGTGGCGGTGATCGGGGCGAGGAGCACCCAGACCACGGTGTTGAGGAAGGCGGTCACGCCGTCGGGGCTGGTGAAGACCCAGATGAAGTTGTCGAGGCCGGCGAATCCCGAGCCGTCGTTCTTCATGAAGGCGTTCAGCGCGGTCGTGATCGTCGGGTAGATCAGGCCGATCAGGATGAAGAAGGCGGCCGGGGCCATGAACGCGATCAGCTGCAGTCCGTAGCCCGCGCCTTTGCGGGACCGGAAGTCGAGCAGGAAGAGGATGCCGCCGATGACCGCCGCGACGACCGCGACCCACATCACCGAGTTGTAGAGGCCGAACGCGAGGAGGAGAACCACCGGGAGGAGGACCGTGACGGCGAGGCGGAGGATCGTGTAGCCGGTGCCGCGCCGCGGGGCGATCTCGACGAAGAAGAGGATGATCGCGACGACCGCCGCGAACGCCAGAAGGATGATGGGGATCTGCGCGAGCGGGGGGATGCTCGCCAGCCACTGGAAGAAGCCGGACATGGACGCCCTTTCGAGTGCGACTCTGAACTCTGGTGAGGCCCGGTCCGGCCGGACCGCGGGTGCGATCCGGCCGGACGGGCATCGGTCGAGGGCCGCCGCTCCGGGGAGCGACGGCCCTCTCCGCGACTGCTAGGAGGTGTAGCCGGCCTGGATCTCCTCGAGGACCTGATCGGTGCTCGAGCCGTCGATCCAGTCGACCATGCCCTTCCAGAAGCTGTCAGCGCCGACGGACTTCGGCATGAGGTCCGAGCCGTCGAAGCGGAAGGTGGTCTCCGGGTCCTGGAGGATGCCGATGGAGTCCTTCAGGATGTCGCTGCCGGCGTTGGCGGCGTCGAGGCCGGTGTTCGCCGAGATGACGCCACCGAGCTTGACGCGGCTGTTGGCCCAGTCGGCGCTGGCCAGGTACTCCTGGACCTTCGCGGTGTCCTCGTCGTTCGAGAACGCGGCGACCATCTCGCCACCACCGGTGACGGCCTGGGCGTCGCCCGCCTCCGCCGGCGGGGTGAGGAAGGCCCAGACGTCGCCGTCCTCGGCCACGTTGGCGCCGGCCGAGATCAGGAAGCCCTCGAAGAACGAGGCCTGGTGGGTCAGCGCGCAGGTGCCGTTGGCGACGTTCTGCGCGACGTCGCCGAAGGCGGTCGAGTTGATCGAGGAGACGTCGCCGTAGCCGGCGTTCACCAGCGTCGGGTCGAGGAGGATCGAGCCGACCTTGTCGAAGGCCGCCTTGATCTCGGGGTCGGTGAACGGGGTGTCGCCCGCGACCCAGGAGTCGTACACGTCGGGGCCGGCCTCGCGGAGGACGGCGTCCTCGATCCAGTCGGTGCCCGGCCAGCCGGACGCCTCACCGGAGTTGAAGCCCGCGCACCAGGACGGTCCGCCGGTCTTCTCGGCGATGGTCTTGCCCAGCGCCTCCATCTCGTCCCACGTGGTGGGAACGGAGACGCCCCACTCGGCGAACTTCTTCGGCGAGTACCAGATGTAGCCCTTGACGGAGGCCATCAGCGGCGCGCCGTACTGGGTGCCGTCGACCTGGCCGTACTTCTGCCAGTCCTCGGACCAGTTGTTCTGGACGTTGGTCAGGGCGCCCTCGGGCAGCTCCTGGACCTTGCCCGAGGCGACGGTGTCGGCGAGCAGACCCGGCTGCGGGAAGATCGCGAGGTCGGGGGTGTCGCCACCCTGGACCTTGATGCCGATCTGCTTCTCGAACTCCTTGTCGCCGGTGTACTTGATGTCGATGCCCGACTCCTTCTCCCAGTCCGCCCAGGACTGCTCGAGAAGGGTGGCCTCGTCGCCGTTGATGGTGCCGTAGATGTTGACGACGCCGTCGGCGGTGCCCACGGTGCCGGCGGAGCTGCCGCCGCCCGCGTTCGGGTCGTTCGGGTCGCTGCTGCTCGAGCAGCCGGCGAGGGCGATCCCGGCCGCTGCGAGAACGGCGACGGGAAGGGTGATACGGCGGTGCAGGGATGACCGCATGGTTCCTCCTCATTGAGTGGTGGTTCAGCCGAGGGCCGGTGCCGTCCGGCAGGCCGGCGGGCTGAGGCGACTCGAAGCAGGTGCTGCGACGACTCGGATGCTGTTGGTGGTTCCGTGCGGAGACTCTCCGAGCGGAACACCGGGTTCGTGTGGCTCGGGCCTCCACGGAGGGAAACCTTTCCACAAGATCGATGAAAGCACAACGGCGGTGATAGAGCGCTCTCTGAGATAACGATCCGGCGACGAACCGCGGGAATCCGGGCCGGCGGACGGCTGGAGATCGATCTCGATGCTCCGGCCGCCCCGCGCGCGGGGTATAACTTTCTGGAACCGTTTCCAGCACCGACGCCGGACGGTCCGGGAGGAACGCCGTGCCAGGCATCGAAGAGGTCGCCGAGCTCGCGGGAGTGTCGAAGGCGACCGTCTCGCGCGCGCTGAGCGGCCGCGGCTACGTCTCCGCCGGGACGAAGCAGCGGGTCGAGCACGCCGCGTCGAGCCTCGGCTACGTCGTGTCGGCCAACGCCTCGAGCCTCGTCACCGGCCGCAGCAACAACGTCGCGGTGATCATCCCGGTGATCAACCAGTGGTTCTTTGGCGGGATCATCGAGGGCATCGAGCGCGCCCTGCTCGCCGCCGGCTACGACCTGCTCCTCTACAACATCGACAAGCACCACGACGCGCGCCGCAGCGTCTTCGAGTACTACCTCGTCCGCAAGCGCGTCGACGCGATCGTCGCCGTGACCCTCGAGATCTCGCCCGACGAGACGGAGGCGCTGCTCGCCCTGGGCAAGCCGATCGTCGGGATCGGCGGCTCGCTCCCCGGCATCCCGACCTTCAGCATCGACGACGTCGCCGCTGCCCGGCTCGCCACCGAGCACCTGCTCTCCCTCGGGCACGAGCGCATCGTGCACATCGGCGGGCTGGCGGAGGAGGAGATGGACTTCCACGTGCACACCAAGCGCCACGAGGGCTTCTCCCAGGCCCTCGCCGCGGCGGGACTCGAGCGCGGAGCCGGCCACTTCGTGCCCACCCGGTTCGACATCCCCGGCGGGCACCGGGCCGGACGTCAGGTGCTGGGCGATCCGAGGACCCGGCCGACCGCGATCTTCGCCGCTTCCGACGAGATCGGGATCGGGATCATCCTCGCCGCGCGCGAGCTCGGGCTCTCGGTGCCGGAGGACGTCTCGATCATCGGGATCGACGACCACCCGCTGGCCGAGCTGTTCGGCCTGAGCTCGATCCGGCAGGACCCGCGGCAGCAGGGCGAGCTCGCCGTCGCCCTCGTGCTGGAGGCGCTGGCCGCGATCGCCCGGGGCGAGGCGCCGCCGCCCGCCCGGCACACGACCATCCCCGCCTCGCTCGTCATCCGCACCAGCACGTCGGCGCCGCGGGGCGCGAGAATCGGAGCATGAGCGACTCCGAGTCCCCCTCCCCCGTCGTCCGCGATGCGCCCGAGCGCTCCCGCTTCGAGATCTCCGTCGGCGGCGAGACGGCCGGCTTCGCGGCCTACGTCCGCCAGGGTGACGAGGTCGTGCTGACCCACACCGTCGTCGACGACGCCTGGGAGGGGCACGGCCTCGGCAGCGTGCTCGCCCGCGCCGCGGTCCTCGCGGTGACGGAGGCGGGCGGCACGGTCGTCCCCCGCTGCCCCTTCATCGCGGCCTGGCTCCGCAAGCACCCGGACTCGGGCGCCCGCGTCCGCTGGCCCGAGGACTGACGCGGGGCGGACGCGTCCGGCGGTGCGCGCACCCCCTGCCGACGCGCCTCACGGCGCGCGCCCTCATGCCGACGCGCCTCGCAGCGCGCGCTTCTTTGCTGATCGAGTAGCCCGCGCAGCGGGCGTATCGAGATCCACCAGCATCAGAACAGGAGTCTGCAGACCCGCCGTACTGACGACGCCGGGTCTCGATACGCCCCTCCGGGGCTACTCGACCAGCATGGAAGCGAGCGCCGCCGCTCAGGCGGGCGGAGTGCGGGAGCCGATCTCCTGCAGGGACCAGGTGTTGCCGTCCGGGTCGGCGAAGTGGGCGTACTTCACGCCGCCCATGTCCTGGACGTCCGACAGCTCGAGACCGCGCTCGACCAGCTCGGCACGGGCGGCATCGATGTCGTCGACGACGAGGTGCAGCCCGCGGACGACGCCGTCCTCCGGCCCGGGCCCCATGCCGGTGCCGATCACGATCGAGCACGCGGAGCCGGGCGGCGTCAGCTGGACGACCCGCATCGACGGCGAGGGCCGGACGTCGTGGTCGACGTGGAAGCCGACGACGTCCGCGTAGAACGCCAGCGCCCGATCGACATCGGAGACGGGCACGGGGACGAGTTCGAGTCGCATCTGCACGCGCTCATCCTGCACCCCCTGCCGACCCGGTCCGGAGCGGCGCAGCCCGTCATGCTGATCGAGTAGCCCGCGCAGCGGGCGTATCGAGATCGCCCACCGCCGGCACTCACTGCTGACGATCGCGGGTCTCGATACGCCCCTCCGGGGCTACTCGACCAGCATGGATGCGCACGTGCGCCGTCGGACGAACGCCGGCCCGCCATGCTGATCGAGTAGGCCGCGCAGCGGGCGTATCGAGATCCACCACCGTCGGCACTCACTGCTGACGACCGCGGGTCTCGATACGCCCCTCCGGGGCTACTCGACCAGCAGGGAGAGGGCGAGATCAGTCGCGCGGGGCGACGACGAGGCGCTCGTGCATGATCTCGACGGCGCGCTCGAGGACGCGTCGGTCCTCGGGGCGGAGGTCGGCGAAGATCGGCGTGAGGGCGTCGCCCAGCTGGGTGCGCCACGCGCTGAGCGCCGCGGCGCCGTCGGGGGCGAGGCGGATCTGCCAGGCCCGCGCGTCGGCGGGGTCTGCGATGCGGTCGAGCCAGCCGGTCTCGACGAGGTTCTTCACGATCTTGGTCATCGTCGGCTGCGATACGCGGCTCTGGGTCGCCAGCTCACCCAGGCGCATCGGCCCCATCGACAGCAGCACCGAGAGGGTGCGCCAGACCGCCTGCGACTCCTGATTGTCGGTGGCCTGCGCGGCGAGGCGGGTGATCCGGTGCGTCACCGAGACGAAGTCGCTCAGCAGCTCGCTCAGCGACACCTCGCTGGGCGGCACGTCGCGGGCCGGCAGGCCTGCGAGCGGATCGATAGCAGTCACCCGCTGATTCTAGAGGCTGCGTCGCGCGGCACCGGGGAGGCCGGTCACCCCCGGTCGGGGACGCCGGGGCGGCGACGACAGCGCAGGGAGAACAGGGAGACGACGAGCGGGAACGACGCAGGGCGCCGCCTCCGAGGAGACGACGCCCTGCGCCGGTGGGCCCGCCCGAGGGAGGCCCCGTGCACCCTGACGGGTGCGAGGGGATTACTTGACGGTGACGGTCGCGCCGGCGGCCTCGAGCTGGGCCTTGGCCTTCTCGGCGGTCTCCTTGTTGACGGCCTCGAGGACAGCCTTGGGGGCGCCGTCGACGACAGCCTTCGCCTCGCCGAGGCCGAGGCTCGTGAGCGCGCGGACCTCCTTGATGACCTGGATCTTCTTCTCGCCGGCGGCCTCGAGCACGACGTCGAACTCGGTCTGCTCCTCGACCTCTTCGGCCGGGGCGGCCGGGCCGGCGACACCAGCAGCGGCGACGGGCGCGGCGGCGGTGACCTCGAAGACCTCTTCGAACTTCTTCACGAACTCAGAGAGCTCGATGAGCGTGAGCTCCTTGAAGGCCTCGATGAGCTCGTCCTGCGTGAGCTTTGCCATGATTTTTCTCCTTGTTGTTTCTTGTCTACGAACCGCGTGCGCACTGCCTCCCGGAGGGAAGCGTCAGCTCGCGGACTCCTGCTTCTCGCGCAGTGCCTCGACCGTGCGAACGGCCTTGGACAGCGGCGCCTGGAACAGGTAAGCGGCACCGAAGAGCGAGGCCTTGAAGGCGCCGGCGAGCTTGCCGAGCAGCACTTCACGGGACTCGAGGTCGGCGAGCTTTCCCACCTCTTCCGCGGTCAGCGGGTTACCGTCGAAGTAACCGCCCTTGACCACGAGGAGAGGGTTTGCCTTGGCGAAGGCACGCAGCGACTTCGCGACGGCGACGGGGTCGCCGTGCACGAACGCGATGGCCGAAGGGCCAGCGAGCTCGGCGTCGAAGGACGAGATCCCGGCGTTGTTCGCCGCGATCTTGGTCAGCGTGTTCTTCACCACGGCGTAGGTCGCGTGCTCACTGATGTCCTTGCGCAGCGTCTTGAGCTGAGCAACAGTGAGACCGCGGTACTCGGTCAGCAGAACGGCGGTCGAACTCTGGAACTTCTCCGTGAGTTCGGCGACCGAGGCTTCCTTGTTCGCCATGGCTACTCCTGTGAATTCTCGTGCCGGTAGCCCGAAGGCACGCAAAGAAAAAGGCTCCGGCGCAGGGGCGCGGGAGCCTGGGGAACGCGATGAACGCGGAACACATCTCTTGCACACCTGCGCGGGCCATTCGCTTCGCGAATCCTTCGTCCGGCGGCGATCCGCTGGGCCTGGGCCCTGCTCGTGCGCACACCGGAAACCGGCGGTCTTTGGCTTCGGGAAGCGTACGACGTGGACGGCGCCGTGCGCAAGTCGGATCGACACGGGATGCTGGAGGGATGACCGGCCCGTCCTCCCCTTCCTTCCCCGAGCCCGGCGGGCACGCCGAAGGCGACCGCGAGACCGTGAGCGCGACCGACGCCGCGATCGCCGCCGTTGAGGGCGAGCTGAGCACCCTCTTCAACCGGGTGCGCGACGCGATGCGCTCGGCCGCCGAGCGCCTGCACCCCGACCTCAGCACCGCCGGGTACCGGACGCTCGCCACCCTGGAGCGGCGCGGCCCGATGCACTCCGGCGCCCTGGCCGAGCTGCTCGAGACGGACAAGTCCTCGATCAGCCGGCAGATCTCCGCACTCGACCGCCTCGGTCTGCTGCAGCGCTCCCCCGACCCGGACGACGGGCGCGCGACGATCCTCTCGGTGCCGCCGGAGACCGCCGAGCGGATGCGGGCGATCCGCAGCTCCCGCCAGGCGCTGATGCACGAGGAGCTGCGCCGCTGGGACGCGGGCGACGTCGAGCTCTTCGCCGTCCTCCTGCGCCGCATCACCGCCCTGGACATGCGCGGCGCTACCACCGAGCCCTCCCCCGGACAATCCGGGGCGGGCGCGGCGCCGACCGCGTAGCGTCCAGGGGGATGGAATCGCTCGCTCCTGCCTCCCTTCCCGGCGACGTCGACGGCGCTCTGGCCCTCGCCCGCACCCTCTCCGCCGATCCGCCGCGGCCCGGCACCGGCCGCACCGCCGAGCTGCACGGCCTGCTCGAGCGTCTGGCCCGGCACGACCTCGGCGTCGCCCGCGCGATCGAGCCGCACCTCGACGCGCTCGCGATCCTCGGCGAGTCGGGCCTGTCGGCCGCGGACCTCGGCGTCCAGGACGACGCGGTCTGGGGCGTCTTCGCGGCGGAGGGCGGCGACGAGCCGCTCGTCGCGACTCCCGAGGGCGACGCCTGGCGGCTGGACGGCGTGAAGCCCTGGTGCTCGCTGGCCGGCCGCCTGGACGCGGCGCTGATCACGGCGCACGTCGGCGAGGGCTCCGGCGAGCGCCGCCTCTTCGCCGTGCGCCTCGGCGACGGCACCGCGACCCCGGAGGAGAACGCTTGGCACCCCCGCGGGCTGACCGAGATCCCGAGCGGGCCGGTGCGCTTCGCCGGTGCGCGCGCCCAGGAGGTCGGCGCTCCCGGCTGGTACCTCTCGCGACCCGGCTTCGGCTGGGGCGGGATCGGCGTGGCCGCCTGCTGGCTCGGCGGGGCTCGTGGCGTCGCCGCGACGCTGGCCCGGGCGGCCGCCCGCCGCGAGGACCCGCACCTGCTCGCGCACCTCGGCGCGGTGGACACCGCCCTGTCCGCCGGGCGGCGCGCGCTCGACGAGGCCTCGGCACTGATCGACGCGGGCGAGGCCGAGGGCGCGCGCGGCGCGCTGCTGGCCAAGCGGGTCCGCGGCACGGTCGCGAGCGCCGTGGAGGAGATCCTGCTGCGCGCCGGCCGCGCGCTCGGACCGGCTCCGCTCGCGCTCGACGCGGAGCACGCGAAGCGGGTCGCCGACCTCGCCCTCTACGTCCGCCAGCACCACGCCGAGCGCGACGACGCGGCCCTCGGCCGAGCGGTCCTCGCCAGCGGCGAGACGGAGGAGTGGTGAGCCGCGTCATCGAGTTCGACGGTCACCTCGAGGGCACCCCGGTCGAGCGCTGGCGCGAGGACGGGCGGCTCGACCGGCTGCCGGTCCTGCCGGAGGACGCACTCCTCGCCGTCGACCGCGTGCTCGTCGTGGTCGCGCACGCCGACGACGAGACGCTCGGCTGCGGCGGCACGACCGCCCTGGCCCGCCGCCTCGGCGTCCCCGTGGACGTCGTGATCGTGACGGACGGCGGCGCGGCGCACGGCGCCTCCTCCCTCGGGGCCGCGGCCGCCCTCGTCGCCGAGCGGCGCGCCGAGGCCCGGGCCGCGCTCGACGAGCTCGGCGCCGGCATCGGCCTCGCCTTCCTCGACGTCCCCGACTCCGGCACCCCCGAGCACCGCGACCGGATCCTCGCGGAGGTGCTCGCCCGCGCCGTCGCCGAGCCCGGCCGGGTCCTCCTGCTCTCCACCTGGACCGGCGACGGCCACCGCGACCACCGCGTCGTCGGCGAGGTCTGCGCCGAGGCGGCCGGCACCCTCGGCCACCCGCTGCTCGCGGCGCCGATCTGGCTCTGGCACTGGGCCGCGCCCGACGATGCCGAGGTGCCGTGGCCGGCGCTCGTCCGCGTCCAGGCCGACGAGGACCTGCGGGAGCGGAAGGCCCGCGCCCGCGAGCGCTATCCGAGCCAGACGGCGCCGGGACCCGGCGGGATCGCCCCGGTCCTCCACCCGCGCTTCATCCGGGCCTTCGCCGGCGACGACCGCCTGATCCGGGTCCGCTGATGGCCCGCACGGAGCCAGCGCACGGCGATCCGACCGACAAGTGGCGGAGAGAAGCCTCGATCCTGCCTAGGCTCGGGGGGACGGACGGGCGCGGCCCCGGCGACGAGGACACGGGGATGAGCTACTTCGACGAGCTGTACGAGCGGCACGAGGACCCCTGGGGGTACACGAGCCGCTGGTACGAGGAGCGCAAGCGCGCCCTCACCCTCGCGAGCCTGCCCGAGCGCCGCTACGACTCCGTCCTCGAGATCGGCTCCTCGATCGGCGTGCTGGCCGAAGCGCTCGCCGCGCGGGCCGAGCGCCTGCTGGCGATCGACGTCTCCGCGGCCGCCGTGGAGCGGGCCGCCCGCCGGCTCGCGCCGCTCGCACACGTGCGGGTCGAGCACCACGACATCACCCGCGGGGTGCCGGAGGGTCCGTTCGACCTGATCGTGCTCTCCGAGGTCGGCTACTACCTGGGGCGCGAGACCCTCGAGCGCACGCTGCGCGGGGTGCGCGACCGGCTCTCCGCCTCCGGCGAGCTCGTCACCGTGCACTGGCGGCACCCGATCGACGGCCTCGAGCTCGACGGCGACGCCGTCCAGAGCGCCGTCGCCGGTCTCGGCCTGCACCGAATCGCCCGGCACGAGGAGGAGGACCTCCTGCTCGAGGTGCACTCGCGCGACGGCCGCTCGGTGGCCCGGCGGACGGGGCTGCTGTGACCCGGATCGAGGAGCTGCTGGTGGTCGTGCCGGCCCACGACGAGGAGGAGCGGATCGGCGCCACGGTCGCGTCGGTCCTCCGGAGCGCCGCGCACCTCGCCGCGACCGCCCCTGACGTCGCGGTCCGGCTGGTCGTCGTGGCCGACGGCTGCACGGACGCGACCGTGGACCGTGCGCGGGCCGCGGGCGCCGAGGTCCTCGAGCTCGAGCGCTGCGGAGTCGGCGCGGCGCGGGCGGCCGGGATCGCGCACGCGCTCGGCACCGTCCCCGGCTCCGTCCCGGACGACCGGGTCTGGCTCGCGAACACCGACGCCGATACGGTCGTTCCGGAAAAGTGGCTGCTCGAGCACGTCGAGCACGCCCGCCACCACGACGCGCTGGTCGGCACGGTCCGGCCCGACCCGTCCGACCTCTCGCCGGAGATGTACGGCCGCTGGCAGCGCACCCGCGAGCGGGAGGAGTCGATCGGCAGCATCCACGGCGCGAACCTCGGCGTGCGCGCGAGCGCCTACCTGGCGGCGGGCGGGTTCGGCGGCGAGCCGCTGCACGAGGACGTCCTGCTGGTCGAGCGGCTGCACGCCGCCGGCGCTCGGGTGGGAGCGACCGACCGCGGCGAGGTGACCACCTCCGGACGCCGCCGCAACCGCGTGGACGGCGGCTACGGGCCCTACCTGCACGACCGGTTCGCGGACGCTCCGGTGCACTGACGCTCCCGCGAGCGCAGCCACCTCTGCTACAACGCGCGGGCGCAAGCAGATCCGCGAGGCCGTTGTCAACGGTCCGGGCCTGAATTGTCACGGCATCCGCAGGAGAGTGGAATGGGGGCCGAGCACGACCCTGTGCTCTCTCCGATGGAAGGGTCACCGCATGAATCCCCGCCTCGTCCTGCTGGCGCTCGTCGCCCTCGCCGCGTACGTCTTCGGCGCCCGCGCCGGCCGCGGCCGCTACGAAGAGCTCCGCCATCTCGCACTCGGCGTGTGGAACGACCCCGCCACGAAGAAGACGCGCAAGAAGCTCAAGAAGACCTCGAAGCGCGAGGCGAAGCACTTCACCGCGGTCGCCGACAAGGCACGCGCGAAGGTGCAGCGCTCACTCCGCTGATCGACATCATCTGCAAGGACGCCTTCACGACAGGCGTTGACGCTCGCACCGGAACGGCCGGTCGAGCACACTACGAAGGAGACACATCATGGGCATCATCGGTTGGATCGTTCTCGGCCTCATCGCCGGCGCACTCGCAAAGCTCATCCTGCCCGGCAAGCAGGGCGGCGGATGGATCATCACCATCATCCTCGGCATCGTCGGCGCCCTCCTCGGAGGATTCATCGGCGGCGCGCTCTTCGGGCGCGACGACCCGATGGGCTTCAACCTCGTCAGCATCATCCTCGCTGTCGTCGGCGCCATCATCGTGCTGCTGATCTACGGCGCGATCACCGGCCGCAAGTCCCGCGCGTAGTCACGCGACCCCCGAAGGCCCCCGGCATCCGTGCCGGGGGCCTTCGTCGTTCCCCGAGCGTCCGACGGCGCCGGACGACCGCCGATGTTCGCCGGACGCGCAAGGCCTTGCACCTGGGAGGCCCCGGGGCGTGGACTGTACTCCGGCCGCAAGCTCTCCGATGCGGCCGATCCCCGGACGAAAGGACGCTCGAGTATGAGCACGGACGCGAACACTGTCCCCACGATCACCCTCAACAACGGAGTCGAGATCCCGCAGCTGGGCTTCGGTGTCTTCCAGATCGACCCCGCCGAGACCAAGGACGCGACGCTCGCCGCCCTCGAGGTCGGCTATCGCCACATCGACACCGCCGAGATGTACGGCAACGAGGCCGGCGTCGGCGAGGCCGTGCGCGCCTCCGGCCTCGACCGCTCCGAGGTCTTCGTCACCTCGAAGCTCAACAACGGCTTCCACGCCCGTGAGGACGCGCTGCAGGCGATCGACGACACCCTCGCCGAGCTGAAGTTCGACTACGTCGACCTCTTCCTCATCCACTGGCCGCTGCCGAAGGTCGGCGACTACCTGGAGACCTGGAAGGCGATGGAGGAGATCTACCGCAGCGGCAAGGCGAAGGCGATCGGCGTCTCCAACTTCCAGACCAACCACCTCAACCGGCTCCGCGCCGAGGCGACGATCGTCCCGGCCGTGAACCAGATCGAGGTGCACCCCTTCCTCACGCAGGAGGAGCTCCGCGCCTACGGCGTCGAGCACGGCATCGCGACCGAGGCCTGGTCGCCGATCGCGCAGGGCAAGGTCCTGGACGACGAGGCGATCGTGCGCATCGCGCACAGCGTCGACCGCTCCCCCGCGCAGGTCGTCCTGCGCTGGCACATCCAGCGCGGCGACATCGTCTTCCCGAAGTCGGTCACCCGCAAGCGCGTGGAGGAGAACTTCGCGCTCTTCGACTTCGAGCTGGACGACGAGTCGATGACCGCGATCTCGGCGCTCAACCGCGACGAGCGCACCGGCCCGAACCCGGACGAGTTCAACTACATCCCCAGCTGACCCTCGGCTGCTGAGCCGGCATCTCCGGCTCGCCCTCACGCCTCCGGCTCGCGGGATCCTCGGATCCCCGCGAGCCGGAGGCGTCTCCGCGTGCCGAACCTCCCGCGGGAGACCTCCGGCACGCCGAATCACCCTCGGCACGCGGAAACCGCGGACTCCAGCGAGCCGGACACCGTTCCACGAGCCCGAGGTCGGCCGGGCGCAGCTCCGGCTCGTGGAAACGGCTCCGGCTCGCGGGATCCGTGGATTCCTGCGAGCCGGAGAGTGTTCCGCGAGCCGGAGCGGCGCGGAGGCGGGTGGTGGCTACTGCGAGTCGCGCCAGGAGTGCTCGGGGGCGTAGCCGAGGACCTCGCGGGCGTGGTCGATCGAGAGCAGCGTGTCGTTCACGCCGAGCTCGCCGCGCAGCTCGACGCCGGGGAAGACCTCGGCGACCAGCTCGTCGTTCGGGCGGGTCATCACGGTGTCGGCTGCCGCGATGATGAAGCGGTCGAAGCCGGGCTCGCGGTGCGCGAGGGCCTTCTCGACCGCCTGGGCGCCGTCGCGGCCGTCGATGTAGCCCCAGAGGTTCCACTTGCGCAGCGTCGCGTCGGCGTCGAAGGACGGGAACTCGGCGTAGTCCTCCTCGTTCATCACGTTCGAGAAGCGCAGGCCGATGATGGTCAGGTCCTCGTGCCAGCGGCAGAGCTCGATCGCGAGCTGCTCCTCGAGGTGCTTGGTGAGCGAGTAGACGGACTCCGGGCGGGCCGGGTACTTCTCGTCGACCGGGATGTAGGGCGGCGGCACGTCGAACGGCAGGCCGAGCACGGTCTCGCTGGACGCGTAGACGATGCTGCGGATGCCCGCGCGGATCGCCGCGTGGAAGACGTTGAAGGTCGACGACATGTTGTTCTGGAAGGTCGCGATGTCCGGGACGATGCCCGGCGCCGGGACGGCCGCGAGGTGCACGACCGCGTCGATCCCCTCATAGCGGTCGCCCACGGCCTGCAGGGCGTCGACGACCTGCCCGTAGTCGGTGATGTCGATGCTGATGACGCCCTCGCCGCGCGTTCCCGCACGGTCGAGGACGAAGACGTCGTGGCCGGACTCGCGGAGACGGGTGACGACGCTGCGGCCGAGTTTCCCGGATCCACCGGTGACTGCGATTCTCATGCCTCGAACGCTAACGGGCCGCGGGCCTGCGGACGAGGGGCTGGCGGATCAGTCCGCGACGTGGAGGGAGATGCCGTCGCCGACCTCGGGCGTCGTCTCGTCGGCGACGAGCTCGGTCCAGCGGCGCAGCACGGCGGCGCCGGCCTCGTCGTTGATCGCGCCGTCGACCACGAGGATCGGGTACGGCTTGTCCGGGACGCCCTCCGCGGGGCGGACGTCCACGTGGGCGACGTCGTAGGCGTGCTCGGAGAGCCAGTCGGCCATCGCGTAGTCGCTGCGGGAGTCGCCGACCGTGCGCCAGCGCTGCGGGATCGGGCCGGTGGCGCCGAGCAGCTCGACGGCGCGCTGGGCGCCGAGGTCCTTGCCGAGGCGGTTGGACTCGATGTCGGTGGAGATCACGGTCGGGTCGATGCGGTACTCGACGGCGCCGGTGTCGTTCGGGTAGCGGATGCCGCGGCGCTCGACGCCGAGGCCGGCCGCGGTCATGATCTGCAGGGCGTCGGCGTCGAAGACGAGCTGGCGCTCGAGGTAGTCCTCGCTGGAGAGGTCGACGAGCTGCTCGGCCGAGACCATCGCGCGCTTGGTCTCGTCGAAGAAGACCAGGTCGTCGTAGTCCTCGCGGATCATCCGCTCGAGGTCGCGGGCGACCGCCTCCGGGATCGCGAGCGACTCGTCGACGATCGGCTCGGAGGTGCCGCGGTAGTCGACGGTGAACCAGACGGCGCCCTTCTCGCAGACGCAGACGATCCGCGCGTCGGCCGAGACGCCGCGCTCGAGGAGCGGCGGCAGCACGCGCTCGCGCAGGAACGCGTCGGAGCGGCCGGTGTTGAAGACGAGCGGGATGCCGGCGTTCGCGAGCGCGACGAGGTCGTCGGCGATCGAGTCGATGGCGATCGTGCGGCTGATCGGGCTGGCGATCGGGCCGTCGACGTCGAGGAGCAGGCCGAGCGGAGGCGGGGTGGAGGTCATCGTCTCCATTCTGCCGTGCGGGCGCGTCCGGCCGTCCCCGCGAGATGCCACTTGTGCACGCTTTCCTCGGCGTGTCGCGTGCACAAGTGGCATCTCGCGGCGGGGGGGGAGGTCAGTCCGTGGGGAGGACGAGGGTGCGCTGCGTGAGGGTGCCGTCGGGGGACTCGACGGCGAGGGTGATCAGTGTCTCGGCGTCGCGGCAGGGGACGGAGAGGGCGGAGTAGCCGGTCGCGCTGAGGTCGACGGCGGTGCCGGACTGCGCGTCGGTGGTGCCGACGGCGAGGCGGGCGGAGACGCCGCCCTCGGTCTGCCAGGAGAGGGCGACGGGGACGGAGGCGGTGCGGTCGCCGGCGCAGTCGATCGTCGCGGGCGAGGCGGTGAAGGAGACGACGGCGGCCGCGGCGGTGGCGGAGCCGGGGGCGGCCGAGGCGACGACGCCCTCGGTCGGCGAGGTCTCCGTCGGGGAGGTCTCCGTCGGGGCGTCGGTGGCCGTCGGTTCCATCGCGGTCTCCGAGGACTCGGCCTCGGAGGGCGCGGTCGACGGGGCGGCGGCGGCCGAGGCGGAGGGGGCGACCGGGGTGGAGGTCGGAGCTCCGGCGCCGTCGGCGGGGCGGACGAGGAGGACGATCGCGACGATCACGGCGACGAGACCGAGGACGGCCAGGACGATCCCGAGGGTGCGGGCGGTACGGGGCGGCATCGGGACTCCTCGGTGGTGCGGGTGCGGTGGTGCTGTCGTGCGGTCGTGCTCTGGTGAGGTGGTGGTCTCCTGCAGTGGTGCAGGGGAGGAGCGGCGGGAGGGCCGGCGGATCGTGCTCGCCGGCCCTCCCGCGGCGGAGGCTACGCCTCCTCGGCCTCGCGGCGGCTGCGGGCGATCAGCAGGGCGCCGAGACCGAGCACGAGCGCACCTCCCGAGAGCAGCAGCCAGGGGCCGGTCTCGACGCCGGTCGAGGCGAGACCGCCGGTGCCCGGCTTCGCGACGGGAGCCGCGGTCGCCGTGGCTGTTGGCTCCGGAGCCGCGGTGGGCGCGGCCGTCGGCGTGGCGGTCGCGGTCGGCTCCGGAGTCGCGGAGGGCTCCGGGGTCACCGTCGGCTCGGGAGTCGCGGTCGGCCCAGGGGTTGCGGTGGGCTCCGGGGTGGCCGTCGGCTCCGGAGTCGCGGTCGGCTCCGGGGTCGCGGTCGGCTCGGGAGTCGCGGTGGGCTCCGGAGTCGCGGTCGGCGTCGCGGTCGGCTCAGGCGTCCCCGGCAGCTCGACGGCCGCGCCCTCGGGCGCCACGGCGAGCAGCGCCCGGGCGACGTCGCTGAACGCGCCGACCGGGTGGTTGCGGAAGACCGGCGAGGTGCCGAAGAGGAAGCCCTCGGTGCCCGACTCCGTCGCGAACGAGACGGCCGAGGCCTGCCCGGCCGCGTCGCTCCGGGACTGCCCCTCGGACGCGACCCAGTGCCCGGCGACGAAGGTGTCCTCGGCGGCGTAGCTCTGCTCCACCGTCACGGACTCGTCGAAGCCCTCGAACCAGAGCGCCGGCGAGACGAACGCGGTGTCCTGCGGGTGGTCGCCGAGGATCCCGTCGGCCGGGGTATCGACCGAGACAATCCCGTTCGAGCCGCTGGTGCCGGTCTGCGCCGTCAGCGTCGCGAGGCCGAAGTCGGTCGCGAAGGCCGCTCCCGCTCCGCCGCGGCCGACCACGTCGCCGCCCGCCGCGAGGAACTCCTCGACGGCGGTGCGGCCCGCGGCCTGCTCCGGGGTGAAGGACAGCGCGCGGCCCAGCAGCAGCACGTCCGCGTCGGTCAGGACGGTCTCGCCCGAGGCGAGCGTGTCCGCCGTGACGGCGACCGCGTCGGCGAAGCCGAGCTTGGCCAGCGCGTCGCGGTCCTCGTGCGAGCCGGAGTAGGCGACGCGGACGGCGGACAGCGCGGTGCCGTCCTCGTCCTCGATCCGCTCCGCCGTGGTCGCCGTGAAGTCGACGCCGAACTCGGCGGCGGCGGCCTTCGCGGCGGCGAGACCGTCGGCGTCGGCGCGGAGGGCGATCGTGCCGTCGGCGAACTGCTCGAGCGCGACTCCGGCGCCCAGGAGCGCGTTCACCGCCTGGTACTCGAGGACGCCGCGCGGCTCGAAGGCGAGGTAGCCGGCGTCGGCGGGGACGCTGCCGCTCGGCGCGACGGCGGTAACCGGCTCGAGCTCGACGGCGGGCATGGGGTCGAGCGTGGAGCCGACCGGGATCACGTCGGCACCCCAGAGCAGCGAGAGGCTCCAGGCCGAGACGTCGTACATCTCGGGCACGCGGTCGGAGATGTCGGTGCCGTCGGCGAGCAGCACGTTCGCGAGGCCGCGGACGGGCTGGTGCATGTCGACGACGTAGGAGCCGGCGGCGTAGGTCGTGCCGGCCGCGGTCATCGCGGTGGTCGTGCGATCGACCTCGACGCCGTGCGCGAGCAGCTGCGCGACGAGGGTCTCGGCGTCGGACGCCGAGCGCTGCGCGTCACCGGCGGGGATGACGTAGGCGCGGGGGTACTCGGTCGTGTAGACGTCCGTCTCGTCCCAGATCTCGGTCCACTCGGTCGGCGTGCCGGCCGGCAGGTCGGACGCGGCGACGTCGGCGGGGATCTCGACGGCGGGGGCGCCGGTGACGCCGCGCTCGAAGATCTGCACCTGGTTGCTCAGCAGGGCGTCGCGGTTGGCCTCGATGTAGTCGACCGAGGCGTCCATGACGATCCCGGCGACCTCGATGTCGATGTCCGCGTTGGCCTGGCCCTCGGCGATCTCCTCGGGCGTCTCGTTGGCCGTGCGGCCCAGCGGCAGCTCGACCGTGTTGGTGATCGCGCCCTGGAAGGCGACGTACTGCGGCGCGAAGATCGGAGGCCAGTCGTCCCAGCCCGCGCGGATGTCGCGGTAGGGGATCAGGATCTGGCCGGTGTTCTCGGTGGTGACGCTGCCGTCGGCGGCCTTGTAGGTGTTGCCGGGCACGTCCGCCTCGACGACGCGGCGCTCGATCTCGAGCGCGGTCGCGTAGGCGTGCGGCAGGAACAGGTCGTACTCGTAGTTCTCGCCGTGCGGCGGGCCGCAGGGCTCGACCTGGAGGATGCCGGTGTAGCCGTGGATGTCGATGAAGTAGGTCGGCTGCAGGACGCTGGAGAGGTCGCGGATGACCGCCGCCTCGTTGGTCGCGCCGGTGATCATGTCGCGGTTGGGGTCGTAGCCGGCCGCGACGGCGCGCTGGCCGAGGGCCCGGCCGTCGGGGTTGTTGGTGACGGTGAAGTAGAGGCGGTTGCCCTCGAGGAGCGCCTCGGTCTCGTCGTCCTCGGCGGTGGCGACCTTCTCGATGTAGTTCAGGATCGCGTCGGATCCCTCCCACTCGTTGCCGTGGATGTTGCCGTTGAACCAGGTCGGCACCTTGTACTCGGCCATCAGCTCGGCGTCGGCGGCGGCCGCCTCCGGCTCGTTCTTCAGGCGGTCGCGCCACTCGGCCTGCTGCGCGGTCTCGGCGGCGGACTCGGGGGCGGTGACGGTGACCAGGTAGATGTCGCGGCCGAGGCCCGACTTCCCGACCACCTGGGTCGAGACGCGGTCGGAGCGCGCGGCGAGGTCGTTGAGGGCCGGGGCGATCCGGTCGTACGGCGTGACGCCGCGGGTCAGCGAGGCGTCGGTCGGGTCGACCGCGACCTCGGTGAGGGCTTCCCGGTAGGGGTAGCTCGCGGGCTCGGTGATCGGCGCCGAGGCGGGGCGGACGAGGTCCACCCGCTCGAAGGCGGAGGGTGCGGCGGCGGTCGGTGTCGCGGTGGTCGCTGTCGCGGCGGGCGCGATCAGCAGACCGCCGGCGGCGAGCGCGAGGGCTGCGCAGCCGGCGGTCAGGGCGGTGCGTGTTCTCAAGCGGAGATCTTTCGTGTCGGAGGTCGGCGCGGACGAGGCTCCGCGCTCGCTCCTGCGTCATCGACCTCGGAGCAACGTGTGAACCCTCTCAGGAACCTATGGCAGCCGTGTTTCCGGCACGTGTCACGCCCGCCCCCCCCCCTCCGCGAGATGCCACTTGTGCACGCGACACGCCGTGAAAGGCGTGCACAAGTGGCATCTCGCAGGGGGGATCGGCGGGGGTCAGAGGAAGAGCGAGAGGAGGAGGACCATGCCGAGGGCGAGGACGGAGGCGAGGGAGACGCCGACGGTCACCGACTTGAGGGCGCCGCGGACGGACTGGCCGAGGAAGCTCTGCAGCAGCCAGAAGGTGTTCGAGGTGACGTGGATGCAGAACAGCGCGCCGGAGCCGGCGGCGAGCGCGATCAGCAGCGGATCGAGTCCGAGGGTCGCGGCGACCGGGGCCACGACGCCCGCGGCGGTGATCGCCGAGAGGGTGACCGAGCCGACGGCGATGTGCAGCACGGCCGCCATCAGCCAGACCAGCAGCAGCGGCGCCGCGGCGTTCGCCGAGAAGTAGCCCTTGAGCAGGTCGCCGAGGTCGCCCTCCGCGATCACCGCCGCGAGCGCGCCGCCGACGCCGGTGAGCAGGAAGATCTGCCCGCCGTCCTGGAAGCCCTTGGCGACCGCCTTCTCCATCCGCGGAGTCCCGACGACGGAGCGGCCGACGAGGCCGGTCGCGATCACGGCGAGCAGCAGCGCGATCACCGGGTTGCCGAGGAACTGCAGCACCGGCACCTCCGCGCCGGCGACCGAGAGCACGGCCTGCGCGGCGATGAGCAGCAGCGCGAGGAGCATCGGGGCGAACAGCAGGAGCAGCGGGCGCTCGCGCGGGGCGTCGGCGTCGCGTGCGTCGGCGTCGCCGTCACCGCCGGAGCGACCGCCCTCGGATGCGCCGCCGGACGACCGCCCGGACCCCTCCGACCCGGACCCGCCGACCGCCTCGCTCCCGGCCCGCTCCCCCGCGGGCACCGTCGCGAGCCCGGCGGTCTCGTCGCGCAGGACGAGCTGCTCGTCGCGCGCCGGATCCCAGAAGCCCAGGCGGAAGGCGAGCGACATCAGCAGGATCGTGACCACGACGGTCGGCGCGACCACCACGAAGCCGCCCAGCAGCATCACGCCGAGCGGAACGCCGAGCAGCCCGGCGAGCGCCACGGCCGCGAAGCCGGGCACCATCATCACGATGCCCATCTCGAGGCCGACGGCGAAGGTCACGGCGACGATGCCTGTGCCGGCGGGGCCGAGCCGCGGCGCGATCCGCCGGGCGAGCGGCGCCGCGATGACGATCAGGGCGTCGACGAAGATCGTCTGCAGATAGGTGGCGAAGGACAGCCCGAGCGCGTACGGGATGCCGCGCCTGCCGAAGACCCGCAGCAGCCCCTCGACGAGGCGCACGACCGCGCCCATCTCGTTGAGCATCGCGCCGATCAGCACCCCCCAGCCGATCAGGAGTCCCGCCTCCATCATCACCTCGCCGAAGCCGCGGGTCATCGTCGAGACGGTGTCGACGGGGCCGAGCCCGGTGAGCAGCCCGATGGCCGCCGCGCCCACGGCGAGCGCGAGCACCGGGTTGAAGCGGAAGCGGACGATCGCGACGACGACCACGACGATGACCAGGGCGACGACGCCGAGGGTGTACCACTCCGGCATGACGCCTCCTCCGCCCGCGGCAATGCGGGCTCTCACACCCTAGGGGTGCGCGCCGCCGCGGCGGGAGTCGGCGGGCCGCGTCGGCGAGTCGCCCGGGAAGGCTCGTTCTCCAGCCCGAGAACGAGCCTTCTCGGGCGATTCAGGAGCTCCGGGCCCGCGTGGCGGGGGCTCGGCGCCGCCCAGGGGGAGGGCATAGCGTGGCGGGATGGCACTGACGCTTCCCGAGCCCCGGCTCCCCTCGCTCCTCGACTCCCCGGTGCTGCGCTGGGGAGTCCTCGCCCCCGGCTCGATCGCCGGCACCTTCGTCGCCGCGCTGCAGAAGCACACCCGGCAGCGGGTGGTCGCGGTCGGCTCGCGCTCCCAGGAGCGCGCCGATGAGTTCGCCCGGCGCTTCGGTGTCGAGCGGGCCTCGGTCGGCTCCGACGCGGTCGTGAACGACCCCGAGGTCGACGTCGTCTACATCGCCTCGCCGAACTCGGAGCACGCGCGCCAGGCCCTGCGCGCGATCGCGGCGGGCAAGCACGTCCTCATCGAGAAGCCGTTCGCCACCACGGCGGGCGAGGCCGAGATGATCGTCCATGCGGCGCGCGACGCCGGCGTCTTCGCGATGGAGGCGATGTGGATGCGCTACCTGCCGCAGATGGACGTGGTGCGGCAGCTCCTCGCGGACGGCGCGGTCGGCGCTCCCGCGCTGGTCTCCGCCGACTTCGGCGCGGCGTTCGCGTTCGACCCGGCCAGCCGCATCTTCGATCCGGCGCTGGCGGGCGGCGGCCTGCTCGACGTGGGCGTCTATGCCTCCTCCTTCGTCTCGATGGTGGCCGGCGCCCCGCAGAGCACCGTCGTCGCCGGCGCGCTGACCTCGACCGGGGTGGACGCGATGGCGACGATCGTCGGCCGCCACGCGCACGGGGTCCAGTCGGTCGCGACGTCGACCGTGCTGGCCGACACCCTGCACGCGGCGAGCGTCGCGGGCAGCGAGGGGCGGATCGACGTGCACCCCTCGTTCTGGACGCCGAGCGGCGTCACCCTGACCCGCGGCTCCGAGAGCGCCTCGTGGCGCGACGAGACCGGACTGCAGGGCGGCGAGGGCCTCGCCTGGGAGGCGGTGCACCTCGCGCAGTACGTGGCGGAGGGGCGCACCGAGTCGCCGGTGCACCCGCTGGACGAGACGGTCCAGGTGGTGCGCACGCTGGACGAGGCGCGCCGCCGCCTGGGCGTCGAGGTCTGACGACGGCGGTTCGATCTGCAGGCGATCCGGCCACCGCGCGGCACTCCCCCGCGGAGGAGAGCGCGTTCCGGACGGCATCGCCTGCAGATCGCGCGTCAGCCCGCCGGCAGCTCCACCCGGAAGCTGGTGCGCCCCGGCTCCGACTCGACCAGCACCCGCCCGCCGTGCGCGTCGACCACGGCGGCCACGATCGCCAGGCCCAGCCCGGTCGAGCCCGTCGTCCGCGCGCGGGAGGAGTCGCCGCGGGCGAAGCGCTCGAACAGCACCGGCACCAGCGCCTCGTCGATCCCCGGACCGGAGTCGGTGACCGTCACCACCGCGATCGGCCGGCCGCTCTCGTCGCGGTCCTCGGCGAGCGCCGCGACGACGCGCGTGCCCGGCGGCGTGTGCACGGTGGCGTTCCGCAGCAGGTTCGCGACCACCTGGTGCAGCCGGAAGCCGTCGCCGCGGATCTCGATCGGCTCCTCGGGCAGGTCGAGGTCCCACTCGTGGTCCGGTCCGGCGACGTGGGCGTCGGACACGGCCTCGATCAGGACCATCGTCAGGTCGACCGGCTCCTTCTCGAGATCGCGGCCCTCGTCGAGGCGCGCGAGCAGGAGGAGGTCCTCGACCAGCGAGGTCATCCGGGTGGCGGCCGACTCGATCCGGTCGAGCGAGTAGCTCGCCGACTCCGACAGCTCGGCGTCGCCGCGGCGGGGCAGCTCGGCGTAGCCGCGGATCGCCGCGAGCGGCGTGCGCAGCTCGTGCGAGGCGTCGGCGACGAACTGGCGGACCTTGTTCTCGCTGGCCTGGCGCGACTCCAGAGCACCGCCGACGTGGTCGAGCATGCGGTTGAAGGCGGCGCCCACCCTGCCGACCTCGGTGCGGACGTCGGCGTCCTCCTCCGGGACCCGCTCGATCAGCTCGACCTCGCCGCGCTCGAGCGGCAGCTCGGCGACGCGGGTCGCGGTCGCCTCCACCCGCTCGAGCGGCCGCAGCGCCACCCGGATGATCGCGGTCGCGATCAGGGCGACCAGCAGCATCGCGAGCAGGACGACGATCACCACGACCGTGGTGAGGGTGCCGAGCGTCTCCTCGGTCTCGCCGAGCGGGACGCCGACGAGCACGACGGAGTCGTCGACGACGCGCGCCTCCACCCGGTACTCGCCGAGGATGCCGCCGAGGTCGAGGGTCGTCGCGGCGCCGAGGCTCTGCACGGCGTCGGCGAGGACGGAGTCGGCGGGCTCGGCGAACTCCCGGCAGGACCCGGCACTGTCGATGTACGCGCCGGTGTAGGCGCCGGTCGCCCCGAGCACCGCCGTGATCGTCTGGGTGTCCTGGTTCGGCCGCCCCGCGAAGTCGCCGCTCGGGCAGGTGGTCGCGCGCTCGATCGCGCTGGAGCCGGCGAACTGGCCCGGCCCGTCGAAGCCGGCCAGCCGGTCCAGCGACTCCGAGAGCTGCGTCTCCGCGTTGTCGTAGAGGATGCCGCGCAGCGACAGCACGCTGACCGTCCCGACGATCCCCGCGATCACCGCGACCAGCGCGACGACGGCGACGACCATCCGGCGCCGCAGTGTCCACGGCGCGCGTCGGGACGCGTTCGAGCGGCGCAGCGCCGACCGGGTCGCGAAGTCGCCGAGTGTGGGCCGCAGCCGCCCGCCCTCGGTCGTCACTGCTCGGCGGGCTTCAGCAGGTAGCCGGCGCCGCGGACCGTGTGGATCATCGGCGAGCGGCCGGCGTCGATCTTCTTGCGGAGGTAGGAGATGTAGATCTCGACGACGCTCGACTTGCCGCCGAAGTCGTAGGACCAGACGCGGTCGAGGATCTGCGCCTTGCTCAGCACGCGGCGGGGGTTCCGCATCAGGAAGCGCAGCAGCTCGAACTCGGTCGCGGTCAGCTCGATGTCGGTGCCGGCCCGGCGCACCTCGTGGCTGTCCTCGTTCAGGACGAGGTCGCCCACCACGACCTCGGGGTCGTCGGCGTCGTTGGCGAGCAGGGTGGAGCGGCGGATGAGCCCGCGCATCCGGGCGACGAGCTCCTCGAGGGAGAACGGCTTGGTGACGTAGTCGTCGCCGCCGGCGGTGAGCCCGGCGATCCGGTCGTCGAGCGCATCCTTCGCGGTGAGGAAGAGGACGGGGGTCTCGCTGCCGTCGGCGCGGATCCGCTGGAGCACCTGCAGCCCGTCGATGTCGGGCAGCATCACGTCGAGCACGATGACGTCGGGGCGGAACTCGCGGGTGATCGTGATCGCGGAGCGGCCCTCGGCGGCGGTGCGCACCTCCCAGCCCTCGTAGCGCAGCGCCATCTGCAGCAGATCGGTGAGGGTGCTCTCGTCGTCGACGACGAGGACGCGGATCGGCGTGCCGTCCGCTCGCTTGAGGCGGGTGCGCTGCGCGGAGGCGAGGTGCTTCGAGGGGGCCGGGGTGCTCATGTCTCCCCAGTATCAGGAGTTTCCTATGAGCGCGCTATGCCCGGGCGATGGCGCGGCTGTGCGCCGCCGGAGGACGGCCTCGATACCGTCGACGCCGCGACACCGCGGCCCGGGACCCTGGACCCGATCGAGCGGAAAGGATGCGCGGCGTCCCCTACATGCTGGTCGAGTGGCCCCGCAGGGGCATATCGAGACCCGCCGTCCTCAGCAGGCTGGGTCCGCAGACTCCACTTCCGGCGCCGGCAGATCTCGATACGCCCGCTCCGCGGGCTACTCGATCAGCAGGGGCTCGCGCGTCGACTCTCGCGGCCGAGTACAGCTAGCGCTTCGACTTCGGCGCGGGCTCGTCGGCCGGGTCGGCGTCGAACTCCTCCGGGTCGACGACGGCCGAGCGGGCGTAGCCGCGCACGCGGCGGTCGATGAAGGTCGCGAACCAGAGCAGCACGCCGATCACGAGCAGGACGCCCGCGATCTCGTACTGCGCGATGTCGCGGCCGGAGGTGATCGGCAGCACCAGGTAGAGGCAGGCGATCGCGCCGAGCACCGGCAGCACGGTCGGCGTCCGGAAGTGCGCGTGCTCCACCGGCTGGCGCCGCAGCACGAGCACCGCGACGTTCACCACCGCGAAGACCGCGAGCAGCAGCAGCGACGTGGTGCCGCCGAGCAGGACCGCGATCGGGTCGGAGGGGTCGCGGGACACGTACGCGGTGAGCAGCAGCGCGAGGACCGTGGTGAACAGGATCGCCGCCCACGGCGTCCGCCGGCCGGCCAGCACGTTCTTCAGGAACGGCGGCAGCACGCCCTGCTTGCTCATCCCGTAGAGCAGTCGGCTGGCCATCATCATGTTGATCAGCGCACTGTTCGCGACGGCGAAGAGCGAGATGAACGGCAGCAGCGTCGAGATCGGGAAGTCCGGCGCGGCCGTCTCCACGACCGTCACGAGCGGGGTGTCGTTGCCGGCCAGCTCGCCGATCGGCACGATCGCGACGGCGAGCGTCGAGACCAGCACGTAGACGACGGCGGTGATGCCGAGACCGGTCAGCATCACCTTCGGGAAGATGCGGCTCGGGTCCTTGGTCTCCTCCGCCATGTTCACCGAGTCCTCGAAGCCGACCATCGCGAAGAAGGCCAGCGAGGTCGCGGTGCTCACCGCCAGCAGGAGCGACTTGTCCTCGGGCGTCTCGAACGCGACGACGCGGGAGAAGTCGGCCTGGCCGCCGAAGACCGCGAAGAAGCAGACGAGGATCACCAGCAGCAGACCGGACAGCTCGATCAGGGTGAGCACCACGTTGAGGCCGACGCTCTCGGCGACGCCGCGCAGGTTCACCAGCGCGATGCAGACCATGAAGATCAGCGCGATGCTGAGCCGCGTGCCCGCGCCGTCGCCCAGGCCGAAGCCGATCGCGAAGTTGCTCGCGAACGCGCCGGAGGCGGCCGAGGCCGAGGTGATCCCGCTCGCCATCACCGTGAAGCAGACCAGGAAGGTGACGAAGTGGATCCCGAACGCCTTGTGCGCGTAGAGCGCGGCACCGGCGGCCTGCGGGAACTTGGTCACCAGCTCGAGGTAGGAGCAGGCGGTCAGCGTCGCGACGACGAAGGCGATCACGAACGGCAGCCAGGCCGCACCGCCCACCTCCGAGGCGACCTGCCCGGTCAGCGCGTAGATGCCGGTGCCGAGGATGTCCCCCACCACGAACAGCAGGAGGAGCTTGGGGCCGAGGACCCGCTTGAGCTCAGGAGGTGCCGTCTTCTCGCTGGTCGCCGTCATGATCGCGCCTCCATCGGTTCGTACCGGGTGGCGCGAGCCTAGGGCCGCGCGGGAGGCAGGGGGAAGCCCCGAGGACGGGAACGACGGCGGGAGCGCGTCCGGGAACGCAGAAGCGCCAGGACCCCGAACCGGTCCTGGCGCTCCTGTGGTGGTGGGGTCAGAGAGGCAGCAGGTTGCAGAGGCCGGTGAAGCCGATGAACTGGTTGCCGAGACCGGTGAGGCGCGCGGTAGCGGAGTTGTTGCCGGCGTTCGACTCGGTGTAGCCGGCCGGGAGGCTGGCCAGGGACAGGGTGAAGTTCGTCGCGACGAAAGCGCCGAGGGCAGCGGTGAACTTCACGGTCGCCGAAGGAGTGGCCGCACCGATGGTGATCGTGCGGTTCGTCCCGACGAGCACGCCGACCGTCGCGGCGGTCGAGGTGAGGGAGACGTTGGCGAGCGACGGACCGGAGAGCGTGAACGTCGTGCCCGCGGGGATGTTCCCGGAGGCGGCGGAGATCGTGAACTCGGGGAACGTGCCGAGCAGACCGACGGTCGCGCAGCTCTTCGAGACGACGATGTCGACGGTCGCGTTCGACGCGGCGGCGGCGGGCGTGGCGATGGCCACGGCGACGACCGGCACGCTCCACGCAGCGGTCTTGGCGAGGTTTCGGCGGGAGATGGAGTTCTCGGGCACGGGTTCCCTTTCGAGAGGAGTGGGGTCGGAAGCCGTGCGTCGGAGGAGTCTCCGCGACCGGACAAGGGGAAAGCTAGAGAGCTGTCCCCCTTTCGATCCACAGCGCCGGAGCCGCCGAGGATCCTTCGCTTCTTCCCGATCCTGGGAGGAATCTGAAGGCGGCCTCTGAGGTCGGACACCCGATTCCGCGCCGTTCCGGGCGCCGCCGCCGCCCACTCCCGCGGCCCAGCGCTCCCCCGCGGTCCGACCCGCCGGGAGCAGGCTCGCCGCGCGGCCCGATCAGGCGTCGCGGAATCGCGCCCGGCTGTCGGGCCCGGACGGATCCGCCGCCGGCTCAGGCGTCGTCGAGGTCCTCCGCCGCGCGCAGCAGCCGCAGCAGCACCTGGAGCTCGAGCGCCCGCTCCCGCCACTCCCGGCCGAGCAGCCGGTCGAGCGCCGTGAGCCGCTGGTAGACGGTGTTGACGTGCACGCGCAGGGCCGACGCGGTCGCCGTGGGCCGGCGGCCCTGGTCGAGGAACACCTCGAGCGTCCGGAGCAGCGGGACGCCGCGCGCGGCCTCCTCGGCGAGCACCGGGCCGAGCTCGCGCGCCGTCTGGTCGCGCAGCTCCTGCCGCCCGTCCGGCTGAGCAGGACCGCGAACACGCCGAGGTCGGCGGGGACGACGAGCACCAGCTGACCGCGGCGCACCGCGGAGCCGCCCCGCTCACCGAGGTGGAGCGCCGCGGCTCATCGGAGACCGATAGCCCGCCGCAACGGCACGGATAGCGCGCGTTCCTACTGTCGGGACGTCGAGCGGACCCCACCGCTCGGCCTCCCCGACCGAAGGACGCCATGTTCGCCACCTATCTCCGGCGAGAGCTGACCAACCGCCGCCGGCAGACGATGATCATCGCCGCCGGAATGGCGCTCGCCATCGCCCTCGTGATCCTCGTCACCTCGTTCTCCGCCGGAGTCCGCAGCGCCCAGGCCTCGGTCCTCGAGTCCGTCTACGGCGTCGGCACCGACATCACCGTCACCCAGGCCGCCGTCGCCCCGACGGAGGGGCAGGCCCCCGGCCAGCGCTTCGACTTCGGCTCGACCGACGGGACGACCGACGACGGCACCACCTCCGTCAGCCAGTCGCGCCTCGAGGCCGACCGCGGCACGACCACCTTCGACGCCTCGGCCGTCGCCACCGCGCAGGGCGTGACCGACGTCTCCGCCGCGATCGGCGTCCTCGCGCTGAACAACACGACCTTCAGCGGACAGCTGCCCGACTCCGCCCAGCAGGGCGGCACCAGCGGCACCGGCGGCACCGCGGGTCAGGGCGCCGCAGGCACCGCTCCGGCGGCCGGCGAGGCGCCCACGGGCGGCGCGGACGGCGCGGGGGGCTCCTCCTTCGGCGTCGACTCCTTCTCGGTGCTCGGCCTCGACCCGGCCGGCTCCGCGATCGGCCCCCTGGCCGACGTGAGCCTCACCGACGGCCGCACCTTCACCGCGGACGACGCGGGCCAGGACGTCGTCGTCGTCGACTCCTCCTACGCGACCACGGCCTCGCTGTCCGTCGGCTCGACCGTCGACATCGGCGGCACCGCCTTCAGCGTGATCGGCATCGTCACGACCGACTCCACGGACGCGAGCACCGCCTCCGACACGTACATCCCGCTCGACGTCGCCCAGACCCTCTCCGGCCAAGCCGGCCTGATCTCCTCCGTCTACGTCCAGGCCGCCTCCTCCGAGGACATCTCCTCGATCCAGACCGCCCTGCAGACCGCGCTGCCCGACGCGACCGTCTCGACGCAGGCCGACCTCGCCTCGAGCGTCTCCGGCTCGCTCTCCACCGCGGGCGACCTGGTCGCGAACCTCGGCACCTGGCTCTCGCTGCTGGTCCTCGCCGCCGCGTTCCTGATCGCGATCCTCTTCACCGTCTCGGGCGTCACCCGTCGCACCCGCGAGTTCGGCACGCTCAAGGCGATCGGCTGGAGCAACGGCGCGATCGTCCGCCAGGTGGCCGGCGAGTCCGTCGTCCAGGGTCTGATCGGCGGCGCCGCGGGCATCGTCCTCGGGCTCGTCGGCGTCACGATCGTGAATCTGATCGCGCCGACGCTCTCGGGCACCTCCACCACCACCTCGGCGATGGGTGCCGGCGGTCCCGGCGGCGGCTTCGGCGGAGGCGGCCCCGGCGCCGCGCAGACCGCCGCGGCCACCGAGGTGGCGCTCTCGCTCCCCGTCACCGTGCCGGTGATCCTGCTCGCGGTCGGTCTCGCCGTCCTCGGCGGACTCCTCGCCGGAGCCCTCGGCGGCTGGCGCGCCTCGCGTCTGCGCCCCGCGGCCGCGCTCCGCTCGGTCGGCTGACCCCCTCGACTCCTCGACTCCTCGACTCCTCGTCCCCGGAAGGACACCCGCATGTACACCCTCACGAACGTCACCAAGAGCTACGACGGCGCGAAGACGACGGTCACCGCGCTGAAGGACGTCACCCTCACGATCCCGGACGGGCAGATGGTCGCGATCCAGGGCCCGACCGGCGGCGGCAAGTCGACGCTGCTGCAGATGCTCGGCGCCCTGGACCGGCCCACCTCGGGCACCGTCGTCCTCGGCGAGCACGAGATCTCCTCGGCGGGCGACGCGCGCCTCGCCGCGATTCGGGCGCGGGAGGTGGGGATCGTCTTCCAGAGCTTCAATCTGATCCCGACGCTCACCGCGCTCGAGAACGTGGAGACGGCGCTCGCTCCCCAGCGCATCCCCCGGGCGGAGCGGGCCGAGCGGGCCCGGGCGGCCCTCGCCTCCGTCGGTCTCGCCGACCGGCTCGACCATCTGCCCGCCGAGCTCTCCGGCGGTCAGCAGCAGCGCGTCGCCATCGCCCGCGCACTGGTCAAGAACCCGACGGTGCTCCTCGCCGACGAGCCGACCGGCGCCCTCGACGAGGACACCCGCGACGACATCATGACCCTGCTCGAGACCCTCTGGAAGGACCTCGGCCTCACCCTCGTCATCGTCACCCACGACTCCGCCGTCGCCCGCCGCGCCCAGCGCCGCCTGCACCTGAAGGCCGGCCACGTCCGCGACGTCGCCTGAGCCCATGCTGATCGAGTAGCCCGCGCAGCGGGCGTATCGAGATCCACCACCGCCGACGACGCCGGGTCTCGATACGCGCCTCCGGCGCTACTCGACCAGCATGCGAGGCGCGGAGCTGCAGTCATGCAGCGCAATCATGCAGCACAGTCATGCAGCGCAGTCATGCAGCGCAGTCATGCTGATCGAGTAGCCCGCGCAGCGGGCGTATCGAGATCCACCACCGTTCGAACGGCGGGTCTCGATACGCGCTGCGCGCTACTCGACCAGCAAGTAGCGCCTGCTCCTCGGTCGGCCGCGCCTCCCGCTGAGGCCCCGCCTCAGCCCGCGTGCTCCCGCAGGAACGCCAGCGCACGCGGCCACGCGTCGGTCGCCGCGTCCGCCCGGTACATGCCCTCGTTCGCGTCGTTGAAGAACGCGTGCCCCGCTCCCGGGTACACGACGATCTCCACGTCCTTGCCCGCGGTCGCCTCGCGGATCCCGGGGACCTGCGCCATCAGCGGCGCGTCCTGGTCGCCGTAGAACGCGAGGACCGGCACGCTCAGCGAGCCGAGCTCCTCCGCCGAGGCCGTGTTGTGCCCGTAGAACGGCACCGCCGCGGCCACGCGCGGCTCCGCGAGCGCGAGGGCCCAGCTGAAGGTGCCGCCGTAGCAGAAGCCGGTGACGGAGACGCTCGTCGTCCCCTCCTCGCGCAGGAGCCGCTCGACCAGCGCCCGGAGGATCGCGATCGTCCGCACCGCGTGCTGCGGCGTGAACACCGGGGCGAAGAACGTCCGCAGCTCCACCTGGCGCGGCAGCCGGCGCACGGGGTGGTCGTAGTCCGCGCGCTGCTCGGTCTCGAGCTGCTCGAGCAGCCCGCTGTCGGCGAGCAGCTCGGGCGCGACGACCCGGAAGCCCTCCGCCGCGTACCGGTCGGCGACCGAGCGGATGTGGCCGTCGACTCCCCACACCTCGTGGATCAGGATCAGGACGCGCCCGCCCTCTCCGCTGCAGTACACCGGTACATCGTGGTCGGCCAGGGTCCAGGTCTCATCGCTCGTGGGCATCTGCGCACCCTAGCCCCGCCGGCCGGGAGCACACCCACCGATGGACCTCCGGCACGCGGAACCTCCTCCGGCTCGTCGGAACGGCCGATTCCCGCGAGCCGGAGCCGACCACGCGAGCCGGAGGTGCTCCGGAGTCGCGGTCAGTCCACGGCAGCAGCGAGCGGCGGCGCCACCAGGATCTCGTCCCACTCCCCCTCGGGACGCTCCCAGCGGAAGCCGTGCCGCTCGTAGAGCCGGCGCGCGGCGCTCCCCCGCAGCACGTCGAGGCGGAAGGGCCGGTCGGCGCGCCCGTCCTCGAGCATCACCCGCCGGAGGACCGCCCCGCCGATCCCGCGCCCCTGCGCGGCGGTCGCGAGGTAGAAGTGCTCGATCCAGACCGCGTCGTCCTCGAGGCGCGACGCGATGCAGCCGACGAGCCCGCCGTCCGCCTCGATCACGCGGGTGTGCTCGGGGCGGTAGCCGTCCAGGAAGCGGTGCCGCACCCGGTGCTCGTCGTAGCGGTCGAGCCGCTCGAGATCGGGCCGCATCACCACGGCGCGCAGCTCGGCGATCACCCCGGCGTCCTCGAGCCGCCCCGCCCGGAGGCTCCAGCGCGGAACCCGGTCGGGTTCAGCGCCCACGGGGCTTCCGGGTCCGCCGCACCGCCGGCCGCGCGGTACCGCCGGGGCGGGCCGGCTTCTTCTTCCCGCCGCCGGCCTTCTCGGCCTTCTCCCGCGCCTCGCGGGCCTTCGCCTTCGCCGCCTTCGCCCGCGACTCGACCTTCGGCGTCGCCGCCGTGCCGCGCGTGGTGTTCGCGCTGCGGCCGCGGACCACGCCGATGAAGTCCTCGACGTCGTCGGTCTTGCCCTCGGTCGCCCAGGCGAGCCGGATGCTCGTGGGCGCGACGCCGGTGACGGGGACGACCCGCACGTCCTTCCGGCTGTGCACGCGGGCGACCGACTGCGGCACGATCAGCACGCCGACTCCGGCCGCGACCTGCTCGACGGCGTCGTCGAGGCCGGCCATTCGCGGCAGCGCCCGGCGGGTGCCGTCGGCGATCTCCGCTGCGAGCACCGCCCACTCCGGCACCGCCTCCGGCTCCTGCAGCAGGTGCTCGTCGGCGAGGTCGGCGACGTCCATCTCCTCGGCGTCGGCGAACGGGTGGTCGCGGGGCAGGATCGCGACGGGCTGCTCCTCGTAGAGCAGGATCGAGCTGACGGAGTCGCTGCGCACGTCCCCGCGCACGAAGACGATCTGAGCGCGGCCGTCGCGCAGCACCTCCTCCTGCTCGCTCTCCGCGATCGGGAGCACGCGGAGCCGCAGGTCGGGGCGGCGCTCGGACCAGACGCGGGTCCACTTGGTCGGCGTGACGCCGGGCACCAGGGCGATCAGGAGCGCGGGACCCTCGGGCTCGGCGTCCTCGAGCTCGACGACCTCCTCCGCCTCGGCCTCCTCGGGCTCGGGCGTCCCGAGCGCCTCGCCCGTGTCCTCGGCGAGCACCGCGTCCTCGCGGGGTGCCGGCTGCTCGCGGGGGTCCGGCTCGTCGCTCATCCGTCCAGGGTAGGTCCTGCGCGCCCACCGGTAGGGTTGCCGCATGGCCAAGGCGACACAGACGATGAAGGCTGCGACCGCGGCGAAGAAGCTCCAGATCTTCCTCCCCGCGACTCCGGAGGAGTTCCAGGAGTCGGCGATCACCCGCGAGCAGTACGACGACCTCGTCGCGAACCCGCCCGAGTGGCTGACGAAGCTCCGCGAGACCGGCCCGCACCCGCGCCCCGTCATCGCCTCGCGCCTCAACGTCTCGATCTCGGGCCTCGCCCGCGGCGGCATCGACGAGGCACTGACCACCGAGCAGATCCAGGCCCTCCTCGACGAGGTCCCCGAGTGGCTCCGCGTCGAGCAGAACTCCTACGCCGAGGTCCGCCGCGAGCAGGCCCGCCTCAAGTCCGAGCGCGCCGCCAAGGACGCCGAGTCCGCGTAAGCCCGACTCCCGCGAGATGCCACTTGTGCACGCGACACGCCGTGAAAGGCGTGCACAAGTGGCATCTCGCGGAGGGGGCTAGGCCGGCACGTCCACCCAGGCGCCCGCCGCCGAGGCGTCGAGGACGGCGTCGGTGATGCGAGCGGCGCGCAGGCCGTCGGCGAAGGTCGGCAGACCCTCCACCTCGGCACCCGCGACGGCGGCATAGGTGTCCCGGGCGAACGCGGTGAACGCGTCCTGGTAGCCCATCGGATGCCCGCTCGGCACGATCGAGAGCCGCGCGGCGTCCGGGCGGAGGATCGATCCGTCGCGCGGAACGAGCGTCGCGCTGTCGCGCCGCCCGACCCACAGCGTCTCGGGCAGCTCCTGCTCGAACCGCAGCGACTCCTCGAGCCCCGAGACCTCGAGCACCAGCTCGTTGCGATGCCCGGCGGTCACCTGCGAGACGAGCAGCGTGCCGACGGCGCCGCCCGCGAGGCGGACGATCACCCCGGCCGCATCCTCCGTCTCCACGACACGCCCGCCGCGCTCCGCATGCACCGTGCTCGTGAGCGAGGCGAGCGCCGCGATCCGCTCGCCGGTCACGAACTCGAGCAGATCGACCAGGTGCGAGCCGATGTCGGCGAAGGCTCGCGAGCGCCCGCCCGCCGCCGGGTCGACCCGCCAGTTGTCGTCGGAGGCGCCGAGCAGCCAGTCCTGCAGATAGCTCCCGCGGACCGTCACGAGCCGCCCGGTCTCGCCGGCCGCGACCCGCGCCCGCGCCTCGCGCACCATCGGGTGGAAGCGATAGGCGAACGGCACCGTGGCGACCACTCCGGCGGCCGCGGCGGCCTCGACGAGCGCGGTCGCCTCCGCGGTCGTCGCCGCGAGCGGCTTCTCGCAGACCACGTGCTTGCCCGCCGCGATCGCCGCGAGGGCGAGCTCGGCGTGCGTCCCGTTCGGCGTGCAGACGTGCACCACGTCGATCGAGTCGTCCTCGATCAGCGCGCGCGCATCGTCGTAGGCGACTTCGAAGCCGAGCTCGCCGGCCGCCCGCTCGCCCTTCGCCGGGCTGGAGGAGGCGATGCCCGCGAGCACCGCGCCCGCGCTGCGGGCCGCCCGGCTGTGCACGGCGGCCATGAAGCCGCCGCCGAGCACGCCGACCCGCAGGGGTCCGCCCATCAGACGAGCGTCGCTTCGCTCGGGTCCCAGTCCTCGGGCAGCGCGGGGCGAGGCGCGACGGTGCTCTCGACGAGCACCTTCTCGCCGGTCTCGGCGGCCTCGAGCAGCGACAGCATCACGTCGGTCACGTGGTAGGCCAGATCGCCCGAGGCCGCCTCGGGACGGTCGGCCCGGATCGCGCGCGCGAGCTCGAGCACACCGGTGCCGCGCGAGGCGGTCGAGCCGGTCGCCTGGACGACCTCCGGCTCGGACTCCCCGCGCCGGTACAGCGTCAGCTCGCCGTCGTGCATGTTCGGATCGGGGAGCACGAGGGTGCCCTCCGAGCCGTTGATCTCGACGAAGCCCATCCGCGGCAGGCTCGACTCGAAGCTCCAGACGCCCTGCGCCGAGGCGCCGGACTCGAAGCGCAGGAGCCCGCCGATGTGCGTCGGGATCGTCACGGGGAACTCGGTGCCCTCGCGCGGGCCGGAGCCGACCGTGCGGGTCGCCCGCGCCTGCGAGGAGACCGCGGTGACGCTCTCGACCGGGCCGAGGTTCTGCACGAGGGTCGTGATGTAGTACGGCCCCATGTCCAGCAGCGGTCCGCCGCCGGTGGTGAAGAAGAACTCGGGGTTCGGGTGCCAGCCCTCGGGGCCGGGGCCCTGGAAGAGCGTGATCGCCGAGAGCGGCGTGCCGATGGCTCCGCCCTCGATGAGGCGCTGCGCGGTCTGCAGGCCGGCCCCGAGGAAGGTGTCGGGCGCCGTCGCGACGCGCAGCCCCTTCTCCTTCGCGAGCGCGAGCAGCTCGACGCCGCTGTCGCGGTCGAGCGAGAACGGCTTCTCGGTCCAGACGTGCTTGCCCGCCTCGACGGCCTTGCGCGCGACCTCGACGTGCGCGGCCGGGATCGTGAGGTTCACCACGATCTCGATGCCGGGGTGCGCGAGCAGCTCGTCCACCGTGCCGGAGGCCGGCACGCCGAACGCCTCCGCCTGCGCCCTCGCGCGGTCGAGGTCGATGTCGGCGACGAAGAGCACCTCGAGGTCGGGGAAGACGGTGAGGTTGGTCAGGTACTGCGTGCTGATGTTGCCGGCGCCGATGACGCCGACGCCGACGCGCCCCGCGCCGCTCATGCGCCGAGCTCCGAGACGTAGCGGAGGCCGGAGGCGAGGCCCTCGAAGACGTCGCCCGCGTAGGCGTCGAACTCGAGGACGGCCAGGGCCTGCGGGGCGGCGGCGAGGATCGCCGGGACGTCCATCGCTCCCTCGCCCGCGGGCAGCTGCTCGGACGTCTCCTTCGAGATCGGCCCGTCCTTGACGTGCAGGAACTGCACCCCGTCGCCGAGTCGGCCGAGCACCTCCACCGGGTCGTCACCGCCGACCGCGGCCCAGTAGGTGTCCAGCTCGAGGACGATGCGCGGGTCGAGGAGGCCCGCGAGGTGCTCGAAGGCGCTGCGGCCGTCGACGCGGTTCTCGAACTCGAAGGCGTGGTTGTGGTAGCCGAGCACCAGCCCGCGCGAGGCGGCGGAGTCGACGAGCGCGTTGAGCTCGTCGGCGATCGCCTTCACGCCGTCGGCGCTGGTCCAGCGCTCCGGGTCGACCATCGGGTCGATCACGGTCTGCACCCCGAGCGAGGCGGCGATGTCGAGGATCTCCTCGACCGGCGCCCCGGTCTCGAGCAGCCGGGCGTGCGCGCTCGGCGCCGTGAGGCCGGCGGCCGGGAGGGCGGAGCGGTACGCGTCGGCGCGGTTCACCAGGTCGAACAGCTCGACCTTCGCGAAGCCGAGTCCGGCGAGCCGGTCCAGCGCGCCGGGGAGGTCCGTCGCGAGCGCGTCGCGGACCGAGTAGAGCTGGACGGAGAGGTCTGAGGGTGTGGCCACCGGGGGGTGCTCCTGATCGACGTCGAACATTGGTCCCCCGACCCTACGCGGACTTTTGCTTCCCGCCAAGCAAAACCCCGGGCCGCGGCGCGGGAAAGCGTGCTCCCGACGCGCAGAAGCCGACCCCCCTGTGGTTGACTCCAGCCATGTCCCCGCGCCGCCGCTCCTCGATCAGCGCGGTGGGCGAGCTGCTGCTCCTGCTCGCCGACGGAGCGCCGCGCACCCGGGCCGACGTCGTCGCCGAGACCGGCCTGCCCCGCGCCGCCGTCTCCGCGCAGCTCGACACGCTGATCGCGACGGGTCTCGTCGCCCGCCGCGACGACGCCCCCTCCTCCGGCGGGCGCCCGGCCGGCCGCGTCGCCTTCGACGCCCGCGCGCGCAGCCTCCTCGTCATCGACTTCGGTGCCGCGCACGCCACCGTCGCCCTGACGGACCTCGACGGCCGCGTCCTGGCCGAGCGGCGCGAGGCGATCGCGATCGCGGACGGCCCGCAGGTCGTCCTCGGCCACGCCCTCGACGTCGCCGACGCGCTGCTCGCGAAGACCCCCGGCGCCGGTCCGCTCGCGGGCGTCGGCGTCGGCGTCCCCGGGCCGGTCGAGCACGCGACCGGCCGCCCGGTGAAGCCGCCGATCATGCCCGGCTGGGACCGCTTCGACATCCCCGCCGCGGTCGGGGGCCGCCTCGCCGTCCCCGTCCTCGTCGACAACGACGTGAACCTGCTCGCGCTCGGCGAGCACGCCGCCCACTACGCCGACGTCGACGACCTCCTCTACGTGAAGGTCTCCACCGGAATCGGCGCCGGCATCGTCAGCGGCGGCGCCCTCCAGCGCGGCGCCCTCGGCGCGGCGGGCGATCTCGGCCACGTGCAGGTGCCCGGCGACCGCGGCGAGGCCGACCTCGAGGCGATCGCGAGCGGCTCGGCCATCGCCCGCCGCCTCACCGCCGCAGGCCTGCACACCGCCGCCGGCCTCCCGGTCGCCCGGACCTCCGACGTCGTCGCCCTGCTCACCGCCGGCGAGCCGACCACCGTCGAGCTGACCCGCGCCGCCGGCCGCGACCTCGGCGAGGTGCTCGCGACCTGCGTCAACCTGCTCAACCCCTCCGTCATCGTCATCGGCGGCAGCATCGCGGAGGCGAGCCACGAGGTCCTCGCCGGCGTCCGCGAGGTGGTCTACCGCCGCTCCCTCCCTCTGGCGACCCGCGCCCTCGACATCGTGCAGGCCTCCGGCGACACCGGCGGCGGCGTCCGCGGCGCCGCCCTGATGGTCCGCCGCCACCTGCTCTCCCCCGCCGAGGTCGACGCCTTCCTCAGCGCCTGACCGCTCCGCGCGCACCTCGACCTCCCCTCGCCGACGGCGTGCCGGTTGGGCAGGACGGCCCGACAGGCAGAGAATGAATCGGTGCCCGATCTGCAGCTCTCGTTCCCCTGGGAGACGCAACCCGTCTTCGTGGACGCGAAGCCGCCGCACCTCCGCCGGGTGGTCGCCGACTCCTCCGACCGCGTCGCCTGGCTGCGCGCCCGCTCGCGAGGCATCACCGCGACCGACGTCGCTCGCCTGTCCTCCCCCGCGGCCATCGATCGCGCCGCGCTCGACAAGCTCTACGGCTCGAGCTTCAGCGGCAACGCCTTCACCGACCACGGCCGCGCCCGCGAGCCGGAGATCGCCGCCTGGGTGCTCCGCGAGCACGCCATCGAGCCGAGCAGCACCCTCTTCCACGCGAGTCAGGAGCGCCGCCACCTGGCCACTCCCGACGGCATCGGCCTCCGCGAGGACGGCCGCCTCGAGCTCTGCGAGATCAAGACGACCTCGAAGCAGTGGCGCAGCATCCCGCGCCACTACCTGCGCCAGGTCTTCTGGCAGCAGTACGTCCTCGGCGCCGAGCGCACTCTCGTCGTCTGGGAGCAGCACCGCGACTTCGTGCCGATCGACGCCGTCCCCGAGTTCCGCTGGGTCGACCGCGACGAGGACGAGATCCACGTGCTGGTCCGCCTCGCCGGCATGCTGATGGCCGAGCTGCACGAGAGAACGCGCGCGGGCCGGCGGTGACCGCCCTGCTCCTGCACGGCCTGGGCGGCGACCGCTCCCAGCCGCTCGGCCTCCTGCGCGCGGCCCTGCCGGCCGGCACCGAGGTCATCGCGCCGGACGTCCGGGCCCACGGCTCCTCCGAGCTGATCGGCGGCGCCGCCGACTTCTCGCTCGACGCCCTGGCCGACGAGGTCACCGAGCACGTGATCCGGGCCGGAGCCGCGCACAAGCCGCTCACCGTCCTCGGCATCTCGATGGGCGCCGCGATCGCCCTGCGGCTCGCCAGCCGGAAGGTGCTGCCGATCGACCGCGCCGTGTTCGTCCGCCCCGCCTTCACCGCGGAGCCGCTGCCGGACAACCTCACGGTCTTCCCCGTCATCGCGCAGCTGCTGCACGACCACGGCGCCAAGCGCGGCGAGCGGCTCTTCCGCGCCTCCGGCCTCTTCGAGCGCGCGGCCCGGGTGTCGCCCGCGTCGGCGGAGGCGCTCTGCCTGCAGTTCCGCTCGCCGCAGGCGCAGGAGCGCGCGGTCCGCCTGGCCGAGATCCCGCGCAACGCCGCCTACCGCGACTCCGGCGAGCTCGGCGAGGTCATCGCGCGCACGCTCGTGATCGCGGCCGACCGCGACCCGGTGCACCCGGTGGCGGTCGCCGAGCAGTGGGCTAGGGCTCTTCCGGACGCAGACCTCGAGCAGGTCCCGTCGCGGGACGCCGGTCTGGCGCAGCAGCAGGAGCGGATCCGCGGTCACGTCCGGGAGTGGCTCGGCCGCTGAGCTCCTCGTCCGCCAGCCCACCCTTGAACTCCTCGCCAGCGAGCCCACCCTTCAACTCCTCGCCAGCGAGGACGAGCCCGACGACGGCCAGCCAGAGCACCGCGATCGCCGTCGCGACGAACTCGAGGGTGCCGCCGACTCCCAGCCACAGCCGCAGCAGCGAGAAGATCGCGCCGGTCCCGGCCACCAGGGCCACCGCGACGCCCGCGACCAGCGAGAGCCGGGCGACCCTGGGCCGCTCCCGCGCCGTGGCGAGCTGCAGCATCGCCAGGCACGCCGCGGAGAAGCCGAGCACCGCGGCGGAGGTGTGGATCAGGTCCTGCCAGCTGAACCGCGGTCCGACCGGAAGCGGGCAGCCCGCCGAGCAGGTCACCTGCGAGGCGAGCGCGAAGCACAGCGCGGCGAGGAGGATCGCCAGCGCGGGCCGGAAGCCGGGCAGCAGCCGCGTCCGCACCGCTCGCGCGCCGATCGCGATCGCGACGCCGCCCGCCGCGACCAGCAGCAGGGCGATGCGGAACGTCCCGGCGGTCGGCAGGTCCGGCGCGCCCATCTCGCTGACGTAGACCCAGCGGCTGGTGCCGATGCTGAAGCGGGCGGCGAGCAGCAGGGCGAGTCCCGCGAGGACCAGGAGCGCGCCCACCACGAGAAGGGGGCCGTTCGCTCGTCGTCGCACCCCTTCATGGTGCCAGACGGCACAGGGAGCGCCATCCGAGGACAAGGTCGCCGCCCTCCCCTCCCGTACGGGGGACAGGAAGGCTTTCTTCTCCGAGGGGTGACACCGCCGAAACAGCCCGGACTCATTACCGGGCTTGACTGAACGCGGCGCGCGGAAGCGGGGTCGGTCGGGGCGGACAGCCGCCTCCCGCCTGCTCGAAGGACCACCGGCGCCGGATCAGGAAAGGGCGATGATGCACAACAGCGCGCTCGGCCACGGCCTCGCGATCGGCGACATCCCGGAGGAGGTGGTGCTCCCCGAGACGATGACGGCGGCGGTCATCGACGCCCCGGGCGACTGCTCGGTCCTCCACCTGGCGACGGTGCCCACGCCGACCGCGATCAACGCCGAGTTCGCCGTCAAGGTGATCGCGGCGGGAGTGAACCCGCTCGATGTGAAGACGCGCGCGGGCAAGGGAGTCGCCGCGCAGATCCCCTCCTACCCGGCGGTGCTCGGCCACGACTTCTCCGGCATCGTCGTCTCGAGCCCCTACCCGGCGCACCCGCTGCGCCCCGGTGACGAGGTCTACGGCTTCGTGATGGTGCCGCGCTACTCCGGCTCCTACGCCGAGTACGTCAGCGTCCCGAGCGTCTCGCTGGCCCGCAAGCCGTCGACGCTCTCGCACGTCGAGGCGGCGGGGGTGCCGCTCGCCGCGCTGACCGCCTGGGGCATGGTCGTCGAGCTGGCGAAGGCGCACGAGGGCCAGCGGATCCTGATCCACGCCGGGTCGGGCGGCGTCGGTCACTTCGCCGTGCAGTTCGCCGCCTACTTCGGCGCGTCGGTGATCGCGACCGGCTCGACCCGCAACCTGCAGTGGCTGCGCGAGCTCGGCGCCGATCAGGTCATCGACCACACCGCGGAGCGCTTCGACGAGCTGCTGTCCGGCGTCGACGTGGTGATCGACCTCGTCGGCAACGTGCACGACAGCACGGGCTCCCGCTCCCTGTCGGTGCTGCGCCCCGGTGGGCTGATCGTCAACGCGCCGACCGGCAGCTGGCCGGAGTTCTTCGAGGAGGCGGCGGCCGCGGGAGTCCGCGCCTCCACCTTCCGCGTCGCCCCCGACGGCGCGACGCTCGGCGTCGTCTCGCGCCTGCTGGAGTCCGGCGACGTCCGCGTCTTCATCGACGGTGTCTTCCCGCTCTCCGCCGCCGGCGCCGCGCACGCGCAGCTCGAGACCGGCCACACCCGCGGCAAGCTCGTCCTCACCGTCGCCGAGGGCTGACCCCCTCCCCTCCCGCGAGATGCCACTTGTGCACGCGACACGCCGTGTCGGGCGTGCACAAGTGGCATCTCGCGAAGGGGAGCAGGGTGTCAGGGCAGGGGGCGCTCGAGGACGAAGTCCTCCTCGAGGCGGCCGCCGACGAGGAAGTGCCGGACGCCGACGACCTCGAAGCCGTGCTTCGCGTAGAAGCGGCGCGCCCGCTCGTTCTCCTGGTTCACGCCGAGCCAGACGCTGAGGGCGCCGATCGCGCGTGCCTCGTCGAGGGTCGCGGCCATCAGCCGCGCCGCGATCCCCGAGCCGTGCCGGTCGGGCAGCGCGTAGCACTTGCTCAGCTCGACCGTCGGCCGGACCGTGACCGCGACTGCCGCCTCGGGGTCGGACGGCTCGCCCCGCACGAGCATCGTGTAGCCGAGCGCCCCGGAGTCGTCCTCCGCCAGGAACAGCACGCGGCCGGGATCGGCGAGGTAGCCGCGGAAGCGCTCGACCGACAGCACGGTGCGGATGAAGTCCGCCTTCGCCTCCTCGGTGACGTGCGGCGGGCAGGCGAGCGGGAAGGTCGCGGCGGCGACCGCGGCGAGCTCCTCGGCGTCAGCAGCCGAGGCGCGGCGGACGGTCACGGGGTCGGTGCTCGGGGGCAGGGAGTCGGACACGCCGTTCAGTATGCCCGGCGAGCGCGGCTCCCCCTGGACGACGAAGGAGGGGACCCGCCGAAGCGGATCCCCTCCCGTCACTGCTTGCGCAGCTCAGTGCTGTGCCGAGGCTCAGGCCAGGACGTTGACATCCAGCGGGATGCCGGGGCCGAAGGTCGTCGAGACGGCGGCCTTCTGGATGTAGCGGCCCTTCGAGGAGGACGGCTTCAGGCGGACGATCTCGTCGAGAGCCGTCTTGAAGTTCTCCTGGAGCTGCTCCTCCGTGAAGGCGGCCTTGCCGACGACGAGGTGCACGTTGGCGTGCTTGTCGACGCGGAACTCGATCTTTCCGCCCTTGATCTCGGTCACGGCGCGAGCCACGTCCGGGGTCACGGTGCCGGTCTTCGGGTTGGGCATGAGGCCGCGGGGGCCGAGCACCTTTCCGAGACGGCCGACCTGGCCCATGAGCTCCGGGGTCGAGACCGCGGAGTCGAACGAGGTGTAGCCGCCGGCGACCTTCTCGATGAGCTCGGCGCCGCCGACCTCGTCGGCGCCCGCGGCGATCGCGGCCTCAGCGGCCGGACCGGTCGCGAACACGATGACGCGGGCGGTCTTGCCCGTGCCGTGCGGCAGGATGACCGTGCCGCGGACCATCTGGTCGGCCTTGCGCGGGTCGACCCCGAGCTTGAGCGCGACCTCGACGGTGCTGTTGAACTTCGCGGAGCCGGTCTCGCGCGCGAGCGCGACGGCCTCGTCGGCGGTGTAGAACTTGCCCTCTTCGAGCTTGGCGGCGGCGGCCCGGTAGGCCTTCGACTTCTGTGCCATGTTGTTTCTCCTTGAAACGAGAATGTGGTTCTAGAGCCTGGCGGGCTCTCCCACGGTGTGAGTTCTGGAAAGGCGGAGGGACTAGCCCTCGACCGTGATGCCCATCGAGCGAGCCGTGCCGGCGATGATCTTCGAGGCGGCCTCGATGTCGTTCGCGTTGAGGTCGGTCTGCTTCGCCTCGGCGATCTCGCGGACCTGCGCCATGGTGAGCTTCGCGACCTTCACGGTGTGCGGGGTCGACGAGCCCTTGGCGACGCCGGCGGCCTTCTTGATGAGCTCCGCCGCGGGCGGGGTCTTCAGGATGAAGGTGAACGAGCGGTCCTCGTAGACGGTGATCTCGACGGGGATGACGTTGCCGCGCTGCGACTCGGTCTGCGCGTTGTACGCCTTGCAGAACTCCATGATGTTGACGCCGTGCTGACCGAGCGCCGGACCGATCGGGGGGGCCGGGTTCGCGGCGCCCGCCTTGATCTGGAGCTTGATCAGGCCGGTGACCTTCTTCTTGGGGGCCATTCAGGATTCCTTTTCTCAGGGTTCGAGCGGTCGGGGGCTCCCGGCCGCTCTCCCGCGCATCCGACGGAGCCGGATCGCGGTGGAGGAGGGTCGGTCGGCGCGCACGCGGACGGGCGCCGACACGAAAACCCGTACGAGCTTACACGGCCGCGGCCCTCCCCGACAGTGCGGGAAGGGCCTCGGCCGGACGGGGGTCCGTCGTCAGAGCTTGGTGACCTGGTCGAACGACAGCTCGACCGGGGTCTCGCGCTCGAAGAGCGAGACGAGGACCGTGAGCTTGCCGCTCTCGGGCTTGATCTCGCTGATCGAGCCGGGAAGACCCGCGAACGAGCCCTCCTTGATCGTGATGGTCTCGCCGATCTCGAAGTCGACCTCGGCGGGTAGCACGCGCTGCGCCTGCTTCTGACCCTTGACGCCGGCCGTCTTGGACGGCGCGACCTCCTTGATCTCGACCAGGCTCTTCAGCATCGTGAAGGCCTCCTCGAAGCGCAGCGGCGTCGGGTTGTGGGCGTTGCCCACGAAGCCGGTGACGCCCGGCGTGTGGCGGACGACCGACCACGAGTCCTCGTTGAGGTCCATGCGCACCAGCACGTAGCCGGGGATGCGCACGCGGGTGACCATCTTGCGCTGGCCGTTCTTGATCTCGACCACGTCCTCCATCGGGACCTGGACCTCGAAGATGTAGTCCTCGGCCTCGAGGGAGACCTTGCGGTTCTCGATGTTCGACTTCACGCGCTTCTCGAAGCCCGCGTAGGAGTGGATGACGTACCACTTGCCCATCTTGCCGCGCAGCTCGGCGCGGAACGCCTCGTACGGGTCGATGTCGGCGAGGTCCTCGCCCTCGGCCTCCGCGTCCTCCGCGGCGACCTCGGCCTCGTCCTCGACGGCCTCGAGGGCCGCTTCGGCCTCCTCGACGGTGTCGATGTGCGCGGCCTCGTCGACGGCCGAGTCGGCCTCGGGGTCGTCCACGGAGCCGATCGCGTCGAGCGCGGCCTCGAGGTCCGACGCGAGGTCGTCCTCGGACTCGTTCTCGTCGATGACGCTCAGGGCGCCCTCCTCGGCGGGCTCGACGGCGTCCTCAGCCTGGATCTGGGTGTCGCCCTCCTGAACCTCGTCGACCTCGGACGACTGCTCGGCGGCGGTGGCCCAGTCGACGTCGTCGCGGTTTCTGTCAGACACTCGTAACTCTCTCTCGATCGATCGGCCGCGTCCCGTCGGGATTCGCGTGCCGCTGCCGTCGGCGTCCCCCGCTCGTGCGGACGGGACGCTCCCGGGTCGGGTGGCGGGGGTCAGGACGCCGGTGTGCCGAACACGTAGGTCACGGCGAGCGCGAACACCCAGTCCAGCAGCGACACCAGCGCCATCATGATCACGACGAAGATCAGGACCACGACGACGTAGTTGCCGAGCTCCTTGCGCGTCGGTGTGACGACCTTCTTCAGCTCGGCGATGACCTGCCGGATGAAGAGGGCGATGCGCGCGAACGGACTGCGCCGCGCCTCGCGCTGCTGATTGGCGATCGCGACGACGTCCTCGCTCGGCTCGTCGACTGCTTTCCCGGCCACCTGCACGCACCTTTCCCGCACCGGAACCTCCGGTGTGGCCGACCGCCCGTGGGCGGTCCTGGACCGATGACCGCTGCATCGCGGGGACCGCGTGCGACGGGCATCGATGTGCAGGGCGGACAGGGCTCGAACCTGCAACCTGCGGTTTTGGAGACCGCTGCTCTACCAATTGAGCCACCGCCCTATGGATGCCGTTGCAAGCATCCGAGGAGGAGTCGAACGTCTTCGGGAGCCTCAGCAACCGCCTCGGGCGCTGTGAATCCTGGCAGCGTTCGACTACCGCAGACGAGTGTACGTGGACCCGCTGGACGTGTCCAGCCGGGCGCGACCCGTCGCCTGGAGGCCCCTGCGCCCGCGCGATACGCTGGCCGTCGTGTCCTCCACCACGCGCATCTCCGCCCGCATCGCCGCCATCGCCGAGTCCGCGACCCTCAAGGTCGACGCGAAGGCGAAGGCCCTCCAGGCCCAGGGGCGGCCGGTGATCTCCTACGCCGCGGGCGAGCCCGACTTCACCACGCCGCAGCACATCGTCGAAGCCGCGTCGGCCGCGGTGCTCGACCCGAGGAACTACCGGTACACGCCGGCGGCCGGTCTGCCCGACCTCCGTGAGGCCATCGCCGAGAAGACCGCGCGCGACTCCGGCTGGGCCGTCGAGGCGTCGCAGGTCGTCGTCACCAACGGCGGCAAGCAGGCCGTCTACCAGGCGTTCCAGACCCTGCTCGACGACGGCGACGAGGTGCTCGTCCCGACCCCCTACTGGACCACCTACCCCGAGGCCATCAAGCTCGCCGGCGGCGTCCAGGTCGACGTCTTCGCCGGGGCCGACCAGGGCTACCTCGTCACCGTCGGGCAGCTCGAGGCGGCGCGCACCGAGCGCACCAAGGTCCTCCTCTTCGTCTCCCCCTCGAACCCCACCGGCGCGGTCTACTCCGCCGAGCAGACCCGCGAGATCGGCGAGTGGGCCGAGGAGCACGGCCTCTGGGTGATCGCCGACGAGATCTACCAGAACCTGGTCTACGCGGCCGAGGGCCAGGACGACGCGAGCCCGCTCACCCGCGCCACGTCGATCGTCGAGGCCGTTCCCGCCCTGCGCGACCGCACGATCCTCGTCAACGGAGTCGCCAAGACCTACGCGATGACCGGCTGGCGCGTGGGCTGGATGGTCGGCCCCGCCGACGCGATCAAGGGCGCCTCGAACCTGCAGTCCCACCTCTCGAGCAACGTCTCGAACATCTCGCAGCGCGCCGCGATCGCCGCCCTCACCGGCCCGCAGGAGCCCGCCGAGGAGATGCGCCTCGCCTTCGACCGCCGCCGCCGTGCGATCGTCGACGCGCTGAACGCCATCGACGGCGTCGACTGCCCGACCCCCGGTGGCGCGTTCTACGTGTACCCGGACGTCCGCGGACTGCTGAACCGCGAGTGGGACGGCGTCACGCCGACCACCTCGCTGGAGCTCGCCGACCTCATCCTCGAGAAGGCCGAGGTCGCCACCGTCCCCGGCGAGGCCTTCGGACCCAGCGGCTACCTCCGCCTCTCCTACGCGCTCGGCGACGACGCCTTGCTTGAAGGCGCGAAGCGCCTTCAAGCGCTGTTTCGTTGAGCTGATCTCCTCCTTCGTCGTCGATCAGCCGCAGTCGACGGTGTTGCTGAGCTGATCTCCTCCTTCGTCGTCGATCAGCCGCGGTCGGCTTCCTGAGGTGGATGCGTTCCGCAGAGCGTCTCGCGTCCACGCACGACGATTCGCTGGCACGCGAATCGCCGGTTGCGCTCGACCCTGCAGTCCAGGAGCCTGAATCCGGGGTCGCGAGATGCCAGTTGTGGGCGTGACACGCCGAAGGGTTTGGGCGCAAGTGGCATCTCGTGGGGGCGGATGACTGTGATCCGGGGGTGGGACAGGGCACGCTGGGGGGATGACGCCTGACGACGCCGTTCGTGTCCGTGACCTGCGGAAGGACTACGGGGGTGCGCCCGCCCTCACCGGGGTGTCGTTCGAGATCGCGCGCGGCGAGACGTTCGCGCTGCTCGGGCCCAACGGGGCGGGCAAGTCGACGACGATCGAGATCCTCGAGGGCTACCGCGACCGCTCGGGCGGCGAGGCGTCGGTGCTCGGCGTCGATCCGCGGCACGGCGACCTCGCCTGGAAGTCGCGGCTCGGGATCGTGCTGCAGTCCAGCGGCGAATCGGGCAACGCCACGGTCCGGGAGCAGATCGCCCACTTCGCGAGCCTCTACCCGAGCCCGCGCGACGTCGACGAGACGATCGAGGCGGTCGGCCTCACGGCGAAGGCGCGCTCGCGGATCGGCAAGCTCTCCGGCGGGCAGCGCCGCCGCGTCGACGTGGCGCTGGGCATCGTGGGCCGTCCGGAGCTGGTGTTCCTCGACGAGCCGACGACCGGCTTCGACCCGGAGGCGCGCCACGCGTTCTGGGACCTGGTCGCACTGCTCAAGAGCGAGGGCACGACCATCCTGCTCACCACGCACTACCTCGACGAGGCCGCGCACCTCGCCGACCGGGCCGCGGTCATCGCGGGCGGCCGCCTCCTCGCGATCGGGCGGATGGACGAGATCGGCGGCGAGGAGGCCCGCGTGCCGATCGTCCAGTGGCAGGAGGACGGCACGCGGCGTCGCCTCCGCACCACGGAGCCGGCCCGCGTGGTCGCCGAGCTGAGCGCCCGCCTCGGCGAGCCGACGGCCCTCGAGGTCCTCCGGCCCAGCCTCGAGGACATCTATCTGGACCTCATCCGCGACGACCGCGCCGGAGACACCGCCCTCGATGTGATCGGAGAGCCGGCATGAGCGCCGTCGCCGCCCCCCGCCCCGCGCTGCGCACCGGTGTCGGCCGAACCCTCCGGCTCGGCGCCGCCCGCGCCCGCTACGAGGTGCGCTCGTACTTCCGCGCGCCGGACCAGGTGTTCTTCACCTTCCTCTTCCCGGTGCTGCTGCTCGCGATCTTCTCGGTCGCGTTCGGAGACGGCGCGGTGATGCAGGCGAACCCGCAGGACCCGGGCATCAGCATGGCCGAGTACTACGTGCCGGGACTCGCGGCGGCGGGCATCCTGCTCTCCGGGGTGCAGAACCTCGGCGTCGACATCGCCATCGAGCGCGGCGACGGCACGCTCAAGCGCCTCGCCGGAGCACCGCTGCCCGTCCTGAGCTACTTCCTCGGCAAGTTCGGCCAGGTGCTCGTGACGAGCGTCGCGCAGACGGGGCTGCTGCTCGCGGTCGCCGCGACCGTGTTCTCGGTGCCGCTGCCGACCGACGGCGGTCGCTGGGCGACCTTCGCCTGGATCTATCTGGCCGGAGTGGCGACCTCGGCGATCCTGGGCATCGCGGTCTCCGCCCTCCCCCGCACCGGGAAGAGCGCGACGGCAGTCATCGTCCCGCCGCTGCTCGTGCTGCAGTTCGTCTCCGGGTCGTACCTCTCCTTCACGACCCTGCCGGACTGGCTGCAGACGATCGCGAGCGTCTTCCCGCTCAAGTGGATCGCGCAGGGCATGCGGGCGGTCTTCCTGCCGGCCGACTTCGAGCAGGCCGAGGTCAACGGCGACTGGGACCTGACCGGGGTCGCGATCGCCCTCGGCATCTGGCTGGTGCTGGGCCTGATCGCGAGCCGCCTCACCTTCCGTTGGATCCGCCGCGACGCCTGACGCCCACATGCTGGTCGAGCAGCCCCGCAGGGGCGTGTCGAGACCCGGCGGCGCCAGCAGGACGGGTCTGCAGACCATCGTCCTGACGCCGGTGGATCTCGATACGCCCGCTTCGCGGGCTACTCGATCAGCATGAGAGGGCCGCTCGACGAGGGCGATCATCATGGTGGTCGAGTAGCCCCGCAGGGGCGTATCGAGACCCGGCGGCGCCAGCAGGACGGGTCTGCAGACCATCGTCCTGACGCCGGTGGATCTCGATACGCCCGCTCCGCGGGCTACTCGATCAGCATGAGAGCGCCGCTCGACGAGGGCGATCATCATGTTGGTCGAGCAGCCCCGCAGGGGCGTATCGAGACCCGCCGTTCACCGCAGGGCGGGGGCGTGCGACGCAGGGTCCGTGGCGCGCGGCGTCAGACGGTGGTGCCGACCACCACGGGCTCGGGGTGCAGGAGGATGCCGAACTCGGCGAGCACGCGGCCCTGCACGTAGCGGGCGAGCTCGGCGATCTGCTCGGCGGTCGCTCCGCCGCGGTTCGTGAGTGCGAGGGTGTGCTTGCTCGACACCGCGGCGCGCGAGCCCGGGAGCGAGAAGCCGCGGGCGATCCCGGCGTGCTCGATGAGCCAGGCGGCGCTGAGCTTGACCAGCGCGTCGGGCGAGGTCGGGGCGGGCAGCCGGATCGGCGCCCCCGCCTCGACGTCGGCGAGGGCGGTCACCAGCGGGGCCTCGCTCGCCGGCGTCTCCGGCCAGCGCGGCGCGGTCGGCGGCAGTCCGCTCGCGGCCGCGACGGTGACGATCGGGTTGGTGAAGAAGGAGCCGGCGCTGGCGGTGTCCGGATCGTCCGGATCGAGCACCATCCCCTTCGCGCCGCGCAGCCGCAGCACGCTCGCGCGCACCTCGGCGAGCGGCACGCGGTCGCCCAGCTCGACGCCGAGCGCACTCGCGAGCTGACCGTAGGCGACGGGAGCACCGAGGCCCGCTCCGCCGACGTCCTCGAGGGCGAACTCGACGGCGAGGACGGCGCCGCGTCGACCCTGCTTGACGGCGGAGGTCCGGTAGCCCAGCTCGAGCTCGGCCGCCGTCAGCCGCACGGGCTCCTGCGCGCCCTCGTCGAGGAAGTCGACCGCGACGAGGGTGTCGGAGAGCTCCTGGCCGTAGGCGCCGATGTTCTGCACCGGTGACGCGCCGACCGTCCCGGGGATGCCGCTGAGCGCCTCGAGTCCCGCCCAGCCGCGCTCGACGGTGGCGGCGACCAGGCCGTCCCACGACTCGCCCGCCTGCACGCGGAGGTGGACCGCGCCGGGCCGGTCCGTCTCGAGCCGCTCGATCCCGGTCGTGCGCACGCGCACCACGGTCCCCTCGACTCCGTCGTCGCCGACGAGGAGGTTGGAGCCGCCGCCGAGCAGCAGCCAGGGCTCGTCGTCGGCCCACACCTCGCGGAGGGCGGCGACCAGCTCGGCCTCGGTGGCCGGCTCGAGCAGGCGCTCGGGCGCCCCGCCGACGCGCAGCGTCGTGAGAGAGGAGAGGGCGGGAGTCGTCATCGGGCGATCAGGCCAGGGAGACGCGCGCCTGGGCCTTGCCGAGCACGGCCTGGCCGTCGAAGGTCACCGCGAGGTCGACCCGGGCGATGCCCGCCTCGGCGTCGATCGCGCCGATCTTCGCGACGACGTCGAGCTCGGCGCCCTCCTTGGGGTCGACGACGACGGGCCGCGTGAAGCGGACCTGGTAGTCGACCACACGGCCGGGATCGCCGACCCAGTCGACGACGACCTGCACGGCGGTGCCCATCGTCAGCATGCCGTGGGCGAGCACGCCGGGCAGCCCGACCTCGGCCGCGACGTCGTCGCGGTAGTGGATCGGGTTGAAGTCGCCCGACGCACCCGCGTAGCGCACGAGCGAGCCGCGCTCGAGGTGGAAGCGCCGCTCGCCGACGACGTCGCCGACGGTGAGCTCGGACAGGACGGGGCGCTCGGCGCTCATTCGTCTCCCCTGACGACGAGGGTGGACAGGGCGGTGACGACGTGGGCGCCGTCGGCGTCGACGATGGTCGACTGCGTGGTGATCATCGAGTGCGCGCCGAGCTGCTTGATGCTCGCGACCGAGAGGGTCGCGGTCAGCTCGTCGCCCGCGACGATGGGGCGCGAGTAGCTGAAGCGCTGGTCGCCGTGGACGACCCGGCTGAAGTCGATGCCGGCGTCCGGAGCGGCGAGCAGCTGGGCGAGGGTGAGCTCCTGCACCACCACGGCGAAGGTCGGCGGGGCGACGACGTCGCGGTAGCCGGCACGGCGCGCGGCCGCGGGGTCGAGGTGGAGAGGGGACTCGGCTGAGACGGCGCGCGCGAACTCGCGCACCTTCTCGCGGCCCACCTGGTAGGGCTCCGTCGGCGCGAACACGCGCTCGGTGAGGTCGGGGTTCACTGGCACCCGGCCATCTTAGGCGCTGGCCTCGGAGGCCTCCGGGGTCCCCGGCGCCCTCCGAGGCCCCTCCCCCTCGACGAGGGTCATGCACGTATGACCATCGGCAATTACCCACGCGCGTATGGGTGACCGCGGACGATTCTTCTCCGAAGCTGGCGAGCATGTCCACACCTGACCCCGAACGCGACTGGATGACCTACGCCCGCGAGCTCGGCACGAACCTCCACCGCGCCCGGATGGCCAAGGGCGAGAGCCAGGAGCGCATCGCCCACGCCGCCGGACTGGCGGGCTACACCTACCAGAAGTTCGAGAAGGGCGAGTCGAAGCCGGGCTCGCCCGCGAACCCGCAGCTGAAGACGCTCTTCGCCCTCTGCGAGGCCCTCGACATCGAGCTCTCCGACCTGCTGCCGCCGAACCCGCCCCGCTCATCCGGCGCCGCCGGGACCGAGTAGCCGCAGCGTCGCCTCGACGCCGCGCGCCAGCCGCGCCGCCGCGCTGAGATCGAGGTCCACCGCGCCGAGCCCGTCGGATTCGAGGCGCAGCCGCTCCTCGCCCCGGCCGCCGGGCCGGCACAGCGAGACGTGCACGACGGCGGCGACGGGCTCGCCCGGCGCACCCTCACCGCACCAGAGCACGAGCGGGAGCGACTGCGCCCGGGAGCGGTGCAGCCGCTCCTCGGGGCACTCGATCTCGTCGTGCTCCCCCGCGCACCAGCGGGGGCATCCGTCGTCGTCTCGCCTGTTCTGTCGTCCGTCCATGTTCCGCACCAATCGTTCGAGGCGCACAGCACACCAGGCGGCACCGACATCGCGGCGGGCCCGCCGACCGGATCCCCCGGGGATGTGGACAGGCACCCGGCACCTCCCCCCTGTGGAGGAATGCTGTCACTGTGCCATACCGGGATGGCGGCCCCACGGGCCGCGTCAGCGGTGGACGATCAGCCAGGTCGCGACGGCCGTCGTGGCGCCGCGGTTGATCATCCGATGACCGCGCTCGCAGGGGAACGTGATCGCGTCCCCCGCCGCGAGGACCACGGTCTCGTCCTCGAACTCGACGGTGAGCTCGCCGAGCGTGACGGTCCCGATCTCGATCCCGTCGTGGCGCAGGAACCGGCGCTGCGCGGTCGAGGTCGCCCCCGGCGGATAGGTCGACTCGAAGAAGTCGACCGCGTCGACGGGCTGCGGCGCCAGCCGGCGGAAGAGCACGCCGCCCTCGAGGAGGACGGGAGCGACCTCGCCCGCGCGGACCACGGCCGTCGTCGCCCCCGGGTCCTCTCCGCCGCTCGGCGCGCCCGGCCCACCGGCCGCCGCGCCGCCGGCGGCGGTCTCGTCGAAGACGGCGGAGAGCGGGACGCCGAGAGCGCCGACCATCGCGATGAGGCGCCCGACCGACGGCTGCATCGCTCCCCGCTCGATCTGCGAGACGGCGCTGGCCGAGATGCCGAGCTCGCGGGCGAGCGCGCGCAGCGACATCCCTGACGCGAGACGCAGCTCGCGCAGGCGCGCGCCGACGCCTTCGCCGACCGCCCCGGGGAGCGCGGCGACGGCGTCCGGAGCCGCGGAGACCCCGGAATCCCGGGCGGTCTCGTCGGTGGGCATGCGGGACGCCGTCCTCTCCTCGGTGATCGTCACACAGCTGTAACGGGGGCGAAACGAACGCGGCCCGGCGGAGCCCTAGGTTCTCCCGTGTGAAGTCATCACTTCACACGATCCGACAGCCCACCGCTCGCGCGGAGGCGGCCGATCGCCACGGCCGACCGCCTCGACCACCCTGACACATCCGCTCCGTGCGCCCACCCGCGCACGCCCGCCCGAGAGGTGGATCCACCATGACCGACCGCGCCACTGCACCCCGCATCGACCCGTCGACCGCGCCGCCGGCCGAGAGCGCCGGGCTCGCCGGCCCCTCGCTCGTCAAGCCCGGCTACGACGACCGCCTCGCCAACGAGGACCTCGCCCCGCTCGTCAAGCAGCGCTGGTCGAGCTACAACATCTTCGCGTTCTGGATGTCCGACGTGCACAGCGTCGGCGGCTACGTCACCGCCGGCTCGCTCTTCGCACTCGGCCTCGCCGGCTGGCAGGTGCTGGTGGCCCTCGTGGTCGGCATCGTGATCGTGCAGGTCTTCTGCAACCTCGTCGCGAAGCCCAGCCAGGTCACCGGCGTGCCCTACCCGGTGATCAACCGGGCGATCTTCGGCGTCCGCGGGGCGAACATCCCCGCGATCATCCGCGGGCTGATCGCCATCGCCTGGTACGGCGTGCAGACCTACCTCGCTGCGCAGTCCCTCAACATCGTGTTCCTCAAGTTCTTCCCGGCGATGGCCTCCTGGAACACCCCCGAGGCCTCCTTCCTCGGCCTCTCCGCCCTCGGCTACCTCTCCTACTCGATCCTCTGGGTCGCGCAGGCCGCGCTCTTCTGGCGGGGCATGGAGTCGATCCGCCGCTTCATCGACTGGGCCGGCCCCGCCGTCTACGTGGTGATGCTCGTGCTCGCGATCTACCTCGTCTCGCAGGCCGGCTGGGAGAACATCTCTCTGAACCTCGGCTCGGGCGAGCCCCTCGACCTCGGCGCCTCGATCCCGGTGATGATCTCGGCCGTCGCACTGGTCGTCTCCTACTTCTCCGGTCCGATGCTGAACTTCGGCGACTTCTCCCGCTACGCCCGCAGCTACCGAGCGGTGAAGAAAGGCAATTTCCTCGGCCTGCCGATCAACTTCCTCTTCTTCTCGCTGCTCACCGTGATCACCGCCTCCGCGACGGTCCCCGTCTTCGGCGAGCTGATCACCGACCCGATCGAGACCGTCGAGCGGATCGACACCTGGTTCGCCGTCCTGCTCGGCGGGCTCACCTTCGTCATCGCGACGATCGGCATCAACATCGTCGCCAACTTCATCTCGCCCGCGTTCGACTTCTCCAACGTCAACCCGAAGAAGATCAGCTGGCGGATGGGCGGCATGATCGCCGCCGTCGGCTCGGTGCTGCTCACCCCGTGGAACTGGTACTCCAACGACACCGCGATCCACTACACGCTCGGCATCCTCGGCGCCCTGATCGGCCCGCTGTTCGGCGTCCTGATCGCCGGCTACTACCTGGTCAGCCGTCAGCGCGTCTGGGTCGACGACCTCTACACGATGAGCGAGAAGGGCCGCTACTGGTTCTCCCGCGGCTTCAATCCCAACGCCGTCTGGGCCACCGTGATCGGCGGCCTCCCCTCCGTCCTCTCCGTGCTCGTCCCGCGCTGGATCGAGGAGGCGGGCGGTCCGTCCTTCACGTGGCTCGGCGACTACAGCTGGTTCCTCGGCTGCGGCCTCGGTTTCGTCGCGATGGCCGTCCTCGAGCGCCGCTCCCCGCGGATCGGCCGCCTCGAGGAGGACCTCGCGAACGTCAGCGACGGCAGCACCGTCTGACCGCCTCTCCCCCGTCCCACCCCCGCAGCACCCCGAGGAGCGCCCGTGCGCATCACCGTCGTCAACCCGAACACCAGCGAGCGCATGACGGAGGCGATCGGCCGCGCCGCGCGGTCCGTCGCCTCGGTCGGCACCGAGATCGTCGCCGTCACTCCGCCGATGGGGCCGGCCTCGATCGAGAGCCACTACGACGAGGCGCTCGCCGTCCCGGGGCTGCTGCACGAGATCGTCCGCGGCGACGCGGCGGGGAGCGACGGCTACGTCGTGGCGTGCTTCGGCGACCCGGGGATCGACGCGGCCCGCGAGATCGCCCGCGGACCGGTGATCGGCATCGCCGAGGCCGCCATGCACATGGCGACACTGGTCGGTCGGCGGTTCAGCGTCGTCACCACGCTCTCGCGCACCAGCGGGCGGGCCTGGGACATCGCGCACCGCGCCGGGTTCGATCGGGCCTGCGCGGGGGTGCACGCCTGCGACATCCCGGTGCTCGAGCTCGACGACCCGGACTCCGACGCGCGCCGGGTGATCCTCGAGGAGTGCGCCGCCGCCCTCGCGACCGACGGCTCCGACGTGATCGTGCTGGGCTGCGCGGGGATGGCCGACCTCTGCCGCGACCTCTCGCGCGAGCTCGGGGTCCCGGTGATCGACGGGGTCGCCAGCGCCGTCCGGCTGATCGAGGGCCTCGTCGCGATGGGAGTCACGACCTCGCGCCGCGACGAGTTCGCGGCGCCGCGCCCGAAGGAGATGACGGGGCTGCTCGCCCCGTTCGCGCTGGCCTGAGGCGACCGCACGAGGCGGGACGCACGAAGGGCCCGGGAGCAGACGCTCCCGGGCCCTTCGTCTGCAGCGGCTAGGACTGCTTCGCGCTCCGGCGACGACGCGCCGCGACGAGCGACACGAGGCCGAGGGCCAGCAGGGCGGCCGCACCGGAGGCGGCGCCCGCCGTCTCGACACCGGTGGCGGCGAGGTGCCGGCCGCCGGTCGCGGTCGCGGTCGACGCCGCGGCGGCGGTCACGACGATCGGCTCCCGCTGATCGTCGGCGATGTTGACGCTCGGATCGAAGACCTGGAACAGCCCGTCGTACTCGCCGTCCACCGCGGCCGAGACCAGGACGACGACGAAGTAGCGACCGGGCGCGAACGAGCCGCGCACCGTCGCGCCGTCGAAGGTGGCGTCGCTCTGCAGCGGACCGAGCTCGACACCCTCCTGCTCGTCGTCGTTGTTGAACTTCTTGACCAGGACGCGCAGGGTGACCTCGTCGAAGCAGTCGGGCAGCGCGAGGGCGCCGACCGTGACGGCGATGGTGCCCACTCCGCCGACGGCGTCGACCGTGAACGGCTCGTTCGCCTGGGAGCGGTCGAGGCCGTCAGCGCAGGAGTCGAAGGCGCTCTGCACCCGGAGGGTCTCGCGCAGGATCTCGCTGCGGAAGATCTCGACGCCCTCGTTCACCCCCGAGGTCTGGACCGAGACGGTCCAGTCGGCCGTGTACGGCAGAGCGACCTCGATGGTGCGGGCCGGCAGGCCCTCGGCGGGGACCTGCTCGACGGTGTCCAGTGCGACACCGACGCCGTTGTCCTGGGTCACGAAGTAGCCGATGTCCGCCTCGTCGTGGCGGCCGGTGCTTGCTCGGGGCGGGACCGACAGCGTGAGCTTCCCGGGGGCGGTGGCGATCGAGATCTCACCGTCGAGCGACACGGCGGTGTCGGCGGTCGACGGGTCGAGGGCCGTACCCGCTGCGGAGCGCCACTGCTCGGAGGCGAGATCGATGAACGACCCGCCGCGCAGGCCGTAGAGCTTCGTGGTCACCAGGACGGTGCGCGGGCCGGCCGGCGCGGGGACCAGGGCGGTCTGCGGCGCGCTGCCGTCCCGCTCGACGGGGACCGTGACGCCGATGCCGCCGGAGTACTCGCCGTCGGGGCCCTCCGCGACGAGGACGATGTCCGCCGACGCGGCGCAGTCCGGGAACGACGCCTCCGGGAGCGCGACGGTCGCGAAACCGGGTGCGGCCGTCCAGTCGACGGTGATCGCGTCGAAGTCGATCGCGACCGCCCGCTCGCCGTCCGGGCAGGAGGGGTCGGTGTCGTCGCTCGCGACGGGTGCCGGAGACGGCACGGCGGTCGCGGTGGGTGCGGACGACGGCGCGGTGGTCGGCGCTGTGGTCGGCGCTGTGGTCGGCGCCGGCTCGGCGGCCTGAGCCGCTGCCGACTCCGCCGCAGGACTCGCCGACGGCGTCGGTTCCACACGAGCACTCGCGGCCGCCCCCGGCGCGAGGAGACCGGCGGCGAGGCCGACGGCGAGGGTGAGGCACGCGAGACGCGAGCGCGAGCGGAGAGGGGTCCCCCGGAGAGACATGGATGTATTCCTTCTCGAGAATGTGGAAGCGGGATCGGCGCCGAAGCTGCCCCCGTGGCGCCTGGCTGATGTCTATCAGCGGCCTGAACATCCGCACATCCCCCGCGGCGCGGCGCTCTGCATCGATCGCGTAACGGGGCTTCTGGGAGGATCGAGCCATGGCGATCCTCCACGACCTGGCCCTCGGCGCACGGCTCTTCGGCAGGGGGTTCGGCACCTGGGTCCGCTCGCCCCGGGCGATGCTCCTCGGCGCGATCCCGCCCCTGATCGTCGGCCTCGTCTTCGTCGGCGTGCTGGTGCTCGTGCTCACCCGGATCGACGCCGTGGTGCGCGCGCTGACGCCGTTCGTGGACGGCTGGGACGAGGCCGCGGCCGTCACCGTCCGCCTCCCGCTCTCCGTCGCCGCGGTCGGGGCGATCGTCGCACTCGGTGTCGTCCTCTTCGCCGCGGTCACCCTGCTCGTCGGCGACCCCTTCTACGAGCGGATCTGGCGCGGCGTCGAGAACGAGCTCGGCGGCGTGCCCGACGAGCACGAGACGGGCTTCTGGCGCGGACTCGGCCGCACACTGCGCGACTCCTCGGTGCTGGTCGGCACCTCGCTGGCGATCGGCGTCGTGCTGGTGCTGCTCGGGATCATCCCGGTCGTCGGGCAGGTGGTCGGGCTGGTCGCCGGCGCGCTCGTCGGCGGCCGGGCGCTCGCCCTCGAGCTGACCGGATTCGCCGGCGACGCCCGCGGACTCGCACTGCGCGATCGCCGCCGGCTCCTCGGCGAGCGCCGCGCGGTGTCCCTCGGCTTCGGCATCGCGGTGTACCTGGCCTTCCTGATCCCGGGCGGCGCGGTGATCGCGACACCCGCGGCGACGGCCGGGGCGACCCTCCTGCTGCGCACGCTCCGCGGCGAGTCGACGGAGCGGATCGACCCGGCGCCCGACGCCGCAGCCGCCTGATCGGGTGGCCGCCCGAGCGGCGCCTCCCCTAGACTTCCCCCGTGCTCACGTCGACCCTCCGCCCCTGGTGGCCCGCCTCCTAGGCAGGCCGACGCGCAGACTCCTCTCGCACACGACCGCCTCGACCGGGCGGTCGTTCTGCATGTCGGGGCCCGGGTGAGGGACACCCCGACCCAAGGACCACGATGACCTCGCTCCTCTCCCGCATCCTCGCCTCCGACGGAACGCTGCCGTTCGCGGTCGTCCTCCGGCAGGGCCGGACGGACGTCGACGTCTTCACGGGCGACGTCGTCGACGTCGACGGCCTCGCCGACATCCCGCTCGACGGCGCCGACGTGCTGACCCTCGTGCCCTACCGCCAGGTGCGCGAGCGCGGCTTCGCGGCGAAGGACGACGGCGCCCCGCTGCGCAACCTCGTGGTGCGCGAGCGCGAGAGCGTGCCGCTCGCCGAGGTGCTGCGACTGCTGCCCGAGCGCGAGATCCCGGTCGAGGAGCGCGGCTTCGACGTGCCCGACGAGGAGTACGCGGAGATCGTCCGCCGGGTGATCGACGACGAGATCGGCCGCGGCGAGGGCGCCAACTTCGTCATCAACCGCGCCTTCGTGGCCCACACCGATGCCCCCGCGGTCGAGGCGGTCCTCGCCTGGTTCCGCCGGCTGCTGACCGACGAGTCCGGCGCCTACTGGACCTTCGCCATCCACACCCCGGGTTCCGACGGCTCGCCGGCCGTCACCGCGGTCGGCGCGACGCCCGAGCGCCACGTCTCGGTCCGCGACGGCGTGGCGATGATGAACCCGATCAGCGGCACCTTCCGCCACCCCGCGGCCGGCCCGACCGGCGCCGAGGTGCTCGCCTTCCTCGCCGACGTCAAGGAGAGCGAGGAGCTCTTCATGGTGGTCGACGAGGAGATGAAGATGATGAGCGCCGTCTGCCCGAACGGCGGGCGGATCCTCGGCCCGTTCCTCAAGCAGATGTCCCGGCTGAGCCACACCGAGTACCTGCTCGAGGGGCGCACCGATCTCGACGTCCGCGAGGTGCTGCGGCTGACGATGTTCGCGCCGACCGTCACCGGCTCGCCGATGGAGAACGCCTGCGCCGTGATCGCGGAGTACGAGAAGGAGCCGCGCGGCTACTACTCCGGTGTCCTCGCCCTGTTCGAGCCGGAGGAGCACGGCTACACGGTCGACGCGCCGATCCTGATCCGCACCGCGTACCTCCGCGAGGACGGCCGGCTCACGGTGCCGGCCGGCGCGACGCTCGTGCGGCACTCGACGCCGGAGGGCGAGGTCGCCGAGACCCGCGCGAAGGCGTCCGGGGTGCTCTCCGCGCTGGGGCTGCTCCCCCACCGCGACATCCCGCCGGCGATCGACCTCAACGCGCAGCCCGGCGTGCAGGAGGCGCTCGAGGCGCGCAACGAGCGGCTCGCGTCGTTCTGGCTGCGGCCCCAGGCGCCGGAGCACATCGAGGGCCTCGCCGGGCACACCGCCCTCATCGTCGACAACGAGGACCAGTTCACGACGATGCTCGCGCACCAGCTGCGCCACCTCGGCATGGACGCCCGGGTCGAGCGCTGGTCGAGCGTCGAGGACGTGCTGAGCGACGACCTCGTGGTGTTCGGGCCCGGCCCCGGCGATCCGCGCGACGACTCCGAGCCGCGGATCGCGCGCCTGCGGGCGCTGATGACCGAGCGGCTCGCCTCGGAGCGGCCGATGCTCGCTGTCTGCCTCAGCCACCAGATGCTCTCGCTGCTGGCGGGGCTGCCGGTCGAGCCGCTGCCCGCGCCCCGGCAGGGCGTGCGGCTGGCGGTCGACGTGTTCGGCGAGGACGCGGCGATCGGCTTCTACAACACCTTCTCCTCGGTGGCGGGCGCGGAGGTGTCGAGCACCCCGCTGCTCGACCTCGAGATCTCGCGCGACCCCGCCACCGGGATCGTCGACGCGCTGCGCGGGGAGGGAGTCGCCTCCGTGCAGGGGCATCTCGAGTCGGTGCTGTCCTCCGACGGCCTGCGCACGCTCGAGCGCCTGGTCCGCACCGCGACCTCGCAGCCGGCGCGCGCGTGAGCGACGTCCGGCTGATCGCGTCGCCGTCCTACTCCGCCGAGCTGCGGGAGGCGGTGGCCGCGAGCGTCCGGGCGGCGGCGGAGGCGGCGCGCGACTGGTACGGCCGAGGCGACAAGCTCGCCGCCGACGCGGCCTCGGTCGCGGCGATGCGCGCGGTGCTCGCCGAGGCGCCGTTCGACGGCGTCGTCGTGATCGGCGAGGGCGAGAAGGACGACGCGCCGATGCTCGCGAACGGCGAGCGGCTCGGGCGCGCCCACTCCCCCTCCTGCGACGTCGCGGTCGACCCGCTCGACGGCACCCGGCTGACGGCGGACGGCATCCTCGGCTCGGTCTGCGTCATCGCGCTCGCCCCGCGCGGCACGATGCTCGACCCGCGCGACGTGTTCTACATGGACAAGCTGGTCTGCTCCGGCGCGGGAGCGGGGGTCGTCGGGCTGGATCTGCCGCCCGCCGAGAACGCGCGGCGGCTGGCGGAGGCCCTCGGCAAGCCGGTCCCCGAGCTGGTGGTCGCCGTCCTCGACAAGCCGCGGCACGCCGCGCTGATCGCCGCCCTCCGGGACGCCGGTGTCGCGCTGTCGCTCCGCGGCGAGGGCGACGTCTCGGTCGCGATCGAGGCCGCCGACCCCTCCGGCAGCGTCGACCTCGTGCTCGGCATCGGCGGCACGCCCGAGGGCGTCGTCGCGGCCTGCGCCGTCCGCGCCCTCGGCGGCGTGATGGAGGGCCGCCTGGCCCCGCAGACCGACCTCGAGCGCTCGAACGCCCTGGCCGCCGGCCACGACCTCACCCACCTGCTGACCCTCGACGACCTCGTCTCCTCCCCCGACGTCCTCTTCGCCGGCTGCGAGGTCTGACGCTTCTCCGCGAGATGCCACTTGTGCGCGCCTTTCACGGCGTGTCGCGAGCACAAGTGGCATCTCGCGGAGGCGCCGGTCAGGGGGCGGCGACGCCGTGGCGCCAGTAGCCGATGAAGGTGATGGCGCGCTTGTCGACGGCGCGGTCGGACACGAGGTGGCGGCGGGCGCCGGTGGCGAGGGAGGACTCGCCGACGGCGAAGACGGAGGGACGGCCCGCAGGCAGGGTCGCGTCGCGGAGGACGGCGAGCGCGTGCTCGCCGGGGCGGGCGTGCGGGTCGGCGCGGGGCAGCCAGTGCAGAGTGACGGCGTCGGAGGCGACGACGGGCTGGCGGTCCGCCTCGGAGGGCAGCTCGAGGAACACGTGCGCGGCCCGGTCCTCGGGCAGCGAGGCGAGGATGCCCGCGACCGCCGGCAGTCCCGTCTCGTCGGCGACGAGCAGGCACCAGTCGGAGCCGTCCGCCCGGCGGTAGCCGAGCCCCTGGTCGAGGATGCCGACCCGGTCGCCGACCGCGGCGGTGAGGGCGAAGGTCACGGCGGGCCCCGCCTCCCCCGGCTCGCCGTGCACGACGAAGTCGACGTCGATCTCGGGTCCGCCGTCGGCACCCTCGGCCCGGTAGCGGCGGACGGTGTAGTTACGGACGACCGGCCGCTGCGCCTTCGGCATCGCGAGGTACTGCGCGTACCAGAGCGCGCTCGAGCGGGTCGGCAGCCGCAGCGCCTCCTGCCCGGGCCGCGGCAGGAAGAGGCGGAACCACTGGTCGTGGCCGAGCGGATGCAGCAGCGCGACCCCGGGCCCGCCGAAGGTGACGCGCTGCATCCCGGGCGTCACGCGCGCGGTGCGGACGACCTCGACGGTGACGACCTGCGGATCGGTGGGGCGGGTCGGGGCGGACGAGCGGGCCATGCGGAGCCTCCGTGCTGCGGGCGGACGCACCGCCGGGTTTGGTGAGGCTTACCTTACCTAAGCCCTCGGCCGCCCCATCGGTCCTGTCCGCGAGATGCCACTTGTGCACGCCTTTCACGGCGTGTCGCGTGCACAAGTGGCATGTCGCTGAGACCGTGTGCCCTGAAGAGGGGTCTGTGAAATTTCCTCGCTTCATGGTCATATATATGTGGTCGCGGCGCTGGGTCCGACCGACGGATCGAGGGACGGCCATGAAGAGATCGACACGAATCGCTTCCCTCGCAGGAGCAATCCTGCTGAGCGTCGGGATGGCGGCGACGGCGCAGGCGAACGTCTTCGCTGACAGCTTCGACAAGAACGCCGGCGGGTTCCAGTCGCCGACGTCGACCACCTACCAGACGAAATACGAGTCGAATCGGAACGGCACCATCCAGCTCCGGGAGATCGGCAGCGACTACAAGATGGACGCGCAGATGTGCCAGGCGCTCGTCAACTGCGACAGAGGCACGAAGATCTTCTCGATCACCGACGACAACATCGTCCACGGGCTCCCGAACAGTTATGAGGCGGGCACCGAGACTCTCACGTCCGCGCTTCGAACGACCCCCTTCACCATCTATCAGGTGCACGTTCGCGGTCAGTGGCAGGCCTGGTAGAGCCGGAACCCGACCATCGACACGACCGTGCCTTCGCGCTTCGCGCTGGTCCTCACCGATCTGCGGTCGTCTTTGCGCTGGCCGCAGGCGCTCCTCGGTGCGATCCTCGTCGTCGGTCCGACGGCTCTCGGGCTGGCGGAGGTGGGCGGCGGTGTCTACCGCGATGAGCTGGACGTCTACTCCCAGTTCATGATCTCCCCGATGATCATCCTTTTCCCCGTCTTCATCACGACGGCCTGCTGCAGCGGCACCGCTGCCGAGATCAGGAACAGGTTCGTCGTCCTCGTCCGCGCGCGGACGGATCTCCGGTCCTACCTGGCGACCCGGATGATGAGTGTCGCCCTCGGAGGATTCGTGCTCGGCTTCGTCGCCGCACTCCTTCCCGGACTGATCGCCTTCGGGATCTGGCCGGAGCTGGGTGCGCCCTTCATCGATCCGGTCGTGTACGGACTCGCACCGGACGAGGTGGGACGGAACGCCCTGGAGCGCGTGAACTACTCGCAGCTGCTCGCCTTCGGGTGGCCGGTGTACCTGATCGGCTACTCCTCGGTGCTGGGTGCCTGGGGCGCGATCACGGCGGTGGCCGGGGTGCTCGCACTGGTCGCACTGAAGAACCTGGGGCTGGCGATGGTGCTGCCCGCAGTGGTCTTCTTCGTCGAGACGATGGCTGTCGCTCTGGTCGACCATCCACTTCTCGGATTCATGTACGGAGCCTTCCCGTTCGGTCTCGATCAGGCGCCGATCGGCATCATGGTCCTGCCGCTCGCGGTCGCTGGAGCCGCGACGGTTCTCGCCGCACGGCGGATCCTCGGCAGAGCCCAGCGACTCCCGGCGCTGACATGATCGCCTCGCTCTCCCGCCGTGTCCGCCTGCTGCTCGCCGGCTGGGCCCTCGCGGCTGCCGCCGCGTACTCGATCCACCAGCGGATGCTCTGGACCGCGTCGGGTTCCTCGTTCGGATTCGTCGACGTGGCGGTCGAAGTCGTGAACGACCCGCTCTTCGTCTGCTACGGACTGGGAGCGCCGTGGTGCATCGCCTTCTTCCTGGCGTCGAGGTCCCTGCGTCCGGAATCCGTGTGCATCCGGGCCGGATCCCTCCAGAACGTGCTCCTCCTCCTCGTGCGCAGCGACGCGGCGAGTGCTGCGGTCGTCCTGTTCGGTGTGCTGACGACGTGCTGGGTGTGCTCCCTCGGGCTGGCGAACGACGTCGCGCGCGTGCCCGGATCGGTGAGTGCACTGCTCTCGGACGTCGCGCTGCCCCCGCCCGTCGGAGTGCTGCTCCAGCTCCCGCTCCTCCTGCTCTTCCTCGCGACGATCGGGTCCCTCCTCTCCGCCTGCTGGGTGCTCTCAGGCGGGAGTGTCCTCGTCGGGCCGGCGGCGACGGTGCTGCTCGGCTGGTTCGCCGTCTCGGCGGCGGGGGGACTCCCGAGGGACTCCGCCGTCAGCTCGGCGTTCCTCTCCAGTTCCTCGCTCCACCTCGGGCGGCCGTTCGGCGTGCTGGCCGCCGCCGTCGTCCTCCTCTCGATCGAGGTCGTCCTCCTCGGCGCCGTCCGGGTCCAGGATCGCCGGCAGCTGACACTGGTCGCGGTCGCCGCCTCCGCCTTCGCGCCGCTCGCCGGATCGGGCGCTGCCCCCGCGGCGTTCTCGGCCGGATTGGCCTTCCTGCCGAGCGAGCTCCTCGAGGGCAACCCGCTCGGCATCGCGGGTCTGTGGCGGAGCGCGGAGGGCTGGCCGAGCGTCCTCCACGGGACGGCGCTGGCGCTGGGGAGCGCCTGCATCGTCCTCGTCGCAGCAGCCATCGCGTCTCGACTGGTCGAGAGGCATCCACGAACAGAAAGAGGTCGCTCATGACGAACGCCATCACGGTCGAGGGTGTGTCCAAGAGCATCCGCGGGAATCTGCTCTACAGCGAGGTCGCGTTCGAGCTGCGCCGAGGCGGGCTCTACGCCCTCCTCGGTCCGAACGGCTCCGGGAAGTCGGTCCTGCTGCGACTGCTCTGCGGCTTCCTCAGGCCGGACTCGGGCAGCATCAGCGTCGACCCTTCGATCTCGCCGGAAGGGCGGACGTTCCCGGACGGCTTCGGGATCACGATCGACGGCCCCGCCTACATCGCAGGCCTCTCCGCGGAGCAGAACCTCCTGCGACTGGCCGCGATCCGCAGGCGCATCGGGATCGAGGAGATCCGCGCGACGCTCGCCTCGGTACGTCTGCAGAGCACGGGGCGCTCAGCGGTCCGCACCTTCTCCTCGGGGATGAAGCAGAAGCTGTCCCTCGCGCAGGCTCTGATGGAGGACCCGAAGGTGCTCCTCCTCGACGAGCCGTTCACCGCGCTCGACACGGAGAGCGTCGCGGTCGTCAAGGACGTCCTCCGCGAGCGGGTGGCCCAGGGCGTCACCGTTCTGCTGACGATGCACGGCGAGGCGGACTTCCTCGCCGAGTGCGACGGCGTCCTCCGGATCGAGAACCGCACGATCTCGACGCTCTGACGACCGGTCGTCTCCGCGAGATGCCACTTGTGCACGCCTTTCACGGCGTGTCGCGTGCACAAGTGGCATCTCGCGGGAGGGGGTGCGGCGGGGACGACGAAGGCCCCGGCTCGACGTGCGAACCGGGGCCTTCTCGATGTAGCGGGAGCGGGACTTGAACCCGCGACACCACGATTATGAGCCGTGTGCTCTAACCACCTGAGCTACCCCGCCGCACGTTTCCGGAGGCTGGCCTGCCGGGAACGGAGCCCCCTGTGGGAATCGGACCCACTACCTCTTCCTTACCAAGGAAGTGCTCTACCAATGAGCTAAGGGGGCGCACCTGCGGGTCTGACTGCCCCTCTCGGGGCGTGCCCGCGATTTGGCACCGTTAGACGATAGCACCTCCGCGGGGCGGTGATGACCGCGGGGTGGAGGGGGTGGTCCGGGCGGGGCGGATCTCGATACGCCCGCTTCGCGGGCTACTCGACCAGCATGAAGGCGCCGGTCGAGCAGCCGCGCAGCGGCGCAGCGGCGCAGCGAGACCCGGCTACGAGCGGCTCGCCGTGTCGAGCGCGGCCAGCTCCTCCGCCGTCAGCTCGAGCGTCGCGGAGGCGACGAGGGCGGGCAGCTGCTCCATCACGCGGGCGCTCGCGATCGGCGCGGCGACGCCGTCCTGCGAGCGGAGCCAGGCGAGGGCGACGGTCGCGACCTCGGCGTCGTGGGCGGCGGCGGCCGCGTCGAGGGCGGCCAGCACGCGGCGACCCCGGGCGTCGAGGTACTGCGCGGCACCCGAGGCGCGCGGGCTGTCCGGCGTCGAGCCGTCGCGGTACTTGCCGGTGAGGAATCCGGAGGCGAGCGCGTAGTACGGGACGACGGCGAGGCCGGCCTCGCGGGCGAGCGGCAGGACGTCCGCCTCGATGCCGCGCTCGACGAGGTTGTAGTGCGGCTGGACGGCGACCGGTGCGTGCAGGCCCTCCTGGTTCGCGAGGCGCAGCCACTCCGCGATGCGGCCGGCGCTGAAGTTCGAGATTCCGATCGCGCGGACCAATCCCTCGTCGACGAGCTCGGAGAAGACGCGGGCGATGTCCTCGAGCGGCACGGCGTCGTCGTCGAAGTGCGCGTAGTAGAGATCGATCCGGTCGGTGCGCAGGCGCCCGAGCGAGGCGCGCGCGGCCTCGCGGACGTTGTCGGGTGCGAGGCCGGTGAACTCGGGGTGCCGGCTGACCTTGGTCGCGATCACGACGTCGTCGCGGGAGCCCGAGCGGCGCGAGAGCCACTCGCCGATGATCGTCTCGGACTCGCCGCCGTGGTTGCCGGGGACCCAGGCCGAGTAGGAGTCGGCCGTGTCGATGAAGTCGCCGCCCGCGGCGACGTAGCCGTCGAGGACGTCGAAGGAGGTCTGCTTCCCGGCGGTCCAGCCGAAGACGTTGCCGCCGAGGGAGAGCGGGAAGACCTCGATGCCGGAGTCGCCCAGGGGCGTGCGGGTGAGGGAGTCGTGGGACGGAGCTGCGCTGTCGATCGTCATCCCCCGATTCAACTCGCCGCGGGCCGCACCGCCGATCCCCCGCCGCGCATGCGGAGCAAGCACTCAGCCACCCGCCGCCGGACAGCACCTCCGGCACGCGGAACCTCCTTCGGAACGCCGGAACAGCAGATTCTCGCGAGCCCGGGCACGTTTCACGAGCCGGAGCCCGCCCGGTCCGATCTCCGGCACGCGAGAACACCTCCGGCTCGTGGAATCAGCTGGTTCTCGCGAGCCCGAGCCGATTCGGCGTGCCGAACGTCCGCGGAAGACGGCGGGCGGGTCGCAGCGGAAGGACCTCCGGCACGCGGAACCAACTCCGGCACGCCGGAACGGCCGTTTCTCGCGAGCCCGGGCACGTTCCGCGAGCCGAAGGTGCGCACCGGCGGACCCTCCGGCACGCGGAACCAGTTGCGGCACGCCGGAACGGCCGTTTCTCGCGAGCCGGAGGCGGTTCCGCGAGCCGGAGGTGTGGCCGGCAGCAGCACACCGGAGAGCGGTCGCGGGCGTCAGCCGCCGAGCGGGTAGTCCGCGTAGGCGAAGCGCGCCCCGTCCGGCGACCAGCCGGCGACGTTGATCGTGCCCTGACCGCCGAGGAGCGACTGCACGACCCGGCCCGGCGCGGTGTCGCCGGCCGCTCGCCCCTCGAGCTCGATCAGCCGCAGCTCGACCGGCAGGTTCTCCGGGTGCCCGGCCGTCCCCGCGGGGTAGGCGAGGTAGAGCAGGTGCGCGCCGTCCGGCGACTCGTGCGGGAACCAGTCGACCGTGTCCGAGGCCACGACCCGCTCGATTCCGGAGCCGTCGAGACGCATCCGGAACAGCTGGGCGACACCGCCGTCCCTCTCGGAGTTGAAGAAGAGCCGTTCCCCGTCGGCGGAGAAGTCGACGCCGTCGTCCGGGTGCGCGTCGTCGGTCAGCGCGGTGAGCGAGCCGCCCTCGGCCGGCATCGTGTAGACGTTGGTGACCCAGCGGCCGGTGGCGTCCTCGCCGCCGCCGATCAGCGCGAGCAGCCGGCCGTCGGGCGAGACGCCGTGCAGGTAGTGCTTGAAGCGCGGACCGGGGCCCTCGGTCGTGATCCGCCGGGCGGGCACCGAGCCGTCCAGCGCCACCGCGTAGAGATGTCCGTCGCGGGCCGAGACGTAGGCGGTGCCGCCGCCGGGAGCGAGCACGTGGTCGTTGTTCAGCTCGTCCGGCACCCCGTCGAGCGGGATCGCCTCGAGCCCGGCGGGACCGACCGGCGCGTTCCCCAGCGGCAGCCGGAACAGCCCGCCGTCCCCGTTGACCACCAGGAACAACCCGTCCGGCGACCAGTTCGGCGCCTCCACGAGCAGCGAGTCGGAGGAGAACACCGTGGTGACCTCGCCGCTCGCGACGTCGAGCACGCGGATCCGGCAGGTCTGGGCGGGGAGCAGTGAGCGGGCCATGCCCCTCACGCTACGGCCCCGCCCGTAGTGGCACGGGGAGGGCGGTCGTCAAGCCCGTCCGCACTCAGCTTCCCGCCGCTCGGCCTCCCTTATCCTTGTCTGGACAACTGTGCTGAGTGGACCCGGGGAGGACTGTGTGATGCTCCTCACCCTCGCGATCACGTTCGCCCTCGCGGTGATCACGCCGTGGATCGTCGACCGCTTCGGTCCGAAGGTCTTCTACGCCCTCGCCCTCGTGCCGGCCGCGACCTTCGTCTCGACCGCCGCCTCGCTCCCGACGGTCCTCGCCGGCGGAGAGCTGCGCGAGGAGATCCCGTGGATCCCCTCTCTCGACGTCTCGCTCTCCTTCCGGCTGGACGCGCTCTCGATCGTCCTCGCGCTCGTCGTCAGCGGCGTCGGCGCCCTCGTCCTCGCCTACTGCGGCAGCTACTTCAAGCGCGACGAGCCGTCGCTCGGCCGGTTCGCCGCCCTGCTCTTCGCCTTCGCCGGCGTGATGTACGGGCTGGTCACCGCCGACGACGTGATCATCCTCTTCGTCTTCTGGGAGGCGACGAGCGTCCTCTCCTACCTGCTGATCGGGCACTACAGCGGTCGCAAGGAGAGCCGCGGAGCCGGCCTCCAGGCCCTGCTGGTCACCACCCTCGGCGGCCTGGCGATGCTCGTCGGCGTGATCATCCTCATCGTCGAGTCGGGCACCTCGAGCCTCGCGGGCATCGTCGCCGCGGCTCCCTCCGGCCCGATCGTCTCGGTCGCCCTCGTCCTCGTGCTGCTCGGCGCCTTCTCGAAGTCGGCGCTCGTGCCCTTCCACTTCTGGCTGCCGGCCGCGATGGCCGCGCCCACCCCGGTCAGCGCCTACCTGCACGCCGCCGCGATGGTGAAGGCCGGCATCTACCTGGTCGCCCGCCTCGCGCCGGGCTTCGCCGACGACGCCGTGTGGCTCCCCGTGATCGTCAGCGTCGGTGTCTGGACGATGCTCGTCGGCGGCTGGCGCTCGCTCCGCCAGTACGACCTCAAGCTCGTCCTCGCCTACGGCACCGTCAGCCAGCTCGGCTTCCTGACCGTCGCCGTCGGCTTCGGCTCGCGCGACGCGGCCCTCGCCGGCCTCACCCTGCTGATCGGCCACGCGCTGTTCAAGGCGCTGCTGTTCCTCGCCGTCGGCATCGTCGACCACCGGGCCGGCACCCGCGACCTGCGCAAGCTCAGCGGCCTCGGCCGGCAGGCCCCGGTGCTCGCCGGCGCCGCGCTGCTCGGCGTGCTCTCGATGGCGGGCATCCCGCCGCTGCTCGGCTTCGTCGCCAAGGAGGCGGTGTTCACCAGCCTGCTGTCCGCGATCGAGCAGGGCTCGTTCTGGGCCTGGGTCGCACTGATCGGCCTCGTCCTCGGCTCGATCCTCACCGTCGCCTACTCGGCCCGCTTCTTCTGGGGCGCCTTCGCCCGCAAGAAGGGCCTCGAGGACACCCACCTCCACGCGCAGCCGTGGACCTTCACCGCGCCCACCGTCGTCCTGGCGGTCGTGAGCCTCGTCGGCGGCATCGGCGCCTCGCTGCTCGACCCGCTCGTCGCGGTCTACGCCGACAGTCTCCCCTACGGTGCGCCCGACGCCGACCCGCAGCTCGCCGCGGCGGCCGAGGAGTCCGAGCACGGCGGCTACCACCTCGCGCTCTGGCACGGCTTCGAGCCCGCCCTCGCGCTCAGCGCGATCGTCATCGCGATCGGCTTGCTGCTCTTCGCCCAGCGGATCGCGGTCGCGCGGATCCAGTCCAAGGTCCCGAACACCATCGACTCGGCCGAGGGCTACTGGGCGACCGTGCGCTGGCTCGACCGCGTCGCGAGCACCGTCACCGAGTTCGTCCAGCGCGGCTCGCTCCCCCGCTACCTCACGGTGATCTTCGCGGTCTTCGTGCTGGGAGTCGGCGGTGCTGCCGCGCTCAACCGCACCTGGCCGGGCGACCTCGTCTTCTGGGACTCCCCCGGCCAGCTCGCCGTCGCGGCCGTGATGATCCTCGCCGCGATCCTCTGCGCCGTCGCGCGCAACCGCGTCGCCGCCGTGCTGCTCGCCGGTGCGACCGGCTACGGCATGGTCGCCCTCTTCGCCATCCAGGGCGCCCCGGACCTCGCGCTCACCCAGGCGCTGATCGAGACGATCACCCTGGTCGTCTTCGTCCTCGTGCTGCGCCGCCTCCCCACCCGGATCGCGCAGAAGCACCAGCCCATGCGCAAGCGCCTGCGCGCCGTCATCGGCATCGCGGTCGGCGCCGTGATGGCCCTCGCGGCGACGATCGCCCTCGGCGCCCGCACCGCGACCCCGATCTCCGTCGACCTCCCGCGCCTGGCCTACGAGGAGGGCAAGGGGCGCAACATCGTCAACGTCCTCCTCGTCGACATCCGCGCCTGGGACACCATGGGCGAGATCTCGGTGCTCGTCGTCGTGGCGACCGGTGTCGCGAGCCTGATCTTCCTCTCCAGCCGGGCCGGCGGCGCTCCGCGCCTCGAGCATCAGAGCGCGGCCGACCGCGAGGAGCGCGCGACCGACCTCACCGCCCCCTCGGCCGACGCGGAGAAGACCGGCGACCGCGGCTCCTGGCTGGTCGCCGGCCGCACGCTCCGCCCCGAGAACCGCTCCATCGTCCTCGAGGTGCTGGTGCGCCTGCTCTTCCACCCCGCGATGATCGTCTCCGTCTACCTGCTCTTCACCGGTCACAACACCCCGGGCGGCGGCTTCGCGGGCGGGCTGCTCGCCGGTCTCGCCCTCGTCGCGCGCTACCTGGCCGGCGGCCGGTTCGAGCTCGGCGAGGCCGCGCCGATCGACGCGGGCAAGGTCCTCGGCCTCGGCCTGCTCTTCGCGGTCGGCACCGCCGTCTCCTCGCTCGCCTTCGGCCTCGAGGTGCTCGAGTCGAGCTGGCTCGACCTCTACCTGCCGGTCCTCGGCGAGCTGCACCTGGGCACCTCCACCCTCTTCGACATCGGCGTGTACCTGATCGTGATCGGCCTGACCCTCGACATCCTCCGCAGCCTCGGCGGTGAGGTCGACCGCCACGGCGAGGAGGCCGAGCAGGGCGACCCGTCCGGCGACGGCGTCACCCACTCGACCGACAGCACCCCCGGCCCCGGCGCCGGCACCGTCGACGGCCTCGAGACGAAGCTGCCGACCGGCTCCACCGTCGTCGGCGGACCGGGCAGGGGGGACGACGCATGAGCATCACCCTCGTCCTCGTCGTCGTGATGGCGGTGCTGTACGCCGCGGGCGTCTACCAGATGCTCGAGCGCAGCCTCACCCGGATCCTGATCGGCTTCCTCCTGGTCGGCAACGCGACGAACATCCTGATCCTGCTGATGGCGGGCCGCTCGGGCGTCGCGCCGTTCGTCACCGACGACGGCCGCTCCTACGAGCAGATCGCCGAGGAGATGGCCGACCCGCTGCCGCAGGCGCTGATCCTGACGGCGATCGTGATCACCTTCGGGGTGTCCGCCTTCCTCCTCGCGATGATCTACCGGCGCTGGCGCCTCGCCAACGCCGACCAGGTCGAGGACGACGAGAACGACGCGTCCGTCCGCGCGGACGCGGCGGGCATCTCGGCGCAGACCACCGCGGACGACCGGGCCCTGGACGTCCTGCTCGAATCGAGCGACGAGGGCACCGCCGCGAAGCACGGCGAGAGCGCCATGACCGACGACAGGAAGGAGGACCGATGAACGTGCTGATCCCCCTCGTCGTCACCCTCCCCCTGCTGGGAGCCGCCGTCGCCCTCGTGCTCGGCCGCCACCGGCGCGCGCAGATCACGGTCAACATCGTCACGCTGTCCGCGGTCCTCGTGATCTCCTCCGTGCTGCTCGTCCTGGTCCTCACCGGCCAGGAGGGCGGCAGTGCCGTCTACGTCGGCGGCTGGGAGCCGCCGTGGGGCATCGTGCTGGTCGTCGATCCGCTCGCCGCCCTGATGCTGGTGATCACCTCGGTCACGCTGCTCGGCGTCCTTCTGTTCTCGGTCGGCCAGGGCCTGGTCGACGGCAACCGCGAGACGCCGGTCACGATCTTCCACCCGACCTACCTGATCCTCTCGGCCGGCATTCTCAACGCCTTCGTCGCGGGCGACCTCTTCAACCTCTACGTCGGCTTCGAGATCCTGCTCGCGGCGAGCTACGTGCTGATCACCCTGGGCGGCACCGCGCCGCGGATCCGGGCGGGCACGACCTACGTGGTCGTCAGCCTGGTCTCGAGCGTGTTCTTCCTCTCGGCGATCGGCCTGCTCTACGGCGCCACCGGCACCGTCAACATGGCGCAGCTGTCGATCCGCATCGCCGAGCTGCCCGCCGACGTCCAGCTCGTGCTGCACGTGGTGCTGCTGCTCGGCTTCGGGATCAAGGCCGCGGTCTTCCCGCTGTCGTTCTGGCTGCCGGACTCCTACCCCACCGCTCCGGCGCCGGTCACGGCCGTCTTCGCCGGCCTGCTCACCAAGGTCGGCGTCTACGCGCTGATCCGCACCGAGACGCTGCTCTTCCCGGGCGGCAGGCTCACGGAAGTGCTGATGGTGGTCGCGCTGCTGACGCTGGTGGTCGGCATCCTCGGCGCCGTCGCGCAGGCGGACATCAAGCGGATGCTCTCCTTCACCCTGGTGTCGCACATCGGCTACATGGTCTTCGGCATCGCGATCGGCACGGAGGCGGGCTACGCCGCGACGATCTTCTACGTGATCCACCACATCACCGTGCAGACGACCCTGTTCCTCGCGACCGGGCTGATCGAGCGCGTCGGCGGCACCACCTCGATCCTGCGGCTGGGCGGCCTCCTGAAGGCCTCGCCGCTGCTCGCGCTGCTCTACTTCATCCCCGCGATGAACCTCGGCGGCATCCCGCCGTTCACCGGCTTCCTCGGCAAGGTCGGCCTCTTCGTCGCCGGCACCGAGTCGGCCGCGGACCAGCCCTCCTGGCTGATCTGGGCGGTCATCGCCGCGGGCGCCGTCACCTCGCTGCTCACCCTCTACGCGGTCGCCCGCGTCTGGAACATGGCGTTCTGGCGCCGCCAGGAGGAGGTGCCCGGCTACGAGTCCCCGCTGATCGACCAGCTGCAGGAGGACCCGCACGACACCGGCACCGTCCGCACGCGGCACTCGCCGCCGATGATGGTCCTCGCGACCGCCGGCATGGTCGTCTTCGGCGTCGGCCTCACGATCGCCGCCGGCCCGCTCTACGACGCCAGCGAACAGGCCGCCGCCGCGGTCGCCGACCCGTCCACCTACATCGCCACGGTCTACCGCGACTCGTCCTTCGGAGAGGAGGGCCCCCGATGAGCCCCCGCCGCCGCGTCGACTTCTGGAACCGGTTCGCGATGTTCGTGACCCTCGTCGGCATCTGGGTGCTGCTCTGGGACGACGTCTCGGTGCTCTCGATCGTCTCGGGCTTCCTGGTCGCGCTGATCATCACGCGCGTCTTCTACCTGCCGCCGGTGGAGTTCTCCAACCGGGTGAACCCCTGGCACCTGGTGGTCTTCCTGCTGCGCCTCGCGCTGGACATCGCGGTCGCGTCGGTCCGCGTCTCGTACCAGATCCTCACCCTGCCGGTCCCCGTGCACAACGCGATCGTGGCCGTGCACCTGCGCAGCCGCTCCGAGGGGATGCTGGTCTGGACGACCGAGGCCGTCTCGCTCGTCCCCGGCTCGCTGGTGATCGACGTCGACCCCCAGCTGAACGTCCTCTACCTGCACGTCCTCGGGGTCACCCACGACGAGGGCCACCGGATCGACGAGGTCCGCCGCACGGTCCTGCGCACCGAGGCGCGCATCGTCCGCGCGATCGGCTCGCGCGAGGACGTCGCCCGGGTCAGCGAGCCGCTCGGCGAGAACGCGGGGGTGCTCCGATGATCGAGTGGCTCGTCTGGATCCTGGTGCCGATCTTCGGAGCGGCCGCCCTGCTCTCGCTCGTGCGCATCCTGATCGGCCCGTCGGTCCTGGACCGCGTGGTCGCCGCCGATGTGCTGGTGGCGACGATCCTCTGCGGTCTCGGCGCCGAGATGGCGATCAACCACCACGCGACGACGCTCCCGGTCGCGCTCGGACTCGCGCTGTTCGCGGTGTTCGGCTCGATCAGCGTCGCCAAGTTCATGGCCAACCGCGAGGAGGACTGACATGGACGTGCTCCTCGACGTCGTCACCGCCGTGCTCGTCACCGTCGGCGCCCTGCTCTCGCTGGTCGCCGCGATCGGCCTGCTCCGCTTCGGCGATCTGCTCTCGCGGATGCACGCGGGCACGAAGCCCCAGGTGCTCGGCATCATCTGCGTGATGCTCGCCGTCGCCATCCGGAACCCCGGCTTCGCCGCCGCGGGCACCGTCGTCCTGGTGATCGGCTTCCAGCTGCTGACCGTGCCGATCTCGGCGCACATGGTCGGCCGCGCGGCCTACCGGGCCGAGGCCGTCTCCACCGGATTCCTCGTCTCGGACGAGCTCGCCGACGCCGTGCAGCGCGCGGACGACGCCTCGCGGGCGACGGGTCCGGAGACGGCGCACGCGTCCGAGGAGGCCGCCGAGCGCACGAGCGCGCCGCAGCCCGAGGACGAGGACGGCCCGGCCGCGACCGCCTAGCCGCCGGTCATCGTCCGCAGCGCGTAGCCGCCGACGGCGAGCGTCACCGCGAACAGCCCCCCGATCAGCAGCACGAGCAGCGGCACCACCCAGAGCAGGGCCCTCCGGCGTCGGGCGCGGGCGGCTTCCGGGGTCTCTTCGCTCACCCGTCGACCCTAGGCCAGGCGGCGCCTGCGCCGGGCCGGGCGCTTCCGGGGCGCCCGCTACCCTTGATGCCATGACCCTGGACTCCGCTCTCTCCGGCGCGCCCGAGAACTCCCCTGCTCCCGGGAGCTCCCCCGTCTCGTTCCCGGAGGCGGCCGGCCGGCCCGGTGCGGAGTGGTGGCGCACCGCGGTCATCTACCAGATCTACCCGCGCTCGTTCGCGGACGCCGACGGAGACGGGATCGGCGACCTCCCCGGCATCACCTCGCGCCTGGACAGCCTGGCCGAGCTCGGCATCGACGCGATCTGGCTCTCGCCGTTCATGACCTCCCCGCAGAAGGACGCCGGCTACGACGTCGCCGACTACTGCGACGTCGACCCGCTCTTCGGCACGCTGGCCGACTTCGACGCGATGCTCGCCCGCGCCCACGCGCTCGGCATCCGGGTGATCGTCGACCTCGTCCCCAACCACTCCTCGAGCGCGCACCGCTGGTTCCAGGCCGCCCTGGCCGCTCCCGCCGGCAGCGACGAGCGCGGGCGCTACCTCTTCCGCGACGGCCGCGGCGCCGCCGGCGAGCTGCCGCCGAACAACTGGGAGTCGGTCTTCGGCGGACCCGCCTGGACCCGGGTCACCGAGCCCGACGGCACGCCCGGCCAGTGGTACCTGCACCTCTTCGACACCTCGCAGCCCGACTTCGACTGGACGAACGACTGGGTGCGCGAGCGCTTCCGCGAGGTCCTGCGCTTCTGGCTGGACCGCGGCGTCGACGGCTTCCGCGTCGACGTGGCGCACGGGATGATCAAGGCCGAGGGCCTGCCCGACTACACCCCGCCCGCCGACAGCGGCTCGATGGGAGGCGTGGCGCCCGGCGACGACGCCGAGCCCGTCACCGCCCCCTACTGGGCGCAGGACGGCGTGCACGAGATCTACCGCGACTGGCACGCCCTGCTCGCCGAGTACCCGGCCGACCGCGTGCTCTGCGCGGAGGCGTGGGTGCAGCCGCTCTCGAAGCTCGCCCGCTGGGTGCGCCCCGACGAGATGCACCAGGCGTTCAACTTCGCCTACCTCGAGACGCCGTGGAGCGGACCTGCGCTGCGCAACATCATCGACTCCTCGCTGAGCTCGTTCGCCGCGGTCGGCGCCCCCTCCACCTGGGTGCTCTCGAACCACGACGTCGTGCGCCACGCCAGCCGCCTCGCCCTCACTGCCGACAACCCGCAGGGCTACGGCATCGGCCCGCGCACCCCCGGACTGCCCGACCCGGTGCTCGGCCTGCGCCGCGCGCGCGCCGCGACCGCGCTGATGCTCGCGCTGCCCGGCTCCGCCTACGTCTACCAGGGCGAGGAGCTCGGCCTGCCCGAGGCGATCGACCTGCCCGACGCGGCGCGCCAGGACCCGACCTGGTTCCGCACCGCCGGCGAGCGCTACGGCCGCGACGGCTGCCGCGTGCCCCTGCCCTGGGAGGCCGACGCGCCCGCCTACGGCTTCAACGACTCCGGCGACTCCTGGCTCCCCCAGCCCGGCGACTGGGCGCCGTTCGCGCGCGACCGCCAGACCGGCGTCGAGGGGTCGACCCTCGAGCTCTACCGGGAGCTCCTCGCGGTGCGCCGCGCGGAGGACCTCGGCTCCGGCTCGATCGAGTGGCTCGAGGGCTACCCGGAGGACGTCGTGGCGTTCCGCAACGGCGGCGTCACCGTGATCGCCAACACCGGCTCGTCGCTCGTCGAGCTGCCGGTCGGCGCGGTCGTGCTCGCCTCCGAGGAGCTGCACGAGCCGGCGCTGCCGGGCGACACGACGGTCTGGCTGCGCCAGGACTGACGTCCGAGAGTGCGATCTGCAGGTGATCCGCCGCCCCCGGGCCGCGGACTCGCGGCGGAACGGGCGGTCGCGCGCGGATCGCCTGCAGATCGAACGGGAGCGGGCGGGCCCGCGGCGGCTCAGCGCCCGGCGTTCGCCTTCAGCCAGAGGTAGGAGTCGACCTTGGTCACGCCGTCGAGGCGGATCTCGAAGTGCAGGTGCGGCCCGGTCGACATGCCGGTCGTGCCGACGAGGCCGAGCAGCTGGCCGACCTTGACCGGGTCGCCCTCGTTCACCGCCGCGCTGCCGTGCTGCATGTGCGCGTAGACGCTGGAGACGAGCTGGCCGTCGATCTCGTGGTCGACGATGACGTGCACGCCGAGTGAGCCCTCGCCGTCGATCACGGTGCGGACCACGCCGTCGGCGATCGCCTGGATCGGCGAGCCGTTGCCCGGGTTGAAGTCGGTGCCGCCGTGGTTGACCGAGCAGCCCGCGCAGTTGCGGTAGCCGAAGCGGTCGCCCACCGGCACGCCGACGGCGAAGGGCCACTGGATCGAGGCGTTCGGGTCGTTGGTGAAGCCCGCGTCGGAGGTGCGGCCGATGGCGGCGACGTCCGTCTGCGTCTTGCGCTCCTGCACGCCGAAGCCGTCGCGGGCGACGGTCTCGGCGCTGACCTCGCCGGTGGTGAACGACTGCGCGCCGCGGTCGACGGTGCCGCCGGGCGCGACGACGAGGTTCTGCGCCTGCACCTCCTCGGCCGTGAGGAGCGACGTGGCCGGCAGCGAGGTCGCCGCCACCATCGCGGCGACGAACGACAGCGCGACGAGCCCGCCGATCCGGCGGCTCGACCGCACGGGTCGCAGCGGTGCGACGCGGGGTGCGGAGACGGGCGCCGGCGGCGCGGAGCGGACGGAGGCGACCCGCAGCTCGGCGTCGCGGAGCTCGGCCGGGGCGACCGTCACTCCCTCGGCCTGGGCGTCGGCAGCGAGGGCCTGGGCGCGCTCGCGCTCGCGCAGCTCGCGACGGGTGAGGGGTGGGAGGGATTCGCCGGGGGTCGATGCGGAGGCAGCGGGCAAGGGCGAATCGGGGCTCACGAAATCCGGATCTTCCGTCGGGGGCAGGGGACGAGCGGCGCTCCGCCAGGGAGTCGAAGCGCTTCTCGGGGATCCGCGACCGCATCCTGTGCGAATGTCACGAATTCATAAAGGATAACCACGGACTCCCGATCCGGCCAGAGCGGGTCGCGCAGAGGCCGGAACCTCGTCGCCGGATCCGCGCTCGGCGCTCGGATCCTGCGCGATCATGCGCGCGCATGCACCGACTCCGCGGACCGGTCCCCGATCAGACCTCGTCGGCGCGCAGCCGCCGCAGCAGAGCCTCGAGCTCGCTGAAGATCGGCTCCGGGGCCGCGATCAGCAGCCCGTTGCCCGCCGGGCGGCCGTCGAAGCCGGCGACGACGGCCCCGGCCTCCTCCGCCACGAGGGCGCCCGCCGCGAGGTCCCACGGGTTCAGCCCGCGCTCGTAGTACGCGTTCAGCGACCCGGAGGCGACCGCGCAGAGGTCGAGCGCCGCCGAGCCGATGCGGCGGATGTCGCGCACCGAGCCGAGCAGCTCCTGCACGACCGCGCCCTGGCGCATCCGGCGCCCGGCGTCGTAGCCGAAGCCCGTGCCGACCAGCGCCAGCGACAGCGAGGCGGGCGGAGTGACGTGCAGCGCGACCCCGTCCCGCTCGGCCCCGCCGCCCCGGCTCGCGGTGTACACCTCGCCGGTCGCGCCGTTGACGACGGCCCCGGCGAGCGCCGTCCACGTCTCCGGCTCCGGCTCGCCCTCGACGACCGCGATGCTGACCGCGTAGGAGGGGATGCCGTAGAGGTAGTTGACCGTGCCGTCGATCGGATCGACGACCCAGGTGAGCCCGCTCGTCCCGCCGCCCGCGCCCGACTCCTCGCCGAGGAAGCCGTCGTCCGGCCGCGCCTCGGCGAGCCGGCGGCGGATCAGCTGCTCGACCTCGCGGTCGGCGGCCGTGACCACGTCCTCCGGCGACGACTTCGAGGCGGCGATCTCGACCCCGTCCTGGCGGCGCTGCCGGGCGAGGTGCGCCGCCTCGACGGCGATCGAGCGGGCGATGGCGAGGAGGGAGGCGTGGGCGCTCATGCGTCCAGCCTAGGGACCGGCCGGGCCGGCGGGGACGGACGCAGGTGGGGCAGACGGCGACCGGGCCCGCGGAGGATCATGGGGGCATGAGCGCCGCCGTGACCCCTCAGCCCCCGATCGCCGTGACCGGAGCCACCGGGGCGGTGGGCGGCCGCGTCGCGCGCCTGCTCGCCGACGTCGGCCTCCCCCTCCGCCTCCTCGCCCGCGACCCGTCACGCGCGCCCGAGCTGCCGGGGGCGACGTCCGTCCGCTCCTCCTTCACCGACCCGGGCGACGCGCTTCACGGTGTCCGCCTCCTGCTGATGGTGTCGGCGGCCGAGAACGAGGACCGCCTCGCGGAGCACCTCTCGATGGTCGCGGCCGCCGCCGCCGCGGGCGTCGAGCACGTCGTCTACACGTCCTTCGCCGGCGCCTCCCCCACCGCGACCTTCACGCTCGCGCGCGACCACGCCGCGACGGAGGAGGCGATCCGCGCCTCCGGAATGTCGTGGACCTTCCTCCGCGACAACCTCTATCTGGACTTCGTCCCCGCGATGCTCGGCGACGACGGCGCGATCCGCGGCCCGGCCGGCTCCGGCCGCGCGGCGATCGTCGCCCGCGAGGACGTCGCCCGCGCCGCCGCCGCGATTCTGCGCGCCCCGGCGGAGCACCGCGACGCGACCTACGAGCTCACCGGTCCCGAGGCCCTCACCTTCGACGAGATCGCCGCGGTCCTCACCGCCGCCGGCCGCCCCGCCGTCTTCGTCGACGAGACCCTCGAGGAGGCGCGCGCCTCCCGCCGCCGCTGGAACGCCCCCGACTGGCAGCTCGACGCCTGGATCAGCACCTACACCGCCGTCGCCGCCGGAGAGATGCAGTACGTCTCCGGCGACGTCGAGCGCCTGACGGGCCGCGCCCCGCTCTCCCTCGCGCAGTTCCTCGCGGCGTCGCGATCAGCACGCGGGCAGGGCGCTGCATCGGTCGAGCAGTGATCGGCCGCGCAGCGGACGACCCTTCCCCTGCTGGTCGAGTAGCGCCACAGGCGCGTATCGAGACCCGCCGTCATCAGCACGGCGGGTCTGCCGACTCGACTGCGGACGCAGGTGGATCTCGATACGCCCGCTGCGCGGGCTACTCGATCGGCATGAAGGGCGCCTGCCTGCACATGCCGGTCGAGTAGCCGCGGAACGCGGCGTATCGAGACCCCTGTGATCAGCACGGCGGGTCTGCAGACTCGACTGCGGACGCAGGTGGATCTCGATACGCCCGCTGCGCGGGCTACTCGATCAGCATGTGCACTGAGTGCCGCAGCAGCTCCATGCTGGTCGAGTAGCCCCGAAGGGGCGTATCGAGACCCACGCTCCAGAAAGACCGGGGGACGGAGGAAGCCCCGCCACCCGCCTCGTGGAGGCGCGTGCGGGGCTTCGGTCGCGATGCTGTGGCGAGTGAGGGATTCGAACCCCCGAAGGCTACGCCGTCTGATTTACAGTCAGATCCCTTTGGCCGCTAGGGTAACTCGCCGTCGCGCACCCGGCCGGGAGTCAAGCTCTCGACCGAAGGCGCTGGACAAGGATACCCACGCGCTCCCCGGATCGGAAATCGGCCTCAGCCCGCCGCCGCGGCGTAGCGGGACGCCGCCTCGGCGACCTTGCCCGCGTAGCTCGTCGCCGGGTTGTAGGCCGCGATCGCGTCGCGCCAGCCGGACTGCGTGGTGAGGTCGCCGCCGGCCTGGCAGAGGTAGCGCGCCGCGGTGACCGCCTGCTGGTCGACGTTCTGCGGGTCCCAGCCGCTCGACGCCCAGCGCATCCAGGTGGCGGGGATGATCTGCAGCGGGCCCATCGCGCGGTCCGTCTCGGGATCGCCGTCGAGCGCACCGCCGTCGTTGTCCTCGACGCGGTCGAACTGCGTGCCGTCCAGCGAGGGTCCGTAGATCGGCTCGGTGGGGCGCCCGTCCTCGCCGAGCTCGCCGCCGAAGATCGTGCCGTGCCGGCTCTCGACGTAGCCGATGCCGGCGAGTGTCGCCCAGTCGAGGCCGCAGCCGGGGTCGACGGAGGAGGTGAGCAGCGCCGCGCCGGCGTAGGCCGTGAGCGCGCGCACCGGGATGCCGCTGCCCTCGGCGGTGCCGGCCAGCCAGTCCCCGCTCGTGAGCTGTCGCACCGGAGTCGCCGCCGTCTCCTCGGGGTCCTCCAGCAGCGCCGGGTCGGCCGCGGCGGGAGCAGGGGCGGCGGGCGGCACCGTCACGACTCCGTCCTCGTACTCCACCGCGGGCTCCGCGGGGCGGGCGCAGCCGACGAGCACGAGGCCGACGAGCGGCAGGATCAGCAGGACGGGGAGGCGGCGCACCGTCCCTTCGTACCAGGCGCGCCTCCGGATCGGCCCGGCGGAGGTGCGAAAGCTAAGCTCGAAGGCATGGCAGATTCAACGTTCGACGTCGTCAGCAAGGTCGACAAGATGGAGGCGGACAACGCCCTCAACCAGGCCCACAAGGAGGTCGAGCAGCGCTACGACTTCAAGAACGTCGGCGCCTCGATCGCGTGGAGCGGCGAGAAGATCCTGATCAAGGCGAACACCGAGGAGCGGGCGAACGCCATCCTCGACGTCTTCCAGACCAAGCTGATCAAGCGCGGCATCAGCCTCAAGAGCCTCGACTCCGGTGAGCCCTTCGCCTCAGGCAAGGAGTACCGGATCGAGTCGACGCTCAAGGACGGCATCGACCAGGAGCAGGCGAAGAAGATCAACAAGCTGATCCGCGACGAGGCGCCCAAGTCGGTCAAGTCGCAGATCCAGGGAGACGAGCTCCGCGTCTCCTCCAAGAGCCGCGACGACCTCCAGGCGACGATGGCGCTGCTGCGCGGGGCCGACCTCGACCTCGACCTCCAGTTCGTCAACTTCCGCTGAGGGATGTCGCACTCCGAGAACACGCAGACCCGCCGCGGCATCGACGCCCCTGACGCGCGAGGCCGCACCGGCCTCGACCGCGAGGGCTACGACCTGACCGGCAACCCCGACGTGGTCGTGAAGTCGGTGACCCTCCTCTCCAGCCACTGGTACGTCCTGCGCACCACCGAGTTCGAGTACCGGCACCGCGACGGCCGCTGGACCACCGAGCACCGCGAGACCTACGACCGCGGCAACGGCGCGGCCGTGCTGCTCTACGACCTCGAGGCGCGCTCCGTCGTGCTCGTGCGGCAGTTCCGCTACCCCACTTACGTCAACGGCAACCTCGACGGCATGCTGCTCGAGGTGCCGGCGGGCCTGCTCGACGAGGACGGTCCGGAGGAGGGCGCGCGCCGCGAGGCGTCCGAGGAGACCGGCCTCGAGGTCGGCCGGCTCGAGCACGTTTTCGACGCGTTCATGAGCCCCGGCTCGATCACCGAGATGCTGCACTTCTACGCCGGCCCCTACCGCGCCGGCTCGAGCGACGGCGTCTACGCCGGGCTCGCGGACGAGGGCGAGGACACCGAGCTCGTCGAGCTGTCCTTCGACGAGGCCCTCGCGCAGATCGGCGTCCAGATCATCGACGCGAAGACGATCATGCTGCTGCAGTGGGCGGCCCTGAGCGGCCCGTTCTCGCGCTGACGCCGGCAGCCCTCCCCTCGCGACGGCGGATCGCCATCCATGCTGATCGAGTAGCACGCGGAGCGGGCGTATCGAGATCCACCGGCGTCAGAGGATGAGCCTTCAGGCCCGCCCTGCGAGGACGGCGGGTCTCGATACACCCCTGCGGGGCTACTCGACCAGCAGGGGAGTCATGCTGATCGAGTAGCCCTCGAAGAGGGCGTATCGAGATCCACCAGCGTTCGGAGACCGGGTCTCGAGACGCCGCTGCGCGGCTGCTCGACCAGCAGAGGCCCTCCGAGGGCCGTCCGGTCAGGCCGTGTACGCCCGCAGCGCGTCGCCGGTGCGGGTCTGCGCGCCGGCGACGAGGTCGGCCGGCGTCCCCTCGAAGACGATCGACCCGCCGTCGTGCCCCGCGCCGGGGCCGACGTCGATGATCCAGTCGGCGTGCGCCATCAGCGCCTGGTGGTGCTCGATCACGATCACCGAGGAGCCGGAGTCGACGAGGCGGTCGAGCAGGCCGAGCAGGTTGTCGACGTCGGCCAGGTGCAGGCCGGTCGTCGGCTCGTCGAGGATGTAGACCGAGCCCTTCGAGGCCATGTTGATCGCGAGCTTCAGCCGCTGCCGCTCGCCGCCGGACAGCGTGTTCAGCGGCTGCCCGAGGGTGAGGTAGCCGAGCCCCACGTCGACGAGGCGGGCCAGGATCGTGTGCGCCGGCCCGGATCCGAAGAACTCCGCCGCCTCGACGATCGGCATCGACAGCACCTCGTGGATGTTCTTCCCGCGCAGCCGGTACTCGAGCACCTCCGCGGTGAACCGCTTGCCCTCGCACTCCTCGCAGATCGAGGAGACGGTCGCCGCCGGGCCGAGCTCCGTGAAGATCAGCCCCGCGCCCTTGCAGACCGGGCAGGCACCCGCGGAGTTGGCGCTGAAGAGCGCCGCCTTGACGCCGTTCTCCTTCGCGAAGGCGGTGCGGATCGCATCGAGCACGCCGGTGTAGGTGGCGGGGTTGCTGCGCCGCGAGCCGCGGATCGGCGACTGGTCGGCGACGATCACCCCCGGCCGCTTCGCCAGCGAGCCGTGGATCAGCGAGGACTTGCCCGACCCGGCGACGCCGGTGACGACAGTCAGCACGCCGAGCGGCACGTCGACGTCGACCCCGCGGAGATTGTGCGTGGAGGCGCCGCGGATCTCGGCGACGCCCGTGCGCCGGCGCACCTCGCTCTTGAGCGGCACCCGGTGGTCGAGGTGCCGGCCGGTGAGGGTGTCGGATCCGCGCAGCGCCTCGACCGAGCCCTCGAAGCGGATCTCGCCGCCGTGCGAGCCGGCCCGCGGCCCGAGGTCGATGACGTGGTCGGCGACCGCGATGATCTCCGGCTTGTGCTCGACGACGAGCACCGTGTTGCCCTTGTCGCGGAGCCGCCGCAGCAGCTCGATCACGCGCGAGACGTCGTGCGGATGCAGCCCGGCGGTCGGCTCGTCGAAGACGTAGGTGATGTCGGTGAGGCTCGACCCCAGGTGGCGCACCATCTTCACCCGCTGCGCCTCGCCGCCGGAGAGCGTTCCGGACTCGCGGTCGAGCGAGAGGTAGCCGAGCCCGACCTGCACGAGCGCGTCCAGCGTGCCCAGCAGCGCCTCGACGATCGGCGCGACGGAGGGGTCGCGCACCCCGCGCAGCCACTCCGCGAGGTCGGTCGCCTGCATCGAGGAGCACTCGGCGATGTTCCGGCCCGCGATCAGCGAGCCCAGCGCCGCGCGGGTGAGCCGCGCTCCCCCGCACTCCGGGCAGGGGCCGAAGGCGGCCACCCGCTCGGCGAAGGCCCGGATGTGCGCCTGAGCCGCCTCCTTCGCGAGGTAGAGCCGGGTCACCTTGACCACGAGGCCCTCGTAGGTCATGTTGATGCCGGCGATCGGCATCTTGACGGCCGGCTTGTACAGGAAGTCCTCGAGCTGCTGCGGTGTGAAGTCGGCGATCGGCACGTCGGCGGGATAGAGCCCCGATTCGGCGAGGCTCTTCCAGTACCAGCCGCCGACGACGAAGTTCGGGATCGCGTCGAGCGCGCCGCCCTCGAGCGACTTCGAGCGGTCGAGCAGCGCGTCGAGGTCGATGTCGGAGACGCGGCCGGTGCCCTCGCAGCGCGGGCACATGCCCTCGGGCAGGTTGAACGAGAACGCCCCACTGGTGCCGACGTGCGGATCGCCGATCCGGCTGAACAGGATGCGCAGCATCGTGTAGGCGTCGGTCGCGGTGCCGACGGTGGAGCGGCCGTTCGCGCCCATCCGCTCCTGGTCGACGACGATCGTCGCCGAGAGCCCGTCGAGAGACTCGACGTCCGGCCGGGCCGGCGAGCCCATGAACTGCTGCAGGAACGCGGAGTAGGTCTCGTTGATCAGCCGCTGCGACTCGGCCGCGATCGTCCCGAAGACCAGCGACGACTTGCCGGAGCCCGAGACCCCCGTGAACACCGTGATCCGGCGCTTCGGGATGTCGACGTCGACGCCGCGCAGGTTGTTCTGCCGGGCTCCGCGCACCCGGATGACGTCGTGCGGGCTGCTGTCCGGACTCGTCGCGGGCAGGTCGGGCATCGTCATCGGGTCTCCGTCCGTCAGCGGTGCCCGAAGCCTAGAGGAGGCCTCCGACGTCCGGGAGTCGCCGAGGACGACCGGACCGGAAGGGCCCCCTCAGCACCGCGGTCTGGTGCTCACTGGTCGTGGCCGGCCCACACGACAGTGCGCGTGCTCTGCTGCCAGGGCTTGTCCGTGGGCCAGCTGCGGAGGGTGATGGTCTGCGGGTTCGGCAGCGGCCGGTCGAAGGTGACTCGGAAGCTGCCGGTCCCATCGGTGTCGACCGGGGGCAGCGCGGGGTCCTCGCCCAGCCGGAGCTGGAGCTTCTGACCCGCGGGGATGACACCCTCGATGCTCGTCGACGTGACGTGGAGGATTCTGATGGGCGAGCCCTCGAGACTCTCCGGGATCCGGGCCGGAACGGTGGGTCCGCCGTCCAGGACGATGCGCTCGGCGATGGTGTGGTCCTTGAACGTCGCGACGAGGCGGGTGCTGCCACCGGGCGCGTCGGCTCGCGCGGTGAGCGTGAAGTGCCCGTCGGCCGCGGTGACCGGGTCGGAGACGGGCAGTCCGTTCTTGTCGGCGTCGATGCTGTCCTGGGGCATGGTCTGCAGTTGCACGACGGCGCCGGGGGTGACGGTGCCGGTGACCGTGCGACCCTCGACGCGGAGGTCGGGTCCCCACTCCACGACGGGCTCGGGCGTGGGCTTGCCCGTGGTGGTGACCGTGACGGTCTTGCCGGTGCTCGCGAACCCGCCCGTGTCGGAGGTCGAGGAGTACAGCTCGTAGGTCGAGCTGATGCCCGGCTCCTGGAAGCCCTTCTCGTTGCGGCAGACCCACAGTCCGACCGTGTTCACCTTCTTCACCCCGCAGACCAGGGCGTGGGTGTTCGGGTTCCAGATCTGCACGAACGACCCGGGCGTGCCGGTCCCGGTGAACAAGGTCACCGCGTCGACGGTCGCCGCAGCTGCGGGCGCGGTGAACGCCCAGTCGCGCTGCACCTTCTCGACCGACGCCAGCACCATCTCCTCCGTCACCATCGGCGTCGCGAACGCGTTCCTCGACGGCGCCCACAGCGGCAGCGCATCGAGCGAGTGCCGGAACCGGCTCTGCATCGTCGTCCGGATCGAGCCCAGCGGAGTCGTGAACTCGTCCACCCGCACGGGAGTCGGGTTGGTCGTCGGGAGCGCGTCGAGGTCGACGTGATGCTTGAAGCCGTTGATCGACACTCCGCCGTTGTCGTTCATCGTGTCCGCCCACTTCTTGCGGAACTCGGTGAACACGGCACCGCTGTTGTACTCCTGCAGCAGAACGTCGAGCCCCTGATCCAGGCTCAGAGCACCCGCCGCCGCGATCCTCGCCAGCTCCTGGTCGGTGGCCTCGCGGATGAGGCGCTTCTGCTCCTGACTGCCGCCGGGACCACCGCCCGTCGTCAAGTCATCACCCGCGCTGAGCTGCTCGAGGTCGACCTTGGTCTGGAGGTAGTCGGCGCGGTAGCGGGCCTCGTCCATCCGGTCCGAGACCGCGTCGCGCATCGAGTCGGCCATCGCGCCCGCCTGCTTCTCCAATGCCGGCAGCGCCCAGTCCTTGAACGCCACCGCCATCTGCTGCCCCGCATCCATCGCCCCCTCCACCGGCGACGGGTGCGACCAGATCGAGGTGGCCGTGTAGAGGACCATCAGCGGCGCCAGGACCGGCATCGCAGCCGTCAGGGTCCCCGCCATCGAGAAGATGAAGTCCGTCTCGCTGCCGCCCTGGTCGAACGCGATGATCGACGTCACGAACCCGACCACCGACCCCGCAGCGCCCAACGTCGTCGCGATCCTCGACCCCAGGATCGGCGCGATCGTGGTGACGATGTCCGTCGTCGTGTTCGTGATCGACAGCGCACTCACATCGCCCTGCATCAACCCCAGAACATCCATCCCGATGCCCGCCGCGCTCAACGAGTCCGACCCCGCCAAGAACCGGAACGACGCCCGCTCCAGCCCCGCGACGACCTTCGGATAACGCGCCCACACCCCCGACGCCAACCCGGGCCCGTGCACCTGACGGATCGCATCCCCGACCGGGTCGGCGAGCACGCGACGCTGCACGGCCCGCGGACCCTCGAACGCCGACCGCACCTCCGCCGCCACCCGCGCCTTGAAGGCCGCCGCGTCCTCCTGGGACGGACGCCGGTGCGCCGTGACCGCGCAGGTGAGGCACGACTCCCCCGAGCGCGCCCCGAGCCGGTCCTCGGACCCGCCGGGTGAAGTGGACCGGCTCGGCGCCCCCTCCGGCGCTGCGGGCGGAAGATCGGGCGGCTCCGGCGCCTCCCATGTCCCTCTCAACGGCACGACGTCGGTCCGACCCCGCAGATCGGGGGCCTCCCAGTCGGCGAAGCCGCGAGGGACGGTGACATCGAGCGTCGTCAGCAGCTCTCCCTTGATCTCGAACATGCTGGCGTTGTACTCGGGGCGCGTCACGATGCCCCGCTCGCGCGCGAAGGTGAGCTCGGTCGGCGGATGCAGGGCCATGCTCAGCCGGGCCGCCGCGGCGCGGCGCCAGGCCTCCCGCTGCGCCGCCGGAGTGCCGGCGGCGAGAGACCTGTCCGTGGCATGCCTCTGAGCCCGCAGGAACCACGGATCCACGCCGATCGAGGGGAACTCCTCCTTCGTGAACACCGGCGCCTCACCCTTCGGGCCGCGCGACGTGAGCGCCGCCCGCGCCCTCACCAACCCGCCCGGACCCCCGTGCGCGAACACCTCCGTCAGGTTCTCCTGGATCTCGCCGTCACCGTCCGCGGGACCGGACAGCGGCCACCTCGTCCACTCGGGCGTGAGGACCCAGATCTCACCCGTCGGCTCGGCTCCCGCCGCCGCCGCCACCGCGTGCATGAGCTCGTGATGCACGGCCGTCTCGGTGCGCAGGATCCGGCCCTTCCCCGAGGCGGGGTCGAACCACATCGACTGCGCCGAGTCCCCCTCCTCCCAGAAGTCCGGGCTCAGGCTGATCATGCTGCCCACTCCTGCGAGGTCGGGAGTGAAGGTCGTCGTCGTCGTCCCGTCGAGCCCGCTGTGAGCGCGTCCGGCGAACACGATCTGCACGTCCGACGTCACCCGCGCGGATCCGTCCGGCCCGGAGACGGTCCAGACGGACGTCGCATCGGGGCCGACGAGATGCGGGATCGCCTTCAGCTCGAGGTCGCCCGTCGGAGTCGCTCGGATGAGATCGAGGACGTCCGAGACCCGATCGACCAGCGTCTGGAAGCGGTCCTCCGACAGCACCGCTCCGTCCGGGTCCATTCCGTTCTCCCGCGTCCGCGCGGACGGGATCATGTCCGTGACGCCGATGCCCGGCGCCACGCGGACGACGCGGTACGGAAGGTCCGACAGGGGATGCTTCAGGGTCAGCCCGTCCGCGCCCGGACGGCGGACGTCCACGCGGTGCGTCGGCGCGCTCGCGCCGGGCGGAGGAGGCTGAGTCATCGCCTGTGCCGGCGGTGCCAGCAGAGCGGCCAGCAGTGTCAGGACGACGACCACGGCCGCCGTCCTCGCTCGCTTCGTCCGACCCTCGACCCGTGCTCGTGCGCTCATCCCAGGGACGGTAGCGATGCCGGGGAGCCCATAGCGGGCCTGCTCGGCGTCCTGGCGCGCGGCGCACGAACGCCCTGATCGAGCGACGACGAGCGCGTGGGAGCCACTCGTGCAGACCTCCCGCCGCGGTCGGCCGGTGGACCCCGCTCCGCGCCGTTTCGAGAGCCGCCGGGACGCACGGAAGGGCCCCCGGATCGCTCCGGAGGCCCTTCGACGGCGGGCGTCAGCTCGAGACGGTCTCGCCGCGCGAGATCGAGATCATGTCCTCGCGCGGGACGACCTTCACGCGGACACGGCCCTGCGGAGCGCCGAGCGCCTGCTCGTGCTCGTCGAGGCGGTGCCAGCCGTCGAGGTCGGTGTAGGCGACGCCGCGCTCCTCGAGCAGGGCGACGACCGCCGACTCCTCGGGGTGCGCCGGCGTCCACCAGGACGCCTGGTCGTTGAGCACGTGACCGACGGTCTCCATCGCGTCCGACTTGGTGTGCCCGATCAGGCCGACCGGTCCGCGCTTGATCCAGCCGGTGGCGTAGACGCCGTGCACCGGCTCGTCGTTGTCGTCCAGCACCTGGCCCTCGCGGTTCGGGATGACGCCGCGCATCTCGTCGAACGGCAGGCCGTCCAGCGGGGAGCCGAAGTAGCCGACGGCGCGGTAGACGGCCTGGACCGCGATCTCGCGGATCTCGCCGGTGCCGCGGGTGCCGCCCTCGCCGTCCGGCTCGGTGCGCTCGTAGCGGATGGCCGAGACGCGGCCGGCGCCGTCGTCGACGAGCTCGAGCGGCTTGGCCCAGAAGTGCAGGTGCAGGCGGCGCGAGGCGGAGCCGACCTCTCGGGTGCGCCACTGGTTCAGCACCCGGTTGATCACCATGACCTGCTTGTTCGTCTCGATGGCGGCCTGCGAGGCGGCGTCGAGCACGAAGTCCTCGTCGGCGACGATCATGTCGACGTCGCGCAGCTCGCCGAGCTCGCGCAGCTCGAGCGGGGTGAACTTCACCTGCGCCGGTCCGCGGCGGCCGAAGACGTGCACGTCGGTGACGGGCGAGGCGGCCAGCGCGTCGTAGACGTTCGGCGGCACCTCGGTGGGCAGCAGGTCCTCGGCGTGCTTCGCGAGCATCCGCGAGACGTCGAGCGCGACGTTGCCGTTGCCGATCACGGCGACGGACGAGGCCTCGAGCGGCCAGGTGCGCGGCACGTCGGGGTGCCCGTCGAACCAGCTGACGAAGTCGGCGGCGCCGTAGGAGCCCTCCAGCTCGACCCCGGGGACGTCGAGCGGGGCGTCGCGGATCGCGCCGGTCGAGAAGATGACGGCGTTGTAGTGCCGCTTGAGGTCCTCGAGCGTGATGTCGGTGCCGAAGTGCACGTTGCCGAAGATGCGGATGTCGCCGCGGTCGAGCACCTCGCGGAGCGCCGTGATGATGCCCTTGATCCGCGGGTGATCGGGCGCGACGCCGTAGCGGACGAGTCCGTAGGGCGCCGGCAGGTGCTCGAACAGATCGATCGAGACGTCGTACTTCTTCTCGGCCTTGATCATGAGGTCGGCGGCGTAGATGCCCGCAGGACCCGCGCCGACGATGGCCAGCCTGAGCTTGGTCATTGCATTCCTCCTGCCGGGGCGCCGAGGCGCGTCTCCGGACTCATTCCTGCGGCGCTCGAATGCGCGCCGCGACGATTCGGTCAGCCGTTGCGGTCGACGACCGTGTCGGCGAAGCGCGTGAGCGCCTTGCGGACCGGCCCGTCGGGCAGCGGGGCGAGGGCGTCGACGGCCTCATCGGCCCAGGCGTGGGCCTCGGCGAGGGTCTGAGCCGTCACGGGGTGGTCGCGCAGCTGCGCGATGGCGTCGGAGATGTCGGCGCTCTGCTCGTCGGTGTGCGCGATCGCGTCGTTCGTGCGGCTGACGTAGCTCTCGATCCGGGCGAGCAGCACGGCCGCGTCGCGGTCGGTCGCGGCGCGCTCGCGCAGGCGCAGGATCGGCAGCGTCGAGACGCCGGCGCGGATGTCGGTGCCCGGGTTCTTGCCGGTCTCCTCCGGCTGCGGCGAGAGGTCGATCACGTCGTCGACGATCTGGAAGGCGACGCCGATCTTCTCGCCGAAGACGCGCACCGCTTCCTCGAACGGCGCGGGCGCCTCGGAGAAGACGACGCCGGTGCGGGCGGCGGCGGCGATCAGCGAGCCGGTCTTGTCGGCCAGGACGCCGAGGTAGTGCTCGACCGGGTCCTCGCCGGCGCCCGGGCCGACGGTCTCGTGCAGCTGCCCGAGGACGAGGCGCTCGAAGGTGTCGGTCTGCAGCCGGATCGCGCGCTCGCCGAGCTCGGTCATCAGCTGGTTCGCCCGGGCGAAGAGCAGGTCACCGGTGAGGATGGCGACGTTGTTGCCCCAGACGGTCTGCGCCGACGGCACGCCGCGGCGCTTCTCCGCCTCGTCCATGACGTCGTCGTGGTAGAGCGAGCCGAGGTGGGTGATCTCGATGGCCTGCGCGGCGCTGAGCACCTCGGGGGTGTTGCCCCGGCCGAGCTGCGCGGTGAGCAGGGTGAGCATCGGCCGCACCCGCTTGCCGCCGGCCTCGAGCAGGTAGCGCGTCGAGACGTCGGCGACCGCGTCCGCGAAGGACAGCTGCTGGACCATGCCGGCCTCGACCCGTTCGAGCCCGTCGTCGATCGCACGCGCGAGAGCGCGGTCCGGAGCGGTCGAGAAGATGCGCTCGGAGAGGCCGAGCTGCGCCGTCAGAGACGGACTGCGGCGGGCGACGGGCGCACTGGCGTTCACACTCAAACCCTAACGTCTCGGCCCGGCAGGCCCCTGGGCGCGCATCAGGTCGCCGCGATCGGCTTGATCCCGCGATGCAGGGCCACGATCCCGGCGGTGAGGTCGCGGTAGGCGACGCGCTCGAAGCCGGCCGCGCGGAGCCAGCCCGCGACGACCTTCTGCTCGGGCCAGGCGCGGATGGAGTCGCCGAGGTAGTCGTAGGCCGGGTCGTTGGAGGAGGCGAGGCCGACGATCACGGGCATGACCTTCGACAGGTAGAAGTCGTAGGCGGCGGCGAGCGGCTTGAGCGGCGGGGTCGAGAACTCGCAGATCACGACCCGGCCGCCGGGCTTGACGACGCGGAAGAACTCGGCGAGCGCGGTCCGCGGCTCGGAGACGTTGCGCAGGCCGAAGGAGATGGTGACGGCGTCGAAGGAGTCGTCCTCGAAGGGGAGCTTCATCGCGTCGGCCAGGACGAACTCGATGAGCTCGTTCTCGGCGTGCCGGCGGCGGCCGACCGAGATCATCCCGCGGGAGAAGTCGGCGGCGACGACCTGCGCACCGGAGCGCGCCAGCGAGGCGCTCGAGGTGCCGGTGCCTGCCGCGACGTCGAGGATCCGCTCGCCCGGCGCCGGGTTGACGGCGCGGGTCGTGGCGATCCGCCAGAGGTGGTCGTTGCCGACGGACAGGACGGTGTTCGTCAGGTCGTAGGCGGGCGCCACCGTGTCGAACATGGCAGCGACCTCGTCGGGCCGCTTGGTGAGGTCTGCCTTTGTCACGATCAACGAGTCTAGGGCGAGGAGCGGAGTGGCGGCTGTGCATCCACCGCCCTTGCACATCCGCTCAGGCGACCGGCGCCGGACCGGCGGAACCGCGCGAGAGGAGCGGGACGGGAGGGAGGTGCCGGGGCCGCCTTGCTCCGCCTAGCTGCGACGGCCCCGGACGAGGAAACCGTAGCAGCGGACCCCCGGGCGAGGGTGGTCTCGGCGCACAACGTCTCGCTTTCTGCGGCGGGCGTACTGTGGAGCAGTGACATCGACCGGGGCCGGAGCTCCTCCCCTCCATGCCGAGACGACTCCGCTCGACGGCCCGCACGAGCTGATCACCCGCGTCGATCCGCGGCAGCCGCTGCTCTGGCAGCGCGGCGGCGCAGGACTGGCCGGGCTCGGCGAGGCTCTGCGGCTGGAGTTCTCCGGCCCGGATCGCATCCGCGAGGCCTCCGCCGCGTGGCGCGAACTGTCGGCTGCGGCTGTCGTCGCGGATCCGCTCGGCGTCCCGGGCACGGGACTGGTGGCCTTCGGGGCCTTCGCCTTCTCCAGCCGGTCGAGCGCGACGAGCGTCCTGATCGTCCCCCGCGTGGTCATCGGCTCGCGGGGCGGGCGGTCGTGGGTGACCCGCATCCGGACGGCCGACGAGACGGCCGGCTCGACGGCGGTCCCCGCTCCGCTGCCCTTCGGCGACGAGTTCCGCCTCCCCCTCCTCCCCGGTGCGATGACGCCGGACGCGTATCGCGCCGCGGTCGCGTCGGCCGTCGGCTCGATCCGCTCCGGCGCTCTCGAGAAGGTCGTGCTCGCCCGCGACCTGCAGGGACGGCTCCCCCGGGACGCCGACCGCCGGCGCCTGCTCCGCGATCTCGCGAACGGCTACCCGGACTGCTGGACCTTCGCGGTCGACGGCTTCCTCGGCGCCAGTCCCGAGACGCTCGTCGGCGTGGACCACGGCGCGATCACCGCGCGCGTCCTCGCCGGCACCAGCGCGCGCGGCGGCGACGCGGAGGAGGACGCCGCGATCGTGCGCGCCCTCCTCGCGAGCCCGAAGGACCGCTCCGAGCACGCGTTCGCCATCGCCAGCCTGCTGCGCGAGCTGCGGCCGCACACCGGCGCGCTCACGACCACTCCGGAGCCCTTCGCTCTGAAGCTGCCGAACCTGTGGCACCTCGCGACCGACGTCCGTGGGACCCTCGACGACGCCTCGACCGCGCTCGACCTCGTCGACGCCCTGCACCCGACCGCCGCCGTCGCCGGAACGCCGACCGACCGCGCGCTCGCCCTGCTGGAGGAGCTCGAGCCGTTCGACCGCGGCCGCTACGCCGGTCCGGTGGGCTGGATCGACGGCAACGGCGACGGCGAGTGGGCCGTGGGGCTGCGCAGCGCGCAGGTCTCCCCCGACGGCGCGGTCACCGCCTGGGCCGGTGCGGGCATCGTCGCGGACAGCGATCCCGCCACCGAGCTCGCGGAGACCGGCATGAAGTTCCGGCCGATCCTCGACGCCCTGAGCTGACGGCTGCGGCCGCCCGGGAGATCAGCGTGCGAGCGCGATCTCGACGATGCCCGGGCCCTCGCCCGGCGAGGTGAGCGCCTGCTCCAGCTCGCCGCGGGTGGCGACGAGGCGGTGCGACCAGCCGTAGGCCGTCGCCAGGGACGCGATGTCGACGGTCTGCGGCGTGAACTGCACGCGGTCGAAGGCGTCGGGAGCCGAGCTGGTGGCGACCTCGAGCCCGTCGAAGATGGTGCCACCGCCGTCGTTCACGACGACGAGCTGCACGCGCGGGCGGCGCTCGCCCGGGGCGAGCAGCAGTCCGCCCGCCTCGTGCAGGAGCGTGAGGTCGCCGAGGACGACGCGGGTGGCGCCGCCCGAGCCCGCGTCGGCGGACTGCGAGGCGACGGCGATGCCGAGGGCGGTCGAGACCGTGCCGTCGATGCCGGCGAGCCCGCGGTTGGAGTGCACGGTGATCCGCTTGCCGGGCAGCGAGCCGTCCGCGACGCGGATCAGGCGCGAGGCGCCGAAGAGCAGGCGGTCGTGCGGCCAGGTGACGCGCCAGACGGCGGCGACGACGAACTCGCGGGTGAGCGGCGCGCGGATCGCGGTCAGGGCGTTCCGGGCGTAGCCCCGGCGGTCCTCGATCGACATCGAGCCGCCGTCGGGCGCCTCGGGGATCGCGTCGGGGTCGGCGTCGGCCACGAGCGCGCGGCTCGCCGACACCCAGGAGCCGGCCCAGGCGCGTTCCGACCGCTCGGGCCGCGGCGAGTCCTCGGGACGGACGACGGCGAGGGCGCGGACGCTGCGCGCGCGGCGGCCGGGGTTGTAGAACTCGCGGCGACCGCGGTCCACGACGATCACCTCGACGTCCTCGCGGCGCAGCAGCTCCGGGACCTCGCGGGAGAGGGTCGGGTGGCCGAGGACGATCGCCCGGTGGACGCGGCCGCCGAACTCGGACTCGGCGAGGAGGCGTCGCCAGGCGACGACGAGCTGCGGACCGAAGCGGGCCCCGGAGGAGACCTCGGCGAGCAGCGGCCAGTCGCCGGCACGGGCGAGCGCCTCGGCCTCGGCCCCGGCCTTGTCGCCGGCGATGACGACGGTGAGGGGCTCGAGCGGGCCGGCGGCGATCGTCTCCGGGGCGACCGCGGCCTCGTCCGGGGCCGGTGCGGCGGATCCGGGCTCTTGCACCTCGAAGGCGGGCAGGCGGGAGGACAGCGGGTCGCGGAAGGCCAGGTTGAGGTGCACGGGGCCGCCCGGGCGGGATGCCGCGGCGTGCGCGCGGTCGGCGAGGGCGCGGGCCGACTCCACCTGCGTCTGCGCGTCGGGGGCCGCGACGTCCTCGAAGAGGCGGACGGCGCGGCCGAACAGCTCGACCTGGTCGGTGGTCTGGTTGGAGCGGATGCCGCGCAGCTCGCCGGGGCGGTCGGCCGTGAGCACGATCATCGGCACGTCGGACGCGTCGGCCTCGAGCACGGCGGGGTGCAGGTTGGCGGTCGCGGTGCCGGACGTCGTGATCAGGACGGCGGGCGAACCGGTCTCGAGTGCGAGGCCGAGGGCGAGGAAGCCGGCGGAGCGCTCGTCGATCCGGACGTGCAGCCGGATGCGGCCGCGGGTCTCGAGCTCGGCCGCGACGAGCGCGAGTGCCTGGGAGCGGGAGCCGGGCGAGACGACGACATCGCGGACGCCGAGCGCGACGAAGCGGGTGAGGAGGTCGACCGCGAAACGGGTGGAGGGGGCGACCGGAGCCGCGTCAGGCATCCCGACGGCCGGTGCCGTCCGACTCGCCGGAGTCGTCGAGATCGGCGAGGTCGCGCTCGAGCTGGGCGATGCGCTCGGCCTGCTCGCGCTCCTTCTCCGGGTCGCGCTCGCGGCGGAGGGTGCCGAGGAAGTCGGGGTCGTCGTCCGGGGCCGTGAAACGGCGGCCCTCGGAGCGCTGCTTGCGAGGGCGGCCGATCCAGAACCAGAGGCCCGCACCGATGATCGGCAGCAGGAGGACCACGAGGACCCACGACCACTTGGGGATCGCGCGCACCGAGTGGCGATTGCTCAGGGCGACGTCGATCACGGTGTAGACCGTGAAGACGGCGAGGGCCACGAGCAGGCCGATGAACAGGCGGATCATGGTGTCCAGTGTACGTCCGGGGTCCTCGAAGGAACCGGGCGCACGGATGCTGGACAGGGAGCTCCCGGGGTGCTCACGGACGCGCATGCAGGGGCCGACGTACACTTGCCCGGTGAAACTGAGCCGCGCGGTCGTCGTCTACTCGCTCCTGCGTCTGGCCATGTTCGCCGGCGTCTTCGTGCTGGTGTACCTGCCGGCGCGCTCCTTCGTCGACTCCGAGCTGACGGCGGCGGTGACGGCCGGCTTCGTCGCCGCCATCGCGAGCATGTCGCTCTCCTACATCGTGCTGCGCAAGCCGCGCGAGCGGATCGCCGAGGCCATCTACGAGCGCCGCAAGGACGTCCCGCGCACGCCCACCGACGACGACATCGAGGACGCCGCGGTCGACGCGGCCCGCGACGGGCGCCCGGGCGCCTGACCCCGCGGCGAGATCGGCCTGCTCACCTCGCCTCTCGGTGACGGTGGGTCTCGATACGCCCCTCCGGGGCTACTCGACCAGCATGAAGAGAGATGTCGCTCGCGCGGCGGGCGCCCTTTGCTGATCGAGTAGCGCGCGCAGCGCGCGTGTCGAGATCCACCACCGTCGGCACGGTGGTCTGCAGACTCAGCCTCTCGGTGACGGTGGGTCTCGATACGCCCCTCCGGGGCTACTCGACCAGCATGAAGAGAGATGTCACTCGCGCGGCGGGCGCCCTTTGCTGATCGAGTAGCGCGCGCAGCGCGCGTGTCGAGATCCACCACCGTCGGCACGGTGGTCTGCAGACTCAGCCTCTCGGTGACGGTGGGTCTCGATACGCCCCTGCG
>NZ_SNYD01000007.1:157961-161595 GCF_004362935.1 Rathayibacter sp. PhB1
AGTAGCGCGCGCAGCGCGCGTGTCGAGATCCACCACCGTCGGCACGGTGGTCTGCAGACTCAGCCTCTCGGTGACGGTGGGTCTCGATACGCCCCTGCGGGGCTACTCGACCAGCATGAGGCGCGCGGGACGCGCACCACGCGGTCAGAAGGCGAGGGCCGCGCCGAGGATCGCGGCGTAGGCGAGGCCGCTCAGGCTGGTCAGCTGCAGGGCGAGGATGAGCTCCTTGGCCGTGCGCGCGGTCAGGGTGATCAGGATGGCCGGCAGGACCGCCAGCAGGACGAAGAGCGTCAGCCAGGCGAGCGGGTAGAACAGCGCCAGGACGACCGCGATCCCGAACGGCACCAGCACGAAGGCGCTGTACATCGCCCGCGCGATGGTCGGGCCGACGACGACCGCGAGGGTCCGCTTGCCGGAGAGGCGGTCCGTGGGGATGTCGCGGATGTTGTTGACCATCAGCACGGCGCAGGCGAACAGGCCCGCGGCGACGGCGCCGAGCCAGGACTCCTGGTTCGCGCGGCCGATCTGCACGAACGTCGTGCCGACGGTGGCGACGAGTCCGAAGAAAACGAAGACGAAGAGCTCGCCGAGACCGAGGTAGCCGTAGGGGCGCCGGCCGCCGGTGTAGAACCAGGCGGCGGCGATCGCGGCGGCGCCGATGATCAGGAACCACCAGAAGCCGGACAGGACCGTCAGCACGAGGCCCGCGACTCCCGCGATGCCGAAGAAGACCAGCGCAACGGTGAGCACGGCACGGGGCTTCGCGGCGCCGGAGCCGGTGAGCCGCGAGGGGCCGACGCGGTTCGCGTCCGTGCCGCGGATGCCGTCGGAGTAGTCGTTGGCGTAGTTCACGCCGATCTGCAGGGCGAGCGAGACGACGAGGCAGAGCAGGGCGCGCACCCAGTGCCAGCCCTCGTCCGTGACCTGCGTCGCTCCGGTGCCGATCAGGACGGGGGCGATCGCGAGCGGGAGGGTCCGCAGCCGGGCCCCGGCGATCCACTCGCGCGGGCCGGCGGGCTGCACGACGACGCGGCGGGGGTCGCCGCCGGGGCGTCCGCTCCGGGGCTTCGCCGACGGCTTCTTCTTGCGACTCGAACTCGACACGGAGGGAATCCTACCGAGTGGTCCCTGCCCGTCCCGGGCCGTCGGCCGCCGGGCGACGCGTCGTTCTCCGCCCCCCGTCCGGGCCTGTCCTCAGACCGCTCCGTCCGCCGCGAGGCTCTCGAGGGTGCGGCGGTCGGGCTTCCCCGAGGCGAGCAGCGGGATCTCCGCGAGGGCGAGGACCGCCGCCGGGCCGGCCGCACGGCCGAGCCGCTCGACCACCTCGGAGCGCACCCGCGCCAGGTCGGCGTCCGGCGCGGTCGTCGCGACGACCGGCACCTCGCCCCACTGCGCGTCCGAGCGGCGCACCACGACCGCGTCGGGCAGGAGTCCGTCACGCAGCACCCGTTCGACGGCGTCCAGCGAGACCTTCTCCCCGCCCGAGACGATCACCCGGTCGAGGCGGCCGGTGACGCTCAGGCGGCCGTCCTCGACGACGCCGGCGTCGCCGGTGCGGTACCAGCGCTCGCCGTCGAGCGAGACGAAGGCGGCGGCGCTGCGCTCCGCGTCGAGGCCGCCGTCCGCGTCGAGGTAGCCCTCCGCGAGGGTCGGGCCGCCGAGCAGGACCTGGCCGTCGACGACGCGCATCCGCACGTCGCGCAGCGGGACGCCGTCGTAGACGCAGCCGCCGGCGGTCTCGCTCGAGCCGTAGGTGAGCCGGATCCGCACGCCGAGCTCGGCGGCCCGGTCGCGCAGCGTCTGCGGGGTCGACTGGCCGCCGATGAGCAGCGCGTCGAAGGAGGCGAGGACCGCGGCCTCGGCGGGCACGCACTCCGCGAGGTCGAGCAGCCGGGCGAGCTGCACCGGGACGAGCGACGAGTAGCGCCGCTCCCCCGCGGGCATCGTCCGGGCGAGGGCGAGGAAGGCGGCGGCGTCGAAGCCGCCGGCCGGCAGCACGACCGGGTCGGCGTCGGCGGTCAGCGAGCGGACCAGCACCTGCACTCCCGCCACGTAGTGCGTCGGCAGGCAGAGCAGCCAGCGGCCGGGGCCGCCGAGCTCGGCGAGGGTGGCGGAGGCGCTGGTCAGCAGCGCAGAGGTGGCGAGCGCGACGCGCTTGGGCGGGCCGGACGAGCCGGAGGTCTCGACGACCACGGCGACGCGCTGCGGGACGGACGCATCCAGGTCCGACTCCGCTCCCGGAGCCGCGATCCGCACCGCGGGACCGCTGCCGTCGAGCGCCGCGCGCAGGGCGATGAGCACCTTCTCCGGCGCCGGATCGACGGAGGCGAGCGGGCGGGTCATCGCCGCGCCGCCCCGGATCGCGCCGGCCCGGTCCGAGCCGCCATCGTCAGAACTGCCACGGGAACGGCGACCAGTCGGGCGCGCGCTTCTCGAGGAAGGAGTCGCGCCCCTCGACGGCCTCATCGGTGCCGTAGGCGAGGCGGGTGGTCTCGCCGGCGAAGAGCTGCTGGCCGACCAGTCCGTCGTCGACCGCGTTGAAGGCGTACTTCAGCATCCGGATCGCGGTGGGCGACTTGGTCAGGATCGTCTCGGCCCACTCGAGGGCGGTCGCCTCGAGCTCGGCGTGCGGGACGACCGCGTTCACGGCGCCCATCTCGTAGGCGCGCTGCGCGGAGTACTCGCGGGCGAGGAAGAACACCTCGCGGGCGTTCTTCTGGCCGATCTGGCGGGCGAAGTAGGCGGAGCCGTAGCCGGCGTCGAACGAGCCGACGTCGGCGTCGGTCTGCTTGAAGCGGCCGTGCTCCTCGGAGGCGATCGTCAGGTCGCAGACCACGTGCAGCGAGTGCCCGCCGCCGGCCGCCCAGCCGGGGACGGCGGCGATGACGACCTTGGGCATGAAGCGGATCAGCCGCTGGACCTCGAGGATGTGCAGGCGGCCGTTGCGCGCCGAGTCGATCCCCTCGGCGGTCTCGCCGTCGGAGTAGCGGTAGCCGTCGCGGCCGCGGATGCGCTGGTCGCCGCCCGAGCAGAACGCCCAGCCGCCGTCGCGCGGGCTGGGGCCGTTCCCGGTGAGGATGACGACGCCGATGCGCGGGTTCGTCCGCGCGTCCTCGAGGGCGCGGAACAGCTCGTCGACAGTGCGCGGGCGGAAGGCGTTGCGCACCTCCGGCCGGTCGAACGCGACCCGGGCGATGCGGCCCGAGCGGTCGTGGTGGTAGGTGATGTCCTCGAGACCGTCGAACCCGTCGACCGGCGCCCAGCGGCGCGCGTCGAACAGCTCGGAAACCTGCGTGCTCATGGCCTCGACCCTACTGTCGGGGGCTGGGGGCGGGATCGAGCCGGTTGCGCGCATGCTGGTCGAGTAGCCCGCAGGGCGTATCGAGACCCGCGGCACCAGGACTGCGGACGACGGGGATCTCGATACGCCCGCTCCGCGGGCTACTCGATCAGCATGAAGAGAGGCCCCGCCGACCCATGCTGGTCGAGTAGCCCGCAGGGCGTGTCGAGACCGACGGCACCAGGACTGCGGATGAGGGGGATCTCGAAGCTTCTATTTGTCAAGGTCGGCAGAGGAGTGGGAAGAGTTCGCGGCAGAGGGCTCGTTTGAGGAGGCGGAGGATGTCTTTCTTTG
>NZ_SNYD01000008.1:0-156920 GCF_004362935.1 Rathayibacter sp. PhB1
CAACACCGCGATCTGACCCCGCTCACCCGCATCCAACCGACGACCCGGCATGCAACCACCCCTCCGTTGCAACAACCGTATGAAACCGCCCCCGGGGAACCGGATCGCCCTGGCGATTCGATTCCGCAGCGGCCGGGGCTAGAGGCGGTCGGCGAGCGCCGCGATGAGGGCCGCGCGGTCCTCGCGGAGGATCGAGGCGCCCGCGCCGGGGATCGTGCGGACCTCCGCGCCGTGGTCGGCGAGCACATCACCGAGCGAGGAGTGGCCCAGCGGGTCCTCCGGCAGCACGGCCAGCGTCGGCACCGGGAAGGCGTCCGGGGCGTCGGCCGCGCCGCGCGTCGTCAGGCCGGAGGCGGACTCCGGGTCCCAGAGCGCGTGGGCCGAGACGTCGAGCTCGATCTGCTCGTCGGTCCAGATCGGGTGGCGGTGGCGCAAGTCGTCGGCGTCGCCCTTCTCGACGTGCGCGATCGAGCCGGCGCGGCGCAGGGCGCTGGTCAGCCCCTTCGCGTCGGAGAAGGCGGGGTCGAGCAGGATCAGCCGCTCGGCGCGGTACTCCGGGGCGAGCCGCGCGGCGACGACGGCGCCGAGGCCGTGCCCGATCACCAGGTCGGGCGACTGCAGCACCGAGGCGCGCACGTCCTCCGCCCAGTGGCCGACGGAGTAGGCGGGCGATTTCGGCGAGCCGCCGTGCCCGGCGAGGTCGGGCGCGACGACGCGGTAGCCGTGCTCGTGCAGCGTCGGCACCAGGGCGTACCAGACCCGCGAGTCCGTGCCGAGGCCGTGCAGCAGCAGGGCGATCTTCTCGCCGGAGCCGCCGTAGTCGCGGACGTGCAGCTCGAGCGGCTCGGCACCGGCCGCGAGCGCCTTCCGCTCCGCCTTCGTCGGCGGGAGCACGAAGACGTTCCCGAACTCGCGCGGGGCCGGACCGAACGCGTCCCGCGCGCTCTGCACGACCTTGCGGCCGAGCATCGCGTTGCCGACGCCGCCCAGCGCGGCACCGATCCCGAACGGCATCGCCCGCCCGACCAGCCCGGCGCCCTGCTGCGCGAGGAAGTGCTTGGCGAACGACTTCTTGGCCCGGTCGGCCAGCTCGCCCACGAGGAACGACGGCAGCCCCTTGGTCACCACCGAGCCCCAGTACTGGTTCATCCCGGCGCTGGTCCCGGTCGCGTGCCCGGCGACCTGGCGCACCAGCTCGCTGCCGGAGGAGCCCATCATCAGCGTGAGCACGAGGGCGCGGGCGCGGTCCGGGTCCTCGAGGCGGATGCCGTGCACCTCGGTGACCGACTGCGCGAAGAGGGCGCTCGCCTCGAGGAAGCCGATCGCACCGGCGCCGGAGAGCGCGACGGACGCGGCGGTGCCGATTCCGGGGACGACCGCGGTCGCTCCGATGGCCGCGCCACCGGCGGCGACGCTGGAGAGGTACTGGCGCTCGAGCGAGGTGATCAGCTGCTCGGGAGTCGCGTTCGGCCGGCGACGCCGAAGCGCCCGGATGTTCGCGAGGACCGCGGGCCGCTGGACGGCGAGGACGCGGTCCAGGATCCTGGCCAGCTGCGCGTTCTCGACGTCGGCGGTGCCGGTCTGCTCGAGCTCGTCGCGGTCCTTGCGGTCCTTCTTCGAGGACATGTCTGCACTCCTGCGTCGTGAGGTCCCGCGCATCGCGCTGTCACGGCGAGCTCCGGGCCGTGCGGCTCGGACTGCCGGTCACTCCGCGGCGGGCTGCGCTTTCGGCGCGTAGTCCTCAGAATACCGGGCGAGAACCTGATCGATCGGTGCGTCGAGCACCAGCGCGCCCTTGTCCAGGTAGAGCCCGCGGGTGCAGAAGCGGCGGAGGTCGCGCTCGTTGTGCGAGACGAAGAAGAGCGTCCGGCCGGCCGCGAGCAGCTCCTCGATCCGGGCGTAGCACTTCTCGCGGAACGCCTTGTCGCCCACCGCGAGCACCTCGTCGACCAGGATGATCGGCTCCTCGAGCCGCGACACCACCGAGAACGCGATCCGCACCTTCATCCCGCTGGAGAGGTGCTTGTACGGGGTGTCCAGGAAGTCGCCGATCTCGGCGAACTCGATGATCGAGTCGAACCGGTCGTCGACCTCGCGCTTGGACATGCCGTGCAGCCCCGCGGTCAGGTAGACGTTCTCCCGGACGCTGAGGTCGGCCACGAAGCCGCCGGTGATCTCGATCAGCGGAGCGACCCCGCCGCGGACCTCGACCACGCCCTCGTCCGGCAGCACGACGCCGGCGACGAGCTTCAGCAGCGTCGACTTGCCCTGGCCGTTCCGGCCGACGACGCCGATCGCCTCGCCCGCGTGCACCCGGACGTCGAGGCCGCGCAGGGCCCAGAACTCACCGGGCCGCGAGCGTCGCGTCCCGCGGGAGAAGAGGTCCTTGAAGGAGCGACGGCCGCGGCGGTTCCGCCGGAACCGGATCCCGAGACCCCGGCACTCGATCACGACGGGCGAGTCCCCGGCGGGAGCGCGGCCGGCGGGGGAGTCGCCGACGGAAGCGCGGTCGGGGGCGTCCATGCTCACAGCTCCTTCAGCACCGCGCGCTCGGAGCGGCGGAAGACGATCAGGCCGAGACCGAGCACGAGGAACGAGATCAGCACGGAGGTGAGGATGAGCGGCAGGTCGAGCTCGCTCGCGAAGAAGGTCGAGCGGTAGAGCGCGAAGATCCCGCTGAGCGGGTTGAGCGCGGCCCACGGCCGGATCGCGTCGGGCAGGTTCGCCGTCGAGTAGATGATCGGCGAGGCGTAGAAGAGGAAGCGCAGCACCAGCTTGATCGCGCGCTCGAGGTCGCGGAAGAACACGACGAGCGGGGCGACCAGCAGGCCCACGCCGAGCGTGAGCACGCCCTGCAGCAGGATCGCGAGCGGGAAGAGCAGGATCGCCGGCGTCACTCCCGCTCCCGCGACGACCGCGAAGAGCACGAGCACCGGCAGGCTCGCCACGAACTCGATGCCCTTGGAGAGCACGATCCGGCCGACCCAGATGGTGCGCGGGATCGACGTGGAGCGCACGAGCTTCGCCTCGCGGAGGAAGGCGCGCGTCGCATCCGACGTCGCCTGGTTGAACCACATCCACGGCAGCAGGCCCGCGAGCAGGAAGACGATGTACGGGTCCTCGCCGACGGTGCGCTTGAACACCACGGTGAAGACGAAGTAGTAGATGCCCGACATCACCAGCGGGTCGAGCACCGACCACACGTAGCCGAGCGCGCTGGTGGCGTAGCGGACCGTGAGGTCGCGCTTGGTCAGCAGCCAGAGCGAGTGCCGATAGCGCCAGGCCCGCGAGCGGTGCGGACGCAGGGCGGTCGCACCGGCGTCGACGCGTGCGGGGCTGCTCACGGCAGGCGACTCCTCTCGACCGGCTCGGATCGAGCCGGACGAGACGCGAGCCTCAGACGAAGAGGTTCGCCCGCTCGAGATCCTCGGCGAAGTCCACCTCGACGGCGTAGAGGTCGGAGATGTCCATCGGCTCGACGAGCAGTCTGTCCTGCTCGATCGCCAACTCTATTCCACGCTCGAAGTAGTCCTGGGCGTCGACCCGGGCCAGCTGGCGGATGAGCGCCGGCTTGTCCGCGGCCGAGACGTAGTTGATCCCGACGGCCTCGCCGAGACCGCGCTTGACGGTCTTGGACAGCTCGTCGATGTAGCCCTCGGCGCTGGTCGTGTACTTGACCTCCTCGTCGGACACCTTCGCGGTGTTGACGGTGACGAAGGAGACGTCCTTCGCGATGAGGTCCGCGGTGCGGTCGAGGATGCGCGGGTCGAAGACGACGTCGCCGTTCATCCAGAGCACGCCGCCCTGGCCCGAGGCCTGCAGTGCGCGGAGGAGGCTCTTCGAGGTGTTGGTCTGGTCGTACTGCTCGTTGTAGACGAACGTCGCCGAGGGGAACGCCTCGATGATGTGCTCGAGCTTGTAGCCGACCACGATGCTCACCGGCACCTTCGTGCCGAAGGCGTGGTGGATGTTGTCGAACTGCTGCTGCATGATCGTGCGGCCGTCGCTCAGCGGCGTCAGCGGCTTCGGCAGGGAGCGGCCGAGCCGGCTGCCCATGCCTGCGGCGAGGATGACGACGGAGGCGGGCGCGCCGGTGGAGCCGCCGGCGGGGGCGGTCGGGAAGGGCTTGCTCGTCATGTGTTCTCCTCGCGTCGATCGCGGCGGAACGATGTGTTCACCGCCGCGTAGCGATCCTTAACCGGCGTGCAGCGACCTGATCGCTTCCTGGGTCGCCACTTAGTGTACTGTGCACGCCTTCGAAGGCCAGGGGTTGCCAGGAGCCGTGTCGGGGAGGCGGATCCCGGGCTCCTCTCCACAGGGTCCGGCGCGCCCCGTCCCCGTCCGGAGCGACTTGGTACCGTAGCCGGATGACGTCCGCGACGAACGCCGAGGAATCCGAGCGCGACGGCGCTCCGCCCGCCGAGTCGCCGACTCCCGCAGAATCCGTCGCGACGGAGACCGCGGATCCGGCCGCTCCCGCGCAGACGGCCGACCCCTCGCCGCAGCCCGAGACCGCCCAGCCCGCCGACCCCGAGCACCCCGTCGTCTTCGAGCTGCACGCCCTCACCCGCACCTTCGGGCGCACGGTCGCGGTCGACCGCATCGACCTCGCCGTCCGCGCCGGCACCTTCTACGGGATCATCGGTCCGAACGGCGCGGGCAAGACCACGACGCTGTCGATGATGACCGGCCTCCTCCGCCCTGACACCGGCCGCGTGCTCGTGCACGGCGTCGACGTCTGGAAGGACCCGCGCGCCGCGAAGCCCCTGATCGGCGTCCTGCCCGACCGCCTGCGCCTGTTCGACCGCCTCACCGGCGCGCAGTTCCTCTACTACTCCGCCGCGCTGCGGGGGATCGACCGGAAGACCGCCAAGCAGCGCACGGTCGAGCTCGCCGAGGCGCTCGGACTGACCGACGCGCTCGAGCGCCTGATCTCCGACTACTCCGCGGGCATGGCCAAGAAGGTCGCGCTCGCCGGCGCGATGATCCACGCGCCCCGCGTCCTGGTGCTCGACGAGCCGTTCGAGTCGGTCGACCCGGTCTCCTCCGCGGCCGTGATCACCGTCCTGCGCCGCTTCGTCGCGGGCGGCGGCACCGTCGTCCTCTCCAGCCACGGCCTCGACTTCATCGAGCGCGTCTGCGACGACGTCGCCGTGATCGTGGGCGGCAAGGTCCTCGCCGCCGGGTCCGTCGAGGAGGTCGCCGGCACCGCGACGCTCGAGGAGCGCTTCCTCGAGCTCGCGGGCGGCAAGCAGATCGCCGAGGGGCTGCAGTGGCTGCACGACTTCTCCGGCTGAGGCTCGACGTCCTGCTCGGCGCCTTCCGCTCGGGCGCGCGGCACACGGGCGGCGCCCTGCTCGGAGTGCTCGTCGTCGTCGTGGCGACCGCGGCGCTCCTGGCCGGCCTCGGCACGCTCGACCCCGGCTCCTGGCTCGCGGACGACGCCGTCGTCGCCGGGGGAGCGGTCGTCACGCTCGGCTTCCTGGTGCTCCCGTTCCTGCTCGGGCCGAAGGATCCGATGGACCCGCGGGCGTTCCGGCTCTTCGGCATCCCGAGCGGCCGGCTCGCGGCCGCGCTCGCGCTGGCCGGGCTCGTCTCCCTCCCCGTGCTCGCGCTCGTCGTCCTGGGTGCGGCGTCGATCCGGCTCTTCCCGGCCGCCGGACTCCTGGCTGTGCTCGGCCCGCTGCTCGGCGTGCTGACCGCGGCGCTGCTGGCCAGGATCGGCCTCGCCGCCTCCTCGGCGCTGGTGCCCTCCCGCACGGCGCGGGAGCTGCTCGCGGTGCTCGGCCTCGTCCTCCTGCTCACCGCGCCGGTCGCGCTCGTGCTCACCACCGGACTCGACTGGGGCGGCGAGGGCTCCGAGGCGCTGGAGCGGCTCGCCGCCGTCCTCGCGCCCACCCCGTTCGGCGCCGCCTGGGCTATCGCGCCGAGCGCGGCCTCCGGGGCGGCCGCCGGCCCGCTGATGACCGCGCTGCTCACCCTCGTCGTCGCCGGGGCGCTCTGGTGGCTGGTCGTCCGCGCGCTGACCGTCCGCCCCGAGCGCACCTCCCGGCCGCCGCGGGGGCTCCGCCTGGGCTGGTTCGACGTCCTCGGCGGCAGCCGCACCGGTGCCATCGCCGCGCGGAGCACGACCTACTGGCTCCGTGACCCCCGCTACCAGGCGTCGCTCGTCGCCGTGCCGCTGCTCCCGGTGCTCGCCGTGGTGCTGCTGGCCCTGGTGGGAGTGCCGTTCCCGCTGCTCTCGCTGCTGCCCGTCCCGCTCGTCGCGCTGTTCCTCGGCTGGTTCCTGCACAACGACGTCGCCTACGACGGCTCGGCCTTCTGGCTGCACGCCGCCGCCGGGGTGCGCGGCTGGTCGGACCGGCTCGGCCGCGCCTTCCCGACGCTGCTGCTCGGCCTGCCGGTCGTCGTGCTCGGCTCGCTCGTCAGCAGTGCCACCTCCGGCTTCGACGATGCGCTGCCGGTCCTGCTCGCGGTGAACGCCGCGCTGCTCCTGGTGCCCGCGGGGGTCGCCAGCGCCCTCTCCGCGCGGCTCGCCTATCCGGCACCGCGTCCCGGCGACAGCGCCTTCGTCCAGCCGCAGGCACCGGGAGCGAGCGGGGCCGGCTCGCAGGCGCTCGCGTTCGGCCTCGGGCTGCTGCTCTCGGCACCGGCCGTCGTGCTGGCGGTGCAGACCCTGTTCTTCGAGGGCGACCGGGACCAGGCGATCCTCGCGGGCCTCGGCAGCGCGGTCGGCGTCTTCGCCCTGGGCGTGCTGCTCGGCGGCTTCCTGTTCGACCGCCGCGCAGCCGAGCTGGTCTCGTTCACCAGCCGCTACTGAGCCTCAGCGGGCCCCGCCCGCTCCCGCGCTCCGAGCGTAGGATCGGAGCCATGACGTCCCGATTCGAGAACAGCAGCACCGACCCCCTCGAGGGAGGCGGAGGAACCGCCACCCTCGACCGCGAACTCGAGGAGCTCCTCAACCAGGAGACGATCGAGCCGGGCGACCACGAGCGCTTCTCCCACTACGTCCCGAAGGACAAGATCCTCGAGAGCGCGATGACCGGCAAGCCCGTCCGCGCTCTCTGCGGCAAGAAGTGGCTGCCGGGCCGCGACCCGGAGAAGTTCCCGGTCTGCCCCTCCTGCAAGGAGATCTACGCCCGGATGAAGTAGGGCGCGCGGCCCGGCCCCCTCGGGAGCCGGGCCGGTCCCGTTCCGCGGCCGTTCCGCTCAGGCGTAGCGGGTCGGGATCACCGGCTCGCCGCGGCCGAGACGCAGCGCGTCCTGCGGCAGCTCGATCACGGCGTTCGCCCGGTGCTCGCGCGCGGCGACGACACCCGCCGCACCCAGGTGCTCCTCGCGGATCCGGCCGTCCTCGATCAGCGGCACCAGCAGCGCGCGCTCGTCCTCGCCGACCGCGCCCTCGGGCCCGGCACCGACGTGCACGACCTCCTCGACGGCGACGCCGTCCTCGGTCAGGCGCCGCCCCGCGGACTTGCGCCCGCCGATGGAGGCCTTCGCCGCCGACTTCTTGGCGACCGAGACCCACTCGCCCGCGTCGTCCTCGTGCGCGACGAGCTTGTAGACCATGCCCGCGGTGGGGTGGCCGGAGCCGGTCGCGACCGAGGTGCCCACGCCGTAGGAGTCGACGGGGGAGGCGGCCAGCGCCGCGATGCCGTACTCGTCGAGATCGTTGGTGACGGTGATCCTGGTGCCGGTGGCGCCGAGTCCGTCCAGCTGCGCGCGGACGGCGGCGACCTGCTGCGGCAGATCGCCCGAGTCGATCCGCACGGCGCCGAGCGAGGTGCCCGCGACGCGGACCGCGAGGTCGACGGCGGCGGTGACGTCGTAGGTGTCGACGAGGAGCGTCGTGCCCGGCCCGAGCGCGGCGACCTGCGCGCGGAAGGCGTCCTCCTCGGAGTCGTGCAGCAGGGTGAACGCGTGCGCGGAGGTGCCCATCGTCGGCACGCCCCAGCTGCGACCCGCCTCGAGGTTCGAGGTCGCCCCGAAGCCGGCGATGTGCGCGGCGCGCGCGGCGGCGACCGCCGAGCGCTCGCCGGCCCGGCGCGAGCCCATCTCGGCCAGCGGGCGGCCGTCGGCGGCGGAGACCATCCGGGCGGCGGCGCTCGCCACGGCGCTGTCGTGGTTGAGCACGCTCAGCACCAGCGTCTCGAGCAGCACGCCCTCGGCGAAGGGCGCCTCGACGATCAGCACGGGAGAGCCGGGGAGGTAGACCTCGCCCTCGCGGTAGCCCCACATGTCGCCCTGGAAGCGGTAGTCGGCCAGCCAGTCCAGCGTGCGGGCGTCGACGACACGGTTCTCCCGCAGCCAGTCGAGCTCGGCGTCGCCGAAGCGGAAGCGGGAGATCAGCTCGAGCAGGCGGCCGGTGCCGGCGAGGATCCCGTAGCGGCGGCCCGGCGGGAGGCTCCGCGCGAACACCTCGAACATGCAGCGCCGGTCGGCGGTGCCGCTGCCGAGAGCGCCCTCGACCATCGTCAGCTCGTAGCGGTCGGTGAGGAAGGCCGTCGCGTCCATCCGACCAGTGTTCCATGCGCCGTTCCCCGCACGGGGCACCCTCCCCGGGCGCGGGTAGGCTCTTCCTCCGTGACGGACGCACCCCTCGGCATCTTCGACTCCGGCGTCGGCGGACTCACCGTCGCCCGCGCCGTGATCGACCAGCTGCAGAACGAGTCGATCGTCTACCTCGGCGACACCGCGCACTCGCCCTACGGGCCCAAGCCCCTCGCCGACGTCCGCGCCTACGCCCTGGACACCCTAGACACGCTGGTCGACCAGGGCGCGAAGCTGCTGGTGATCGCCTGCAACACCGCCTCGGCCGCGATGATGCGGGACGCGCGCGAGCGCTACACGATCGGCCGCGGCATCCCGGTGATCGAGGTCATCCAGCCGGCCGTCCGCAGCGCCGTCCGCGACACCCGCAACCGCCGCGTCGGCGTGATCGGCACCGTCGGCACGATCCGCTCGCGCGCCTACGACGACGCCTTCGTCGCCGCGCCCGACCTCGAGCTGGTCACCGCCGCCTGCCCGCGCTTCGTCGAGTTCGTCGAGGCCGGCATCACCTGGAGCGATGAGCTGCTGGCGCTCGCCGAGGAGTACCTCGCGCCGCTCAAGCAGGCCGGCGTCGACACCCTCGTGCTCGGCTGCACGCACTACCCGCTGCTGCGCGGCGCCATCGCCTACGTGATGGGGCCCGACGTCCGGCTGGTCTCGAGCGCCGAGGAGACCGCGCTCGACGTCTACCGCACGCTGGTGGCGCACGGACTGCAGCGCACCGCCGCCGCCCCGCCGACCTACCGCTGGGAGGAGACCGGCTCGAGCGACTTCGTCCGCCTCGCCCGGCGCTTCCTCGGCCCCGAGGTCTCGAGCGTCGACCTCGTCGAGACCGGCACGATCAACCTGCGCGAGCTCGACCGGGCCGCGCGCCGCACGACTCCAGGGAGCCCCGAGTGACCGACAGCACCGCCGCCCAGCCAACCGCCGCCCAGCCGACCGTCAAGCGCAAGGACGGCCGCGCGCCCGACGAGCTGCGCGCGATCACCATCGAGCGCGGCTGGAGCACCCAGGCTGAGGGCTCCGCGCTGATCTCCTACGGGAACACCAAGGTGCTCTGCACCGCCTCCTTCACCAACGGCGTCCCGCGCTGGCTGCAGGGCAAGGGCAAGGGCTGGGTCACCGCGGAGTACGCGATGCTGCCCCGCGCCACCAACTCCCGGATGGACCGCGAGGCCGTCAAGGGCAAGGTCGGCGGGCGCACCCACGAGATCTCCCGGCTGATCGGCCGCAGCCTGCGCGCGGTCGTCGACACCAAGGCGCTCGGCGAGAACACGATCGTGATCGACTGCGACGTCCTCCAGGCCGACGGCGGCACCCGTACCGCGGCGATCACCGGCGCGTACGTGGCGATGGTCGACGCGATCGAGTGGGCCCGCGGCAAGAAGTACGTCGGCCAGAAGGCGCAGCCGCTGATCGACAGCCTGTCGGCGGTCTCCGTCGGCATCATCGACGGCGTCCCGATGCTCGACCTGGCCTACGTCGAGGACGTGCGCGCGGAGACCGACATGAACGTCGTCGTCACCGGCCGCGGTCTCTTCGTCGAGGTGCAGGGCACCGCCGAGGGCGCCCCCTTCGACCGCCGGGAGCTCGACGCGCTGCTCGACCTCGCCGTCGGCGGCGCGGCCGACCTGGCCCGCTTCCAGACCGAGGCGCTCGCCGCGGGGCAGGACGCGTGAGCCTCGACCTCGTCCTCGCCACCCACAACGCGGGCAAGGTCGAGGAGTTCCGGGCGATGCTGGCCGGAGCGCTGCCGGGCGTCGGCGTCCGCGCCTACGAGGGACCGGAGCCGGTCGAGGACGGCGTCTCCTTCACCGAGAACGCGCTGATCAAGGCGCGGGCCGCGGCGGCGCACACCGGCCTCGTCGCGCTCGCCGACGACTCCGGCCTCTGCGTCGACGTGCTCGGCGGCTCGCCGGGCATCTTCTCGGCCCGCTGGTCGGGCCGCCCGCACGACGCGGTCGCGAACCACGAGCTGCTGCTCGCGCAGCTGGCCGACGTGAAGCCGGAGCACCGCGGCGCGCACTTCGTCTGCACGATCGCGCTGGTCGTCCCCGATTCGGTCCTGCCCGGCGGCCGCGAGATCGTGGTCGAGGGCCGCTGGGACGGCGCCATCGCCGCCGGTCCGCGCGGCACGAACGGCCACGGCTACGACCCGGTCTTCGTCCCCTCGGACTCAGCTCTCTCAGCCGCGGAGATCGCCCCCGCCGAGAAGAACGCCCGCAGCCACCGGGCCCGGGCCTTCACCGCCCTCCGAGCCGAACTGACCACCCTGGCGACCACCCTCTCCTGATCGGGGGCACAGCCTCCCGTCCGCGAGATGCCACTTGTGCACGCGACACGCCGTGTCGAGCGTGCACAAATGGCATCTCGCGGGATCGGTCAGTGCTTGCGGCGCTTGTCGTCGACGGCGGTGGGGTCGAGGACGAGGGCGCTCGCCTCCGACGCGTCGGTGTCCTTGTCGGCGGCGAGGCGGGCCTTGCGGCGCTGCTGGAAGAAGTGGAACGCGGTCGGGATGATCGCGAGGGCCACGGCGCCGATCAGGATGACGTCGATGTAGTGCGAGACGAAGTCGGCGACGGGCGGGATGAAGGCCAGCAGCCAGCCGATCAGCGTCACGCCGCTGCCCCAGATCAGGGCGCCGATGGCGTTGTACAGGCTGTACTTGCGGTAGTTCATGTGGGCGACACCGGCGGCGATCGGCGCGAAGGTGCGGACGATCGGCACGAATCGCGCGAGGATCACGGCGAGGCCGCCGAAGCGCTCGAAGAAGGCGTTGGTGCGCTTGACGTTCTCGACGCTGAAGAGGCCCGACTCCTTGCGCTCGAAGATGCGCGGACCGGCCTTGTGCCCGATCAGGTAGCCGACCTCGCCGCCGAGGAACGCCGAGAAGCCGACCGCGAGGCAGATCAGCCAGATCGGGACGCCCAGCCCGCCGTTGGAGGCGTTCTCGTGAGCGAGCAGGCCCGTGATGATCAGCAGGGTGTCGCCGGGGAAGAGGAAGCCGATCAGCAGGCCGGTCTCGGCGAAGACGATCAGGCAGACGACCAGCACGCCCCACGGACCGAAGGAGGTGAGGATCGTCTCCGGGTCCAGCCAGGGGATCAGGGCGGCGTGGTTCAACGGTTCTCCAGTCGATCAGTGCCGTGCGGCCGGCCGACGCCGCAGCCGATCCTCGGTCTGCGGCGGCTCGACCGCGCTCACTGTACCGGCGAAACCGGGAAGACGGCCGGGGCGGCCCCCGAAGGTGGCGTGCCACGCCGGTCGCTCCGGTCGCCCCTGGTGCGGAAGGTGGGACTCGAACCCACATGCCTCTCGGCACAGGAACCTAAATCCTGCGTGTCTGCCATTTCACCACTCCCGCGTGCGCGCTCCAGTGTAGGAGGGGAGCGCGAGCAGGGGCCCGCGCGGAGACCGCGTGGTCGCCAGGTGCGCTGCGGGTCAGCCGCGCGGGCGCCGGTGCGGCAGGTACCGCGGGATCCAGCGCGAGAGCGCGGCGGCACCGGCCAGCCCGAGCACGCCCATCGCCCCCGCAGCGAACGGCAGCGAGACCGCCGCGGTCAGCGCGGACACCGCGATCGGCGCCGCGGCGTTGCCCGCGTCACCGGTGAAGCGGAACGCTCCGAGGAAGGGCGCCGGATCCTTCGGCGGTGCGAGATCCGCGGCGATCGTCATCAGGATGCCCGAGCCGATCCCGTTCGCCACCGCGAGGACGCAGGCCACCGCGATGAACCAGGGCACCGGGTCGGCGGCGAGGAGCGTCGCCACCAGCAGCAGGTGTCCGACCCCCAGGCCGATCATCGACGGGATCGCCGTGGCGCCGCGGCCGAAGCGGTCCATCACCTGCCCGCCCGCGTAGAAGAGGGCGAAGTCGAGGGCCCCGGCGAGGCCGATGATGATCGCGGTGTCGGTCTCGGCGAGGCCGAGGCTGACCGCCCAGAGCGGGAGGATCAGCGTCCGGCTCGCGCGCAGGGCGCCGATCACGGCGGCGCCGGAGCCCATCCGCGCGAGCACGCCGCGGTGCGAGCGGAGGGTGCGGACCAGGCCGGGGGAGGACTCCGGCACGGCCTCGGCCTCGGCGGCGGCGTCGAGTGCGGGGTCGGCGGCGGCGGAGGCGGCCGCCGCGCGGCGCAGCACCGTCGCCGGGTCCGGCACGAGCAGCAGTACGACGACCGCGGCCACGCAGCAGGCGATGTGCACCCAGAAGATCGACTCGACCGAGCCGCTGAGGTGCACGACCCCGGCAGCGAGGAACGGGCCGATCAACCAGCCCGCGCGGAACACCCCAGCGAGGGAGGACAGCGCCCGCGCCCGGTGGCTGATCGGCACGAACGAGGTCATGAAGGCGTGCCGGGCGAGCGCGAAGACCGCCGTCGCGAGGCCGATCAGGAAGACGCCCACGGTCAGCGTCACCCAGGAGGTGGAGACGAGGCAGATCACCAGGCCGAGGATCGAGGCGGCCGAGGCGCCGAGCATCGCGCCGCGCTCGCCGATCCGCGAGACGATCCAGCCGCTCGGGATGTCGCCCGCGAGCTCGCCGATCATGATCATGCCCGCGACGAGGCCGGCGATCGCCAGCGTCGCCCCGAGGTCACCGGCGACGGCGGGGAGGAGGGGGATGATCGCGCCCTCGCCGACCGAGAAGAGCAGTGTCGGCAGGAAGGTCGAGAGCAGGAGGGGCCCGACGGGGAAGGGGCGCTCGGCGGTGCTGCTCACCAGCCCCATCCTAAGCGCCGCCCGGGCGGCCGCCCGCGGTGAGCCCCGGCGCCCCCGGTAGTCTGGAGCCACCATGCTGGACAACGACTTCACCGAGCAGATCACTGCTCTCCGCTCCACCTTCTCCGACATCCTCGCCGTCATCGACGTTGACGAGCTCCGCTCGAAGATCGAGGAGCTGAACGAGCAGGCGGGCGTCCCCGATCTCTGGGACGACACCGACAACGCGCAGAAGGTGACCAGCGCGCTGAGCCACCGCCAGTCCGAGCTCGCCCGGATCACCGCGATCGAGCGCCGCCTGGACGACCTCGAGGTCCTGGTCGAGATGGCCAACGAGGCCGATGACGCCGAGTCCGAGCAGGAGGCGATCGCCGAGCTCGACGCCCTGCAGAAGACCATGGGCGAGCTCGAGGTGCAGACCCTCCTCGACGGCGAGTACGACGACCGCCCGGCCGTCATCACCATCCGCGCGGGAGCCGGCGGCGTCGACGCCTCCGACTTCGCCGAGATGCTGATGCGGATGTACCTCCGCTGGGCCGAGAAGCACAAGTACCCCGCGACCGTGATGGACGCGAGCTACGCGGAGGAGGCCGGCATCAAGTCCGCCACCTTCCAGATCGACGCGCCCTACGCCTTCGGCACCCTCTCCGTCGAGGCCGGCACCCACCGCCTCGTCCGGATGAGCCCGTTCGGCGCCGCCGGCAAGCGCCAGACGTCCTTCGCCGCGGTCGAGGTCATCCCGCTGATGGAGGAGGCCGGGGCGATCGAGATCCCGGACAACGACATCCGCGTCGACGTCTTCCGCTCCTCCGGTCCCGGCGGCCAGTCGGTCAACACGACCGACTCCGCGGTGCGCCTGACCCACCTCCCCACCGGCCTGGTCGTCTCGATGCAGAACGAGAAGAGCCAGATCCAGAACCGCGCGGCCGCCATGCGCGTGCTGCAGTCGCGCCTGCTGCTGCTGCAGAAGGAGCAGGAGGCCGCGACCAAGAAGGAGCTGGCCGGCAACATCACGGCGAGCTGGGGCGACCAGATGCGCAGCTACGTCCTCGCGCCGTACCAGATGGTCAAGGACCTCCGCACCGACCACGAGGTCGGCAACCCCTCGCACGTCTTCGACGGCGACCTCGACGGCTTCATCGCCGCGGGCATCCGCTGGCGCAAGTCCGCCTGACCCGCGGCGGCACGGCGCGAGCCGGGCCGGCCCCCTCCGCCCGGGAGCCCCACTCGAGCACGAGCGCGAGGCGGAGCCGACGTTCCGCGAACCCGAAAGGGCCTGAGCGTCGACCGGTTCTACCCTGAGAACGTCTCGATGCGAGACTCTCTCAAGAAAGGTGGAACCATGTCGAAGACTCCTCTCCTGATCGCTGCCGGGGCCGGCGCCGTGCTCGCCCTCGCGGCAGCCGCTCCGGCACAGGCGGACGAGCCGATCGCCGGCCTCCCGCTGTCCTCCGAGACGTCGCTCTCCGACGCCCTCGGGGAGGACATCGCGCTGCGACTCGGAGAGACCCCCGCGAACCCGCTCGCTCCCGCCCGAGCAGCGGACGTGGTCGGGGGTGCCTCCGCGGGAGCGGTCACCGGCGCCGGGCTCCGAGTCGACGGAGCCGCGCTGTTCGACGGCACCGAGCTGTTCGCGCTGGTCCTCGAGGACGAGTGGGCGTCCCTCCCCGTGGAGGGCGACCTCGCGCTGCCCTCCGAGGAGACGGGCGCCGTCGTCGCGGGCGGTTCCGTCGCGGACGCCGCTGCCGTCGTCGACGCCGCCGCTCGCGTCGCCCCGACCGGGGCGGTCGACGGCGATCCGGGAGACGCCCCCTCCGCCGATCGCCGGTGAGCACGCCTCCCCGCCGGCCCGCCGCGGAGCGGACCGGCGGGGAGACCCCCGGGCGCACTCCGGCCGAGCGCCCGGTGGGGATCGTTCTCCTCGGGCTCGCTGCGCTCGGTGCGGCGGCGGCCGTGTTCGTCGTCGCGTCCGTCATCGGCAACCGGACCGGTGCGTTCGACGCCGTGCCGGACGAGGGGTGGCGGGTCGGCTTCGCGGTGGCGTCGGCGCTCGCCGGTCTGCTGCTGCTCGGAGCCGCCGCTCTCCTCGGGCGTGCGTGGGGTGCCGAGCGAGGGGGGAGCACTGCCCCCGTGATCGCGACGACGGCGGCCGCGGCGGCGGTCTGCCTCCTCGTCGGGCTGTCGCTCGTGAGCGTCGGGACGGAGGCGGCGACGTCGATGCCGGCTCCCGAGTCGCAGAGGGCGTCGTCCGCTCTCGCGATCGCTCTCCTCGCCTGCGCGACCGTCTCCGTCTGCTCCTTCGTCGTCGCCCTGGTGCGGCGACCCGGCGAGTCGCGAGGCGTCTGACTCCCAGGTCGGGTCCGCCGAAGGGCCGGCCGCTCGGCGCGCCGGGCGGCCGGACGGGTCACTCTCCGGGATCGTCGCTTACCCTCGTACCGACATGATTCGCTTCGACAACGTCTCCAAGCAGTATCGGGGTGGCACGAGACCCGCCCTCAACGCCATCGATCTCGAGATCCTCCGGGGCGAGTTCGTCTTCCTCGTCGGCGCCTCCGGGTCCGGCAAGTCCAGCTGCCTCCGCCTGATCCTCAAGGAGGAGCGGCCCTCCTCCGGCTCGATCCACGTGCTCGGGCAGAACCTGGGCAAGATCTCGAGCCGCAAGGTCCCCTACTTCCGCCGCAACATGGGCGTGGTGTTCCAGGACTTCCGGCTCCTCCCGAACAAGTCGGTCTTCGACAACGTCGCCTTCAGCCTCCAGGTGATCGGCAAGTCGAAGGGCTACATCCAGGAGGCGGTCCCCGACACGCTCAAGATGGTGGGTCTCGCCGGCAAGGCCGCGCGCCTGCCGCACGAGCTCTCCGGCGGCGAGCAGCAGCGCGTGGCCATCGCCCGCGCCGTCGTCAACAAGCCCGCGGTCCTCCTCGCCGACGAGCCGACCGGAAACCTCGACCCGACGACCAGCGCCGGCATCATGGCACTGCTCGAGCGGATCAACGCCGGCGGCACGACCGTGATCATGGCCACCCACGAGGCAGGCATCGTCGACCAGATGAAGCGCCGCGTCATCGAGCTCTCGGCGGGCAGCATCGTCCGCGACGAGAGCCGGGGCGGCTACGGCCAGACCGAGAGCATCACCGTCGTGCACGACGGCGTCGTGGTCGTCGCGGCCGACGACCACCCGACCACCACGTCCTCGATCGCCGTCCCCGTGATCACCGAGAGCGCCCTCGCGCCCGCCGAGGTCCCGGAGGTCGACCTGCGCCGCGCGCCGGCGCCCGCCGCCGCCGCGCCGGAGCTCCCCGAGCACGGCGCCGCGTTCGCGCGCCCGCGCCTGCAGCAGACCGCGCCGCAGCCCCGCGTCCCGGAGGGCCGCCGCTCGGCCGCCGCACCCGAGACCCACGTCGCTCCGGCGCGCCCCACCACCCAGTCGAACCCGGTCGTCCCGCCGCCGCCGCCCGCCCCGACCGAGGCGCCCGTCTCGCCGCGCGTGGTCGAGCTGCAGAGCCAGACCGGCCCGATCTACCTTCCCGCCGACACCGGGGCCCTCCCCGAGGAGTCCCTCGCGGCCCGCCTGGGCCTGCGCGCCCACGCGGGCGAGGGCGACGAGTCCGGGGACGACCAGCAGGATGTAGGACCCGTCAAGTGAGATACGCACTGATCTGGTCGGAGGTCTCGAGCGGCCTCCGGCGCAACGTCTCCATGGTCGTCTCGGTGATCCTGGTGACCTTCATCTCGCTCACCTTCGTCGGCACCGCGATCCTGCTGCAGATGCAGATCGGCCAGATGAAGAACTTCTGGTACGACAAGGCCCAGGTCGCGGTGTACATGTGCACCGCCACCTCCGGCGGCGCGAACTGCAGCGGCTCCGACGCGACGCAGGAGCAGATCGACACCGTCGAGTCGCAGCTCGCGGGCGCGACGCTCGCCCCGTACATCGACCGCTCCTACTTCGAGGACCACGACCAGGCCTACGCGAACTTCCAGGAGCAGTTCGCCGGGAACCCGGTCGCCGAGTACGTCACGCCCGACCTGCTCAACCAGACCTTCTGGATCAACCTGAAGGACCCGACGCAGTCGGACGTGCTCGTGGAGAGCCTGTCCAGCGTCTCGGGGGTCGAGAGCGTCACGGATCAGAAGCAGTACCTCGACCAGATCTTCTCGATCCTCAACGCGGCCAGCTACACGGCCATCGGCATCGCGGTGCTGATGCTCGTGGCGGCGGTGCTGCTGATCGCGACGACGATCCGATTGTCGGCGTTCTCGAGGAGACGGGAGCTGGGCATCATGCGGCTCGTGGGCGCCTCGAACCGGTTCATCCAGACCCCCTTCATCCTCGAGGGCGTGTTCGCGGCGCTGCTCGGCTCGATCCTCGCGGGGGTCGCGGTCGTGGCGATCGTGGTCTTCTTCGTGCAGGGCTTCCTCGCGTACCGGATCCCGCTGACGTCGTTCGTGGGCGTCGACGACGCGCTGATCGTGGTGCCGATCCTGATCGTGGTGGGCATCGTCCTGGCGGCGATCTCCGCCAACGTGGCGATCGCGCGGTACCTGCGGGTCTAGACCGCCCGGCGCTCTCGGCCGCGTGCGGCCGTATACTGGTGGGCTGCCCCGATCGGGGCGGCCCACCATCGCTCTCGGACCGAAGGAGCAGCCGTGCCCAGGGAACAGGGACAGAAGGTCGTCGCGACCAATCGCAAGGCGCGCCACGACTACCTCATCGAGGACACCTACGAGGCGGGACTCGTGCTCTCGGGCACCGAGGTCAAGTCGCTCCGCAACGGCCGCGCGTCACTGGTCGACGGCTACGCCTTCGTCGACGGCGGTGAGGCGTGGCTCGACGCCGTGCACATCAACGAGTGGGCCCAGGGCACCTGGACCAACCACCCGCCGCGCCGCAAGCGCAAGCTGCTGCTGCACAAGGCGCAGATCCTCAAGATCCACAACAAGGTGAAGGAGGGCGGGTACACGCTGATCCCGCTCTCGCTCTACTTCAGCGACGGCAAGGCCAAGGTCGAGCTCGCGGTCGCGAAGGGCAAGAAGGACTACGACAAGCGCCAGGTGCTCCGCGAGCGCCAGGACCGCCGCGAGGCCGACCGCGCGATGTCCACCCGCCGCCGGATGGGCGAGTAGGCCGTCCGCGCCGATGTCCCGCAAGCGGGGGAGGCGCGCGCTCCGGTCCTGAGAGACTGGAGGACGTGACCTCTCCCGACAACGCTCCCGACGCGCCGCCCACTGCCGCAGAGGAGCGGACGCGCTGGCGGGCCTTCGCGGTCGCGGTGTCGGTCGCCGCCTTCACGATCCTTGACCTGTCGAAGGTCAACGTCGGGCTGCCCTCGATCGAGAAGTCGCTCTCGGCCGATCCGAGCCAGTTGCAGCTGATCGTCGCCGGCTACGCGCTCGCGTTCGGTCTCTCGCTCGTTCCCTCGGGACGGCTCGGCGACATCAAGTCGCGGCGCCTGCTGTTCCTGGTCGGGCTGACCGCGTTCACGCTCGCGAGCCTGCTCTGCGCGGTGGCGCCGACCATTGAGTTGCTCGTCGTCGCCCGCTTCATCCAGGGAATCGCCGCGGGCATCCAGATGCCGCAGGTGCTCGGCCTGGTGCAGCAGCTGTTCACCGGGGCCGCACGGGCCCGCGCCTTCGGCGTCTTCGGCGCCGTGATCGGCCTCTCCACGGCGTTCGGGCCGACGCTGGGCGGACTGCTGATCGCGATCGGCGGCGAGCAGGACGGCTGGCGCCTGCTGTTCTGGATGAACATCCCGCTCGGCATCGCCGCGCTGGTCTTCGCCTGGAAGCTGCTGCCGAAGGTCCAGCGGACACCGCAGGGCGACACCTCGCTCGACCCGGTCGGCCTGCTGCTGCTGGGCGTGACGATCTTCGCCTTCATGCTGCCGTTCCTGCTGACCACCGGTGCCTCGACGGACTCGCCGTTCCGCTGGTTCTGGCTGCTGCTGGCGGTCGTCGCCGCGTACGCCTTCGTGAAGTGGGAGGCGCACTACGCCGCGAAGGACCGCACCCCGGTCATCGACTTCCGGATCTTCCGCACCAGCTCGTACCGCAACGGGATCCTGGTCGCGACCTCCTACTTCGCGGCCATCCCGGCGACCTTCCTGCTGACGACGCTCTTCCTCCAGCAGGGCCTCGGCCTCGCGCCGGTGTTCGCGGGCATGGTCAGCATCCCGTTCGCGCTGACCTCGGCGGTGACCGCCTGGTACGGCGGCAAGCTCGTCCAGCGCTACGGGCGCGCGCTCGTCGTGCTGGGCATCGTGCTCGTCGTCGTCGGCTTCACGCTGGTGCTGCTGGCGGCCGAGCTCCTGCCGGCCGAGACGGCCGCCTACGGGATGGGCGCGGCGATGCTCGTCGCCGGCGCGGGCGGCGGCTTCGTCGTCTCGCCGAACCAGACGCTGACGCTCGCCGAGATCTCGCCCGAGCAGGGCGGCGTGGCGGGGTCGGTCGGCCAGCTCGGTCAGCGCGTCGGCACCGCGGTCGGCACGGCCTGCGCCTCGGCGATCTTCTTCGCCACCCTCGCCAGCGAGGCGGGGATGGCGGAGGGGCTCGACCGGTACCACGACGCCTTCCGCAACGGCTACTTCGTCACCCTCGGGCTGATCGCACTGGCCCTCGTGCTCGGACTGCTCGATCTGCGCCGTCGTCGGGTCACCGCCCGCGCGACGAGGTAGACTCTTCTCTCGTAACTCCACAGTGTGCGACGACGACCCACTCCACCCGGCCCAGTGTCGGCCAAGGCTCAGTGCCGGTGAGTGCTCGCGGGGATGATCGGTTTCGACATTGCCTGCGAAACTGCGAGAAGCGGGTCGAGGATTCAGGGTTATCTCGTTAACGATCTCTGAAAAACACAGGTGCCGAACAGAAGCGCACCGACTTCGCTCTCGCTGCCTAAGCCAGAGTAGATAGTCCGTCAGCCCGTGGGTGCGTCCTCGCCCCGGATCCTGGCGTCATCTAGAGGACTTGCTGCGTCGTTACGCCTGAGGGCGACGCGGGACTTGAACTCGGGCTGGGCCCGTCGACCGATGCGCCAGTGGTAACGGTCGGGGCCGAGTAGAACGCTCTCACTGGCTACACCCGTAGAAGGCGCAGAATCACAGCGATGGACGGGGGTTCGATTCCCCCCATCTCCACCACCGGTCGTCGTCGCACACAGGAGCTGCCGCTCCGAGCCGCTGCCGCTCCGAGCCGCTGCCGCTCCGAGCCGCTGCCGCTCCGAGCCGCTGCCGCTCCGAGCCGCCGCTGCCCTGAGCCGCCGCTGCCCTGAGCCGCTGCTGCTCCGAGCCGTCACTCCGGACGCACGTCGAGCTGGCGGACGCGGCCGTAGAGGGTCAGCAGCGCGAGGCGCTCGTCGTCGTCGCGCTCCACGCCGTTCTCCGGACCCTGGAGCGTCTCGGGAGGCGTCCACGCGCGGTAGAGGTTCTCGGGCGTGACGACCGTCGCCATCGCCCCCTCCGGGTAGTGCGCGTGGGCATCGAGGGGCAGCTCGGCGAATCCGCTCGGGAGCATCCGCGCGAGTGCCTGCGTGAGCGGTGCGAGGCGCTCGGCGCGCTCGTCGTCGACGGTCAGCGTCACCGCGTTCATCGCCGCGAGAGCGGCGGCCAGGTGCTCGACCGCGTGGTCGTCCGCGCACTCCTCCGTGACCAGGAGGGCGACGACGCCGCGGGGCTTCAGCCAGCCCAGCACGGCCTCCTCGGCGCCGCCGTGCACCGACACGACCCGGTCCGAGGTCAGCGCGTAGTCGTGGATGAGCCGCGACCAGCGCCGGACGGAGTCCTCGGTCGAGTCGGCCAGCGCCTCCGCCGCCGAGAGCAGCGCGCACTGCCGCTGCAGCCGGGTGAAGAGGCTGTCCGCCGGCCGGAACTCGTGCTCCGCCGTCGCCGAGCGCTTCGGCTCCGCGCTCTCCGGAACGTCTCCTGCGTGCTCGTGCATCTTCGACTCCTGCAGCGCTTCGCGGCACCCCCGAGCCGTTCGCCGATCGTGTGTGATCGTCCTCCCACAGTGCGCGTGCGCCGCGAACCTGTCAATCGAGGTGCGGAGGGGATTGACCCCGACGCCGGGCGTCCGGGCTGGTCGTCAGCGCGCGGCGCCGAAGAGGCTGCCCGTGGTCTCGCCGGTCGCCGGGTCGAAGACGGCGCAGAGCACGGCGCGGTCGCCGTGGCGCCAGCTGACCTCGGACGGGACGAAGCTGCGGTACTCGAGGGCGGAGTCGCCGTAGGCGATGCCCATCACCGCGCCGAACTCGGGCTCGCAGCCGGCGTCCGCCTGGGCCAGCAGGGTGTTGCGGCTGGTGTAGTCGTCGCCGGGCTGCGCGAAGACGTGGAAGACCTCGAGGTCGTGGCTGTCCGCGCAGGGGACGGCCTCGAAGTCGGCGACGCGGTCGTCGTCCGGCTCCCGGAGGCAGTCGCCCTTCGCCACCGAGAAGGCGTCGACGACGCCCGCGGTGGTGACCGTGCCGCCCTCGTCGCGGAGCGCCGCCGGATCGTCGGAGCCGACGACGGACGAGCACGCCGCGAGCGGGAGCACAGCGGTGAGGAGTGCCGCCGCGAGGAGCGCCGAGCGCCGGCTCATCGGCGGGCGGCGATCGCGAGGACCTCGTCGTGCAGGAGGCCGTTGGTCGCGACGGCGCTGCCGTGCCAGGGGCCGTCCTCGCCGTCGGCGGAGGTGAAGCGGCCGCCCGCCTCCTGGACGATCGGGACCAGGGCGGCGAGGTCGTAGGGCTTCACGTCGAACTCGCCCGCGCCGTCGATGAGGCCCTCGGCGACCAGCATGTAGGGCCAGGCGTCGCCGTAGGCCCGGTCGCGCCAGACGGTGCGGGCGAGCTCCAGCAGCTGCTCGAGCCGGCCGGCGCCGTCCCACTGCTGGATGCTGTTGTAGCTGAAGGTGGCGTCGGCGAGGGACGCGACGCCGGAGACCTGGAGGCGGCGCGGCTCCTCGGCGGCCGGGGCGACCAGGACGCCGCGCAGGCCGTCCGGCAGATCGAGGCTGCCCAGGGGAGCGCGGCTCTCGTCCACCCAGGCGCCGGCGCCCCTGGAGGCCCACCAGCGCTTGCCGAGGGCGGGGGCCGAGACGACGCCGACCACCGGGACACCGTCGATCGCCAGCGCGATCAGGGTCGCCCAGATCGGGACGCCGCGTACGAAGTGCGCCGTGCCGTCGATCGGGTCGAGGATCCACTGGCGCGAGGCCTCGCCGGAGGTGCCGAACTCCTCGCCGAGGATCGCGTCGTCGGGGCGCTCGGCGGCGAGGAGCGCGCGGATCGCCTCCTCGACGGCGCGGTCCGCGTCCGAGACGGGGGTGCTGTCGGGCTTGGTGTCCACGACGAGGTCGAGGGCGAGGAAGCGCTCGCGCGAGATCGCGTCGGCGGCGTCGGCGAGGCGGAGGGCGAGGCGGAGGTCGTCGTCGAGGGTCACGCGTCCACGATACTGAGCGCCCCCGCTGCGCGCGGGTCTCCCCGCCGGTCGAGCGGCCCCGGAGGGGCGCACTGCATGCTGGTCGAGTAGCGCGGAGCGCGTATCGAGACCCACGTGTGCAGAAGGGTGGATCTCGATACGCCCGCTGCGCGGGCTACTCGATCAGCATGAGGCGCGGAATGCTCGCTCGGCAGGGAGCGCCAGCGAAACACGTCGGTGCTGGCGGATTCTTGCTGGTCGAGTAGCGCGGAGCGCGTATCGAGACCCGCCCCTCGGAGCGCGGCGGATCTCGCTACGCCCGCTGTGCGGGCTACTCGATCAGCATGGCGCGAGTGTCGATTTGACGAAACGGGGGTGGGCGCTGGTAATGTGATCCCTCGGTTCGGCACGCACGATTCGCCGGTCGCCACGCACCTCTAGCTCAATCGGCAGAGCAACTGACTCTTAATCAGTGGGTTCTCGGTTCAAGTCCGAGGGGGTGCACCACATCGAGACGCCCGCCACTCCGGCGGGCGTTTCGTGGTTTCCGGAGCGTCCGACGTCGTCGCGCTCCGCCTGGGCATCCCCGCAACGTGCGGCGTCGCCCCGTGCGCTCCCCGCCGTGTCCGTGGGAGGCTGCCCTCTTCGTCCGATCCGCTCGATGGTGCGCGCCCCTTCCCCCACTCGAAAGGACCGCCGTGCCAGAAGACGCTCTGCAAGAAGTCGGCTCCATCGCCCTCGCCGTGCTGATCGCCGTCGTGATCGCCGTCGTCGTGACCGCGGTCGTGGCGCTGATCATCCGCTCGATCGGCAAGCGCAAGACGTGGGCCCGGCTGCTGATCCGCCGGGTGCGCATCCCGTTCCGCGTGCTGCTGCTCACGATCGCCGTCTGGGCCGCGCTCGCCGCCACCGTCTCCGGTGACACCTGGCCGGGGCTCGTCGACCGGATCTTCCAGATCGCCACGATCGGCGCCGCCGCCTGGCTGGTCGGCGCGACCTTCGTCTTCCTCGAGGACCTCGGCGCCGAGCGCTACCGCACCGACACCGCCGACAACCGTCGCGCCCGTCGACTGCGCACGCAGATGACGATCATCCGGCGGGTGGCCGTCGCGGCCGTCGTCGTGATCGCGATCGGCGCCTCGCTGCTGACCTTCCCCGAGGCGCGGACCGCCGGGGCGTCCCTGCTGGCCTCGGCCGGTGTGCTCTCGATCGTCGCCGGTCTCGCCGCGCAGTCGAGCCTGACCAACATCTTCGCGGGGATGCAGCTCGCCTTCAGCGACGCGATCCGCCTGGACGACGTGGTCATCGTCGAGAACGAGTGGGGCCGGATCGAGGAGATCACCCTGACCTACGTGGTCGTGCACCTCTGGGACGACCGCCGCCTGGTGCTGCCGACCAACTACTTCACCACCCAGCCGTTCCAGAACTGGACCCGCACCGGCTCCGAGCTGCTCGGCGCCGTCGAGCTCGATCTGGACTGGCGCGTGCGCCCCGACGAGATGCGCGCCGAGCTGCACCGGATCCTCGAGGAGACCGACCTCTGGGACCAGCGGGTCAGCGTCCTGCAGGTCACCGACGCGGTCGGCGGCTACGTCCGCATCCGCGTGCTCGTCACCGCGAAGGACGCTCCGACGCTCTTCGACCTGCGCTGCTACGTCCGCGAGGGGCTGGTGAGCTGGCTGCACGAGAGCGACCCGATCGCCCTGCCGCGCCAGCGCGTGGAGATGCAGCACGAGGAGGCGGGCACCGCCCCCGCACCGCGCACCCGAACGAAGTCGGCGCCGGACAATCTGTTCTCGGGCGACCAGCAGTCCAACGAGCGCGGCGCGCTCTTCACCGGGCTGATCGACCTGCGCGAGACGCCCGACCGCGACGGCCGCCGGCACGACTGACCGCCACGGCGGGCGGGACCGGGCCTAGCCGCGCTCGCTTGCGAAGGCGAGCAGCGCCTCGGCGATCTGCGCGTCGGCCTCCTCGTGGCTGATCGTGGCGGTGCCGTCGCCCGGCTGCGGGCCGTACCAGCCGAAGTCGGCGTGGTTCGACCCGTCGATCTCGACGAAGCGCGCGTCGGCGGGCAGCTGGTCGCTCGCCGCGGCGACCTTCTCCGGGGTGCTCAGGCCGTCCTCCGAGCCGCTCACGCTCAGCACGGGCAGTCCCGACGCGGACAGGTCGTTCGCGCAGTAGCTGCCGAAGAGCACGAGGCCTGCGACCTCGGGGTCCTCGCCCCACTGGCAGGCCTTCACGCCGCCCAGGGAGTGGCCGCCGACCAGCCACTCGTCGACGCCGTCCGCCTGCGCCGTGAAGCTCTCGAGCGAGCGCAGATCGAAGAACGCCAGGTTGAGGATCGGCCGGGTGATCACCACGCTCGCGCCCTCCTCGACGAGCGGCGCGAGGGTCGCCTCGTAGGAGGCCGCGTCGACCTTGGCGCCGGGGACGAAGACGAGGCCGACGCCGTCGAGGTCGGTGCCCGCGTCGTCCGTCGGGGTGAGCACGATCGCGGTGTCGGTGCGCTCGACGGCGACCGCGGGGTCCGCGTCGACGCGGGCGAGCGCCTCCGGATCGGGGCCCATCACGATCGAGGACCAGGTCAGGAAGCCGAGGACCGCGACGGCGACGAGGGCGCCGAGGCTCACGAGGACGATCCGCAGCGGGCGGCGGCGCCTCCGCGCGGAGGTCGCGCGCGCGGCTCCGGCGCTCATCGGTGCCGCGCGATCGCGTCGGCGGCCTGGACGAGCGCGAGGTGCGAGAGCGCCTGCGGGGTGTTGCCCGCGTGGCGCCGGTTCTCGACGTCGTACTCCTCCGAGAGCAGACCGACGTCGTTGCAGAGCCCGACGAGGCGGTCCATCAGCGTGCGGGCGTCGTCGAGACGGCCGGAGTCGGCGTACTGCCGCACCAGCCAGAACGAGCAGGCGAGGAACGGGTGCTCCCCGCCGGCCAGGCCGTCGACCGAGGACTCGGTGCGGTAGCGGTGCAGCAGGCCGTCGTGCATCAGCGCCCGCTCGAGCTCGGCGACCGTGCCGAGCATCCGTGGGTCGTCGGCGGCGACGAAGCCGACCATCGGCAGCACGAGCAACGAGGCGTCCACCTCGGTGGAGCCGTAGGACTGCACGTAGTGGCCGCGCTCGGAGTCGAAGCCCTGCTCCTCGATCTCGGCGCGGACGGTGTCGCGCAGCCGCTCCCAGGTCTCGACCGGGCCGTCGAGCCCGTGCTCGCGGACGGCGCGGACGCCGCGGTCCAGCGCCGCCCAGACCATCACCCGGGAGTGGGTGAAGTGCCGGGGCTCGCCGCGGATCTCCCAGATGCCGTTGTCGGGCCGCTGCCAGTTGCTCTCGACGAAGCCGAGCAGCGCGCGCTGCAGCGGCCAGGAGAACTCGGTCTCGTCCACTCCGGCCACGCGCGCCTCGTGCAGCGCCACCATCACCTCGCCGATCACGTCGGCCTGGTACTGGTCGACCGCCGCGTTGCCGATCCGGACGGGGGAGGCGCCGTCGTAGCCGGGCAGGCTCGGCATCTCCCGCTCGGCCAGGTCGCGCTCGCCGGCGAGGCCGTACATGATCTGCACGTCCTCCGGCGAGCCGGCGACCGCCCGGAGCAGCCAGGCGCGCCACTTCTGCGCCTCCTTCTCGAAGCCGTGCGCGAGCAGGGCCTCGAGGGTGAGGGACGCGTCGCGGAGCCAGACGTAGCGGTAGTCCCAGTTGCGGCTGCCGCCGAACTCCTCCGGGAGGGAGGTGGTCGCGGCGGCGACGATGCCGCCGGTCTGGTCGTCGGTCAGCGCGCGCAGCGTGAGCAGCGAGCGGACCACCGCGTCGCGGTGCGGGCCGTCGTAGCGGATCGCGCCGGCCCAGTCCGTCCACCAGCGGATGGTGCGCTCGATCGCCTTGTCGACGTCGAGCACCTTCGGGGCGCGCTGGTGCGAGGGGAACCAGGCCATCGAGAGGTCGACCGTCTCGCCGGCTGCGACGTCGAACTCGGCGGAGTGCACGTGGTCGGTCGCCGAGAGGCGCACGCCGCGGACGACGACCGCGTCGGGGCCGGCGACGGCGACCAGCAGCGGATCCTCGTCCGTGCCCTCCTGGCGCACCCACGGCATCGTGCGGGCGTAGTCGAACCGGATCCGCAGCTCCTGGCGCATCCGCACCGAGCCGGAGACGCCCCGGACGCGGCGGACGAGCTCCGCGCGATCGTCGCGCAGCGGCATCACGTCGGTGACCTCGACGACGCCGGTCGCGGTGGTCCAGGTGGTGACGAGGGCGAGGGTGTCGCCGAGGTAGTGCCGCTCGACGGTCGCCTCCGCGTCCACCGGCCGGAGCGACCAGCGGCCCTGGTCGTCACCGCCGAGGAGCGCGCCGAAGATCGAGGCGGAGTCGAAGCGGGGGAGGCAGAGCCAGTCGATGCCGCCGTCACGGGAGACGAGAGCGGCGGTGCGGCAGTCGGAGAGGACGGCGTAGTCCTCGATCGGGGAGACCATGCGCTGATCCTGGCAGCAGAACGCTGGGCGCTCCTGCGAGCGGGCGGGGCCGGCCGACCGCGGCGCACCGCCGTCAAGGCCGGGAAACGGTCGGCGGGGGCGCCGTAGGGTGTGGCGCATGCCTCAGTCGGTCCACACGCTGCTCATCCTCGGTGCGACGGGCGACCTGTCCGCCCGCCTCCTCCTCCCCGCTGTCGGTCAGCTCCTGACCCGCGAGCCCGATCGCCGCCTGCACCTCGTCGGCGCCGGTCAGGAGGACTGGACGCAGGAGCACTGGCACGAGGTCGTGTCCACGTCGTTCGCCACGGAGACCGCCTCGGGCGCCGGCATCGACGCCCTGGTCTCCGGCACGCGCTACCAGCAGGTGGACGTGACGGATCCGGAGGCGCTCGCCGCGCTGCTCGCGAGCTGCGAGGGACCCGTCGCGATCTACTTCGCCCTGCCGCCGGCGATCGCCGCGAAGGCCTGCGACGCGCTCGCCGCGCACGAGCTGCCGGAGGGGACGGTGCTCGCGCTCGAGAAGCCGTTCGGCACCGACGAGAAGAGCGCCCGGGACCTGAACGCGCGCGTCGCCGCGCTCGTCCCCGAGGACCGGGTGCACCGCGTCGACCACTTCCTCGGCCGCGCGACCGTCATGAACCTGCTCGGGCTGCGCTTCGCGAACCGGATCCTCGAGCCGCTGTGGTCGGCGGAGCACATCGAGAGCGTCGCGATCGTCTACGACGAGCAGCTGGGCCTCGAGGGGCGCGCGGGCTACTACGACGGCGCCGGCGCGCTGATCGACATGATCCAGAGCCACCTGCTGCAGGTGCTGGCGGTCGTCGCGATGGAGCCGCCGTCGACCCTCGGCGCGGCGGACCTGCGCGACGCCAAGGGCATCGTGCTGCGGGCGACGCGGCTGCACGGCGAGGACCTGAGTGCGAACTCGCGTCGGGCGCGCTACACCGCCGGCTCGGTCGACGGGCGCGAGCTCCCCGCCTACACGGACGAGAAGGGCGTCGACCCGTCGCGCAAGACCGAGACGCTGGCCGAGCTGACCGTCGAGATCGACACCTGGCGCTGGGCGGGCGTGCCGTTCACGCTGCGCTCGGGCAAGGCCCTGGGGGAGCGGCGGCGCGAGATCGTCATCCGCTTCAAGCCGGTGCCGCACCTGCCGGCCGGCTTCCACGGGACGGCCGAGGCGTCGGTGCTGCGGCTGTTCCTCGCGCCGGACCAGATGGCGCTGGAGCTGAACATCAACGGCCCCGGCGACCCGTACACGCTCGAGCGCGCATCGCTCGAGGCGACCTTCGGCGCGGGGGAGCTGCTGGCCTACGGCGAGGTCATCTCCGGGATCCTCGACGACGACCCGTCGCTCTCGGTCCGCGGCGACGCGGCCGAGGAGTGCTGGCGCATCGTCCAGCCCGCGATCGACGCCTGGCGCGCCGACGACGTGCCGCTGGACGAGTACCCGGCCGGCAGCGAGGGCCCGGAGAGCTGGCCGGCGGTCTGAGCGCGTCCTTGGTGGTCGAGCAGCGGCGGAGCGGCTTCGCGTCTCGGTGGTGAGGGAAAGGACGCGGCTGCGCCGCGACATGCTGGTCGAGTAGCCCCGCAGGGGCGTATCGAGACCCTCCGTCACCAGAAGGGCGGGTCTGCCGACTCGTCTTGTGACGATGGTGGATCTCGATACGCCCGCTCCGCGGGCTACTCGATCAACATGGGGGACATGCTGGTCGAGCAGCCGCGGAGCGGCGTATCGAGACCCGGCGTGCTGACGAGGGCGGATCTCGATACGCGCTCTGCGAGCGCTGCTCGATCAGCAGGGGGGACATGCTGGTCGAGTAGCCGCGGAGCGGCGTATCGAGACCCGTCGGCGGGCGCGCAGGGCGTTTCGCGCCACAGCACGGCCGGGCTCCCCTCCGACCTACTGTGATCGGCGACCGGTGCCGAGTACGAGCCGGTCTCCGGTTCGAGGGAGTCTCCGTGGTCGTCGTCCTGTCCCCACTCGCCGGGCGCGCCGTGCCCCTCTCGGCCGTGCCCGATCAGCTCTTCGCGGCCGGCGTGATGGGGGCGGGGATGGCGATCCAGCCTCCCGCGGAGCGCGTCGAGGTGGTCTCGCCGGTCCGCGGGGTCCTGCTCCAGGTGCTGCCGCACGCGTTCGTGGTCGTCGCGGACAGCGGACGAGCGGTGCTCGTCCACCTCGGGATCGACACGGTCGGGCTGAAGGGCGCCGGCTTCACGGTCCTCGCCGCCAAGGGCGACCGCGTCGAGGCCGGGACGCCGGTCCTGGAGTACGACGTCCCGGCGGTCCTCGCCGCGGGACTCCCGACGGTGGTGCCCGTCGTCGTGCTGGAGCGGACCGCGGACCACGTCGACGCCCTCGTGGAGGACGGCGCGTCCGTCCTCGCCGGGGATCCTCTGCTCTCCGCATGACCGCCCGTCCTCGGAGCGCACCTGCCTCCCGCCGCCGACTCGTCGTCCCCGGCTTCGCCGGTCTGCAGCGCCTCGGCAAGAGCCTCATGCTCCCGATCGCGGTGCTCCCGGCGGCCGGGCTCCTCCTCCGGATCGGACAGCCCGATCTGCTCGGGCGGATCGATCTGCCGGTGATCCGCCCGTTCTTCCAGGCGATGAGCGCGGCGGGCGGTGCCCTCTTCGAGAACCTGGCCCTGCTGTTCGCCGTCGGCGTCGCCATCGGCTTCACCAGGAGGCCGGACGGGTCGACCGCGCTCGCGGCCGTCGTCGGCCACCTCGTGCTCGCGAAGGTCTTCACCGTCCTGTCGCCGATCGTCCTGGCGGGGCGGACGACGGCCGCCGGCGACCAGGTGCAGATCGACTACAGCGTCTTCGGCGGGATCGTGGTCGGTCTGCTCACGGCCGTGCTGTTCGACCGGTTCCACACCATCGCGCTCCCCGCCTACCTCGGTTTCTTCAGCGGCCGGCGGTTCGTCCCGATCGTCGTCTCGCTCGCGTGCCTCGTCGTCGGCTTCGGTCTGAGCTGGTTCTACCCGGTCTTCGAGTCCGGCCTCACCGGTCTCGGCGCCTTCATCGGCGGCACCGGGGCGCTCGGCGCCTTCGTCTACGGCTTCGCCAACCGCATGCTGATCCCGCTGGGGCTGCACCACATCCTCAACTCGTACGTCTGGTTCCTCCAGGGCTCGTACACGAACGCCGACGGCGGCGTCGTCACGGGCGAGCTGACGCGCTTCGCCGCGGGTGACCCGACGGCCGGCGCGCTCACCTCGGGCTTCTACCCGGTGCTCATGTTCGGACTCCCGGCGGCGGCGCTGGCGATGATCCACGTGTCCAACCGGTCGCAGCGCGCGGCCGCGATCGGAATCCTCGGTGCGGCCGGGCTGACCGCCTTCCTCACCGGCATCACGGAGCCGCTGGAGTTCGCGTTCATGTTCGCGGCGTTCCCGCTCTACGTCGTGCACGCCGTGCTGACCGGGCTGTCCCTCGCGATCGCTGACCTCCTCGACATCCACCTCGGCTTCTCGTTCTCCGCCGGGCTCGTCGACCTGCTTCTCTACGGCACGGCGCCCGCTGCGAAGAACGTGGGGCTGCTCATGATGATGGGCGTCGTGTACTTCGCCGTGTACTACCTGCTGTTCCGGGTGGTGATCAGGAGGTGGAATCTGCGCACACCGGGGCGGGAGGAGGTCGTCTCCGGAGTGGACGAGGGTGAACCCGTCGCGGTCGCGGCGGAGCCGATCTCCGCGGCGGACGCTCCGCCGGAGTCCGAGGTCGAGGCGGTCATCGCGGCCTTCGGCGGGCGCGGCAACCTCGTCCACGTCGACGCGTGCATCACGCGGCTGCGCGTCCAGGTCGGCGACCGGACGCTGGTCGATCCCGCGCGGCTGAAGGCTCTCGGCGCGGCCGGTGTGCTGGAGGTCGGCGAGAGCGTGCAGGCCGTCTTCGGCCCCCGCGCGGAGGTGCTGAAGAACGACATCCTCGACGTCCTCTGACGCGACCCATGCTGGTCGAGTAGCCGCGGAGCGGCGTATCGAGACCCGGCGTGCTCAGGGGGGGAATCTCGATACGCGCCCTGCGGGCGCTACTCGATCAGCATGAGTGGCGTCCTCTGCGAGGGGCTACGTGATCAGCATGAGTGGCGTCCTCTGCGAGGGGCTACGTGATCAGCATGAGTGGCGCCCTCTGCGAGGGCTACTCGATCAGCATGGTTCGGAGCATGCCGGCTACGCGGCGGCATTCCATGCTGGTCGAGTAGCCGCGGAGCGGCGTATCGAGACCCGCCGGGTCAGCGGGTGGCGTCGGCCGGGGTCGCGACGGGCGCGGCGTCGGGCTCGGCCCAGACGGCGATCGGCTTCGGGTCCCAGGTGAGGGCGGCGGGCTCGGCGACGGGGGCGGCCGGCTCCGCGGTGACGGGAGGAGTGGAGGCACGCATCACGGGGATGGCGGAGGTGACGGGGTTCGCGGTGGCCTCGACGCCGGCGCGCAGCTGCTCGGCCTGGATGGCGGCGGACAGCTCGTGGGCGAGCGAGCGGGCGAGCATCCCGTGGAAGATCGGGTCGCGGTCGTCGTGGCTGCGGCGGGTGACGACCCAGGCGCCCTCGGCGCCGACGAAGGCGGAGAGGCGCTCGTGCACAACGGCGAAGAGCTCGTCCTGCGTGAGCGCGGGGGCCGCGACGACCTCGGGGGCCGGCTGACGGCGCCTCAGACGAAACCTCATGTCGAACCCCGTTTCCCGTGCCGCGTGCTGGACCTCCAGTGTCCAGGGGCGACGGTGCCGGAGCGCGCTGACACGCCGCGGCCGGTGGCGCGCGGCGTGTCAGAAGGCGGTCAGCGGTCGCGCTTCTTGCCGTTCTGCTCCTTGACGAGCTCCTTCGAGTCGTAGGAGACCGAGCCGATGGCGACCGCCAGAGCGATCGCCCAGCTGACCCACTGCAGGGCCAGCCGCCAGTCGCGCGGACCCTTGCGCGTCGTCTGCAGGATGGACCAGCCTCCGACGATCGCGCTGATGACGCTGGAATTGAGGATGAACTTGCGCATCGATTGCCTCCTGTGTTCACCACGACGCTAGTGGCCCGGCACCGTTCCCTCCCAACGGTTGACACCGCCGACGGCCAGCGGACGGCTCCGTCGTCGGTCCCGCCCGCTACGGTGAACCGCTGCTCGGCGCCGGGCCGCGGCGGCCACCGAGGAGAACGGGTACGAGATGCGCACGGCTGTGATCGGGGCGGTGCTCCTCGTGCTCGGCGTGATCGCCGCCCTCACCGGGGTCCTGCCGATGGACGCGCTCGGCGAGCTGGTCGAGCGCACGGCGCCGATCCTGGCCTTCGTGGTCGCCGTCACCGTGGTGGCGGAGCTGGCCTCCGAGGCCGGAGTCTTCACGGTCGTGGCCGAGCGGGCGGCGATCTGGGGCCGCGGGCGGACCGCTCTGCTCTGGCTCCTGGTGGTCGCGATGGCGATCGTCAGCACCGTCTTCCTCTCCCTCGACACCACCGCCGTGCTGCTCACGCCGGTGGTCGTGCTGCTCGCCGCGCACGTCCGGGTGTCGCCGCTGCCGTTCGCGATGGCGACCGTCTGGCTCGCCAATTGCGCCTCCCTGCTGCTCCCTGTGTCGAACCTCACCAACCTCCTGGCAGAGAGGCGGCTCGGCGTCGACGGGCCGCTCGCCTTCGCCGCGCTGACCGCCGCGCCCGCGCTCGTCGCCGCGGTCGTCCCGGTCCTCGTGCTCGCGATCCGCTACCGGCGCGAGCTCGCCGGTCGCTACCGGACGGGGGAGCGGACCCCGGTCGAGGACCGCGTCCTGCTGATCGGCGCCGGCGTCGTCGTCGCGCTGCTGCTGCCCGCCCTCGTCTCCGGGCTCGAGGTGTGGATCCCGGCGGCCGTCGCGGCGCTCGCCCTCGTCGTGCTCTTCGCGGTGCGGAGGCCGTCCGCCCTGAAGGTCTCGCTGCTGCCCTGGCAGCTGGTCGTCTTCGCCTCCGGTCTCTTCGTCGTGATGGAGGCGGCGCACCAGCTCGGCCTCGGAGCGGCGCTCGCCGTGGTCGCGGGCGACGGGAGCGGCGTGGGCGAGCTGCTCCGGCTGGCGGGATCGGGCGTCGTCGCCGCGAACCTCGTCGACAACCTGCCCGCCTATCTCGCGCTCGAGCCGGTCGCCGCCGACCCGGTGCGCCTGGTCGCCCTGCTGATCGGCGTGAACGCCGGCCCGCTGATCACCCCGTGGGCCTCGCTCGCCACCCTGCTCTGGCACCAGCGGCTGACCGCGCTCGGCGTGACGATCTCCTGGCGGCAGTACGCGCTGCTCGGCGCCGTCGCGGTGGTGCCGACGGTCGGCGGCGCGGTGCTCGCACTGGCCCTCGCCCAGGGCTGAGCCCGGCCCCCGTTCGAGTGCGGCTGGTAGCCTCGGCGGGTACGAAGACGGGCACGACCGACGATCGGGACCACCATTCCTCCGCACTCCGCCTCCGCCCCCGCACCCCTCGAGGACAGTGCCGACGGGACGACTCCAGCCGCCGCCGACCACGCCGCCGGAGCGCGCAACGCGTTCGTCGTGGTCTCGAACCGCCTCCCGGTCGACCGCGTCGTCGACGCCGACGGCACCGCCTCGTGGAAGACCTCGCCCGGCGGGCTGGTCACCGCGCTCGAGCCCGTGATGCGGGCCAACGAGGGCGCCTGGGTCGGCTGGCCCGGGGTCGCGGACGAGGAGGTCGCGCCGTTCCAGAACGACGGCGTGCTGATCGTCCCGGTCGCCCTCAGCGCTCAGGAGCTCGAGGACTACTACGAGGGCTTCTCCAACGACACCCTCTGGCCGCTGTACCACGACGTGATCGCGCCGCCCACCTACCACCGCGAGTGGTGGGACGCCTACGTGCGGGTGAACCGCCGCTTCGCCGAGGCCGCCGCGGCGGTCACCGAGCAGGACGGCGTGGTCTGGGTGCAGGACTACCAGCTGCAGCTGGTGCCGAAGATGCTCCGCGAGCTGCGCCCGGACGTCACGATCGGCTTCTTCAACCACATCCCGTTCCCGCCGTACGGCATCTTCGCCCAACTCCCGTGGCGCAAGCAGATCGTCGAGGGCCTGCTCGGCGCCGACGTGATCGGCTTCCAGCGCCAGGGCGACGCGGGCAGCTTCCTCCGCGCGGTCCGCCGCCTGCTCGGCTACGACACCCGCAGCACCGTCGTCGAGGTGCCGGTCGAGGACGACGCGGTCGACGGCACCCGGCGGGTCAACCGCTCGCGCCGTGGCGCCAGCGTCCGCCCGGTCGTCGCCCGGCACTTCCCGATCTCGATCGACTCCGCCGCCTTCGAGGCGATGGCGCGCACCCCCGAGATCCAGGAGCGGGCGCGCCAGATCCGCTCCGATCTGGGCGATCCCGAGACCGTCATGCTCGGCGTCGACCGCCTCGACTACACCAAGGGCATCGGCCACCGGCTGAAGGCGTTCGGGGAGCTTCTCGCCGACGGCCGGCTCAGCACCAAGGACGCGGTGCTCGTGCAGGTCGCGAGCCCGAGCCGCGAGCGGGTCGAGACCTACAAGCAGCTGCGCGACGACATCGAGCTGCAGGTCGGCCGGATCAACGGCGACTACGGCACGATCGGCAACCCGGCGATCAGCTACCTGCACCACGGCTACCCGCGCGAGGAGATGGTCGCCCTCTACCTCGCCGCCGACGTGATGCTGGTGACGGCGCTGCGCGACGGGATGAACCTGGTCGCCAAGGAGTACGTCGCCTCCCGCTTCGACAACGAAGGCGTGCTCGTACTGAGCGAGTTCACCGGCGCGGCGGACGAGCTCAAGCAGGCCGTGCAGATCAACCCGCACGACATCTCCGGCCTCAAGGACGCGATCGAGAGCGCGGCCCGGATGCCGCGGGCCGAGCGCACCCGCCGGATGCGGGCGCTGCGCCGCCGCGTGCTCGAGAACGACGTCTCGCGCTGGTCGGCGAGCTTCCTCGACGCGCTGAGCGAGCACGCCGCGGGCCAGCAGCTCGACGTGCATCCGGCCGCGCGCGGCCAGGAGGCGCCGCTCGGCCAGGAGGCGGAGCACCACGAGGACGGCGTCCGCGGTCGCGCGGCCGAAGACGCGCACCACGAGGACGCCCGCCGCGACGAGGCGGAGGCGTCGCGATGACCGCCGTCATGCCGACCCCCGGCGAGCACCTGCCCGGCGTGCCCGACCGCCTCGTCGCCGCGCTGCACGAGCTGGCGGCGACCGGACGCCTGCTGGTGGCGCTCGACTTCGACGGGACGCTCGCCCCCGAGGTCGACGACCCGGCGCGCGCCCGCGCCCTGCCCGAGGCGCGCGAGGCGGTCCTCCGACTGCTCGCGCTGCCCGGCACCCGCGTCGCACTGGTCTCCGGCCGTGCGCTCGGGAGCCTCGAGGAGGTCGCGCAGCTGCCCGACGAGGCGCTGCTGGTCGGCTCGCACGGCATCGAGATCCGCCTCGACCCGGGCGACGACGCCGTCCGCCTCGACGAGACCGAGCTGGCGAAGGTCGGCGTGCTCGAGGACGTGCTGAAGGGCATCGCCCGCGGGATCGACAACGTCTGGATCGAGGACAAGCCGGCCGGCTTCGCCCTGCACACCCGCCTCGCGACGGACCGGCACAGCCGCGTCGCGCACGTCGTCGCCCTGTCGGAGGCGCGCGCCGAGGTCGAGGGCGTCACCGTCCGCGAGGGCAAGAACGTCCTCGAGTTCTCGGTCCGCTCGACCACCAAGGGCGAGGCCGTGCAGCACCTGCGCCGCTACACCGGCGCGACCGCCGTGCTCTACGCCGGCGACGACGTCACGGATGAGGACGCCTTCGCGGTCCTCGGCACCGGCGACGTCGGCGTCAAGAGCGGCCCCGGCACGACCTCCGCCGCCTACCGCGTCCGCGGCCCGGAGCAGATCGCCCACGTGCTGTCGCTCCTCGCCGACTTCCGCGCCACCGCGGACTGAGTCGTCACCAGCCGCGGCGGGGGTCCTCGCGGTGCAGACGGCGGAGCTCCCCGCTCGCCGCGGCGAAGGACGGATACGCGGCGTCGATCCGGCCCAGGATCGACAGCATGTCGTTCAGTCGGTGCGGGAGTGCCACGTCGAGCAGATCGTCGTGATGGGCGACCCGGTTGCGGAGCCGCCGGAGTGTCTCGAGCTGGTGCCCGAGAGCGACGCGCGACGCGTCGTCCCGAGGCGCGAGCGGGAACGCGCGGTGCAGCGCCTCCGACCAGAGCAGGGACTGGCGAGTCGGGTCGGACGTCGCGTGGAGGAGGCCCACCCACGCGCCGAAGGTCAGCCTCGACACGACATCGTCGTGCTCGGGTGTCGGAGGGCCGGGACGTCCCGATCGTGATCGCCTGTCCGTCTCACCGTGGGAACGTCGCCGTGCCGTCGTGAGCGGAGCGCGAAGCAGGCTGTAGAGCGGGTCGCCGGTCGCGTGCGGCGACGTCCAGTCGGGGCCCGATCCTCGGTCCGCGTTCCACGTGCGCAGCTCCCTGTCCATCGCGTTCCGCACCGCGATCTCGACGAAGAGGAGCTGGGAGTGCAGTGCTCCGGCCACCCGAGTCGCCCACTGACAGAGCTCGACGGCCCGCTCGTACTCGCCGCTCGCCGCCCCGAGGTGAATGTCGAACCGCGTTCGTCCGAGCAAGGCGATGAGGGAGGCTCGGGAAATCACGAGAGGGATGCTATTCTGGTCGCCGAGCGCCGGGCTTGGATCGGCGCGTAATACCCCGGGAACCCCCGTCTCTGACGGGGGTTCCCTGTTTCCTCTGACGGGGTTTCTCTGTTTCTCCGCGAGCCGCTTCCACACGTCGCGGCGCCGCCGCGGCAGCGCCGGAGCATCGCGCGCGAGGCGGTAGCCTCGTCACATGCCGGAAATCGATTGGAAGCCTCGTTCGCGCACCGTCACGGACGGCATCGAGGCCACGACGTCGCGCGGGATGCTGCGCGCCGTGGGAATGGGCGATGACGACTGGGAGAAGCCCCAGATCGGCATCGCGTCGTCCTGGAACGAGATCACCCCCTGCAACCTCTCGCTGGAGCGCCTCGCGCGCAGCGCGAAGGAGGGCGTGCACTCGGGCGGCGGGTACCCGCTGCAGTTCGGCACCATCTCCGTCTCGGACGGCATCTCGATGGGCCACGAGGGCATGCACTTCTCGCTCGTCTCACGCGAGGTCATCGCCGACTCCGTCGAGACCGTGATGATGGCCGAGCGCCTCGACGGCACCGTCATGCTGGCAGGCTGCGACAAGTCGCTGCCCGGCATGCTGATGGCCGCCGCGCGGCTCGACCTCGCCGCCGTCTTCGTCTACGCCGGGTCGATCGCGCCGGGCTGGGTCAAGCTGTCCGACGGCACCGAGAAGGACATCACGATCATCGACTCCTTCGAGGCGGTCGGCGGCGTCAAGGCCGGGATCATGTCCGAGGAGGACGCCAAGCGCATCGAGTGCGCCTTCGCCCCGGGCGAGGGCTCCTGCGGCGGCATGTACACCGCCAACACGATGGCCAGCGTCGCCGAGGCACTCGGGATGAGCCTGCCCGGCTCTGCGTCGCCCGCCGCGGCCGACCGCCGCCGCGACTACTTCGCCCGCAAGTCGGGGGAGGCGGTCGTCGAGCTGCTGCGCAACGGCACCACCGCGCGCGACATCCTGACCAAGGAGGCGTTCGAGAACGCGATCGCCGTGGCGATGGCCTTCGGCGGCTCGACCAACGTCATCCTGCACCTGCTCGCGATCGCGAACGAGGCGGAGGTCGACCTCACGATCGACGACTTCAACCGCATCGGCGACACGATCCCGCACATCGGCGACCTCAAGCCGTTCGGCAAGTACGTCATGAACGACGTCGACCGCCACGGCGGCGTCCCCGCCGTGATGAAGGCCCTGCTCGACGCGGGCCTGCTGCACGGCGACTGCCTCACGGTCACCGGGAAGACCGTCGCCGAGAACCTCGCGGCGATGGACATCGCGCCGCTGGACGGCGAGGTCATCCGCACCCTCGACAACCCGATCCACGCCACCGGCGGACTGACCGTGCTCAAGGGCTCGCTCGCTCCCGAGGGCGCGGTCGTCAAGACGGCCGGCTTCGACGCCTCGGTCTTCGAGGGCCCCGCGCGGGTCTTCGAGCGCGAGCGCGCCGCGATGGACGCGCTCACCGACGGCGAGATCAAGAAGGGCGACGTGGTGGTCATCCGCTACGAGGGCCCCAAGGGCGGCCCCGGGATGCGCGAGATGCTGGCCATCACCGCCGCCATCAAGGGGGCCGGCCTCGGAAAAGATGTACTACTGTTGACCGACGGACGATTCTCAGGCGGCACAACCGGCCTGTGCATCGGCCACATAGCTCCCGAATCGGTGGACGCAGGTCCCATCGCATTCGTTCGCGACGGAGACCCGATTCGGGTCGACATCGCCGCTCGATCGATCGACCTACTCGTCGACGAATCCGAGCTCGCCGCCCGCCGAGAAGGCTGGGCGCCCCTCCCTCCGCGCTACACCCGCGGTGTCCTCGCCAAGTACGCCAAGCTCGTCCGCTCGGCCGCCGAGGGCGCCACCACGGGTTGATCCCGGCCCGCTCGGGCCGGCCGCGCACTCGCGCCTCCCGGGCACCGCTCGCTCGCACTCCGAGCTCCCGGTGCCCGCCGCCGCACACCGCTTCGAAGGAATCGACACCCGCATGACCCCGGACCCGTCCGCCGCGCCTCCCGCCCCGACCCCCCAGCCACCACGCTCCGCCGCGTCCGCGTCCTCGGTCGCTCCCGTCGCCGAGTCGCTCACCGGAGCGCAGGCGGTCGTCCGCTCGCTCGAGATGCTCGGGATCGAGGACGTCTTCGGCCTGCCCGGCGGAGCGATCCTCCCCGTCTACGACCCGCTGATGGACTCGTCCAAGATCCGCCACATCCTGGTCCGCCATGAGCAGGGCGCCGGCCACGCGGCCGAGGGCTACGCCGCGGCGACCGGCAAGCTCGGCGTCTGCATCGCGACCTCCGGGCCCGGTGCGACCAACCTCGTCACGGCGATCGCGGACGCCTACATGGACTCCGTGCCGATGCTCGCGATCACCGGTCAGGTCTTCTCGACGCTGATGGGCACCGACGCCTTCCAGGAGGCGGACATCGTCGGCATCACGATGCCGATCACCAAGCACTCCATCCTGGTCACGCGCCCCGAGGACATCCCCTCGGCGCTCGCCTCCGCCGTGCTGATCGCGACGACGGGCCGCCCCGGCCCGGTGCTCGTCGACATCACCAAGGACGCGCAGCAGGATGCGGCGCCGTTCGTCTGGCCGCCCAAGGTCGACCTGCCCGGCTACCGCCCGGTGACGAAGGCGCACGGCAAGCAGATCCAGGCCGCGGCGCAGCTGCTGGCCGAGGCGAAGAAGCCCGTCCTGTACGTGGGCGGCGGCATCATCCGCGCCCGTGCGGCGGCCGAGCTCCTGGCGTTCGCCGAGGCCTGCGGCGCTCCCGTCGTTACGACGCTGATGGCGCGCGGCGCGTTCCCGGACTCGCACGAGCAGCAGCTGGGCATGCCCGGCATGCACGGCACCGTCCCCGCGGTGCTCGCGCTGCAGGAGTCGGACCTGATCCTGGCGCTCGGCTCGCGCTTCGACGACCGCGTGACCGGCAAGGCGGCGCTCTTCGCGCCGAACGCCAAGGTCGTGCACGTCGACATCGACCCGGCCGAGATCTCGAAGATCCGCACGGCCGACGTGCCGATTGTCGGCGACCTCAAGGACGTCCTGCCGGACCTCACCGACGCGTTCGCGAAGGCGATCGACGGCGCTGCGCCGGACACGGCCGACTGGTGGACCTACCTCAAGGGCCTGCAGGAGGAGTTCCCGCTCGGCTACACCGAGCCGGTCGACGGCCTGCTGTCCCCGCAGTACGTGATCAAGCGGATCGGCGAGATCACCGGTCCCGAGGGCGTCTTCGCCTCGGGTGTCGGCCAGCACCAGATGTGGGCGGCGCAGTTCATCAAGTACGAGCGCCCCAACTCGTGGCTCAACTCCGGCGGCGCCGGCACGATGGGCTACTCCGTGCCCGCGGCGATGGGCGCCAAGGTCGGCGAGCCGGACCGCACGGTCTGGGCGATCGACGGCGACGGCTGCTTCCAGATGACCAATCAGGAGCTCGCCACCTGCACGATCAACGACATCCCGATCAAGGTCGCGGTGATCAACAACTCCTCGCTCGGCATGGTGCGCCAGTGGCAGACCCTCTTCTACGAGGGCCGCTACTCGAACACCGACCTCAACACGGGGCACGACACCGTCCGGGTGCCGGACTTCGTGAAGCTCGCGGAGGCCTACGGCGCCCTGGGGATCCGGGTCACCAAGCCGGAGGAGATCGACGCGGCCATCGAGCTGGCGATCGCCACCAACGACCGGCCGGTCGTCATCGACTTCGTGGTCAGCCGCGACTCCATGGTGTGGCCGATGGTCCCGCAGGGCGTCTCGAACAGCTACGTCCAGTACGCCAGAGACCACAGCCCGACCTGGGACGACGAGGAGTAGACCGCATGACCCACCACGTTCTCTCCCTGCTCGTCGAGGACAAGCCGGGACTGCTCACCCGTGTCGCGGGGCTGTTCGCGCGCCGCGGCTTCAACATCGAGTCGCTGGCCGTCGGGCCGACCGAGCTCGAGGGGCTCTCGCGCATCACGGTCGCCGTGGACGTCGAGGACCTCCCGCTCGAGCAGGTGACCAAGCAGCTGAACAAGCTGATCAACGTCATCAAGATCGTCGAGCTCGACCCCGACCAGTCGGTGCACCGCGAGCACCTGCTCGTGAAGGTGCGCGTCGACAACGTCACCCGCTCGCAGGTGCTCGAGGCCGTGAACCTCTTCCGCGCCCGCGTGGTCGACGTCGCGACCGACGCCCTGGTGATCGAGGTCACCGGCGACTCCGGCAAGACCACCGCGTTCCTCCGGGTCATCGAGCCCTACGGGATCAAGGAGATCGCCCAGTCGGGCCTGCTGGCCATCGGCCGCGGCTCGAAGTCGATCACCGAGCGCGTCTTCAAGAACTGACGGCTCCGCGCCGTCCCCTCTGCTCCGCCCACTCCACAACCAGAAAAGGAAGCATCACGTGACCGAGCTCATCTACGACGCCGACGCCGATCTCTCCATCATCCAGTCCAAGAAGGTCGCGATCGTCGGCTACGGCTCGCAGGGCCACGCGCACGCGCAGAACCTCCGCGACTCCGGTGTCCAGGTCGTCATCGCTCTCAAGGAGGGGTCGAAGTCGACCGCCAAGGCCGAGGACGACGGGTTCGAGGTCAAGAGCGTCGCCGACGCCGCCGAGTGGGCCGACCTGATCATGATCCTCGCGCCGGACCAGCACCAGCGCGCCATCTACAGCGAGCAGATCGCGGACAAGCTGACCGAGGGCAAGACCCTCGCCTTCGCGCACGGCTTCAACATCCGCTTCGGCTACATCGAGGCCCCCGCGGGCGTCGACGTGATCCTGATCGCGCCGAAGGCCCCCGGCCACACCGTGCGCCGCGAGTTCGTCGCCGGCCGCGGCATCCCGGACATCATCGCCGTCGAGAACGACGCGACCGGCACCGCCTGGGAGACCGCGAAGTCCTACGCGAAGGCCATCGGCGGCACCCGCGCCGGCGTCATCAAGACGACCTTCACCGAGGAGACCGAGACCGACCTGTTCGGCGAGCAGGCCGTGCTCTGCGGCGGCACCTCGCAGCTCGTCCAGTACGGCTTCGAGACCCTCGTCGAGGCCGGCTACCAGCCCGAGATCGCCTACTTCGAGGTGCTCCACGAGCTCAAGCTGATCGTCGACCTGATGTGGGAGGGCGGCATCGCCAAGCAGCGCTGGTCGGTCTCCGACACCGCCGAGTACGGCGACTACGTGTCGGGCCCGCGTGTCATCGACCCGAGCGTCAAGGAGAACATGAAGGCCGTCCTGGGCGACATCCAGAACGGCGCCTTCGCGAAGCGCTTCATCGCGGACCAGGACGCGGGAGCGCCCGAGTTCCAGGAGCTGCGCGCCAAGGGCGAGAAGCACCCGATCGAGGAGACCGGCCGCGAGCTGCGCAAGCTCTTCGCCTGGAAGCAGACCGACGAGGACTACACCGACGGCAGCGTCGCGCGCTAGTCGCCCGCTCGGACGGACCTCGGAGCCCCGGGCCGTCGGCGGACACCGCTTCTGCGGTGGACGTCGGCGGGGCCGGGGCTCCGTCGCGTCCGGGGGCGGTCGTTCGGGCGGGGGTGGATCTCGATACGCCCGCTGCGCGGGCTACTCGATCAGCATGAAACGGGGCGTTCCTCGGATGCGAGCCTCCCATGCTGGTCGACTAGCCCCGGAGGGGCGTATCGAGACCCGGCGTCGCCGGCGCGGGTGGTCTGCAGACCTTTGTCCTGGCGGGGGTGGATCTCGATACGCCCGCTGCGCGGGCTACTCGATCAGCATGAAACGGGGCGTTCCTCGGATGCGGCCCTCCCATGGTGGTCGAGTAGCCCCGGAGGGGCGTATCGAGACCCGGCGTCGTCGGCGCGGGTTGTTTGCAGACCGTCGTTCGGGCGGGGTGGATCTCGAGACGCCCGCTGTGCGGGCTACTCGATCAGCATGCGCACCGCGGGAGAGCTCACGGGGGGCGCGGGTAGCGTGGGGCGGATGGAGCGACGGGCACGGCGGCTGCGGCAGTGGGACGAGGGCGTGGCGGCGGCGCGGGACGGGCTGTCGTACGAGGTGTCGGCGGGGATCGTGCTGTGCGGGGTGGCCGGCGGCGGGCTCGCGGCGGCGCTCGCGCTGGCGTCCGGCGGGATCCTCGAGTCGGCGCCGGTCGCGCTGCGGACGGTGACGGCCCTCGCGCTCGCGCTGATCGCCGGCACGGTCCTCGTGGCGACCGCCACCGCCCTGCGGCGACGGACGGAGGCCGCGGGAGCCCGCTTCGCCCGGGGCGCGTGGCCGGTCCCCGCCGACCTCGGACGGGACGACCTCGAGGAGACCGCCGATCTGCCGTCCGACGTGCGACTGCCGGAGGACGCGCTCTCGCCGGCGGACCTCGTCGGCATCCTCGCGCCGTCGCGTGCCGCACGGGCCGAGGCGAAGAGGAGGGCGGCCACGCGGGATCTGCGGGCCCGCTCCCTCCTGTTCTCGGCGCTCTCACTCGTCGGCATCGTCCTCGCGCTCGCCGGCGTGCTGCTGATGATCGCGGTGATCGCGCTGCAGGGCTCGGAGGGGGCCGTCGTCACCGCGGCGGTCGTCGTCGCGGCCGGAGCTGCGGCTGGGATCGGCTCGTCCCAGGCGAACGGGCTGCCGCTGGCGGTGCTGCGAGCATCCGACGCCGCCCTGGCCCGGAGCCGCGGGCTGCTGGTCGAGCGCTGGCCGGGGGATCTCGAGGAAGGACCGCTGTCGGTGCGCGGGGGAGTGGCGGCGATCGACCGCCGTCGGCTGACCGGACTGGCGCGGAGGCCGGCGCCGTCGAGCGCGGGTGCGGGACGGGTGGCGCCGATCGTGATGCTCGCGGTGGCGCTGCTGCTGGTGGCGGGGCTGCCGCTGCTGTCCTAGCGGCCCGCGCTTCGGGGGCCGAGCGACCCCTCGCGCAGAACATCAGTGGAGAGTGCTGCTCATCGCCGATGGCGGATGACGAGTGCTCTCGGCTGATGTTCTGCGCGCGAATGCTCGTCAGCGGGCGGCGTCGCGGGCGAGGCGGCGCAGGCCGCCCTTGGGCGGGACGAGCACGGGCTCCGGCCAGCGCGGCGAGAGGTGGTCGCCGAGGGTGACCCGGCGGATCTTGCGGCCGACGAGGGGGAGCACCCAGTCGTGCGCCCAGCGGTACTGGTCGCGCAGCAGCTCGCGCGGCGTGAGCGGCTCGGGCGGGTCCCACGGGCCGGCGGAGATGGTGTGCGGCACGCCGAGGACGTCCAGCACCTGCGCGGCGAGCACGCGGTGCCCGCGCTTGGAGAGGTGCATCCGGTCGCTGGACCACATCGCGGATTCGCGGAACGCCTGCATCCGCCAGTAGTCGACGAGGACCGCGCCGCGCTCGCGGGCGATGCGGCGGACGGCGCTGTTGTAGACGCGGTTGCGCTTGACGAACATCCGCGGGGCGGGCAGGAAGGGGATGTCGAAGCCGGTGAAGAGCACGAGCGACGCGCCCGTCGTCGCCAGGGCGTCGACCAGGTGCTCGTAGCCGTCGATCAGGACGCGCATGTCGGTGCCGAGATCGAGGATGTCGTTGCCGCCGGCGTAGAGGGTGACGAGGGTCGGCCGCAGTTCGAGCGCGGGCGTCAGCTGCTCCGCGGTGATCTGGGCGAGCCGCTTGGAGCGGATCGCGAGGTTCGCGTACTCCCAGCCGGGTTCGGCGCGGGCGAGCCGGTCGGCCACGCGGTCGGCCCAGCCGCGCACGCCGTTGGGCAGGAGCCGGTGCGGGTCGCCGACGCCCTCGGTGAAGGAGTCGCCGATCGCGACGTAGCGGCGCCGGCCGCCCTCCACCCCTCGTTCGTCCGTCCCCGACTGCTCCGCCATCCCCGAAGGGTCGCCCGCCGGGGAGGCCGGGCGGTGACGCCGCGGTGGCGGGGAGGTGTCGGGCTGCTCCGAGCCGACGGCGAGGCCGCGCGGCTAGGGTGTTGCGGTGATCGACAGCAGACCCGAGGACGACCGGGACGACGACGCGCTCAGCTGGGCGGGCGAGGGCGGCGACCCCACCCTGGTGGCGGGCGATGCTCCGGTCCGCCGCCGGACGCCCCGTGCCGTGCGCTCGGCTCCGGAGGTCCGTGAGGCGCGCGAGGGCGACGTCGACGAGCTGCCGGACGAGCTCCGCGAGGACGACGACGAGCTCGAGGACGACGACGAGCTGGAGGACGACGAGGACGACGAGCGCGACGCCGCCGACGCGGCGGCCGCCTCCTCCGTGCTGCTGGTCGCGATGGGCGTCGCCGCGGGCCTGTACCTGCTCTGGACGATCGGCTGGATGATCACCGCGACGCGGCAGAACGCCACGGTCGCCGGGACGTTCGGGGGCGACCCGCTCGGCGGCGGACTCTACGGCCTCGGACTCTGGCTCGCGGTCGCGGGGCCGGCGGCCTGGTTCGCCGCCGTGCTGCTCGGAACTCGGAGCGCCCGCACGCGCACCCGGGTGCTCTGGCTGATCGCCGGGCTGATCCTGCTGGCCCCCCTGCCGTTCCTGAAGGGGGCGTGATGAGCGACTCCGCATCGACCGACTCCGCATCGACCGACTCCGCATCGACCGATTCCGTCGCGACCGGGAGCACGGTGAAGGCGACCCTCGGCGGGACCGGACACCGTGACGGCCGTCGGAAGCGCCTCCTGCTCTCGGTGCTGATCGCCGCGGTCTTCGCCCTGTTCTTCGCCTGGGACGTCTGGGAGGGGATCGGCAACCTGGTCGGCCTGCGCACCTACGCCGCCACGCTCGGCACCGACCTGAACGGCACGGGCTGGACGGTGCTGCTGCTCGGGCTGGCGCTGCCCGTGGTCTGCTTCGTGCTGGCACTGGTGCTCGGCCGTCGGCGCGGGCTCCTGGCGCGGACCGGGCTGCTGTTCGCGGCGCTCTGCCTCTCCGCGGCGCTGTCGCTCGACGTGCAGCTGATCCTCGGATTCGAGAGACTCGTCTCGCTCTAGGCCGCCGTCGCGCCCGCCGTCGAGGCCGGGCGTCACACGGCCGGGGACGACTGCGGCCCTCCGCTACAGTGGCGGGGGTTCCACCGGCCCTCGTGCTCGGTGCCCGCTCCGTCCCCTCCCCGAAGGAAGCGCCTCTCGTGACTAAGCCGGTCGTCCTGATCGCCGAAGAACTCTCGCCCGCCACCGTGGACGCCCTCGGTCCCGACTTCGAGATCCGCTCCGTGGACGGCACCGACCGCCCCGCGCTGCTCGAGGCGCTCGGCTCGGCCGACGCGATCCTGGTCCGCTCCGCGACGCAGGTCGACGCGGAGGCGATCGCCGCGGCCCCCTCGCTCAAGGTCGTCGCGCGCGCCGGCGTGGGCCTCGACAACGTGGACATCACCGCCGCGACCGCCGCGGGCGTCATGGTCGTGAACGCGCCGACCTCGAACATCATCTCCGCCGCCGAGCTCACCGTCGGCCACATCCTGAGCCTCGCCCGCCACATCCCGGCCGCGCACAGCGCGCTCGCGCAGGGCCTCTGGAAGCGCTCGAAGTACACCGGTGTCGAGCTCTACGAGAAGACCGTCGGCATCATCGGCCTCGGCCGCATCGGCGCGCTGATCACCGCGCGCCTGCAGGCCTTCGGCGTGAACGTCGTCGCCTACGACCCCTACGTCACCAGCGCCCGCGCGCAGCAGCTCGGCGTGACGCTCCTGCCGCTCGAGGAGCTCCTCGCGCAGAGCGACTTCATCACCATCCACATGCCGAAGACCCCGGAGACCACCGGGATGATCTCGGACGCGCAGCTCGCGCTGATGAAGCCGACCGCGTTCCTGGTGAACGTCGCCCGCGGCGGGCTGATCGACGAGGACGCGCTGCACCGCGCGCTCGTCGCCAAGACCATCGCCGGCGCCGGGCTCGACGTGTTCGTGAAGGAGCCGCCGACCGACTCGCCGCTGCTGGCCCTCGAGAACGTGGTCGTCACTCCGCACCTCGGTGCGTCGACGGACGAGGCGCAGGAGAAGGCGGGCGTCTCGGTCGCGAAGTCGGTGCGCCTCGCGCTCTCGGGCGAGCTCGTGCCGGACGCGGTGAACGTCGCCGGCGGCGTCATCGACCCCTACGTCCGCCCGGGCATCCCGCTGGTCGAGAAGCTGGGCCAGGTCTTCTCCGGCCTCGCCGCCTCGCCGGTGACGTCGATCGACGTCGAGGTGCGCGGCGAGCTCGCCGGCTTCGACGTCAAGGTGCTCAAGCTCGCGGCGCTCAAGGGCGTCTTCAGCAACGTGGTGTCGGAGACGGTGTCCTACGTCAACGCGCCGGTGCTCGCGGAGCAGCGCGGCATCGAGGTGCGCCTGATCACGGACGCGGTCTCGGACGAGTACCGCAACGTGATCACGCTCCGCGGCGCCCTCTCGGACGGCTCGCAGATCTCGGTCTCGGGCACGCTGACCGGCACCAAGCAGGTCGAGAAGCTCGTCGCGATCAACGGCTACGACGTCGAGGTGCCGCTCGCGAAGCACCACGTGGTGATGAGCTACGTCGACCGTCCCGGGATCGTCGCGGTCTACGGGCGCGAGTTCGGCGAGGCCTCCGTCAACATCGCGGGCATGCAGATCGCGCGCACCGAGGCGGGCGGCAAGGCCCTCTCGGTGATCACCATCGACTCGCCGGCGCCGGACGGACTGCTGGAGAAGGTCCGCGTCGCGATCGACGCCGACCTGATGCAGGAGATCGACATCACCGAGTAGGTCCGAGCGCGGCGGAGGAGACGGCAGCATGGAGCGCAGGTTCGCCCAGGTCGACGTGTTCGGCGCGGAGCCGTTCCTCGGCAACCCGGTGGCGGTGGTCGTCGACGGCGACGGCGTGTCCGACGCGTCGATGGCCGCGTTCGCGCGGTGGACGAACCTGTCGGAGACGACGTTCCTGCTGCCGCCCACCACCCCGGAGGCCGACTACCGGCTGCGGATCCTCACGCCGCGGCGCGAGCTGCCCTTCGCGGGGCACCCGACGCTCGGCAGCGCGCACGCGTGGCTCGCGTCCGGGGGAGTGCCGCGCGATTCCGGAGTGCTGGTGCAGGAGTGCGCGGCCGGGCTCGTGCGGCTCCGGGTGCCGGACGGGGCGATCGCGTTCGCGGCGCCGCCGCGGCAGCGCACGGGGCCGGTGGACGAGCCGACGCTGGCGCGTGCGGCGGCGGCGCTGGGGCTCGCGCGCGAGGAGATCCTCGGGCACGAGTGGGCCGACAACGGGCCGGGCTGGCTGGCGCTGCGGCTGGAGTCGGCGGAGCGGGTGCTCGCCATCCGGCCGGAGTCGGCGCGGCTCGGCGGGCTCGCGGTCGGCGTGGTCGGTCCGCATCCGGCGGGGGCGGAGTGCGCCTTCGAGGTGCGCGCGTTCATCCCGGACGTTGGGGTGGCGGAGGATCCGGTGACGGGCAGCCTGAACGCGGGGATCGCGCAGTGGCTGATCGGGGCCGGGCTGGCGCCCGAGCGGTACGTCGCGGCGCAGGGGACCGCGATGGGGCGCGCTGGGCGAGTGCTTGTGGAGCGCGTGGGCGACGACGTGTGGATCGGCGGGGCCACGGCGACGCTGATCGAGGGGACCGTGCGGCTGTAGGCGACGGGTCTCGATACGCCGGCCTGCGGCCGGCTACTCGACCAGCATGATTTTCGGCACGGCACGGCACGGCACGGCACGGCATGGCACGGCACGGCATGGCAGGGCAGCGCGTGGCAGGCGCGGCAGGGCGCGGAAACGCGGCGCAGGCGCGGCAGCGGCTGCTCCTTCTCGCTGATCGAGTAGGCCGCGGAGCGGGCGTATCGAGATCCGGCGTGCCCGCGGTGGTGGGTCTCGATGCGCCGGCCTGCGGCCGGCTACTCGACTAGCATGCTCCGTGTCCTTCGGACGGGTGCTCCTCCTGGGTCAGCTCGGGAGGAGGCGGGCGATGACGGCGAGGACGTCGGCGGCCTCGCCACGGGGGCTGTCGCCGGTGGGGAGCAGGGCGGAGTTGTAGTAGAGGCCGTCGCTCAGCAGGACGATGGCGCGGGCGACCAGGGGGTCGCCGACGGCCTCGGCGACGACGGCGTACCAGCTGTCGTGGATGCGGGCGAGGCCGGCGCTCGCGCGCTCGTCGTGGCCCTGGGCCACGCGCGAGACGGCGAGGATGGTGCGGTCGAAGGGGGTGTCCGCGGCGAACGACGTGCGGATCAGGTACGGGACGACGCCCTCGTCGGACGTGCGGATCCGATCGATGTCCTCGGCGAGGCGGTCGTCGAGGCGCCCGACGAGGCCGTCGACGAGGGCGTCCTTCGAGGGGAAGTGGTAGAGCAGCCCGCCCTTGGAGACTCCGGCGGCCTTCGCGACGGCGTCGAGGGTGGCCGAGCGCTCGCCCTGCTCGATCAGCAGGGCCTCGAACGCGTCGAGGACGCGGTCGCGGGCGGGGGCGGCGGGCATGGGCTCCATCCTAGGGACGGATCTCGGTTCCGCCCCTGGCTACTGTACCGGCTGGACGGTATACTCGGTCGCGATCACCCCGTTCGAGAGAGAGCACCACTGTGTCCGCCCGCACCGCACCCGTCAGCACCGTCACGACCCCCGGCCCCGCCTCGCGCGCCGCCGTCGAGCCCGACGGTCCCCGCGTCGGGCGCCGCGCCTGGTTCGCGCTGGCCGTGCTGATGCTGCCGGTGCTGCTCGTCTCGGTCGACAACACCGTCCTCAACTTCGCGCTGCCGCTGATCGCGGAGGACCTCGGGCCCACCGGCACCGAGCTGCTCTGGATCGTCGACGCCTACCCGCTCGTGCTCGCCGGACTTCTGGTGGCGATGGGCAGCCTCGGCGACCGGGTCGGCCGGCGGAAGCTGCTTCTGATCGGCGCGGTCGGCTTCGCGGTCGTCTCGGTCGCGGCGGCCTTCGCTCCGACGGCCGGCGCGCTGATCGCCGCCCGCGCGGCGCTCGGTCTCTTCGGCGCGACGCTGATGCCGTCGACCCTCTCCCTCCTGCGCAGCCTCTTCCCGAACCGCGACCAGCGCCGGATGGCGATCGCCATCTGGGCGACCGGCTTCGCGGTCGGCTCGGCCGTCGGCCCGCTGGTCGGCGGCGTGCTGCTGGAGAACTTCCCCTGGGGCTCCGTGTTCCTGCTCGCGGTGCCGGTCCTGCTGCCGCTGGTGGTGCTCGCGCCGATCCTGGTGCCGGAGTCGCGTGACCCGAAGCCGGGCCCGGTCGACGTGGTCAGCATCGTGCTGTCGCTCGCGACGATGGCGCCGATCGTCTACGCGATCAAGTCGGCCGCCGAGCACGGGATCGACGCGGTCGCGGTGCTCTCGCTCGTGGTCGGCGTCGTGAGCGGCGTGCTCTTCGTGCGCCGGCAGCAGCGCCGCGAGGTGCCGATGCTCGACCTCTCGCTCTTCCGCCGCGGCTCGTTCAGCGCGGCGATCGTGGTCAACCTGCTCAGCGTCGTCGCGCTGGTGGGCGGTCTGTTCTTCGTCTCGCAGCACCTCCAGCTCGTGGTCGGCCTCTCGCCGCTCGAGGCGGGGCTCGTGCTGGTGCCCGGACTCGTGGTGATGATCGGCGCGGGGCTCGGCGTGGTGCCGATCGCCCGGCGGATCTCGCCGCGGATCGTCGTGCCGGCCGGACTCGTGATCTCGGCGGTGGGCTACGCGCTGCTCGCGATCGGCAGCGCGGCTCCCGGCGGCGCCTCCGCGCTGACCGTCGCGGTCTCGTTCGCCTTCCTCGGCCTCGGGATCGGCGCGGCCGAGACCGTCTCGAACGAGCTGGTGCTCGCGAACGCGCCCGCCGACAAGGCCGGGTCCGCCTCGGCGGTGTCGGAGACGGCGTACGAGCTGGGCGCGGTGCTCGGCACGGCGACGCTCGGCACGGTGCTGACCGCCGCCTACCGGAGCGGCGTGGTGCTGCCCGAGGGCCTCGACGCCGGCCAGGCGCAGCGCGCGGGGGAGACCCTGGGCGGCGCGGTCGCGGTCGCGGGCGAGATCCCGTCCGAGTCGGCGTCGAGCCTGCTCGCCTCGGCCGGTGCCGCGTTCGACGCGGGCGTCGGCTGGTCGGCCTGGATCGGCGTCGGACTGGTGCTGCTCGCCGGTGTCGTCGCGGCCTGGCGCCTGCGCCGGAGCTGACGCGGCGCGACCGGCGCGGGGACCGGCCCGAGAGTACGCTGGGCTGGTCTCCTGCCCCGCACGCTCGAGTGCTCCGCACGCCCAGTCCTCTGGACGCGCAGCACTCCGGCCCGTGCCCCCCGCACGTCTGAGGACCGCCATGACCCGCACCGTGAAGCTCGCCGTCATCCCCGGAGACGGGATCGGACCGGAGGTGATCGCCGAGGCCGTGAAGGTCCTCGACGCCGTCACCGCCGACTCCGACCTGGTGATCGAGAAGACGCCGTTCTCGCTCGGCGCCGGCCGGTTCCTCGAGACCGGCGACGTCCTCACCGACGAGGACCTCGCGTCGATCTCCGCGCACGACGCGATCCTGCTCGGCGCCGTCGGCGGCGTGCCCGGCGACCCGCGCCACAAGGACGCGAACATCGAGCGCGGGCTGCTGCTGCGCCTGCGCTTCGCGCTCGACCACTACGTGAACCTCCGCCCGACCCGCCTCTACGCGGGCGTGCCGTCGCCGCTGTCGGCGCCCGGCGAGGTCGACTTCGTCGTCGTCCGCGAGGGCACCGAGGGCCCGTACGTCGGCAACGGCGGGTCGATCCGCCAGGGGACGCCGCACGAGATCGCCAACGAGGTCTCGGTGAACACGGCCTACGGCGTCGAGCGCGTCGTCCGGCACGCCTTCGAGCTCGCCCGCAAGCGCCGTTCGAAGCTGACGCTGGTGCACAAGACGAACGTCCTGGTCTTCGCGGGCTCGCTCTGGAAGCGGCTCGTGGACGAGGTGGGGGCCACCTACGAGGACGTGGCCGTCGACTACCTCCACGTGGACGCGGCGACGATCTTCCTGGTGACCGATCCTGCTAGGTTCGACGTCATCGTCACCGACAACCTGTTCGGCGACATCCTGACCGATCTGGCCGGCGCGATCAGCGGCGGCATCGGACTCGCGGCCTCGGGCAACATCAACCCCGACGGCGCGTTCCCCAGCATGTTCGAGCCGGTCCACGGATCCGCGCCCGATATCGCCGGGAAGCAGCTCGCCGATCCGACCGCCGCGATCCTGTCGGTGGCGCTGCTGCTCGACCACCTGGGTCGCGGCGACGAGGCCGCCCGCGTGACGGCGGCCGTGACCGCCGACATCGAGTCGCGCGACGGCACCCCGCGCTCCACGGCCGCGATCGGCGACTCCGTCGTCTCGCGGCTCCGCTGACCCTCCTCTCCGGCCCCGCCCCCGGGCCCCACGCCACTCCAGGAAGAACCCCTCATGACCGACACCCTCCCCGCGCAGGACCTCGCCTTCGAGGTGACCGCCAACCCCGCGCCCCGCTCCGACGAGGAGCGCGCCCGCATCCTCGCGAACCCCGGCTTCGGGGTGCACTTCACCGACCACATGGTCGACATCCGCTGGTCGCGCGCCGGCGGCTGGGACCAGGCGCGCGTCGAGCCGTACGGCCCGATCCAGCTCGACCCGGCCGCGGCCGTGCTGCACTACGCGCAGGAGATCTTCGAGGGGATGAAGGCCTACCGCCACGCGGACGGCTCGATCTGGACCTTCCGCCCCGAGGCGAACGCGGGCCGGCTGCAGCGCTCCGCCCGCCGGCTCGCACTGCCCGAGCTGCCGACCGAGCTGTTCGTCGAGTCGCTGCGGCAGCTGATCGCGGCGGACGGCGCCTGGGTGCCGTCCGAGCCGGAGACGAGCCTGTACCTGCGGCCGTTCATGTTCGCCAAGGAGGCGTTCCTCGGCGTGCGCGCGGCCGAGGAGGTCGGCTACTACGTGATCGCGAGCCCGGCCGGCGCCTACTTCTCCGGCGGCGTGGCCCCGGTGTCGATCTGGCTGTCGACGTCCTTCGCCCGCGCGGGCAAGGGTGGCACCGGTGCGGCGAAGACCGGCGGCAACTACGCCTCGTCGCTGCTGCCGCAGCAGGAGGCGTACCAGCACGGCTGCGCGCAGGTGCTCTTCCTCGACTCGCAGGAGTCGCGCTGGATCGAGGAGCTCGGCGGCATGAACGTCGTGCTGGTGAAGAAGGACGGCACGCTCGTCACGCCGGAGTCGGACTCGATCCTCGAGGGGATCACCCGCGACAGCGTGCTGCAGCTGGCCGAGGACCGCGGTCACCGCGTGGAGCGCCGCCAGGTGTCGATCGACGAGTGGCGCGATGGGGTCGAATCCGGCGACGTGGTGGAGGTGTTCGCCTGCGGGACCGCGGCGGTCATCACGCCGATCGCCGAGCTCAAGGGCGACGGCTTCTCGGTGGGTCACGAGGGCGCGCCGGCCGGCGCGCTGACGATGTCGCTGCGCGAGGAGCTGACCGACATCCAGTACGGACGTCGCGAGGACACGCACGGCTGGATGACGAGGTTGGACTCATGAAGATCGCACGATTCGCCACGCAGCGCTCCGGAGACAACGGGGGTGCGATCCACTTCGGGATCCTGGACGAGGACGACCTGGTCGTGCTCGCCGGCGACCCGATGTTCGCGGGCTTCGAGACCACGGGGGAGCGGATCCCGCTCGCCGAGGCGAAGCTGCTCGCGCCGGTGATCCCGCGCTCGAAGGTGATCGGGATCGGCAAGAACTACTCCGACCACGCCGCCGAGATGGGCGGCGACGCCCCGGCCGAGCCGCTGATGTTCCTGAAGCCCAACACCTCGGTGATCGGGCCGGACGAGGCGATCGTGCTGCCCGAGGACAGCCAGCAGGTGGAGTTCGAGGGCGAGCTCGCGGTCGTGATCGGCGCGATCGCACGGAACGTGCGGGCGGAGGACTACGAGGACGTCGTCTTCGGCTACACGATCGCGAACGACGTCACGGCGCGCGACCTGCAGAAGTCGGACGGGCAGTGGGCGCGGGCGAAGGGCTACGACACGTTCTGCCCGATCGGGCCGGTCATCGAGACCGAGTTCGTCTGGAACGAGAGCGCGCTCGAGACGCGGGTGAACGGGCGGCGGCTGCAGTCCGGCAACACCGGCGACATGATCCACGGGGTGCCCGAGATCATCGCCTACGTCTCGCGGGTGTTCACGCTGCTGCCGGGCGACATCATCCTGACCGGGACGCCCGCGGGCGTCGGGCCGATCGCCAACGGCGACACGGTCGCGATCGACATCGAGGGCATCGGCACGCTCTTCAGCCCGGTGGTGTCCCGGGCCTGACCTTCGTCGCGAGATGCCACTTGTGCACGCTTCTCACGGCGTGTCGCGTGCACAAGTGGCATCTCGCGGTCCTTGACGGGCTCGGCTCAGTCGGCGGAGGCGCGGTCGTCGGTGACGGGGCCGTCGGTGTCGTCCGGGAGGTCGGCGTCGCCGGAGACGGTGTCACCGGCGCTGTCGCCCTCCGTGACGGTGTCGGAGACGCCGCGGTCGATGGCGGTGCCGCCGGGCGCGGCGCCCGCGGCGCTGGCGTCGGTCGCGTCCTCGCCGGGCAGCACGGTCTGGGCGCCGCCGGTGTTCGGGGTCAGGTCGGACTCCTGCTCGGGCAGGTCCTCGTTCACGTTCTCGGGCACGGGGGCTCCTCTCGTCGGTGGATCCATCGGAGCACGCGGGTGGTCGCGGGCGGCAGGGTCTTGACACGTTCCGGCGGTAGGTGGGTCTCAATACGCGCCTGCGGCGCTGCTCGACCGGCATGGTGGGGCCACCGTTGCCGACCGGCAGGATCGAGCGCGGCATCCATGCTGATCGAGTAGCCCGCGGAGCGGGCGTATCGAGATCCATCAGCGTCGGAACAGGGGTCTGCGGGCCCGCCCTTCTGAGGACGGTGGGTCTCGATACGCGCCTGCGGCGCTACTCGACCAGCATGGGTGGCCTGCGGCGCTACTCGACCAGCATGGTTGGGCTGCGGCGCTACTCGACCAGCACGGGGGCGCTCCGGCACTCTGCGACCGGCGCGGGGCGGGGCCGTGGCTTCACCGTGCTCCCCGGAGCTGTCAAGTGGAGACGCTCGACGGGGACGGAGTCGTAGCGTCGAAGCATGAGCTCGTCCCGCACGACCCGCAGTTCCGATACCACCGCCACGACCAAGAGCACTGCCACGACGACCGCCGCCGCAGAGAAGAGCCGCGCGAAGAAGACCGCCGCGAAGAAGACCGGCGCGAAGAAGATCACGCGCAGCAGCGTCGATCGGATCGCTCGCGAGGACTTCGGCTGGACGTCGCTGCTGCCGGGGCAGCGCGAGGCGATCGAGTCGGCCGCCGCGGGCCGGGACACGCTGCTCGTGCTCGCCACGGGCGGCGGCAAGTCCGCCGTCTACCAGATCGCCGGCGCCGAGCGCGGGGGCGTCGTGCTCGTCGTCTCACCGCTGGTCGCGCTGCAGGCCGACCAGCTCGCCTCGATCGAGGCCGCGCCGGCCGCGCCGCCCGCCGTCGCCATCAACTCCGCGCAGGGCGCCGCCGCCGTCGCGCGGGCCTGGGAGCGCATCGACGAGGGCGGCCCGCTGTACGTGCTGCTCGCTCCGGAGCAGCTGGCCAAGGAGGAGAACGTCGCCCGGCTCGCCGCGGCCGGCGTCTCGCTCCTGGTCGTCGACGAGGCGCACTGCGTCTCCTCCTGGGGCCACGACTTCCGCCCGGACTACCTGCGGCTGAAGGACGTCCGCAGTGCGCTGGGCGACCCGCCGGTGCTCGCGATGACGGCCACCGCCTCCCGGCCGGTGCGCGAGGAGATCATCGACCGGCTCGGCATGACCGACCCCGAAGTGCAGGTGCACGGCGTCGACCGCCCCGAGATCCGCCTCGTGGTGCACCGCCACGAGAGCGAGAACGAGAAGCGCGCGGCCGTCGCCGAGGAGGCCCGCAGCTGGACCGCTCCGGGGCTCGTCTACGTGGCCACGCGCAAGGAGACGGAGACCTACGCGGCGGAGATCGCTGCCGAGGGCCGCTCCGTCGCGGCGTACCACGCGGGGCTCAAGACGAGCGAGCGGCGTGATGTGCACCGGCAGTGGCGCGACGGCGAGCTGGACGTCGTGGTCGCCACCTCCGCCTTCGGCATGGGGATCGACCGCGGCGACGTGCGCTTCGTGCTGCACGCGACGACGTCCGAGTCGCTCGACGCGTACTACCAGGAGATCGGACGGGCCGGTCGCGACAGCGAGCCCGCGACGGCCGCGCTGCACTACCGGCTCGAGGACCTCGGGCTGCGCCGGTTCTTCGCCAAGCGCCGGGTCGAGCCGGCCGCGCTGCGCGTGGTGTGGGCGGCCGTGTCCGACAAGCCGGGCGTGCAGGTCGACGAGCTGGCGGAGGCGCTGGGCAAGTCGCCGCGCACCGTCGCGCGGCTGGTGAACGATCTGGCCGAGGCGGACCTGCTCGAGACCGACGGCGGCCTGCGGGCCGTGAGCGACGCCGGCGGGGACGACGCGGTCCGTGCGGTGAAGGAGGAGCTCTCCTCCCGCGAGCGCATCGCGGAGTCGCGGCTGTCGATGATGCGGGCCTACGCGGAGACCTCGCAGTGCCGGCGGCGCGTGCTGCTGGACTACTTCGGCGTCGAGGGGCCGGAGTGGTGCGGCAACTGCGACGGCTGCGAGCGGCACGAGGCGCGCCAGGAGGCGGCCGATGAGGCGGCGTCCGCGGCTCGCTCCGAAGCACCGCTGAGCGTCGACGAGGCCGTCGAGCACCGCGAGTGGGGTGCGGGGACCGTCATGAGCGTCGAGGACGACCGCGCGACGATCTTCTTCGAGTCCGAGGGCTACAAGGTGCTGTCGTTCGCGGCGCTGGAGTCCGGTGTGCTGCGTGAGCGCGAGGCCGTCTCGGCATAGGCGCCGACGGGGCGGGGTCTCGATACGCCGTCCTGCGGACGGCTGCTCGACCAGCGTGGAGGGCGACGTCATCAGTGCAGGAGGCGTCTCGTCCTAGAGGCGGCCTTCATGCTGATCGAGTAGCCCGCGGAGCGGGCGTATCGAGATCCACTTGCGTCAGAAGATCGGTCTGCAGACCGTCGTGCTGAGGACGGTAGGTCTCGATACGCCCCTGCGGGGCTACTCGACCAGCATGAAAGGGCAGCCGCACCGCAGTGCGACCTTTCATCGTGACGCGGGGTGCTCGATCAGCGTGAAGGGGCAGCCGCACCGAAGGTGCGACCTCCGCGCGCGGGTGCTGTCCGCGCCGAGCCCCACATGCGAGATGCCACTTGTGAGCGGGCGACACGGCGTGTCGCGCTCACAAGTGGCATCTCGCGGAGGGGGTCAGACGTTCGAGACGGCGGAGCTCACGTCGGTGGGCTTGTCGTAGTCGCCCTCGGGGATGGCGCGGAGGGCGTCGAGGACGTCGCTGTCGGCGCCCTCCTTCTCGGCGGTCTCGACGATCGTGTCCTTCGAGGCCGGGTAGTCGATCCCGGAGAGGTACTTCTGGACCTGGATCGGGTTGGGTGCATCCATCGTGCTGTCCTTTCGTCGTTCGGTCAGTGCTGGTGCTCTTCGGTGAAGAGCCGGTCGAAGGCGTCCACGCGCCGGTCGGTGACCGTCGTGGGCGTCTCGAGGTGCACGGCGCCGCTGGGGACGAGCCCCGCGCCGCCGAAGCGCTCCATGACGCGCCACTGCGCGGCGACGTCCTCGCCGCTGTGCTCCGGGGGCAGCTGCTCCCAGAAGTCGAAGCCGCCGCAGGCGACGAGCGCCTCGCGACGGTAGAGCACGCACGCGCCGAGCCAGGCGACGCGGTAGGCGCGCCAGGCGCCCTCCGGCACGTCGAGGCGGGCGGCGACGTGGGTGAGGTTCGCGGCGTTGTGCAGCGGCCAGCGCTCGAACTCCGGCGTGCCGCGCCGGATCCGCTCGGGCTGCACGCCGTCGTCCCAGGGCTCGAAGGCGGTCTGCTCGTGCGGCCGCTCGTCGCCGAGGTAGGACAGCCCCTGCACGGCCGAGCCGACGAAGCCGCAGCCGAGGCGCCCGAGTGCCTCGTGCAGCCGCGCCAGGGTGCCCGGCTCGAGCCAGACGTCGTCGTCGAGGTAGAGGACCGCCGGGGCGGTCGCGAGCGAGAGGAGGTAGTGCCGCTGCTCCGCGAGGCCGCGGCGGGGGAGGTGCCGGCGCACGAGCGGAGCGCGGCCCTGCGCGGCGAGGATCCGCAGCATCGAGACGACGGTCGGGTCCGTCTCCGTGACCGCGGCGTCCGACTGGTCGCTGACGACGACGCGGAACGGCGGGTCGTCCTGCGCCGCGAGGCCCGCGAGGGTCGCCGCCAGCTCGGCCGAGCGGCCGGCCGTCGGGATCAGGACGTCGACGGCCGGGGCCTCCGGGGGCAGGTCGCGCCCCCAGAGCCCCGACCAGCGCCGGCTGCTCACGGCGCCGACGACGAGCGGATGCGCTGGACCATCTCGGTCGTCGAGTGCTCGGAGACGTAGCCCACGGTGGTGACGGTGCCGCCGTAGGAGCGGACGACCACCGCCTCCGCGAGCATGTCGGGGGCGTAGTCGCCGCCCTTCACGTAGACGTCGGGCTGCACGCGCTCGAGCAGCGGGATCGGGGTGTCGCCGCTGAAGAGCGTGACGTAGTCGACGCAGCCCAGCTCGGCGATGACGCCCGCGCGGTCGCCCTCGGGGTTGATCGGGCGGCCCTCGCCCTTCAGCCGGCGGACGGAGTCGTCGTCGTTGACCGCGACGACCAGCACGTCGCCGAGCTCGCGCGCCTGGCGGAGGTAGGCGGTGTGGCCGCGGTGCAGCACGTCGAAGCAGCCGTTGGTGAAGACGATGCGGCGGCCGCGGCGCGCCTCCTCGGCGAGCACCTCGACCAGCCCGTCCTCGCCGAGCACGACGGCGCCGGGGGCGGCGAGCGAGGCGAGCAGGTCGTCGGCGGTGCAGACGGACGTGCCGGGGCGCTGCACGACCACGTCCGCCGCGGCCTGCGCCAGGTCGACGGCGGTCGCCAGCGAGCGGCCGGCGGCGAGGGCGAGGGTCGCGGTGGCGGCGAAGGTGTCGCCGGCTCCCGAGGCCTGCTTCTCCTCCGCGGGCTGCGCGAAGGTGCGGGAGACGGTGCCGTCGGCGTCGAGGGCGGTCGAGCCGTCGCGGTCGAGGGTGACCACGACGTGTCGGGCGCCGGAGCGCTCGCGCAGCTGGTCCGCCGCGGCGCGGACGGCGGCGGCGCGCTCGGTGCCGCGGCCGAGCGGGGTGCCGAGGAGCCGCTCCGCCTCCTTCGCGTTCGGGGTGACCAGGTCGGGCGCCGCGAAGGCCCAGTCGGCGAGCTCGTGCGCGTCGATCACGAGGAGGCCGGGGCGCTGAGCGGCGAGCACGCGCTCGACGGCCTCGCGGAGGATCCCGGAGCCGTAGTCGCAGACCAGCACGGCGTCGGCGCCGTCGGCCGCGCGGACGGCGGCCTCGGCGAGCTCGGCCAGCTCGGGGTCGGACGGGCGGTGCGGTCCGGAGTCGACGCGCAGCATCACGCTGTCGCCGCCGACGACGCGGGTCTTGATCGTGGTCGCGGCGTCGCTCCGGACGATCGCGCCGGTGTCCAGGCCCGCGCGCTCGAGCGCGGCGAGGAGGCGGTCGCCCTCGGGGTCGCGGCCGGCGACTCCGACCGTGCGGACCACGGCGCCGAGCGCGCAGAGGTTCGCCGCGGTGTTGGCCGCGCCCCCGGCGACGTCGACGACGTCCTCGAGGCGCAGCACCGGGGCGGGCGCCTCGCGGGTCACCCGCTCGGCCTCGCCGAGCCACCAGGAGTCGAGGATGAGGTCGCCGACCACGGCGACGACCGGCGGCCGCTCGCGCACGTGCGCGACCAGCGCGCTCGCCCGCTGGAGCGCGGAGCCCTCGAGGCTCATCGCCCGGCGCCGGGGAGGACGGGGAGGCCGAAGTGCACGACCGTGGTGGTGGTCATCTCGTCCAGCAGCTCCGGGCCGTAGCCGAAGCCCGAGCCGCTGGTGCCGCGGGGCTGGGCGCTGCCGCCGGGGGCGCCGCCGAAGACGCCGTTGATCTTGACGGTGCCGACCGGGAGGGTCGCCGCGGCGCGGTGCGCGTGCTCCATGTCGGCGGTGAGGACGGTGGCCGCGAGGCCGTAGGGACCGGCGGCGGCGCGGGTGAGCGCCTCGTCGAAGTCGTCGACGACGAGGACGGGGGCGACGGGGCCGAAGGTCTCCTCGGTCATCACCAGCATCTCGTCGGTGCAGTCGGCGAGGACGGTCGCGGGGTAGAAGGTGCCGTCGCCGGGCTCGCCACCGGTGAGGACGCGGGCGCCGTCGCGGACGGCGGAGGTGACGTGCTCGTGCACGGCGTCGCGCATCCGCGCGTCGACCAGGCGGGGGAGCGGGCCGTCGCGCCAGCGCTCGGCCTCGACGACCAGCGCGGCGGTGAAGGCCTCGGCGACGTCGCGGTGCACGTAGATCCGCTCGACGGAGGTGCAGATCTGGCCGGCGTTGGCGAAGGCGCCGAGGGCGGCCTGCTCGGCGGCCCAGACCGGGTCGACGTCGCGGTCGACGACGAGCGCGTCGTTGCCGCCGTTCTCGAGGATGGTGTGCGCGCCGGTGACGGCGGCGATCCGGGCCAGGGTTCGGCCGGTGGCGGTCGAGCCGACGTGCGCGAGGACGTCGACGCCGTCGGTGCGGGCCAGGGCGTCGCCCACGGCGCCGTCGCCCTCGACGAGGGTCAGCACGCCCTCGGGCAGGGCCTCGGCGAGCAGGCGGGTGAAGAGCGCGCCGGTGCCGGGGCTGCGCTCGCTGGGCTTGTGCACGACGACGTCGCCGGAGACGATCGCGGCGCCGAGCATGCCGGCGGCGACGGCGACCGGGTCGTTCCAGGGGGTGAGCGCGAGGACCACGCCGCGCGGGTGCGGCAGGGCGAGGTCGACGTTGAGGGCGCCGCCGCGCAGGCTCTTGCCGCGGTGCAGGGGGCCGAGCTCGGCGTACTGCAGCAGGGTGTCGACGCCGGCTCGGACGCCGCCGAGGGCGTCACCGGCGGGCTTGCCGGTCTCCTCGGTGTTGAGGTCGGCGAGCTCCTGCTCGCGGGCGGCCACGCGGTGGGCGGCGGCGCGCAGCAGGGCGCCGCGCTCGGCGGGCGCGGTGGCGGCCCAGGCGGGGAAGGCGGCGCGGGCGCGGGAGACGGCGTCGGCGGCGAGGTCGGCGGTGGCGCCGGTCGTGCCGGCGGCGGGGGTCGCGGTGTCGATGGTCACGGTCACCTCTCGGTCGGAGGCGTCCGCAGGGGTCGCGGACGCGCGTGCAGACGTCCGGTACCCGCGCGGCGGCGGCTCAAACGGATCGGGCCGCTCGACATCGGCTGAGAAGGGTGGGATATCCATGCTGATCGAGTAGCCCGCGTTGCGGGCGGATCGAGATCCACCACTGTCAGAAGTGGGGTCTGCAGACTCGCCGTGCTGGGGACGGGGGGTCTCGATACGCCCCTGCGGGGCTACTCGACCAGCATGTGCGCAAGCGTCTCTTCCAAGGAGATCCACCCATTGCTGAAAGACGGGTCCGGAGATCCGCCCTGCTGGGGACGGTGGGTCTCGATACGCCCCTGCGGGGCTACTCGACCAGCATGTTCCTGTGAGCGGGCGATTCTTCTGGGCTCCGATTGCGGTCACGGGACATCCATGCTGATCGAGTAGCCCGCGCAGCGGGCGTATCGAGATCCGCCGCTGTCAGAAGTGGGGTCTGCAGAATCTCCGTGCTGGCCACGGTGGGTCTCGATACGCCCCTGCGGGGCTACTCGACCAGCATGTGGGGGACGCCGACCATGTCCGCTGATGTCGCGCGGTCGCGGCGGGGGTCAGGCGGGGCCGAGGCGGGTGACGGCGGAGGTGATGGCGGGGGTGGTCTCGCCGTCGGGCCAGCGGAGGGTGACGCCCTCGCCGGGGACGACGCGGCCGATGGCGGCGGTCGTCGTGTGCGGCGTGCTCATGCGGGAGGCGCCGGGGCGGTCGGCGGTGAGCATCGCGAAGCCGGGGAAGCAGGAGAGCCAGTCGGCCAGGCCCGCGGCGGCGGGGCGGGGGATCGCGGCGACCTCGAGCTCGGCGCCCGCGCCGGACGCCTCGGCGAGCATGCCGACGGTGCCGACGAGGCCGGCCATGCTGACGTCCTTCGCGCCGTCGGGTGCGGCGGTGCCGACGCTCGCGGCAAGCGCGCGGAGCACCTCCGGTGAGCGGCCCGAGGTCGAGTCCCACTGCAGCCCGGCGTAGCCCGGGCGCCAGCCGCCGGCGAGGTCGGCGGTCAGGCTCAGCTCGTGCCCGACCGGGGCGCTGCCCGGGACCAGGCGCGCGGTGCGGCCGAGGCCGGTGACGGAGAGCGCGGCCGGGACGCCGAGCTGCGTGTGCCCGCCGAGCAGCGGGACGCCCCAGGCCTCGGCGCCGGCGCGCAGTCCGCGGAGGACGCGGGCGGCGAAGGAGGCGTCGCGTGCCCCGACCGCGTCGAGCAGGCCGACCGGATCCGTGCCCATCGCCGTGAGGTCGTTGACGTTGACGAGCACCGAGCACCAGCCGGCCCACTCCGGATCGCGCTCGACCATCGAGGGGACGATCGCGTCGCAGACGGCGACGAGGTCGGAGCCGGGGACGGGGGCGCCGTCGTCGCCGCGGAAGCCCGGGCCGCCGAGCTGGCCGGTGAAGGCGTCGAGCAGTGGACCGAGGGCCGCCTTGGCACCGCGGGCGAGCCGGTCGAAGCGGTCGATCGGCCAGCGCATCCGCACGTGGGGAGTCCCCGCGACCTCGACGGCGCCGAGCCGGTCCCAGCCGAGCCGGCGGAAGAGCACCTCGTTCTGCGTCTGCACCGTCGCCTCGAAGCGGATCACGCCGCGCGCCTCGGCCTCGGCGCAGGCGGCGCGCACCAGCGCGGCGCCGATGCCGGCACCGCCTCGGGCGCTGCGGCGGACGACCAGGCGGCTGCCGGTCCACCAGCCGAGATCCTGCTCGAGCGCGGGCGCGATCCGCACCCCGCCGAGCACGCCGTCGGCCGAGCGGGCCACCAGCACGACGGTGCGCGGATCCTCGTCGAGCGCGTCGCGGTCGTCCGCATCGAAGAGGCCCTGCTCACCGACGAAGACCTCGCGGCGCAGCGCGCGGTAGGCGGCCACCTCGGCCGGGTCCGCGACGACGACCACGAAGGCCTCGCGGGCGGCCGGCGCGACCGCCCGGACCCCCTCGAGGATCGAGAGCTCCATCAGGCGCCGGCGGTCTTCAGCACGCCGCAGGCGCCGCAAGCCGCGCAGCCCGCCTTCTGCCCGGACGAGAGCATCCCGGCGGCGATCAGCAGCGCGGCGACCTGCTCGCTGACCTTCTCCAGCAGCGAGCCGGCCGGCGGCAGGACGTGGTCCACCTCCGTCGCGAGCGTCCCCTTGAGCGGCCGGAACGGCACCACGAACGGGTAGATCCCGCGCTCGATCAGCTCGCCGGCGCTGGCGACCAGCTCGTCCGGGTCCTCGCCGAGGCCGACGAGCAGGTAGGTCGAGACCTGGTTGCGGCCGAAGATCCGCACCGCCTCGTCCCAGGCCTCCCAGTACTTCGCGGTCGAGACGCGCGCCTTGCCGGGGGTCCAGCGTCGGCGGATGTCGTCGTCCATCGACTCGATGTGGATGCCGATCGAGAGGGCGCCGGCGTCCTTGAGCTCCTGCAGGGCGGCGAGGTCCTCCGGCGGCTCGCACTGCACCTGGATCGGCAGCCCGGGGACGGCCTGGAGCACCGCGCGGACGCAGCGGGCGAGGTGCCGGGCCCCCCGGTCGCGGCCCTTCGAGGTGCCGGTGGTCATCACCATCTGGCGGATGCCGTCGAGCCGGGCGGCCGCCTCGGCGACCTCGGCGAGCTGCGCCGGGGTCTTCACCGCGATGGTCGAGTCGTTGGCGAGCGAGGCCTCGATCGCGCAGAAGCGGCAGCGCTCGGCCTCGTCGTAGCGCATGCAGGTCTGCACGACGGTGGTGGCCAGGATGTTCCGGCCGTGCAGGCGGGCGATCTTCTCGTAGGAGACGCCGTCGGCGGTGCTCAGGTCGTAGAAGCGCGGGCGCTTCACCGGCTCGACGTCGAGGCCGATGTCGGCGCCGTCGAGCAGGAGGCGTCCGTTGGTCACGGCGTAGGGGCTCTTCGGGTTCACCGGGATGGCGGCGCCGAGGCCGCCGAGCATCACGTGCCCGTCGTCGCTCGGGCCGGCGCCGGCCTCGCGGTGCACGGGGGCGTCGACGCGGATGCCCTGGAGGGCGATGTCGACGCGGGTGCGCAGGGCGGAGGAGCCGGTGCGGCGGACGGGGGCGGAGCCGCAGGCGTCAGGGCCGCAGGAGGAGTCGGCGGAGTCGGAGGGGGCGGGATCGGCGGTGCGGAGGCGGGGCGTCTGCAGATCGGTCATGGTGCTCCTCGGAGTCTCGAGTCGAGCGGTGCGCGACGGCGGAGTCCGACGTCGTGAGCCTCCATTAGGTCAACGCGGTGTTTCGGAGCGATGACATCGGGAACGCGATCGTGTTACATCCGACGGCGGACTCGGCGCCCACCCGATGCCCGCCCGGCGTCACGCAGGCTTCTTCTGGCCGAAACCACTCCGAAACACGAGCGGCCTTGACTGGACGCAGTCGGGACGAACGCTCCCGACCCGGCCCCGTCGCTCCGCTCGTCCTCGCACCGCCCCGAGCGACGCCGGCCTCTGCATCACAGCACCGCCCGTTCCACCCGGCACTCCTGTCCCTGCACCACTCGCTCGCGCCCCGCCCGGCGCGCTCCTCACCGAACCCCGGAGGTTCTCATGACCGACGACCAGACCACCCCCGCCGACCACAGCACCGACGACCAGGCCTCGATCGAGGAGCAGATCAGCGCCAACATCGAGAAGTCGCGCTCCGAGATCGCGCACCCCTCACTGCCCAAGGGCAGCAACCTCTACGGCTCCACCAAGGTGTTCCCCGACTACCAGGCCGAGCCCGGCCAGTCCTACTTCACGCTCGTGCACGGCATCGCGCACGAGTCCTCGGTCAGCTTCGTCGCGATCCTGCAGGCGACCCGCGCGGCGCGCAAGGGCTTCGAGTCGGCCGTCTACTTCTACGGCCCCGGCACGATCAACGCGATGGCCACCCGCGGCTTCCCGACGGTCGGCGACTCCGGCTTCCCGGGCGAGCAGAACATCAACGACGCCCTGAAGACCTTCATCGACGAGGGCAACCGCGTCTTCGTCTGCCGCTTCGGCATGGCGCTGCACGGCCTGCGCGAGGAGGACCTGATCGAGGGCACCATCCCGTGCCACCCGCTCGACGTCCAGGACGCCGTCATCCACTACGCCCGCAAGGGCGCCATCATCAACTCGACCTACAACCTCTAGGCGCCCGCCATGACCGTCGTCGGATCGGTCGCGGCGAACTTCACCCGCGACCTCGATCAGAACTACGCGCTCATCGCCGCGCTGGCCGAGGAGGCCCGCGAGAAGCGGGTCGAGTTCCTCGTCCTGCCCGAGGCCGCGATCGGCGGCTACCTCTCCTCCCTCGGCAATCACGGCGACACGGTCAAGACGACCACCCGCTCGATGCCCCCGGCGATCGCGCTGGACGGGCCGGAGCTGCGCCGGGTGCAGGAGATCGCCGGCGACCTGCTGGTCGCGATCGGCTTCTGCGAGCTCGACGCGGACGGCGAGACCCGCTACAACGCGGCCGCCCTGCTCGACGGCGGGCAGATCTACGGCAGCTACCGCAAGGTGCACCAGCCGCTCGGCGAGCACATGTCGTACTCGCCCGGGCCCGGCTACTCGGTCTTCGAGACGCCGGTCGGCCGGGTCGGGCTGCAGATCTGCTACGACAAGGCCTTCCCGGAGGCGGCCCGCTCGATGGCGCTGGACGGGGCGGAGATCATCGCCTCGCTCTCGGCCTGGCCTGCCGCCCGGACGGCGACGGCGGAGAACCTGCAGGAGGACCGCTGGACCTACCGCTTCAACCAGTTCGACATCGCGCGGGCCCTGGACAACCAGGTGTTCTGGCTGGCGTCGAACCAGTCCGGCACCTTCGGGTCGCTGCGCTACGTGGGCAACGCGAAGGTCGTCGATCCGGGCGGCAACATCCTCGCGACGACGCTGCTCGGCTCGGGCATGGCGGTCGCCGACATCGACGTGCGCGGCACCTTCGAGGCGATGCGCGGCGGGATGTTCCACCTCCGCGACCGCCGGCCGGACGCCTACGACATCGACCGCGTCTGGAGCGGAGGGCTGGTCCATGCCTGAGATGACCTTCCACGTCCGCTGGCCGGACGGTGTCGAGGAGCGCTGCTACTCGCCGAGCCTGGTGATGCACGACTACCTCGCCGAGGGCGAGAGCTATCCGCTCGAGGACTTCGTCGGGCGCTCGACCGAGGCGCTGCGGCTGGCGAGCGAGCGGGTGCGCGCGAAGTTCGGCTTCGCCTGCACCTCCGCGCTGCAGCAGGAGTCGGAGATCCTCGCGGCCGCCGCGCGCTTCGACGGCGGGCGGGTGCGGGTGCTGGCGATGGATCCGCCGCTCCCTCCGTCCTCCGCCCCCGCGTCCGCGCAGGGGGCCCGCGCATGACCGCGCTCGAGAACGGCCGGCACCTCCCGGTCGCCGTGATCGGCGCCGGCCAGGCCGGGCTGTCGATCAGCCGCCTGCTCACCGACCAGGGCGTCGAGCACCTCGTGATCGAGCGCGACACGATCGCGCACGACTGGATCGACCGCCGCTGGGACAACTTCACGCTCGTCACGCCGAACTGGCAGTGCCGGCTGCCGGGCTACCCCTACGACGGCGACGACCCCGACGGCTTCATGACCCGCGCCGAGGTGCACGCCTGGGTGCGGCGCTATGCGGAGTCGTTCGACGCTCCCGTCGCCGAGGACACCGAGGTGCTCCGGATGCGCGAGAGCGCGGACGGGGCGTTCGAGATCGTCACCTCGCGCGGCACGATCACCGCCGATCAGGTCGTCGTCGCCACCGGCGGCTACCACCGGCCGGTGCTGCCGGCGGTCGCGCACCGCATCCCCGACTCGATCGTGCAGCTGCACTCCGCCGACTACCGCTCCGCCGCGGCGCTGCCCGAGGGCGGCGTGCTCGTGGTCGGCTCCGGCCAGTCCGGCGCGCAGATCGCGGAGGACCTCTTCCTCGAGGGACGCGACGTGCACCTGGCGCTGGGAACGGCCCCGCGGGTCGCCCGGTTCTACCGCGGCCGTGACTGCGTCGCCTGGCTCGCCGACATGGGCGTCTACGATGTTCCGGTGCACGCGCAGGTGGGCGGGCTGTCCAAGCGGGAGTCGACCAACCACTACGTCACCGGGCGCGGCGGCGGCCGCGACATCGACCTGCGGGCGTTCGCGCGCGACGGGATGACGCTCTACGGCCGGCTGCAGCAGGTCGACGGCGGGTCGCTCCGCTTCGCGCCGACGGCCGAGGCGTCGCTCGACTACGCGGACTCGGTCGCCGAGTCGATCAAGAACGACATCGACGCCTACATCGAGCGCTCGGGTGTATCGGCGCCGACCGAGGCCCGGTACGCGCCGGTCTGGCGGCCGGAGCGCGAGATCGAGGAGCTGGATCTGGCGGCCGCCGGGATCACGAGCATCGTCTGGGCGGTCGGCTTCCGCTCCGACTACTCCTGGATGCAGATCGGCGTCTTCGACGGCGCCGGGCACCCCACCCACCGGCGCGGCGCGACCGCGGTGCCCGGGCTGCACTTCCTCGGGCTGCCGTGGCTGAACACCTGGGGCTCCGGGCGCTTCGAGGCGATCGCGCGCGACGCGGAGCACGTGGCGGAGCAGCTGCTCGGCGGCGCGCGGATGGACCGGCTCGAGGGCGCCGCGGTACGGTGACGGCCACGCGCTCGGCCCGAGCGCACCGCTCTGCCGCGCGGGGCGGAGGAGAGCGGAGGCTCTCCCTCCGCCCCGGCGCACCGGCCGCCTGCAGAGGGCGGGAGAGAAGGACCATGTCGACGATCACGATGGCCGCGGTCGCGGCGCACTTCGGCCGCGACATCGAGCGCACCCTCGTCAAGCTGCCCGGCATGATCGCGAGCGCGCAGGAGCGCGGGATCGACCTGCTGGTGCTGCCGGACGCGACCCTCGGCGGCTACCTCCTCGACATGCACCACCCCGGCCCCGACGACCTGCCGCAGGCCGTGGAGGTGGACGGGCCGGAGGTCGCGGCCGTCGCGGCGATGGCGGGGGACACCACGGTGTGCTTCGGCATCGCGGAGCGCGCGCTGGAGGGCGGCGAGGTGCGGCGCTACAACTCGGCGGTCTGCGTGCAGGGCGGTGAGGTGATCGGGACGCACCGCAAGGTGCACCTGCCGCTGGGCGAGTCCGAGGCGTACGCCGCAGGCGACTCCTTCCGCTCGTTCGACTCGGCCGTGGGGCGGATCGGGATGATGATCGACTTCGACAAGACATTCCCGGAGTCGGCCCGCTCGCTCGCCCTCGACGGGGCGGAGATCCTGTGCTGCCTCAGCGCCTGGCCCGCGAGCGTGACCGACCGGTCGGACCGGATCCGGAACGACCGCCAGGCGCACCTCTTCGACCTCTACGACTGCGCGCGTGCCGCGGAGAACCAGGTCTACCTGGTCTCCTCGAACCAGACCGGGGTGCTCGGCGGGCTGCGCTTCCTCGGGCAGGCGAAGGTCGTGGACCCGGCCGGCGAGATCCTCGCGAAGACCTGGGCGAAGGGCGGGCTGGCGGTCGCGACCGACGACGTCTCGACCTCCGTCGCCCGCGCCCGCCGCAGCATGGACCACCTGCGCGACCGCGCCGAGCACGCGTACCACCGCGCGGCTCCCACCGTCTGAACCCGGGGCCGCCCGTCCGACCGGTGCCGCCCGTGGGCGCCGCCCCGCCTGAAGGAGACCCCGTGCGGATCGCGCAGCTGACCTACTCCACGAAGCCCCGCGGCGGCGTGGTGCACACGCTCGCGCTCTCAGAGGCGCTGGCCCGGCGCGGGCACGAGGTGACCGTCTGGACGCTCGGCCGCGGCGGCGACTCCGCCTTCTTCCGCGCGGTCGACCCCGCGGTGGCCGTCCGGGTGGTGCCGTTCGCGGCGCGCGACGGGGAGGACGTCGGCGACCGGATCGTCCGCTCGCTCGACGCGTTGGCCGTCGCGCTCGGCGACGACAGGGAGGAGTGGGACGTCGTGCACGCGCAGGACTGCATCTCGGCCAACGCCGCGCTCGACGCGGGCTTCGCGGGGGCCAACGGGCTGCTCCGCACGGTGCACCATCTCGACGCCTTCACGACGCCGGCGCTGATCGCCTGCCACGAGCGCGCGATCACCGGGCCGGCCGGTCTGCTCGCGGTGTCGCGGGCGGTCGCCGACGAGGTGGCGGCGGGCTGGGGGCGGGCTCCGGCGGTGATCCCGAACGGCGTCGACGCCGCGCGGTTCGCGGCCGCGACCGGCGGTGCCGCGGCGGGGGAGTGGCGGGCCGAGCTCGGCCGCTACGTGCTCGCGCTCGGCGGCATCGAGCCGCGGAAGGGCAGCATCGACCTGCTGGAGGCGTTCGCGGGGCTGGCTCCGGGGACCGCGCTCGTCTTCGGCGGCGGGGAGACGCTGTTCGACTACCGGGGCTACCGCGAGGAGTTCGAGCGCCGGGCGGCGGAGCTGGGCGTCGTGCCGGTGGTGCTCGGCACGGTGCCGGAGGAGCGGCTCGCGGCGCTCGTCGCCGGTGCGGCGGTCCTCGGCTTCGTCTCGACCAAGGAGGGCTTCGGGCTGGCGGCGATGGAGGCGCTCGCCGCGGGGGTGCCGGTCGTCGCACGCGATCTGCCGGTGCTGCGAGAGGTGTTCGGGGAGACGGTGGCGTACGGGAGCGACGTGGCGGGGATCCGGGCGGCGCTCGCCGCGGCGCTCGCGGGGGAGGCGCCGGAGCCCGGGTCCGGGCGGGAGCTGGCGTTCTCGCACTCGTGGGACGACGTCGCGGCGAGCCACGAGGCGCTGTACCTCTCTCACGTCGGCGGCAGCTGATGCGGCGGTCGTTCTCGCGCTGCTTCTCGGCGCTCGCCGAGCGGGACCCCGAGCGCGTCGTGGTCGTCGCCGACGACGCGACCCTCACCGCGGGCGCCCTGGACCGGGCCTCGAACCGGCTCGCGCGCGCCTACGCGGCGCGGGGCGTCACTCCGGACTCGCTCGTCGCGGTCTCGCTGCCCAACAGCGCCGAGCTGGTGCTGGCCTGCGCGGCGATCTGGAAGGCGGGCGCGACGCCGCAGCCGCTCTCGCGCGGGCTGTCGGCTCGGGAGCTCGCCGAGGTCGGCGCGCTCGGGCGGCCGTCGCTGAGCATCGGCGTGGAGCTGGAGGGCGTGCCCTTCGTACCCGCGGGCTTCGCGCCCGACCCCGCGCTGCCGGACGACGCGCTGCCGGATCTCTGGGCCTCGTCCTGGAAGGCGCCCGCCTCCTCCGGCAGCACCGGGCGACCGAAGATCGTGCTCGCGGCGGCGCCCGCGCTGATGGATCCGACGCAGCCGGTCGCGGCGTTCCTGCCGCGGGAGGGGGTGCAGCTCGTGGCCGGGCCGCTCACCCACTCCGCGACCTTCACCTACGCCTTCCGCGGGCTGCTGACCGGGCAGCGGCTGGTGATCCTGCCGCGCTTCGACGAGGCGCGGGTGCTCGCGGCGATCGCGGAGCACCGGGTGACCTGGGCGCTGCTGGTGCCGACGATGATCCACCGGCTGCTGCGCGCGCCCGGGCACCGGGACGCGGATGTGTCGTCACTCGAGACGGTGCTGCACCTCGGCTCGCCGTGCCCGCCCGCGGACAAGCGCGCGCTCATCGACTGGATCGGTGCCGAGCGGGTCGTCGAGGTCTACGCCGGGAGCGAGTCGAACGGGCTGACGATGATCCGCGGCGACGAGTGGCTGGAGCGGCCGGGGAGCGTCGGCCGGCCGATCGGCGGGACGGAGCTGCGGGTGCTGCGGCCGGACGGGTCGGAGTGTGCGGCCGGTGAGCCCGGGCTCGTGCAGCTGCGCCGCGGCGAGCCGACCTACCGCTACCTCGGCGGGGAGTCGAAGCGGACCGACGACGGCTGGGACACCCTCGGCGACCTCGGCTCGGTCGACGCCGACGGCTTCCTGACGGTGCTCGACCGGGCGGACGACCTGATCCTGCGGGGCGGCGTGAACATCTACCCGGCCGAGATCGAGCGCGTCCTGGAGGAGCACCCGGCGGTGCGCGGCGCGGTCGCCTTCGGCGTCGCTGACGCCGAGCTCGGCCAGGCGATCGAGGCGGTCGTCGACATCGCGGACGCCGCCGTGACGGAGGAGGAGCTGCTCGCCTTCGCGCGCGAGCACCTCGGCTCGCGGGCACCGCGGGCTCTGCGACTCCAGCGGACCCCGCTGCGCGACGACGCGGGCAAGATCCGCCGGGCGGCGCTCGCCGGCGACTGAGCTCCGAGAGCAACGCGGCGGTGCCCCTCCCTGCATGCTGGTCGAGTAGCCCCGGAGGGGCGTATCGAGACCCGCCGTGATCAGCAGGGCGGATCTGCAGACTCCTGTTCTGACGCTGGTGGATCTCGATGCGCCCGCTGCGCGGGCTACTCGATCAGCATGACCCGACCATGCTGGTCGAGTAGCCCCGGAGGGGCGTATCGAGACCCGCCGTGATCAGCAGGGCGGGTCTGCGGACTCCTGTTCTGACGGTGGTGGATCTCGATACGCCCGCTGTGCGGGCTACTCGATCAGCATGACCCGTCCATGCTGGTCGAGTAGCCCCGGAGGGGCGTATCGAGACCCACCGTGATCAGCAGGGCGGGTCGAAGGGCTTCTCGGTTCGCTGCGATGCTCCCGCACCGGTCGCCGACGGTTTCGGATCGCCTCCGACGGGGAAGAGGAGGAGTGCCCCTTCCCCGGAGCCGCCGCGCGCGACTCCGCCCCACCGAGAGGAACGCCCGTGGTCGCCATCGCCCCGCTCCGAGACCGCTTCGACGGAGTCGAGAGGATCGCCGTGCTGCGCGGCGGCGGACTCGGCGACCTGCTGTTCGCGCTGCCCGCCGTGGACGCGCTCGCCGCCGCCTACCCGGGCGCCGAGATCGTGCTGCTCGGCACTCCGGCGCACCGCGTGCTGCTGCAGGGCGTGGAGTCGCCGGTGAGCGACGTCGAGATCCTGCCGGTGGCGCAGGGCGTCCGCGACGGCGAGGGCGAGGACCCGCGGGTCGTCGAGGACTTCACCGAGCGGATGCGCGCGCGCCGCTTCGATCTCGCGGTGCAGCTGCACGGCGGCGGCCGCTTCTCCAACCCGTTCCTGCAGCGCCTCGGCGCGCGGCACACGATCGGCTCGCGCACCGACGACGCGGCCGAGCTGGAGCGCACCATCCCCTACGTCTACTACCAGCACGAGATGCTGCGGGCGCTCGAGATCGTCGGGCTCGCGGGGGCCCCGGCCGTCCGGCTCGAGGCGTCGCTGCAGGTCGACCCGGAGCGCCGCGACCGCCTCGCCGCGGCTCTGCCCGCCGGGGGGCCGCTGGTGCTGATCCACCCGGGCGCGACCGACGTCCGGCGCCGCTGGAGCTCCGCGAACTTCGCCGAGGTGGCCCGCGCGCTGCTGGCCGACGGCGCGCGCGTGCTCGTCGTGGGCGACGCCTCCGACGCGCCCGCCGCGGAGGCGATCGTCGCGGGCGCTCCGGGCGCGGTGTCCTGGGCCGGCACGGTCGAGCTCCCGGATCTCGGTCCGCTGCTCTCGCTCGCCGACCTCGTGCTCGGCAACGACAGCGGCCCGCGGCACCTCGCGGCGGCGGTCGGCGCGCCCACGGTCGGCGTCTTCTGGGTCGGCAACGCCATCAACGCCCAGCCCCTCGGCCGCCAGCGCCACCGCGTCCAGCTGAGCTGGACCGTCCGCTGCCCGATCTGCGGCATCGACGTCACCCAGGTCGGCTGGACCGCCCCGCGCTGCGAGCACGAGCTGTCCTTCGTCGACGACGTCCCCGTCGCCCGGGTCCTCGAGGACGTCCGCGGCGTCCTGGCCTCCACCCGCTGACGACGCCCGGCCCTGCCCCCAATCGCGAGATGCCACTCGAGTACGCGACACGCCGAGGCGTGCGTACTCAAGTGGCATCTCGCGGAGCCCCGACGGGGGCGTCAGCTCACGGCCAGGAGGGCTCCTCCTCGTGGGTGATGACGAGCTCGCGGACCTCGCAGCCGCGGGGCTGGCCGAGGACGAACATCACGGCGTTGGCGACGTTCTCCGGGTCGTTGAGGAGCGCGTCGGGGCCCGGCTTGTACTGGGCGTCGCGGTCGTCGAAGAAGCGGGTCTTCATGCCGGAGGGGATCAGCGTGGTGACGCCGATCTCGCCCTTGGTCTCGGCCGTGAGCGCCCGCGTGAAGCCGAGCACGCCGAACTTCGACGCGCAGTAGGCGGTCGCGTCCGAGACGGCCTTGATCGCGAGCGAGGACGCGACGGTGACGACGCGGCCGTGGGTCTCGGTGAGGAACGGCAGCGCCGCGCGGACGACGGCCGCGGTGCCGAGCAGGTTGACCGAGATCACGCGCTCCCACTCCTCCGGCTCGACGTCGACGAGGCGGCCGCAGCGGTCGATGCCGGCCGCGGTCACGACGGCGTCGAGTCCGCCGTGCTCGCGGGCGATCTCGACGACGGCCTTCTCGGCCTCGCGCGTCTTGGCGACGTCCACCTGGTAGGCGGCGACGCCCTCCTGCACGTTCGACACGTCGCGGTCGAGGACGATCGGGGTGCCGCCCGCGGCCGTGACGGCGGCGGCGACGGCGGCTCCGAGTCCGGAGGCGCCTCCGGTGATCAGGACGCGGCCGATGGGGGTGGGGGTGGTGGTCATGGGTGTCCCTTCCAGGATCCTCGTCGTCGGCGGGGCCGACGTGGTGGGGCGGCGGTCGGCGAGGCCGGCCGGGTCTGCGGTGGTCGGCCGGAGCCGACGCGGTCAGCCGACGCGCGCGAGCGCGGCGGCGAGATGGGTGGTCGAGCGGCCCGCGTGGTACGGCACCGTCAGGACGCGGCCGCCCCACTCGGCGACCGTGGCGGTCTCGGGCAGCGATTCGGCGGAGTAGTCGCCGCCCTTCACCCAGACGTCCGGGCGGATGCGGCGCAGCGCCTCGTCGGGGGTGTCCTCGCCGAAGACGAGCACCGCGTCGACGCACTCGAGCGCGAGCAGCAGGTCGACCCGGTCGTCCTCGGGGATGATCGGCCGGGCCGGTCCCTTGAGCCGGCGGACGGAGTCGTCGGAGTTGAGGCAGACGATCAGGCAGTCGCCGAGCGCCCGGGCGGCCGAGAGCGTGCGCGCGTGGCCGGCGTGCAGCAGGTCGAAGCAGCCGCCGGTCGCGACCACGGTGCCGCCGGCGCCGCGGACGGCCTCGGCGACGCGCAGCGCGTCCACTCCCGACGCCCCGTGCAGGGCGGCGGTGTCGGCGGGAGCGCCGAGGGAGGAGACGCCGCCCGCGAGCAGGTAGGCCCCGGCCGCGGCGACGGCCGCGCCGACCGCCTCGGAGGGGCTGGCCCCGCCGGCCAGCGCGACGGCGGCGGAGGCGGCGAAGCGGTCGCCCGCCCCGCAGGGATCGGTCGGCGGCACCGCGGCGGCCGGGTGCACCACCGGGACGCCGGCACCGCGCGAGCGGACCAGAGCACCGCCGGAGCCCATCGTCACGGCGACCGCGCCGCAGCCCCAGCGCTCGAGCAGCGTCGTCGCGGCGGTCTCGGCGAGGGTGACGCCGCGGCCCGAGGCCCCGGAGAAGCCGGTCGCCTCGCCCAGGTTCGGCGTCGCGAGCGTCGTCCCGGCGACGGGCTCGGTCCCGCGCGGATGCGGATCCCAGACCAGCGGCACGGTGAGAGCGTCGAGGGCGGCGCGGAGCGAGGCGTCCTCGGTGAGCCGGCGGCCGTAGTCCGCGACGACGACCGCGTCGACCTCGCCGAGTGCGGCGAGCATCTCCTCGGTCACGGTCGGCACCGGCGGGCGCTCGCAGCCGCGGTCGAAGCGGACGACCGCCTGGCCGGAGGCGGCGACGCGCGTCTTCACGGGCGTCGGCGCGCCGGAGGGCCCGGCGACCACTCGGACGCCGTCGAGGGCGGCGAGCAGCTCGGCCGCATCGGGATCTGCGGCGTCGGCCAGCGCCGTCACCAGCACGACCTCGTGGCCGTCGCGCACCAGCATCCGCGCGACCAGCCCGGCACCGCCGGCGCGCACCCCGCGGGTCGACACGTCGACCACCGGCACCGGCGCGTCGGGGCTCAGCCTCTCGGCCGGCCCGGAGAGGTCGACGTCGAGCATCACGTCGCCGACCACGGCGATCCGCATGCGGCTCACGCGGCCGCCCCCGTCCGCACCCGGATCCGGTGCTCGAAGGCCCGGCAGAGCGCGTGCACCAGCACGAGCTGCGCCTCCTGCACGTTCGAGCCGTGGCCCTCGAGCGCGATCGACTCGTCGCAGGCCTCGGTCAGCGGGTTGGGCCCGTCGCCGGTGAGCGCCCAGGTGCGGGCGCCGGCCGCGCGGGCCGCCTCGGCCGCGTGCAGCAGGTTGGCGCTGCGGCCGCTGGTCGAGAGCAGCACGACGACGTCGCCGCTGCGGGCGTGCGCGGTGACCTGGCGGGCGAAGACGTGGTCGAAGCCGTAGTCGTTGCCGATCGCGGTGAGGCTCGAGGTCTCGGAGTGCAGCGAGATCGCGGAGAAGGGGATGCGGTCGCCGTCGAAGCGGCCGACCAGCTCGGCGGTGAGGTGCTGCGCCTCCGCGGCCGAGCCGCCGTTGCCGGCCGCGAGCAGCCGGGCGCCGGTGTGCAGGCGGTCCGCCAGCTCGACGCCCCAGGCGACGATCCGGTCGGAGTGTCGCTCGAGCTGCGCGACGACGTCGAGCGCGCGGGCGACGTGGTCGTCGACGAGGCGCCGGGCGGCGTCCGTGGGGGTGTCGGACGGCGTGTCCGTCGGGGTGTCCAGAACGGTGTCGATGCTCATCTGCGCGGGGCCGCCTTCCGGGGGGTGGAGGAGAGGGAGGTGCGAGCGGTGCCGCTCCTGGCGGCATCGCCGTCGCCGAGTCCGGCGAGGGTGGTCAGGTAGGCGCGCTCGGTGTCCGCGGCGACGCGGTCCCAGGAGTAGCGGGACTCGACGCGGGCGCGGCCGGCGGCTCCGTAGGCGCGGGCGCGCTCGGGGTCGGCGATCAGCGCGGCGAGGGCCTCGGCGAGGGCGGCGGGGTCGCGCGGCGGCACGTGCACGCCGGTGACGTCCTCGACGACCGTGTCGATCAGCCCGCCGACGGAGGAGGCGACCACCGGCACGCCGCAGGCCATCGCCTCCAGCGGGGTGATGCCGAACGGCTCGTACCAGGGCGCGCAGATCACGATGTCGGCGGAGCGGAGCATCGCCGGCATCTCGGTCTGCGAGAGCTGGCCGGCGAAGACCACGCGGTCGGCGACTCCGAGGCCCTCGGCGACTCCGTGCAGGCGCTGGTATTCCGGGTCGGCGATGAGCGCGTCGCCCGAGCCGGAGCCGCCGACGACGACCAGCTCGGCGTCGCAGCCGTCGGCGACCAGGCGGGCGAGCGCCTCGATCGCGTGGCCCATGCCCTTGCGGGGCACGAGGCGGCCGATGCTCATCAACCGGACGCGCCCGGTGCGCTCGGCGACCGGTCCGTCGGGCGTGAAGCGCTCGAGGTCCACGCCGCAGGGCACCACCGAGATGCTCGAGGTGGGCACGCCGAGGCCCTTCAGCTCGAAGGCCTCGTCGGAGCAGGTGGCGACGACGCCGTCCGCCCGCTGGCCGACGCCGGGCTCGAGCCAGGCGCGCTCCTCGGGGCTGGTGTCGAGCGCACCCTGCTGGCGGCGCTTCACCACGCCGAGCGCGTGGAAGGTGTGGAAGACGGGCACGCGGCGCCCGGTGGCGCGCTCCACCCGCTCGGAGGCGTCGAGCGCGGCGACCCCGGACATCCAGAAGTGGCTGTGCACCAGGTCGGGGCGGGAGTCGAGCCAGTCGTTCGCGAGGTCGACGGCGAAGTCGCCCATGAACGGCAGCAGCTCGTCCTTGGAGACCTTGGCGGCCGGGCCCGCGTCGATGTGCACGACCTCGACGCCGGAGGTGAAGGGCACCCGGCGGGGGAGCGACGCGTCGTCGCGCCGGGTGTAGACGGTGACGCGGTGGCCGCGGCGCGCGAGCGCGTCGGCGAGGGCCGCGACGTGCACGTTCTGGCCGCCGGCGTCCACGCCGCCGAGCGTCGCCAGCGGGCTGGCGTGCTCGGAGACCATCGCGATCGAGAGGGGACGGGGGGTGCTCATCGGGTGCTCCCTTCGCGGGTTCCGGCGGTGGAGAGGGTGCGCGGGGCGGCGGCGAGGTCGCCGAGCAGCTCGTCCCAGTCGCGGTGGAAGCGGCCGAGGCTGTAGCGCGCGAGCGCGGCCTCGCGGGCGACCGCACCGGCGACGGCGGCCCGCTCCGGGTCCTCCATCAGCTCTCGGGCGGCCGCGGCGAGCGCGTCGAGGTCGTTGGAGATCGCGCCGGCCTCGGGCGGCACCGCGCGGCCGGCCTCGGTGGTCTCGAGCGCGACGACCGGCATCCCCAGGTGCATCGCCTCGAGCAGCGCCAGGCCGAGCGAGGTCCAGCGGAACGGGTGCAGGTAGACCCGGCGTCGAGCCAGCTCCGCGTGCATCGCGCCGGTCTTCACGTCGCCGAGCACGTCGAGGCGGTCGGCGGGCAGCCCGGGCGTGCCGACGAGGCCCTCGGTCTTCATCCCGAAGACGTCGAGCGGCGCGACCGCGGCGAAGCGCGGCAGGAGGTCGGTGCCGGTCACCCGCTGCCGGCGCACCGGCTCGTTGATGACGACGCCGAAGCGCGCGAGTTCGCCGGTGTAGAGGGGGCCGGGGTCGTTGATCCCGTGCTCGATCACCGTGGTGCGGGTCGATCCGGTGTCCCACATCAGCGCGTTGAAGTGCGTGACGTGCACGAGGAGGAGGTCGTCGCGATCGGCGAGCGGGTGGCGGTTGTCGGGCACGTCGCCGCGGGGCGTGTTGTGCTCGACGTAGACCGCCGGGATCTCGCGGCCGAGCCGGCGGCCGAGCAGGCGCTCCGCCTCGGCGAGCTCGTCGGGCCGCTGGAGGAGCACGACGTCGACGTCGGCGTCGCGCAGCTCCTCCGGTGCGATCTCGATCGTGTTCGGCCAGTCGCGGCCGCCGGTGCCGAGGCCCCAGCCGTCGCGGGCGGGAGTGGTGGGCAGCAGGTACTCGTGGTCGCCGCGGACGAACGCGTCCGCCCAGCCGCCGTGCACGTGCCAGAGCAGGATCCTCATGCGAGCGCCTCCGAGGGTGTCGTGGTGGATGTCGTGGAGTCGCGCCGCGGGAGCGCACGGAGTCGGTGGGCGGCGGCGACCGCCTCCTCGGCGCTCACTCCCGTGAGGCAGGGGTGACCGGGGACGGGGCAGACGCGGGCGCGCGAGCCGGCGCAGGCGGCCTGCTGGTCGCCGAGCAGCTCGACCGGGACGCCGTACGGCGCCCAGCGGATCGCCGGGACGACGGGCGCGAACAGACTGACCACCGGCGTGCCGACGGCCGCGGCCAGGTGCGCCGGTCCGGTGTTGCCGCTGATGACGACCTCGGCGCGGGCGAGCACCTCGGCCGCACCGGCGAAGTCGGTCGCGCCGCCGAGGTCGATGCCGCGGCTGCCGGCGACCTGCGCGGTGAGCGCGCGCTCGCCGGGGCCGCCGGTGACGGCGACCGCGACTCCGGAGTCCGCGAGCAGCTCGACCGCGCGCGCCGCGTTCTCGGCGGGCCAGGCCCGCGCGGGTACCGCGGCGCCGGGATGCACGACCACGTACGGTCCGACGCCCTCGAGCACGGCGGGGAGGACGCCTTCGCGGTTCACCCGCAGCAGCCCGTCGTCGCCCTCGGGCAGCGCGAAGCCCGCCGCCGCCGCGATGGCGAGCGCGCGCTCCGGCTCGGGCTGGTCCTCCTCGAGCGTCTCGCCCGGTACCAGCCGGACATCGAGCAGCGCGCCGGCGAAGTCGACCGAGGCGCCGGAGATCCGCGCGACGCCCGACAGGCGCAGCAGCAGCGCCAGCGGCAGCGGCGACTGGTGGAAGGAGGTGAGGATCACGGCCTCGTCCGGAGCGAACTCCTCGACGATCGACCGCAGCTCCGCCACGAGGGCGGAGTCGACCGGGCGCGAGGCGTCGCCGATCCACGGGCAGGACCAGGTGCGCACGGCCACAGGCCCCGGCAGCAGCGCCGCGGCGGGCGCGCCCTGCGGTCCCGCGAGCAGCAGCACCTCGGCGTCGGCCGCGATCGCGCGGACGGCCGGTCCGCAGAGCAGCACGTCGCCGGCGCTGTCCAGGCGCGCCACCAGCACGCGGCGGGTCATTCGGCGTCCTCGTCCGGCTGCATCGCCAGCAGCAGCTCGACGGCCTCGAGGAGCGTCGCCGCGCGCAGCGGTGCGGCGGCCACCTCCTCGGCCCGGGTGATCGGGGTGGGCACGAGCACGCCGCGGGCGCCCGCGGCAGCGGCCGCGCCGACGTCCGCGCCGATGTCGCCGATCACCGCGAGGGAGCCGGCGGGCAGCCCGAGGGTCCGCGCGGCGTCGAGCACCATGCCTGGCGCGGGCTTGCGGCAGGCGCAGCCGTCCTCGGGGCCGTGCGGGCAGAGCATCCAGGCGTCGAAGCCGCCGAACAGCTCGTCCACCCGGCGGTTCACGGCGTCGGCCTGCGCGCGGTCGATGATGCCGCGGGCGATGCCGGACTGGTTCGTGACGACGCCGAGCTTCAGTCCCGCCTCGCGGGCCCGCTCGACCGCGTCCAGCGCGGTGGGCATCGGCTCGACCAGCGCCGGGTCGCCGTTGTAGGGCACGTCGACCACGAGCGTCGCGTCGCGGTCGAAGAGGATTCCGCGCAGCCGCGCAGCGCGCGGGGCGGGGGCGTCCTCCGCGGTGCGGTGCGCGGAGCCCGGCTGGATCGAGTCGTTCACCTCTCCCTCGTACCCCCCTCCTCCGGGTTCCAAACGCGGGGGAGGAGAAGTGGTCCGCTCGGGCGCGTCGGAGCCGCGGGGCCGCCCGCTCGAGATCCGCGCGTCTGAGGTCGCCGGAGCGGGGTACGGGACCTCCGACAGGAAGGAGGCGCCGTGCGCGCTCTCACCGACCCGGATGGAACCCCGGAGATCCTCGCCCTGCGAGCCCTCAAGCTCGGCGACATCCTCGTGGCCGTCCCCGCCCTCAAGGCGCTGCGCCGCGGCTTCCCCGAGCACCGGCTGATCCTCGCGACCACGCCCTGGCTGGAGCCGATCGTCGACCTCATCGACGGCCTCGACGCCCTCGTGCCGACCCTGCGCGGGCTGGACGATCCGCTGCCGGTCGCGCCCGGTCGCATCGAGCTCGCCGTCAACCTGCACGGCAACGGCCCGGAGTCCCGCGACGCCCTGATCGCGCTCGAGCCCGAGCGCCGCCTCGAGTTCCGCGTCCCCGCCCTCGACCCCGACGCGAGCCACGACGACCCGCGCCCGCTCTGGATCGACGGCGAGCTGGAGCGCGCGCGCTGGGCCCGCCTGGTCAACTCCATCGGTCTCGACGCCGACCCCGAGGACGTCGGCATCGCCGTCCCGGCCGTGCCCGCGCCCGTCGACGGCGCCGCGATCGTGCACATCGGCGCGTTCTACGGCTCGCGCGAGTGGCCGGAGGAGCGATTCGCCGCGGTCGCGCGGTCGCTGGCCGCCGAGGGGCACCGCGTCGTCTACACCGGAGGCGCGAACGAGGCCGACCGCGCCCGCCGCGTCGCCGAGCTGGCCGGAACGGGCGAGGTGCTCGCCGGCGCGATCGATCTGAGTGGATTCGCCGCGGTCGTCGCCGCGGCGGAGGTGCTCGTCACGGTCGACACCGGTGCCGCGCACCTGGCGTCCGCCTACGGCATCCCGTCGGTCGTGATCTTCGGACCGGCGCCGCCCGAGGCCTGGGGCCCGCCGGTCAGCGGACCGCACGTCGTGCTGACCGACGCGTCGCTGCGCCGCGGCGACGTCTTCTCCTCCGAGCCCGATCCGGCGCTCCTCGCGGTGCGGACCGAGCACGTCCTCGACGCGCTCGCCACCCTGCCCTCGCGCGCCGACGCGCACCTCAGGCGGTCCGCAGCCGCGCCGCAGGGTGGACGGGCGTGACGGTCGCGACCCCGTTCCGGGGCGCCTTCGGCTGATGACTGCGCGACGGGGCGCCGAGGCGGTCGGCGAGCTGCGCGAGGATCCGGCGCTGCAGCCGCGAGACCTGCATCTGCGTGGTGCCGAGCGCGTCGGCGATCTGCTGCTGCGTCATCTCCTCGACGAAGCGCATCCGGAGCAGCTCGCGCTGGCCGTTCTCGAGCTCGGCGAGCGCCCGGGCCAGGCCGTGCCGGCGGTCGATCGCCGCGAGGTCCTCGTCCTCCCCGCCGATCGTCTCGGCCAGCCGGACGCCGGTCTCGCCGATGGTCTCGTCGAGGGAGAGCGGATGCCCGGCCGCGCGCGCGTCGGCGACCTCGGCCGGCTCGACGCCGAGCCGCGCGGCGATCTCCCGATCGCTCGGGTGGCGGCCGAGCTCCTGCGCGAGCTCGTCGGCGACGACGGCCGAGCGGCGGTGCAGCTCCTGCACGCCGCGGGGCGGGCGGATCATCCAGCCGAGGTCGCGCAGGTGGCGCTTGAGCTCGCCGGTGATGGTGGGCACCGCGAAGGCGGCGAAGCTGTCGCCGCGCTCCGGCGTGAAGCGGCGGGCGGCCTTGACCAGCCCCACGTAGGCGACCTGGCGGAGGTCCGCGCGGTCGCCGCCGGCGCGGGACACCCGGTTCGCCATCGCCTCGGCCAGCCCGAGGTGGTCGAGCACGATGCGCTCCCGGATCCGGGCGCCCTCGGCGTCGTCGGCGGTCGCCGCCGCCTGGAAGAGCGAGAGGGTGCGGGCGTCCTTCTCCTCGCGCGGCGAGGCGGGCTCGCTCGGCGAGTCGGTCGCAGGGGCGAGCGCTGAGAGGGCGGTGTCGAGAACGACCGTGCTCATCGGGACCCCTTTCCGGGCATGCTGGCGCGTCCGGGGCGGCAGGATGCGACGCGCTCGTCGTCGAGCGGCCCCGGGGGAGAAGCAGTAGCCACAGGCCACCACTGCTCCTCCCGTTCGAGAAGTCCGTTGACTCGGAGCACTGCTTCGCGCTAAGAGCTCCGCCCGCCCCGGCCGCTTCGCACCCTGCCGCTGCGACCTCCGGCTCGCGATTCCCCCCTCGGCTCGCCGAATCCCCGGATTCCCGCGTGCCCGACCGGATTCCGCGAGCCCGAGGTCGGCCCGAGCCCGCCCGTGTCCAGTACCGGCGCCCCTCCCCGCCCCGCCGCTAGAATCGCCCCGTATGTCTGAGCTCACCCCGCCCTCCGATCGCGCCCACGACGCGCACCCGTTCACGATCGCGTCCGGGAGCGACGTCCGCGTCCGCTTCTGCCCGTCCCCGACCGGGACGCCGCACGTCGGCCTCATCCGCACCGCCCTGTTCAACTGGGCCTACGCGCGGCACACCGGAGGCACCTTCGTCTTCCGGATCGAGGACACCGACGCGGCCCGCGACAGCGAGGAGAGCTACGAGCAGCTCATCGACGCGCTCCGCTGGCTGAAGCTCGACTGGGACGAGGGCGTGGGCGTCGGGGGCCCGCACGGCCCGTACCGGCAGTCCGAGCGCAGCGACGTCTACACCGACGTCATCCAGCGCCTGCTCGCCTCCGGCCACCTCTACGAGAGCTACTCGAACGCCGAGGAGATCGACGCGCGCAACGAGGCGGCCGGCCGCGCCAAGCAGCACGGCTACGACAACTTCGACCGCGACCTCACCGAGGAGCAGCGCGCCGCCTTCCGCGCCGAGGGCCGGAGCCCGGCGCTGCGCCTGCGCGTCCCGGACGCCGACCTCTCCTTCGACGACCTCGTCCGCGGCGAGATCACCTTCCCGGCCGGCTCCTTCAGCGACTTCGTCGTCGTCCGCCCCAACGGCCAGCCGCTCTACACGCTGGTGAACCCGGTCGACGACGCGCTGATGCAGATCACCCACGTCCTCCGCGGCGAGGACATCCTGCCCTCCACCGCGCGGCAGATCGCGCTGTACCACGCGCTGATCGACATCGGACTGACGACCTTCGTCCCGCGCTTCGGCCACCTCCCCTACGTGATGGGCGAGGGCAACAAGAAGCTCTCCAAGCGCGACCCCTCCGCCAACCTCTTCCACCACCGCGACCGCGGCTTCATCCCCGAGGGCCTGGTCAACTACCTGGCCCTGCTCGGCTGGTCGCTCACCCACGACCGCGACGTCTTCTCGATCGACGAGATGATCGCCGCCTTCGACGTCGCCGACGTGAACCCCAACCCCGCGCGCTTCGACCTCAAGAAGGCCGAGTCGATCAACGGCGACCACATCCGCCTGCTCGCGGTCGACGACTTCACCGAGCGGACGATCCCCTACCTGATCGCCGCCGGCGTGCTCGAGACCGAGCCGACCGCAGACCAGCGCGCCGTCCTCGACGCCGCCGCCCCGCTCGTCCAGGAGCGCATCGGCCTGCTCGGCGAGGCGCCCGGCATGCTCGGCTTCCTCTTCACCACGGCCGACGCCCTGTCGTACGACGAGGACGCGCTGAAGGGCCTGCCCGCGAACGCCGGCGAGGTCCTCGCCGCGTCGATCGGCGCCCTCGAGCTCGTGCCCGAGGGGGAGTGGCTGACCGCCTCGATCCAGGAGGCGCTCGCCGGCGCGCTGATCGAGGGCCTCGGCCTCAAGCCCCGCATCGCCTACGGGCCGCTGCGCACCGCGATCTCGGGCCGCCGCGTCTCGCCGCCGCTGTTCGAGTCGATGGAGATCCTCGGCAAGTCCGAGTCGATCGCCCGCCTCGCCCGCCTCGCCGACACCCGGAGCTGATCGTGGCGGAGGTGCAGGGCGGCCACTACGACGTCGTCATCATCGGCGCCGGCCCCGCGGGGCTCTCGGCGGGGCTGAATCTCGTCCGCGCGCGCCGCAGCGTGCTGCTGCTCGACAGCAACCGGCCGCGCAACGCGGCGACCCTGCACTCGCACGGCTTCCTGACCCGCGACGGCGTCTCGCCGCTCGAGCTGCGCCGCCTCGGCCGCGCCGAGCTCGAGCAGTACGAGGAGGCCCAGGTGCACAACGCGATGGTGACCGCCGTCGAGCGCTCCGGCGGCGAGTTCGTCGTCACCGCGAAGGGCGTCCGCGGCTCGGCCGACCGCTCCGTGCTGGCGACCGCGGTCGTCGTCGCGGGCGGCCTCTCCGAGCGCCTCCCGACGCTGCCCAGCCTCCGCGCCTACTACGGCACCGCCGTGCACAGCTGCATGGAGTGCGACGGCTACGAGAAGGCCGGCGAGCCGCTGGCCCTGATCGGCGAGACCGCCGACCTCGCCGAGCGCGCCATGCTCCTCTCCCAGTGGTCGACCGACCTCATCGTCTTCACCAACGGCGTCGGAGTCGTCAGCGACACCGACGAGTCGCTCCTGAACTCGATCGGCATCCGCATCGAGCGCCGCCCCGTCGCGGACCTGGTGGGGGAGCGTGCCGTGATGACCGGCGTCGCCCTCGCCGACGGCGATGTGATCCCGCGCACCGGCGCCTTCGTCCGCCCGGTGTGGGTCCCCGTCCTCGACTACCTCGACCCGGCCGGCCCCGAGGTCGACCCCGACGGCTTCCTCCGCGTCGACGCGGGCGGCCGCACCTCCGTCCCCGGCCTCTACGCCGCCGGCGAGGTCACCGCCCCCGGACCGCAGCAGCTGATCGTCGCCGCGGGCTCCGGCGCGCAGGTCGCCTCGGCGATCAACCGCGACCTCGTCCGCGCCCGCCTCGGCGAGGCCGCGCCCGAGTCGGAGGCCCTCGCCGTGCACGATCGCGGAGCCGATTTGAGCGGCGTGCGTCCGTAGGGTACTGTCGTCTCTCGGCGCCGAGTTCCACTCCGGCCGCCGCCTGGTCCCGGCCTCACCGCCGGATGACCATTGGGGTATGGTGTAATTGGCAACACGACTGATTCTGGTTCAGTTGTTCTTGGTTCGAGTCCAGGTACCCCAGCACTGAAGTGCTCGCGAGAGTCGAAGCATCGCCCGGCGTTCGTCGCCGTTGTGGCTCCTCTCGCTGCGATCCCGCTTGTCGCCGGGCGTCCCGACCACGGTCTTGCTCTCCGTCCGGCACCGCCGCGCGTCCCGCGCACAGGACGCCGCATCCGCCGTCCGGCCGACGCCCGGGAACCCCGTCCATGCCACGATGAACCTGTACATCGCTCAGAAACCCGCCCCGCGCGGGTTCCGAGAAGGGGGTCCCTCGTCCATGAATTCTGATCTGCTCTGGGTCGTAGGCGCCGGCATCGTCGTCGGTGTCGTCCTGCTGCTCGCCATCATCGGCTTCTTCATCTTCCGCGCCTGGTACCAGGTCCCGCAGGCCGACGAGGCCATCGTGATCGTCGGAAAGAAGCAGAAGGGCGACGACGGCCTGACCTCGAACATGACCGTCATCACCGGCGGCGGCGCGTTCGTCAACAAGCTGACCCAGCGCTCCGACCGCATCTCGCTGCGGTCGCGGCAGATCAAGATGGAGCCGGTCGCGCAGACCAAGAACGGCGTCACGATCCACCTCGCGGGCGTCGCCCTCGTCAAGATCGGCTCGACGCCGGACCAGGTGCGCGCCGCCGCCGAGCGTTTCGCCTCGCAGGACCAGTCGATCGACGTCTTCACCACCGAGCAGCTCGAGGGCGCGCTGCGCGGCGTCGTCGCGAAGCTCAGCGTCGAGGAGGTCATGCAGGACCGCCAGAAGCTCGGCGACGAGATCGCCGAGGGCATCAAGGGCGACCTGCTCGCCCAGGGACTCGTCCTCGACTCCTTCGCCATCCAGGGCGTCACCGACCGCAACGGCTACATCGAGGCGCTCGGTGCGCAGGAGATCGAGCGCGTCAGGCGCGAGGCCGACGTCGCCCGGATCAATGCGGCCCGCGAGGTCAAGGCCCGTCAGCTCGCCACCGACGAGGCGAACCTGATCGAGCAGACCGCCTTCGACAAGAACACTGCGGCCTCGAAGTCCGAGGTCGGCCGCGCCAACGCCGAGGCCGAGCAGGCCGAGAACCTGGCCCGCGCCGAGCGCGAGCAGGCCGTCCTCGTCCAGCGCGCCGAGAACCGGCAGGCCGAGCTCGACGCCGACGTCAAGCGCGTGGCCGACGCCGAGAAGTACCGGCGCCAGACCGAGGCCGACGCCGACGCCTACGGCCGCGCGAAGAAGGCCGAGACCGACCGCCAGGTCGCGCAGCAGGTGTCCGACGCCGAGGCCTACGCCGTCCAGCGCCAGGCGGAGGCCCGCCAGGCGTCGGCTGCGGCCGAGGCGGCGGCGGTCAGTGCCCGCGCCGAGGCGGAGGCCCACGCTCTGCGCGCCAAGGCCGGTGCCGAGGCCGAGGCCCTGCGCGCGAACGCCTCCGCCGAGGCGGAGGCCATCCGCACCAAGGGTGAGGCGAGCGCCGCCGCGATCCAGGCCGAGGCGGAGGCGCTCCGCGAGAACCAGGAGGCGATCCTGGGCCGCGAGCTCATCGGCCAGCTGCCGTCCCTGATGGCGGAGTTCGCGAAGGGCTACCAGAACGTCGGCACCATCACCCTGATCGGAGGCGACACCGCGGCCACGCACATCGCCCGCGAGCAGGCGGCGAGCCTCACGGCCACGTTCGACAGCGTCAAGTCCGCGACCGGCGTCGACCTCGGAGCCATCCTCCAGGGCCAGGCCTTCGGCCGGGGCGTGGCCTCGACCTCGGCCGCCGCGCCCGCTCCGTCGGCCGATCCCACCGCCGTCCCCTCCACGAGCTGACGACCCGGGGCCGCCCGCCCTCGACGCGGGCGGCCCGGCGTGGTGGGGCCGCGGACGCCGGTGCGGGGGCCGCCGGCGCTTCTCCTCCTGCCGGAGGATCCCCGTCGGGCCCTCCGCTTCCTAGGCTGGCCGGATGTTCGCAGGACTCGCCGGCTGGCACGTCATCATCATCCTCGGCGTCCTGTCGCCGGTCCTCGTCGCCGCGATCGGCGTCCCTGTCGCCGTCGCGCAGGGCCGTGCCCGCCGCGACGCGGGCCTCGTGACGGATCCGCGCGTCAACACCGTCTCGATCGTGGCCTTCGTGGCCGCCTTCGTGGTCGGTCTCGTCGGCCTCGTCCTCGGCCACGTCGCCCGGGCGCAGATCCGGCGCACCGGCGAGGCCGGCTGGGGCTTCGCCACCTTCGCCCTCGTCCTCGGCTACTGGTCGACGGCTCTCGCCGTCCTCGCGGGCGTCTCCCTGCTGGTCTCCGCGCTCGCCTGAGCGCCCTGACTCCGCGCCCCGCCCAGCCGTCGCCGATCCGTCACCCGCGGTCGCCCCGACCGCCCGAGGACGACCCTCCGCGCCGGATCGACGCCCCCTCGCTCGACGAGCACGCGGCGGGCGATCCGTCCACTCCCCGTGCACTCCGCGGTCCGGACGTACGCTGGCCCGATGGGACAGGGGAGGGCGCGCGGGCTCGGCCGGGCCGCCGTCGTCCTGACCGCGGTGCTCCTGCTGACCGGCTGCAGCGGCGACTCCTTCCGCGCCGACTTCACACGCACCTTCGCCAGCGACGAGGCGGTCGCCGACGTCGAGCTCGCGACGGTCGAGGACATGCCGTTCACCGGCGGAGTCAGCGCCGAGGTCGTCGCCCGCGAGGACCTCTCCGACGCCGACGTGACGTCCCTCGCCGAGCGGTTGGCCGCCTTCGCCGCGAAGCGCCCGACGGGCGACGTGCGGATCCTCCTCGACGCCGACGACCTCACCCTGCCCGTGTCCGGCGACGAGGACCTCACGTCCGGCCGGATCGCCGCCGCCCTCGCGCTCCGGGACGACCCGCGAGTCTCCTCCCTCGCCCTCGCGGCCGATGACAGCGAGGACCGCGTGAGCGGCCTGAGCCTCTTCTTGGCGGAGCAGACGACCGCCGACGACGCCTTCGCTCTCGCCCGCGACGCCCCCGCGCTCCTCCCCGACGCCCCGCCCCTGCACGTGAGCGTCCAGAGCGCCGACCGCTCGCTGCTCGTCACCGGCACTCCGGGCCCCTGGCTCGACGACGCCCAGCGCCTCTGGACCGCGATCTCGGCCGCCGTCCCCACCGCGGGCTTCCGCGCCGCCCCCGACCACCTCGACGTGACCCTGACGAGCGACGCCGACCGCGCTGCGGCGACACTCGCCGCCGCCACCGTCCCCAGCGGCGCGACCGCCGTCACGTTCTCCGGCCCCTGACCGCCGAGGACGCCACCGCCCTCGAGCGCAGGCTCGTGCAGCCTCGTCATTCCGGATCCCCGCGCCGGTCAGCAGCGCGGCCTCACCGTCACTCCCAGGTCGCGACGACAGGATTCCATCGACCGGCCACGGCGGCGGACAGCACCGGGTCGGCGAAGCGCGCGACCGCGCCGAGCAGATCGCCGAACGCCTCGGGGAGCTCGCCGTCTCGGTGCGAGCGGGTACGCCAGGCGCGGTACTTCTGCTGTGCTCGTTCGCTCATGGGCGCGAGCGCGGGCAGGAGGGGCGCCAGCGCGACCCCGCGGTACTCGGCGACAGCGGTCATCGAGGTGCGGAGCTCTCCTGCGTCGACCGAGTGGAGTCGTGTGAGCACGTGGACGTCTGCGAAATCACGCCATCGAGTGTTGGCGACACCGCGGTCGATGGCAGTGATGATCTTCTCGGCGATCACCATCGTCAGCGGGTACCCGAGTACCGTCACGGGTGGGAGGCCGAGAGGGACGACGCGCGGCAGATCGATGAGGCGTGGCGCAGGCCAGATTGGGTCGCCGAAGTTCACGTCCATCCCGATGGTCAACCGCGCAGTGCCGAGCTGTGCGGTCAGTCTCACTCGAACGCCCGCGTACTCGTCCTCGTCGCGGATCGTCGTCGCGGTGACGGCGGACGGGTCGAAGACGAGGCCGTCGGCGCACCCCAGCGCCGCGATCGCTCGAACACGCTCCGCGACCTCCTCGGGGTCACTGTCGAGTCCGGTCGCCTGGAGGTCGATGTCCTTCGTCGGGCGGCGCGCAGCGAACGCGGCGAGCAGCACACCGCCCTTGAGAACGAAGTCCTCGCGGTACTCGGAGAGCGCGATCCGCGCCAGCAGCCCCTCGAGCGCGTACAGGGTCATCAGCTCCTGCACGTCCGCGCCGGACCGCCGGGCGAAGGAGCGGATGGCGAGGATCGCGTTCCCCGCCGGGGTGCCGTGCTGCGGACCAGGGCTCACAGAAGAACCTCCAGGGCCTGCTGGAGTGCGGGACGCGCCATCGGGAAGCCCTCGGCCATCGCGAGCAGCGCACCCGGGCTGCTGCCCCGCCTGCGGAGCCACTGCTTGAGCGCGCCGAGCGCGAGGTCGGCGCCCCAGACGTGCCGCAGCCGGAAGACGTCGATCAGGGTGCGCTCGGCCGAGTAGAGGCCGATCGACATCCCACCGGGGAGTGCGTGTTCACCGCGACCGACGCCGAAGGTGCCGGCATCGAACCGGTGCCACGTGAGGAGGGCGTGATGCACGGTGACCGTCTGAGCGCCGCGTGGAACAGCGACGTCGCTTCGAGAAGGGATCTCGTCGGTCAGCTCGTGCAGCGAGAGCGCCGTCAGCAGGCACAGCGTGGCGTCGGCGTTCTTCGCCGCGATCGCGATCCACGCCGCCGTCGTGTCGTCGGCGAGCCCCGATCGGAGGAACAGGCCGGGAGCGATGCGCTCGAATTCGCCGGTCCGGATCAGGTGGTCGAGGCCGTACCGGGTGAGGCCTTGCGCAGCCAGACCGCGGTAGTCGAGAAGGTCCGGCACAGTCGTGGCGTCCACGCTCGCCCTCCCCTCAGCAGAATTCGATACAGGTTCACTATACCTGTACCGCTTTTCGTCGTGTCGTGTGACTCCGAACGTCTGCGGCTCCGTGATCCCTGCTCAGAAGTAGCGCGCCAGGTGCGCGCGGAGTGCTTCGTCGCAGACGTGCACGTAGGTCCCCCTGATCCCGCGGGTGAGCAGCACCGTGTAGATGTTGCGCACGTAGGCGAGCAGGTCCTCGTCGCTGTAGGTGATGCCGAGCTTCTTGTTGTTCTCGCGGCCCTTCTTGTCGAAGGAGTGCGCGCGGTCGAAGACGATGCGGCCCGAGGCGGTGTCGTAGCGCAGGTCCCGGCCGATGATCACTCCGGCGTAGTTCAGGTCGTAGCCCTGCACCGTGTGGATCGAGCCGACCTCGTCGATCGCGCCGGGGGAGTTGATCCAGTCGCGCTGCGTCTGATTCCAGCGGAGCGATTCGTCGCCGATCACGATGTCGAAGGCGCCCTTGTCCGTCTTCGTGACCCACTTCCACGCGTAGCCGGCGACCAGTCGCGAGAGGCCGTGCTCCCGGTCGCGCTGCACCACGGCCCGCCGCAGCTCGCTCGGGTCGTCGAAGAAGCGCAGGTCGTACTCGCCGAAGTCCTCTCGCGCGGGGGGAGGCTCGTCGGACAGCACGGCGCGCACGTAGCCGACGTAGTCCTTGTCCGCGGCGATGCGCATCTGCGAGCGGAGCGGGTAGAGCCGACCCGCGGCCGACGCCTCGGCCAGCACGGCTCGGGTGACGGTGGCGGGCAGGTCCGCCGGGCGCACGGTCTGCGCGGTGTCCAGCATCAGGATCGTGTGCCGGCTCTGCGCGCGGATCCAGTCGAGCTGCGTGTGCTCCACCGAGTCCTCGCCGAAGAGGCGCTCGTTGATGTCGATGAACTTCCGGTTCAGCGGCCCCGACGGCTGATTCGCGCGCTGGCTGAGCCGGTGCGCCTCGTCGACGAGCAGCAGGTCGAACGGCTCGTCGCTCTCGCCGACCTGGAACGGCGTCAGCACGAGGTCCTTCGACAGCCCCGGCGTGAGCGTGAACACCCGCGAGATCGACCCGCGCAGCGACTGCTGCGGCACGACCAGGCCGACCCGCAGCGTCGCGAGCAGCTCGGCGTGCCCCGGGGTGAAGAACTCGCTGAAGACGGAGTCGGCGTCCAGCGGCTCCTCCGGGTCGTGCCGGCGGATGTCCTGCAGGAGCTTCAGCAGGTAGATGGCGACGACGGTCTTCCCGGTGCCCGGGTCGCCCTGCACGACGACGGTGCTCCGCTCGCCGGACTCGAGGTCGGCGAACAGCCCCTCGAGGATGTCCTCGACGGCGACGGCCTGATCGTGGTTGAGCGCCTTGAACGGCGACAGCTTGAAGAGGTCGCTGTTGACGATCTCCGGGAGCGTTCGCTGGAAGAGGTGCTCCCGGGTGCGGAGTACCTCGAAGACCTCGTCGAACGTCTCGCGGTACGACGCGCGGTCGAAGTAGTCGGCGTCGGTGATGCCGGCGTTCTGATTGAGGACCGTCAGGCGTCCCTCGCCGGCGAGCATCCGCAGGAGGAACGACTCGAGATCGAGGCAGGCAGACTTGTTGAACGTGTCGTCGAAGACCACCCGCACGCGATCGAGTCGGCTCTTGACCGGCGAGTCCAGGTGCTGGCGCAGCCGTGCCTCCGCGTTCAGCGACTCGCCGACGTAGACCTCCGAGGCGCTGTCGAGGACGTACACGACGGGCCAGTTGCGGTGGCGAGGGTCGGCGGCTCCCCAGGCGCGCACTCGGTCCCCGTCGAAGGGCAGGCGCTCGAGCTCAAAGCCGGTCATGCTTCTCGCTCCGGCCCCGCGCCTTCTCCACCGGGTACTTCGCGCGCGTCTTCTCGAGCTTGTCGAGGACGATCGCGCCGGGATCGACTCCGAGCCGGTCGGCGAGGAGGAAGCAGTACGTCAGGACGTCCGCGAGCTCCTCGACCGCGGCCGGGAGGTCGCTCCCGCCCCACTGGAAGCACTCGAGCAGCTCGCCCGACTCGATGCTGATGCTCTTCGCGAGGTTCTCCGGCGAGTGGAACTGCGCCCACTCCCGCTCCCGGACGAAGGCGCGGAGGGCGTCGAGGACGTCGTCATCGGGCATGGCTGCCAAACTACAGCGGCGGTGCGGTGGTCCCGCTGCCCCCTCGCGCGGAGATGTCGGCCTGATGCCGGACGACCCTCGTGCACGCGTTATTTCGCGCCGTCAGGACATTCAGAAGTCGTTCTGAACTAGGATCGAGAGATGGCGACCACCCCGATCCCGACGTTCCAATCCTCCGAGCTGAGCCGGAACGCGCGCGCCGTCTTCGCGGCGGCGGAGGAGCAGCCGGTCGACGTCACCCGTCGCGACGGGGACGACCTCGTGCTGATGTCCAAGCGCGAGGCGGACTCGCGCGAGCAGCTGCTCCAGCTGGCCGCGCAGCTCATCGCGGTCTCGACCGACGACCGGGGGACGCTCGGCGACCGGATGGCGCAGGTCTTCCCCTGGATGCTCGCGCTGTCCGGCCCGGACCGGGAGCAGTGCGCGAAGGACCTGCTGTCGACGGCGCGCGCGTCCTTCGCCACCGGTCACGCGCACCTGGCCGCGGCCGAGCTGGTCTCCTGGCGGGAGTCGGCCACGGCGATCGCCGACGGACTCGCGATCATGCCGGTCGACTGGCTCGAGACCGGCGTCGTCGTCGAGCGTCCGTAGCCGTGGCGAGGGACAGCCGCGTCGAGCGGCCGCTCAAGAAGTCCGAATACGAGATCCGCTTCGCCACGTTGCAGGCGCAGAAGGGCTGGACCGATCTCTGCGCCACCAGCCGGAACGCCGTGACGGAGGCGTGGGACTTCCTGACGCGGACGCCGACGGAGACGACCCCGTCCAACTACCGGTTGCGGGGCGAGCTCGGCACCCTGACGAAGGGCGCCGACGTGCACGAGCGCTGGCAGCACAAGCCGACGCGGCAGGGCGACGCGCGCCTCTGGTTCTTCGTGGTGGGGCGGACGGTGTTCCTCGAGCAGGTGCACACCCGGCATCCGAACGCGACGAAGTGAGTCACGCCTCCGCGGTGCCGAGCTCCTTGCGCATCTGGATCGACGTCGGCTCGTAGCCGAGCGACTCGTACAGTCCCCGCGCCGTCGTGTTGAAGCCGAAGACGTTCAGCGCGAGCGCGCGGTAGCCGCGCGAGCGGGCGTGCTCCTCCGCCAGCAGCATCGCCGCGCGGCCGAACCCGCGGCCGCGCTCCGACGGGTCGACCTCGACGTCCCAGATGTAGGCGACGCCCTCGAGCTCCTGCGGGTGCGGCCCCACCCAGATCACGCCGACCGGGCGCCCGTCGTCGAGGACCCGCAGCAGGTCGTGGCTCGGTGCTAGCACTCCGCCCGGGAACAGCCGCTCGTCGTTCGCGTCCGCGTTCCGCAACGCCGCGGCCTCGTCGTCGCCCGCGCGCATCCGGTCCGCGACGTAGGACACGCGCTGGACGGACATCCACTCGGCGAGTTCGGCGAGCGGGAACGGCGCGAGCGACACGGGCATGCCCCCACGCTCGCACACCCGCCGCGCACCATCAGCTGAGACGGGTGGGTCTCGCCCCACAGGGGAGGCCCACCCCTCTCAGCTGATGTTGCGCGCGGCTCCGGCGCCGAACCGCGATCAGGAGCGGTCCGCGCCCTCGCTCTCCGCCGCCGCGGTCTGCTCCGCGTGCTTCTTCTTGCCGAAGCGCGTCGCCAGGAACAGCAGCGTGCCCACGACCACGTAGCCGGCGGTCCCGAGCCAGACCACGCCGGTCTGCTGTGTCAGCAGCACGACGCTGGCGATGATCGCCAGGATCGGCACGATCCGGGCCACCGAGAAGTGCGGGTGGTCGACGCGGTCCTTCTTCAGCACCAGCACCGAGATGTTCGCCGAGATGAAGACCAGGAGCAGCAGGAGCACGGTCGTCTCGGCCAGCGTGCCGACGTCGCCGATCAGGCTGAGCAGCATGGTCACGCCGCCGACGACGACGATCGAGACCCAGGGGGTGCGGCGGTTCGGCAGCACGCGGCCGAAGGCGCTGGGCAGCAGACCGGAGGACGCCAGTCCGAAGCCGACCCGGCTCGCCATCACCATGAACAGCAGCGCGCCGTTCGCGATCGCGATGAGCGCGATCAGGCCGAACAGCCACGGCGGCACCGCCACGCCGCTGGCCGCGACCACATCGAGCAGCGGACCGGTCGACTCCGCGAGCTCCTCGTTCGGCAGCACGATCACCGCGCCGAGGGCGATCAGGAGGTAGACCACGGCGGCGGTGATCAGCGCGCCGAACAGCGCGCGCGGGTAGACCTTCGAGGGGTTGCGGACCTCCTCCGCCATGTTCGCCGCGGCCTCGAAGCCGAGGAAGGAGAAGAACGCGACGATGGAGGCGGCGAACGCGCCCTGCAGCGGTGCGACCTCGGGGTTGAACTCGAGGACGCGGCCGGCGTCGCCGTTGCCGCCGCCGAAGAAGATCGCCGCGCAGACGATCACGATGACGAGTCCGCTGACCTCGATCACCGAGGCGACCAGGTTCGCGGTCAGCGACTCCTTCACCCCGCGCAGATTGATCAGCGTGAGCACCGCGATGAAGACGATGGCGGTCGGCGCGGGGGGCACGTCGAGCAGAGCGCCGAGGTAGTCGCCGGCGAAGGCGTTGGCGAGCGAGGCGGCGGTGGTGATCCCGGACGCCATCATCAGGAAGCCGACCAGGAAGGACAGGTACGGCTTGCCGAACGCCCGGTCCACGTAGCGGGCGGCGCCGCCGGCGTGCGGGTACTTGGTGATCAGCTCGGCGTAGGTGCCGGCCGTCAGCAGCGCGATGACGAGCGCGATCAGCAGCGGCAGCCAGATGACGCCGCCGACGTCGGCGGCCATCGTGCCGACGAGCGTGTAGATGCCGGCGCCGAGCGTGTCGCCGACGATGAAGGCGAAGAGCAGCGGGCCGGTGATGACCTTCTTCAGCGACCCTCCGCCCTTCGCGGGGGCACTGGCGGCGGCGTTCGTCGTTTCGGTCATCCGGCGATTCCAACGAGAACCGGGCCCAGGCGCAACCCCTGCCCCGAGATCGCTGCGTGATTTCTCATGCTGGAAACACGCGGGGGAGTGCCCGGATCCGGACCGGAGCGTCTCCGGAGCCGGGCGGGACGCTCGTTCGTCCCGTCCGGTCGACCCGCAGGCTCCCGGACGACGCCGCGTCCGTCTCCCCGGGCGCCACCCCGTGCGCCACGATGAGCGGACGCCCCGCGACGGATCGAGGACCCCCTGCACGACAGCACCCCGCGTCCCGGTCTGCCCGAGCGGCTCGCGCGCCTGATCCGCCTCCGCACCGTCTCGGCCGAGCTCGAGACCGTCGACGAGGCGCTCGCGCTGCTCCGCGAGCTCTACCCCCTGACCCACGAGCGTCTCGAGACCGAGCGGATCACCGACCGCGGACTCCTCTACCGCTGGCCGGGCCGCGACTCCCGTGCGGACCCGCTGGTCCTGATGGCGCACCTGGACGTGGTGCCGGTCGAGGACCCCGCCGCCTGGACGCATCCGCCCTTCGGCGGCGACATCGTCGAGGGCGCTGTCTGGGGCCGCGGCGCCCTCGACGACAAGGGCCCGCTCGTCGTCGTGCTCGAGGCGGTCGAGAACCTGCTGTCCGCCGGCGTCGTGCCGGCCCGCGACGTCCTGCTGGCCCTCGGCGGCGACGAGGAGGTGCGCGGGGCCTCGGCCCGCGCGATCGCCGAGACGCTGCACGAGCGCGGGATCGTGCCCTGGCTCGTGCTCGACGAGGGCAGCGCTGTCGTCGAGGCGCCGCTGCCCGGGGTCGTCGGGCCGGTCGCGATGATCGGCGTCGGCGAGAAGGGCCTGCTCACGCTCCGGCTGACCGCGCGCTCCGCCGGCGGTCACGCCTCCGCCCCGCCGCGACTCACTGCGGTCGGCCGCCTGGCGCGGGCGATCACCCGGCTCACGCCCTCGACCTTCCCCGCCCGGGTCCCGGAGGCGCTGGCCCGCGCGCTCGCGCTCCTCGCCGACCGAGCACCCGGCGCTCGCGGCACGCTCTACCGGCTGCTCGGCGCCCGGCCGCAGCTCGCCGCGCCCGTGCTCGCGGCGCTCGGCGGCGAGACGGCGGCCCTGGTCCGCACCACGATCGCGCCGACGATGCTCCGCGCGGGGACCGCCGACAACGTGCTCGCGGCGGAGGCCTCCGCCGTGCTGAACCTGCGCCTGGCCCCCGGGGAGACCGCGGCCGGGGCCGCCGAGCGCGTCCGCCGGCGGATCCGCGACCGCGAGGTGACCGTCGAGGTGGTGCTGGGGGAGGACCCGTCGCCGCAGTCGCCGAGCGACGGCGCCCCCTTCGCGGCGCTGCGGGCGGCGCTCGCCGTCTCGCACCCGGAGGCGGCGGTCGTCCCCTACGTCATCAACGCGGCGACCGACTCCCGCCACCTGCACCGCTTCGCCCCCGCGGTGTACCGCTTCGCACCGCTCCTGATGACGAAGGAGCAGCGCGCCGGGATCCACGGCGTCGACGAGCACGCCGACATCGCGGCCCTCGAGCGCGGCGAGCTCTTCCACCGCGCCCTGATCACCGGGCTCGACGGGTGAGGGCCCGGTGAGCCGCAGGCCGCGCAGGCGCCGGGTGTAGGTTCGTCCGTCGTGGAGACGGTGCCGATGCAGACCCAGGATCACGAGCGGACCCAGGACGGGCCACCGGCCGGGGACCGCGTGCTCGCCGATCTGCGCGCGCTGCTCGGCGACCGCGTCCTCACCGACGCCGACGTCCTCGAGGCCTACCGCCACGACGACGCCGAGTGGGCGCCCTCCGGGCTGCCGCTGGCGGTCGTCCTCGCCGAGAGCGCGGAGGACGTGGCGCACGCCGTCCGCGTCGCCGCCCGCGCGGGTCTGAGCGTCGTCCCGCGCGGCGCCGGCACCGGCCTCTCCGGCGGGGCCAACGCGCTCGCCGGCTGCCTCGTCGTCTCGCTCGAGCGGATGGACGCCGTCCTCGAGATCGACGCGGACGAGCGCTTCGTCGTCGCCCAGCCCGGCGTGATCAACGACGCGCTGCGGGCGGCCGTCGCCGAGGCCGGACTCTGGTACCCGCCGGACCCGGCCAGCTCCGCCATCTCGACCATCGGCGGCAACGCCGCCACCAACGCCGGCGGCATCTGCTGCGTGAAGTACGGCGTCACCCGCGACTACGTGCTCGGGATGAAGGTGGTCCTCGCCGACGGCTCGCTCGTCAGCCTCGGCCGCCGCACTGCGAAGGGCGTCGTCGGCTACGACCTCACCGGCCTGATGGTCGGCTCGGAGGGCACGCTCGGCGTCATCGTCGAGCTGACCCTCCGCCTGCTCCCGCTGGCGGGCCGTGAGCAGCGCGCGATCGTCGGCTCCTTCGGCTCGCTCGAGGACGCCGGAGTCGCGGTCGCCGCGATCTCCGCCGCCGGCATCATCCCCTCCGCCCTCGAGATCATCGACAGCACCTGCCTGCGCGCCGTCGACGACTGGCAGCACCTCGGCCTGCCGCACGGCGTCGACACGCTGCTGCTGGCCAAGGTCGACGAGCCGGGGGAGGCGGGTCGCACCGCCGCCGACCGCGTCGAGGCGCTGATGGCCGGTGCCCGCGCGCTCTCGGTCGAGCAGGCCACCGACCAGGAGGAGGTCGACCGGCTCTTCCTGGCCCGCCGCCTCGCCTACCCGGCGCTCGAGCGCCTCGGTCCGGTGCTCACCGAGGACGTCTGCGTGCCGCGCCGCGCCGTCCCCGAGATGCTCGCGCGCATCCGCTCGGCCGCTGCGGACCACGACGTGGTCATCGCGACGATCGCGCACGCCGGCGACGGCAACCTGCACCCGCTGATCATCGCGCCCGAGGGCGACGAGGCCGCGAAGGCCCGGGCGAAGAGCGCCTTCGACCGCATCGTCGAGGACTGCCTCGACCTCGGCGGCACCGTCACCGGCGAGCACGGCGTGGGCCTCCTGAAGCTGCCGGGAGCGGCGGACGAGCTCGGCCCGCGCGTGCTCGGCATGCACCGCTCGATCAAGGACGCCCTCGATCCGCTCGGCGTGCTCAACCCGGGCAAGGCGTTCCCGGGCTGAGCCGGCGCGGGCGTCGGCCGTCGCCGATCAGCGCGCCAGGAACTCCAGCAGCGCCTCGGTGAAGGCCTTCGGCTGCTCGATGTTCGCCGCGTGCCCGTCCTTCTCGATGACGAGGGAGTCGCCCCGCGGAGCGAGCGAGGCCGCGGCCGCCGCGTGCTCGGCAGGCCAGAACTCGCTCTCGCGCCCGGCGACGAAGAGCACCGGCACGCTCGTCCGCGCGATCACCGGACGCCAGTCCGCCTTCGCGTGGTCGTTCAGCAGCAGTCGCTCGGTCTCCGTCAGCTCCCGGCGCTCGCCGCCGCCGAGCGCCTTCAGCAGCCGCGCGATCCGCACCGGCCCCTTGGACGCGACACTCCAGCGGCCGGGATCCGGGATCGTGGTCGCGAAGAGGGTGTCGCGGTTCGCCTCGGTGTAGTCGTAGAAGCCGTAGGGCCAGTCGTCGCCGTTGAGCATGCGCGGTGTCTGGTCGACGATCACGATGCGGTCGACGCGGCTCGCGTCGGTGCTCTCGTCGGTGCTTCCCGCCGTGCCTCCCGCGGAGCCGGCCAGGAACGCCCAGATCGAGTTCCCGCCCATCGACCCGCCGACCAGCGCCGCGCCGCGCAGATCCAGGTGGCGCAGCAGCTGCGCGAGATCCGCGCCGTGCCGGAGCATCGTCGCGCCGGCCTCCGTCCGCTCGGACAGCCCGTGCCCGCGTCGGTCGAACGAGATCACCCGGTAGCCGGCCTCGGCGAGCGGCCCCTGCTGCGGCTTCCAGCTCGTCGCCGGCGCCTTGAACCCGGCGATCAGCACCACCGGCCGCCCGGCCGGGTCGCCCTGCTCGGTCCAGCTCAGCCGGACCCCGTCGTCCGTGGTGAAGTCCGGCATCGTGGCCCCTCGTCGCTCTCGTCGCGGCCTGCTCCGGCCGCTCCCCGCCACGCTAGTGCGACGGGAGGCGCGCGTCGCCGCCCGTGGGGACCCTCTCGCGATCAGGCCTCCTCGAGCACGCTCCGCACCGCGTCGTTGGCCTCCCGCCACTCCTCCGGGTCGGCCTCCTCCCAGAGCTCGGTGAGCTCGCTGCCGGGCGAGTCGGCGGCGGCCAGCGCGGCGAGAGCGAGCGCCACGAGCTCGTCGTCGGGCCGCCCGGCCCGCTGCACGAAGTGCGCGATCGTCTCGGCGTGCGGACCGCCCTCCCGGCCGAGTCCGCGCGCGACCACCTCGGCGGCCGCGATCGCGAGGGTCGCCGCATCCGCGTCCACCTGCGTCCGCGAGACCGCGGCGTCCAGCGCCTCGCGGACGTACTGCCAGTCGCCGGCCTCGTCGAGCTCGTAGACCCAGTCGCTCGCCGTGTCGTTGCCGAACGGCTCTCCACTCCATGCACCCATGGCCCGACGCTACGCCGACGCGCGCGCGGCCGCATCGCCGACGCTCCGATCGATCCGGCGGGGAAGCACGTGCCGGAGCACGCGAGACAGCCCTTCGCGACGGATCGACACGGGAGGTCGCGCGGCCGTGCTCGCGGACCGCCCGTTCCGCGTTCTCCGGGCGTTCACCACGGCGAGCTCCCCGCGCGTGACCCGGCTCGCCCGCACTGGGTAGGCTGTACTGCTCCGTCGTCGAGGGGGAGCGGTCGCGGAGGAACGATGGGCAAGAAGCGCAATCAGGGACGATCCGGGAACGGGCGCTCCGGCGGCTCCGGCGGCCAGGGCGGCGGCCGCACGGCCGAGACCGCGCTGATGGTGCGGTTCCGCAGCTGGTACCGGTCGCACCTCGCCGACGTCGCCGTCCTGCACGAGCACCTCGACGTCGACGAGGCCGTGGAGGTCCTCACCGACCTCTTCGCCATGACCCGCGACCTGCGCCCGCGCGGCTCGTTCGCCCAGCCGGACGCCGAGCTCCTCGAGGCCGTCTTCGACCAGATCGAGGCCGACCTCTCCGGCGAGGAGAGCGAGGCCGACCTGGACGACACCCTCTTCACCGTCGCCGAGGTCGTCGAGCACTTCCTCGACTTCCTCACCGACGAGGACCTCTGGACCGGCACCGACGAGGAGCTCGACGAGTGCCAGGCCGTGCTCGACGAGGTCCTCGACCTCGCCGGCTCCTTCGTCGAGGCCGTCCTCGACGACCTGCTCGAGGTCGAGGAGGTCCCGGACGCCGAGATGCTCTCCGCCGCCCGCGCCACCGCCCTCGTGCACGCCGCCGACGTCGTCGTCGAGCACCTCGCCGGCGCCGACAGAGCGACGATCTCCGAGCGCGCCGCCCGCGAGATCGTGGTCGAGGCCGGTGTCGCCTCCGCCGGCTCGTCGCCGAGCGACGACGCCGTCCGCATCCCGGTCTCCGCCTGGTGGGACGCGCTGGTCGCCTCCGACGTGCTCGACGCCGACGGCTCCACCGCCGGCCTCGGCGACGCCGCGCCGGCCTGGCGCAGCTCCGAGGCGCGCGAGGCCACGGTCGAGCGCATCGCCTACATCGCCCGCTTCATCGAGCTCTGGCTCGTCAGCGCGCAGGAGGCGCTCGCCGCCGCCGACACCGAGAACGGCGCCTTCTCGCCGCGCGAGCGCGCGATCACCACCACCGACGCCGTCCTCGCCCGGATCGCGGTCGCCTGCCAGGCGCAGATCCACGAGGGCCTCGTCGTCGGCGAGCTGGTCGACGAGCTCGCCGCCGAGCTCGACGTCTCGCTCGAGGACGCCCTGGACGAGCGCGAGCGGATGGTCGGCGCGGCCGAGCGGATGCTCGACGACGCCGCCGAGCTCGGACTGCTGCTGCACTCGCCCGAGTTCGGCTACGTGCTCCCCGAGGGCCTGCAGCCGGTCCTCGCCTCGGTGGTCCGCGCGAGCATCGTGCTGCTCGGCGCCCGCGACGCCACCCGCCTCGAGATCCTCGACGAGGCGACGGAGGACACCGACTCCGCCTACGCCCTGCACGTCTCGCTGCTCGGCACGAAGCCGGTCGTCTGGCGCCGGCTCGAGCTGTCCTCGGAGTCGTCGCTGCGCGATCTGCACCTCGCGCTGCAGCTCTCGCTCGGCTGGACCGACGCGCAGCCGCACTACTTCAGCGTCGGCGTGCCCGACGAGGAGCAGGCGCCGATCGGCTCGCCGGCCGACGCGGAGGAGCTCGGCTCCGGCCTCGTCGACGAGGGCGGCGTCGCGCTCGCCGAGGTGCTCGAGAGCGTCGGCGACGAGCTGTTCTACGTCTACGACCTCGAGGACGAGTGGCGCCACGTCATCCGCCTCGAGTCGGTGTCGCCGCTCGGCGCCGCCCTGCCGCGCTGCACCGGCGCGCGCGGAGCCGCTCCGCTCGACGCGCCCGGCGGCCCGGCCGCCTGGGCCGACACGGTCCGCGCCGCGACCGATCCGTCGTCCGCCGACCACGCGGAGGCGCTCGACGCCCTCGGGCTCGCCCCGGAGGCGGCGTTCGACCCCGCCAGCGTCGACATCGACGGCATCAACCGCTCGCTCGGCCTGCTCCGCGCGGCGGTCTGACCGGTCCGCGCCGCAGAACGTCAGCCGAGAGGCCCCGTCATCGCCGATCGCGGCTGACGGGGCCTCTCGGCTGATGCTGTGTCGTCAGTTCCCCGTCACGGGGTGAGCAGCAGCTTGCCGATGTGCCCGGAGGCGGTCATCCGCTCGTGCGCCCGCTCGGCGTCGGCCAGCGGGATCACCTCGTCGACCACCGGCCGCACGGTCCCGTCCGCGACGAGCGGCCAGACGCTCTCGTGCACCGCGGCGACGATCGCGCGCCGCTCCGCCACCGGCCGGGCACGCAGCGTCGTGGCGTGCACCGCCGCGCGCTTGCGCATCAGCGTCCCGATGTCGAGGGAGCCCTGCGCGCCGGACTGGTTGCCGATGAAGACGACGCGGCCGCCGAGCGCGAGCGCCTCGACGTCGCGGGCGAGGTAGTCGCCGCCGACCGGATCCAGGATCACGTCGACCCCGCCGTCCGTCTCAGCGGCGATCCGCTCGACGAAGTCCTGCTCGCGGTAGTCGATCAGGATGTCCGCGCCCAGCGCCCGGCAGGCGTCGAGCTTCCGCGGGCTGCCGGCCGTCACGGCCACCCGGGCGCCGATCGCGGAGGCGATCTGGATCGCGGTGGTGCCGATCCCGCTGCCGCCGCCGTGGATCAGCACGGTCTCGCCGGCGCGGAGCCCGGCGACCAGGACCAGGTTCGACCAGACGGTCGCGGTCGTCTCGGGCAGCGCGGCGGCCGAGATCAGGTCGACGCCCTCCGGCACCGGCAGCAGCAGCCCCGCGTCGACGACGACGTGCTCGGCGTAGCCGCCGCCGGAGAGCAGCGCGCAGACCTCGTCGCCGTGTGCGGCCGTCGTGACGCCCTCGCCGAGGCCGACGACCGTTCCGGACACCTCCATGCCGAGGATCTCCGACGCTCCGGCCGGCGGCGGGTAGACGCCCGCGCGCTGCCCGAGGTCGGCGCGGTTCACGCCCGCGGCGGCCACGCGGAGCAGCACCTCACCGGGTCCGGGGGAGGGGGTGGCGGTCTCCTCGAGCACGAGGCGGGAGTCGGGGCCGGGGTTCTCGACGCGGATCGCAAGCATTCCGCGATGCTACGCCGCGCGCCTCCACGGGCGGTCCGGTCCGATCCGCAGGTGATCCGGCGCTCCGCCGGCGCCTCTGCGCGGACGAGAGCGCGCTCCCGCCGGGATCGCCTGCGGATCGCACGCAGGCGTCAGGCGTGCTCCGCCAGGAACGCCAGCACCGCGTCCTTGAACGCCCGCGCCGGCACCGTGCTCGTGTGATCGCGGCCCGGGACGCTGACGAAGCGCGCGCCCGCCTCCTCCGCCAGCCGCGCCCCGCCGGGCGCGATCGGGTCGGCCCCGCCCGTCACCATCAGCGTCGGCAGCTCGGGGTGCGCGCCGAGCTCCGGATGCGCGCCGCCGCGCACCCCGTCGGCCACCGCCACCAGCGCGGCCAGGTCGTTCCCGGCGACGCCCTCCGCCATGCCGATGAACGCGCGGGTGAACCGGTCGTCGATCTCGCCGCCGTCGGCCACCCGCGCACGCGCCGCCGCCGCGTCGAAGTGCCGCAGCGGCTCGCCCACCGTGAGCCCGCCGAGGCTGAGCGTCGCCAGCAGCTCCGGATGCTCCAGCCCGAGCACCCAGCCCATCCGCGCGCCGAGCGAGTAGCCGAGGTAGTGCGGAGCGATCAGGTCGTAGGTCTCGATGACCCGCACGATGTCGGCGACCATCAGGTCGACCCCGTAGGCGCCGGCGCGATGCGGCTTCTCGCTGGCGCCGTGCCCGCGCTGGTCGAGCGCGACCACCCGGTACCCGGCGCGGCTCAGCGTCCGCAGCCAGCCCGCCGTCTCCCAGTTCAGCACCGCGTTCGACGCGAACCCGTGCACCGCCAGCACGGTCGGCGCCCCCTCGTCGCCGAGCGCGTACGTCGCGATCCGCGTCCCGTCGTCGGCGACCACGGACACGGGCGGGGGGAAGGCGATCGGCGTCACCCGACCACCCTGCCATCCCGCGAGCGCCTGCTCCTCCGCGCTCCGCGGTGTCCGGGCCGGCGAGCCCGGAATCGGACCCTGGGTCGGCGACGAGCCCGCGTCCTGCGCCATCCTCCCGCGAGAGCTGCCGGCGGGCCTCGCCTCAATGGCCATGTGCGTATGGTGTGCGGATGACGGAGCCGGAGCACTCGAGTACCAGGCAGGGCCGGAGGTCGCTGTACGGGGAGCACACGCCGTGGGGCTTCCTCGCGATCCTGTTCGTCGGGATGACCATCGGCGGCGTCGTCGCCAGGGCGGCCGGTGTAGCCGATCCGATGAACATCGCGTCGATCTGCGTCTCCGTCGTGACGACTCTTCTCGTCAGCCGACTGGTGCTCTTCCTCCGGCACCGCAGGCGCTGATCGCAACCGTCGGTGACCGCTGTCGAGGTCGTGGAACAGGACGTCGAATCGCCGTCAGCGCACCGGCCGGGAGGAGCGGACGAACGGCACCGCGATGACGAGGCGGACGCTGCGGCCCCGGCCCGAGCGGATGCCGAGCACGACGCAGAGGACGAGGTGGCTCAGCTGCCGGTCACGGCGACGACGCCGTTGCGATCGCTCCGCCGATTCGGGCGAGCGAACTCCGAGAGAGGCGTGATCGCGCGCCAAGTTCGCGCAATCGATCCTGACCTCGGTGGTGTCACAACCATTTCAGTATGGTTCTCAGATGGGTGAGGCAGAGCAGCCGAAAGACGAGCCGAAGCGTGACCCGATATGGGGAACACGCACACCGTGGGGATTCTGCGTGACCGCCTTCGTCGGATCGTGGTGCGGCGGCGCCATCTCCCGAGCAGTCGGAGCGATCGACCCGTGGACAGTGGTGATCAATTCCGTCTCCATCGCGATCACGTATTTCATCTGCCGTGCAGTGCTCACCCTTTGGCGCAGTCAGCGCCGATGACACAATCCAGGAAGGTACTCAATGAAGAGCATTCGAACGACACTGACAGTGGTGGCTGTCTGCGCGGCGACCCTCAGCGGAGCCCCCTTCGCCGCAGCATCGGCCGCGGCGGAAGCACCAGCACAGGTGCGGTCCAGCGGACATGTCGAGCTGACCGTGAATCGAGCGACCGACTCGACCATCACCTTCGACGTCGGCGGTGGAGCCAGGCCAGTGAAGTCGAAGGACGGCCGTGTCCGCATCACCGATGGGAGCGTCACCTCGGAGGCCCTGCCCACCAGGATCGGCGCCGCCAACGGGCAGACCGTGAGCGGCAGTTGGACCGTCGACGACTCGGACACGATGACCTTCCACTTCACGCCGTTCGAGATGCGGCGAGCCCTTGCTGGAGTCGCGGTGGCTGGGGCTCTCTCGAGCGACTGGACCTCGAAGGAATGGGGTCACTGCGTGGCGAAATCGGGAGTCGATGCCGCCGTGCTCGGGGGCCTCGGCGGTGCGATCACCGGGGCGGGAGCGGTCGTCACGGCGACAGGAGGCTTGATCTTCGGAATCCTCGGCGGCGCGCTCAATTGCTGAAGCCCCGGCGGAGGGCCATGTTCGGCTCCGTCAGCGCACCGGCCGGGAGGAGCGGACGAACGGCACCGCGATGACGAGGCGGACGCTGCGGCCCCGTCCCGAGCGGATGCCGAGCACGACGCAGAGCACGAGGTTCAGCACGAAGAGGCCGAGGATCGCCGCGATCGTGAGGGTCGGCCAGCCGCCGCCCCAGGTGTCGCGCACGGAGACGAGCGCGAGGTGCAGCGGCACGAGCATCAGCTGGAGCGCGAGGTAGGTCAGCTGCCAGTTCACGGCGACGACGCCGTTGCGGTCGCTCAGAGTGCCGCCGCGACGCCGGGCACCCCAGGCCAGCACCGTCGCCGTCACCGAGATCAGCGGGGAGAGGATCACGAAGCCCGCGAGCGCCGACAGTCCGGCGAGCCAGACCGCGCGGGCCCCGCGGCCGTCGCGGCGACGGCGCAGCGTCTCGTCGTCGTCCATCCGCGGCCGCTCCCTCGCGATCGTCCCGGCGCGCCGCCGGTCGTCCCAGTCTCGCACCGGCCCCCGGGAGTGAGCGGGGGGTTCCCCCTCCCGCCCGGGGGTTAGCCGGATGGGGGAGGATCCGCGTCCTCCGTAGCGTGGAGGCATCGCCGGGCGCCCCCGGCACCGCACCCCGCAGAAGGAGCTCCGACCATGTCGAACGCCGAGACCACCCCGACCGCCGCCACCCCGACCGCCGCCACCACGTCCACCCGCACCACCTCCGCCGACGAGCAGCCCACCGAGGTCTACGGCTCGACCGCCGTCCTCACCGACCCCGCCCCGGAGTCGCGGCAGCAGCAGTCCGAGCAGCAGGACCCGCCGTTCGAGCGGCCCGCCGTGCAGCACCCGGCCCCCTACGGCGTTCCGCCCGTCGCCGTCGCCCCGGCACCGTCCACTCCGTTCTCGCTGACCAGCCTCATCCTCGGCGTCACCTCCGTCTTCTTCGGCCTCACCGTCATCGCCCCCGTCGCCGGCCTCGTGTTCGGCATCCTGGGCCTCCGTCGCGAGCCGACCGGCCGCACGCTCGCGATCTGGGGCATCGTCCTCAACGCGGTGATGATCAGCCTCGTCGTGCTCTTCGTCGTCGCCCTGCTCGTCCTCGGCCTGCTCGTGCCGTTCGTCGCGATCGCGACCGGCACCGACGTCAACTGACCGGGCAGGCGCTCCCGACTCAGGTCAGGAACGCCCGCAGCAGCGCCGCGGAGGCGTGCACGTGCTCGGTCATCAGCCGGGCCGCCTCCGCCGCCCGACCGGTGAGGATCGCCGTCACGAGCGCCCGGTGCTGCTCGTCCGCGTGGGCGATGTTCCGCGGCAGCAGCGGGATGTCGTCCAGCAGGGCGTTCACCCGCGTCCGGCTCTCGGCCACGAGCGGCAGGAGCGACGGGACGCCTGCCAGCTCCGCGATCGTCAGGTGCAGCCGCGAGTCGAGCCGCCGGTAGTCCTCGGGACTCGCGCCCTCGACGTCGGCGAGAGCCCGGAACAGCTGCTCCCGATCGGCGGCCGTCAGGTCCGCGCCGGCTGCGAGCCGCGCGGCCCCCACCTCGAGGATCTCGCGCAGCGCCACCACGTCGTCGATCTCGGCCCGGTCGAAGCCGCGCCGGCCGATCGGCGCCGCCGGCAGCTCCTCCGCCACGAAGGCCCCGCCGTACCGGCCGCGCCGCACCACCAGGTACCCTGCGTCCGCGAGCGAGGCGATCGCCTCGCGCAGGGTGTCGCGCCCCACGCCGAGCTGCGCCGCGAGCTCGCGCTCGGAGGGCAGCCGCTCGCCGGGCCCCACGAGCCCGAGACTCACCGTCTGCATCAGCCGCTGCACCGTCTCCTCGAAGGCGTTGATCCGGAGCAGCCGCCTCAGGATCGCCTCCCTGGCGCTCGCCGCGGGAGCGGCCGGCCGGTCGTCCCCGTCGGCGTCCGCCTCGTCCGTCCCGGTGCCCGCGCTCACGTCGTGCTCACTCCGGGGTCACGTAGGCGGAGGAGATGCCGCCGTCGACGAGGAACGTCGACCCGGTGATGAAGGACGCGTCGTCGCTGGCGAGGAACGCCACCGCGGCGGCGAGCTCCTCCGGCTCCGCGAAGCGCCCGACCGGGATGTGCACGAGCCGGCGCTGAGCCCGCACCGGGTCGGCCGCGAACAGCTCCTGCAGCAGCGGAGTGTTCACCGGGCCCGGGCAGAGCGCGTTGACCCGGATGCCCTGGCGCGCGAACTGCACGCCCAGCTCGCGGCTCATCGCGAGCACACCGCCCTTCGACGCGGTGTAGCTGATCTGCGACGTCGCCGAGCCGAGCACCGCCACGAACGAGGCCGTGTTGATGATCGATCCGCGGCCCTGCTTCGTCATGTGCCGGAGCGCCGCGCGGCAGCAGAGGTAGACCGACTTCAGGTTGACGTCCTGCACGCGCTCCCACGCCGGCAGCTCGGTGGTCTCGATCGAGTCGTCGTCGGGCGGCGAGATGCCCGCGTTGTTGAAGGCGATGTCCACCGAGCCGTAGGCGTCGACCGCGGCCTGGAAGAGCGCGTCGACCTCCGCCTCACTGGTGACGTCGACCCGCACGAACATCCCGCCGAGCGCCTCCGCGACCTCGGTGCCGCGCGCGACGTCGACGTCGGCGATCACCACGCGCGCCCCCTCGCGGGCGAAGCGCGTCGCGGTGGCGAGGCCGATCCCGCTGGCGCCGCCGGTGACGACGGCGACCTTGCCGGCGAGGCGCTGCGTGAGGTCGATCGGGGTGGTGTCGAGGGGAGGGAGAGCCATGGTGCGGCCTTTCACGGGAGGGTGCGGGGGTGGAACGGGCGGGTCAGTCGGCCGCGAAGAAGATGTTCTTGGTCTCGGTGAAGCCGAGCGCCGCGTCGGGTCCGAGCTCGCGGCCGAGCCCGGACTGCTTGAAGCCGCCGAACGGGGTCGAGTAGCGGACCGAGGAGTGCGAGTTGACGGACAGGTTGCCGGCCTCGACCGCCCGTGACATCCGCAGCGCGCGGCCGAGGTCGCGGGTCCAGATCGAGCCGGAGAGGCCGTAGTCGGTGTCGTTGGCGAGCCGGATCGCGTCGGCCTCGTCCTCGAAGGGGAGGACGGAGACGACCGGGCCGAAGACCTCCTCGCGCCAGACCGGCTCGCCGCTCGAGGGCAGCAGCACGGTCGGCGGGAACCAGAAGCCGGGGCCGGCGGGGGCCGAGCCGCGGAACGCGACGGGTGCCCCCTCCGGGACGAAGGCGGCGACGCGCTCGTGGTGCGCAGCGGAGACCAGCGGGCCCATCTCGGTCGCCTCGTCGCGCGGATCGCCGACCACGACTCCCTGCACGGCCGGCTCGAGCAGCTCGAGGAAGCGGTCGAGGACGCGCCGCTCGACTAGGATCCGGCTGCGGGCGCAGCAGTCCTGACCGGCGTTCTCGAAGACGCCGTACGGGGCGGTGCTCGCGGCGCGCTCCAGATCGGAGTCGGCGAAGACGATGTTCGCGCTCTTGCCGCCGAGCTCGAGCGTGACCCGCTTCACCTGGTCGGCGCAGCCCGCCATCACTTGCTTGCCGACGCGCGTCGAGCCGGTGAAGACGACCTTGCGGACCAGCGGATGGGTCACGAAGCGCTCGCCGACGACGTCGCCCCGGCCGGGCAGCACCTGGAAGAGGCCCTCCGGCAGCCCCGAGGCGAGGGCGAGCTCGGCGAGGCGGAGGCTCGTCAGCGGCGTCCACTCCGCCGGCTTCAGCACGACGGCGTTGCCCGCGGCGAGCGCCGGTGCGAAGCCCCAGGAGGCGATCGTCATCGGGAAGTTCCACGGCGTGATGATGCCGACGACGCCGAGCGGCTCGTGCACCGTCACGTCCAGCCCGCCGGCGACCGGGATCTGCGCGCCGAGCAGCCGCTCCGGAGCGGCGGAGGAGTACTCCAGGACGTCGCGGACGTGCCCCGCCTCCCAGCGCGACTGGGTGATCGGGTGACCGGAGTTCCGGGTCTCGAGCTGCGCCAGCTCCTCGATCGCGCCGTCGACGGCGGCGGCGAACCGGCGGAGGGCGCGGGCCCGGTCGAGCGGGGCCAGCGCCGCCCAGCCGCGCTGCGCCACGGCCGCGCGCTCGATCGCGGCGTCGACGGTCGCGAGGTCGGCGAGGGCGACCTCGTCGAAGGCGGCGCCCGTCGAGGGGTCGACGAGGGTCTGCACGGTCGTCTGCGGAGTGGGCGTCGGCAGGGTCGTCGTCTGCGGGGTCATCGGTGTGCGTCCTTCGGGGTGCTGGGGGAGGAGCCTTCAGCCGTGCCGGTACCCGCGCGGTGCGCGAGCGCGGCGGCCACCAGGCCGGTGAAGAGGCGGGTGTCGGCGGTGTCCTCCTCCGGGTGCCACTGCACGCCGAGCGCGAAGCGGCGCCCCGGCAGCTCGAGCGCCTCGATGGTGCCGTCGGCGGTCCGCGCGGCGACCTCGAGGCCGTCGGCGACCCGGTCGACCGCCTGGTGGTGGTAGACCTGCGCGACCACGGCGTCCTCGCCGAGCAGTCCGCGCAGGCGCGACTCCGGCTCGACTGCGACGTCGACGTGCGAGAACACGCCGCCGCCCGCCTGGTAGCGGCGGTCGCCGACCACGTCGGGCAGGTGCTGGTGCAGGGTGCCGCCGAGCGAGACGTTGAGCAACTGCGCGCCGCGGCAGATGCCGAGGAGCGGCAGGTCGGCCTCGAGCGCGGCGGTCATCAGGTGGTCCTCCCAGGCGTCGCGCTCGGGGCGGGGCGCGTCGGTCTCGGGGTGCGCCTCCTGGCCGTAGCGGGCGGGGTCGATGTCCTTGCCGCCGCAGACGATCAGCCCGTCGAGGCGCTCGACGACGGCACGCGCGGTCTCCGCCGAGGCGGGCTGCGGTGGCAGGAGCAGAGCGACGCCGCCGGCCCGCGTCACCGAGTCGATGTAGTTCGCGGGCAGGAACGATGCCTCGACGTCCCAGACGCCGGAGACGGCGCGCTCGCGGTAGGTGGTGAGCCCGATGATCGGACGCGGGGCGACGGCGCCGTGCTCGGAGCCCGCCAGGAGGTCAGAGCCGCTCAAAGCCGCGCACCCTCTCCCAGTCGGTGACGGCGGCGTCGTAGGCGGCGAGCTCCACCCGGGCGTTGTTCACGTAGTGGTCGACGACCTCGTCGCCGAAGGCGGCCCGGGCCAGCGCGGAGGACTCGAACAGGTCGGCGGCCTCGCGCAGCGTCGTCGGGACACGCGGCGCTCCGGAGCCGTAGGCGTTGCCGGTGCAGACGTCCTCGAGCTCCAGCTCGTTCTCGATGCCGTGCAGCCCGGCGGCGACCAGCGCGGCGACGGCCAGGTACTGGTTGACGTCGCCTCCCGGCACGCGGTTCTCGACGCGCATCCCGGCTCCGTGGCCGACGACGCGCAGGGCGCAGGTGCGGTTGTCGAGACCCCAGGCGACCGCGGTCGGCGCGAACGACCCGTCGACGTAGCGCTTGTAGGAGTTGATGTTCGGCGCGAAGAAGAGGGTGAACTCGCGCATCGCGGCGAGCTGGCCGGCCAGGTAGTGCCGGAAGAGCGGCGACATCCCGTGCTCGCTCTCCGCATCGGCGAAGACGGGCGTGCCATCGGTGCCGCGGAGGGAGAGGTGGATGTGGCACGAGTTGCCCTCGCGCTCGTTGAACTTGGCCATGAAGGTCAGGCTCTTGCCGTGCTTGTCGGCGATCTCCTTCGCCCCCGACTTGTAGATCGAGTGGTTGTCGCAGGTGACGAGCGCGGCGTCGTAGCGGAAGCCGATCTCCTGCTGGCCCAGGTTGCACTCGCCCTTGATGCCCTCGCAGTACAGCCCGGCGCCCTCCATCGACACCCGGATGTCCCGCATCAGCGGCTCCATCCGCGTCGAGGCGAGCAGCGCGTAGTCGATGTTGTAGTCGCTGGCGGGAGTGAGGCCGCGGTAGCCCTTCGCGAAGGCCTCGCGGTAGGAGTCGTCGAACACGATGAATTCGAGCTCCGTGGCCACGAACGCCTCGAGCCCGCGCTCGGCCAGGCGGTCGAGCTGCGCGCGGAGGATCTGCCGCGGCGCCTCGCCGACCGGAGCGTCGTCGAGCCAGGTGAGATCGGCCGTGACCAGCGCGGTCCCCGGCAGCCACGGCGCGAGACGCAGCGTCGAGAGGTCCGGGGTCATCTTCATGTCGCCGTAGCCGCGCTCCCAGCTCGAGATCGCGTAGCCCTCGACGGTGTTCATCTCGACGTCCACGGCGAGCAGGTAGTTGCAGCACTCGGCGCCGTGCGCGGCGACGTCGTCCTGGAACAGCCGCGCCGAGATCCGCTTGCCGACGAGCCGGCCCTGCATGTCGGTGAAGGCGACGATCACCGTGTCGATCTCACCGGCGTCGATCAGCGCGTCGAGTCGCTCGAGGGTGAGCATGCCCCGCACCGGGGCGGGACCGGCGGCACGGCGTCGATCGGCGGCACTGCTCTCGGCGCTGACAGATGCCATGGGATGCCTCCGGGGGTCACTCCGCCGGGTGGCCGGACGAGGCCGCATGGTCGGATCGGGGTCCATTGAAGCACAGCCGCTGATCCCGAGGGAGTGAGGTCGGCGCTGGTGGCGCGGGGTGCGCGTCATTCCTCCAGACCTTCGGATCGCGCCGTTCACACCGTCGTAACGCCATCGGTCTTCCCAGCGTCCATTGAGGTCCCTATGCTCGGACCACCCGAGCCGAGGAGACCCGATGGCAGAGCAGACGAAGCAGACTCCGACGAGCAAGGGTGCGCGGCGCCCGGCGGCGTCGGGACCCGACTCCGCGAACGTCACCAGCACCGCGGGGGTGACCTACCGCGAGGCCGAGGCCGGCTACTTCGAGAAGCGCACCCTGCGCCGCTCCGCCGGCGTCTGGGGCCTGTGGGGGCTGGCGGTCGCCGCGGTCATCTCCGGCGACTTCTCGGGCTGGAACTTCGGCATCGACTTCGCCGGATTCGGCGGGATGCTCATCGCCTTCGCCGTCCTCGTGGTGATGTACTACGGCCTCATCTTCTCGATCGGCGAGATGTCCGCCGCGATGCCGCACACCGGCGGCGCCTACTCCTTCGCCCGCTCGGCCATGGGGCCCTGGGGCGGCCTGGTGACCGGGCTGGCCGAGACCATCGAGTACGTGGCCACCACCGCCGTGGTCGTCTTCTTCTCCGCGCAGTACGCGAACGGGGTGACGAGCGAGCTGCTCGGCTTCGACCTCTCCGGTGCGATGTGGATCTGGTGGCTGGTCCTCTACATCGTCTTCGTCGCGCTGAACTCGGCGGGCGCGGCGATCTCGTTCCGCTTCGCCATCGTCGTCTCGATCGTGTCCATCGCGATCCTCCTGGCCTTCTCCGTGATGGCCCTGCTCTCGCCGGCGCTGGACTGGTCGAGCCTGTGGAACATCGCGCCGGACGCGGGTCAGACCGAGTTCCTCCCGCACGGCGTCCTGCCGATCCTCTTCGCGCTGCCGTTCGCCATGTGGTTCTTCCTCGGCATCGAGGAGCTGCCGCTCGCGGCCGAGGAGGCGCACGATCCGGTCCGCGACATCCCCCGTGCCGGCTTCTGGGCCCGCGGCACCCTGATCGTGACCGGCCTGCTCGTCCTCTTCCTCAACACGGCGCTGATCGGCTCCGAGGACATGGGCGTCTCGACCGAGCCGCTGCTGGACGGCTTCCGCGCGATGGTCGGCGACGGCGCGGCCGCCGTGCTCGCGCTCTTCGCCCTGATCGGACTGCTCGCGTCGCTGCAGGGCATCATGTTCGCCTACGGGCGCAACATGTACTCGCTCTCCCGGGCCGGCTACTACCCGCGGGTGTTCTCGCTGACGGGTAAGCGCCAGACGCCGTGGATCGCGCTCACCGTGGGGGCCGTCATCGGCTTCGTCGCCCTCGTCGTGGTCGACGTGCTCAGCAGGCTCGACCCGGACAACGCCGGCGCCGTCGCCGGGGCGATCGTGCTGAACATCGCGGTCTGGGGCGCGGTCGTCGCGTACTTCATGCAGATGGTGTCGTTCGTGCTGCTGCGCCGCCGGTTCCCGAACGCGAGCCGGCCCTACCGCAGCCCGTGGGGCCTTCCGGGTGCGGTGATCGCGGCGCTGATCAACGTGCTGATCTTCCTCGGCTTCCTCTTCAACGACGCGTTCCAGCCGGCGATCATCGCGATCGCCGTGGTCTACGTGATCATCCTGATCGGCTTCGCCGTCTGGGGCCGGAAGCGCCTCGTCCTCTCGCCCGAGGAGCGCTACGCGCTGAGCGGCGGACTGCAGGCGGCGCCGAGCATCCCGGAGCCGGACCGCGTCGACTGAGTGCGGGGCGGGCGGAGGCGCCGCTGTCTCAGCCCCTGCCGCCCCGGCTGTCGTAGGCGCGGTCGAACGCGACGGGGGAGTAGCCGTCGCGCCGGACCGCGAGTGCGAGCGGAACCGCGACGGCGGCGAGCAGGACGAGGACGAGCGCGAGGACGAGGAGCAGGGCGAGCATGGGGCATCCGATCTCGAGGTGATGCTCCGAGAGTGGCCCGGTCCACTCTGCTCTGGGGAGGAGAAGAAGGGCCACCCTGCCGGTCGCGGTCCTTCGGTGGCCGCTTCGATCGGGGTGGCCTGGTCAATGGTGGGACCGTCGGCCAGGGCGGCCCCCGCGGATCCGTCGGAAGATGGCGCGCCGGAGCGTGCGTCGAACGCCGCCGACCCGGCGGATCGGAGCCCCGGCGTAGGCTGGCGGCGCAGTTCGCGGACCCCCTGCACCCTTCGGGGCCGCACGACGACAGCGACGGAGCTGACGTGACATCCGCCTCGACCACCCTCCCCGAGAGCATCGACCCTGCGAGCAACGACCCCGTGAGTAACGACCTGCGGGGCACCGCCCTGCAGGCCCCGCCGGAAGGACCCCCCGTGGACGCCGCCACCCGCACCGAGACCGACTCGCTCGGCCCGCTCGACATCCCGGCCGACGCCTACTGGGGCATCCACACCGCTCGGGCGCTCGACAACTTCCCGATCTCCAAGCGCCCGATCTCGATCTACCCCGATCTGGTCCGCGCACTCGCGACCGTCAAGCTCGCCGCCGCGCGTGCGAACACCGAGATCGGCAGCCTCGCCCCGGCGAAGGCCGAGCTGATCGAGCAGGCCTGCCGCCGGATCATCGACGGCGAGTTCCACGACCAGTTCGTGGTCGGCGTGATCCAGGGCGGCGCGGGCACCTCGACCAACATGAACGCGAACGAGGTCGTCGCCAACGTCGCTCTCGAGATCGCCGGGCGCCCCAAGGGCGACTACGCCTTCCTGCACCCGCTCGACGACGTGAACCGCAGCCAGTCGACGAACGACGTCTACCCGACGTCGATCAAGATCGCGATGACCTGGTCGCTGCGCCGCCTGCTCGACGAGCTCGCCCTGCTCCAGGCCGCGTTCTCGCGGAAGGCCGTCGAGTTCGGCAGCGTCCTCAAGGTCGGCCGCACCCAGCTGCAGGACGCCGTCCCGATGACCCTCGGCCAGGAGTTCCACGGCTTCGCCACCACGCTCGGCGAGGACCACGCGCGCCTCTCCGAGACGATCTGGCTGCTCGCCGAGGTCAACATCGGCGCCACCGCGATCGGCACCGGCATCACCGCCGACCCGCGCTACGGCGCCGCCGCCGTCCGGCACCTCAACGAGCTCACCGACCTCGACCTCGAGATGGCGCAGGACCTCGTCGAGGCCACCAGCGACACCGGCGTCTTCATGTCGTTCTCGAGCGCGCTGAAGCGCTCGGCCATCAAGCTGTCGAAGATCTGCAACGACCTGCGCCTGCTCTCCTCCGGTCCGCAGGCCGGGTTCGGCGAGATCAACCTGCCGTCGCGCCAGGCGGGCTCGAGCATCATGCCCGGCAAGGTGAACCCGGTGATCCCCGAGGTGGTCAACCAGGTCGCCTACTCGGTGGCGGGCGCCGACGTCACCGTGACGATGGCGGCCGAGGCGGGTCAGCTGCAGCTGAACGCGTTCGAGCCCGTCATCGCGCACTCGCTCCTGCAGAGCATCACCTGGATGACCCAGGCCTGCCTCACCCTGCGCATCAACTGCATCGACGGCATCACCGCGAACGTCGACCGGCTCGAGGCGATGGTCGCCTCCTCCGTCGGCGTCGTGACCGCGCTGACCCCGAGCATCGGCTACACCGCGTCGGCGGCCATCGCGAAGGCCGCGCTCGCCACCGGCCGCAACGTCGCCGACCTCGTCGTCGAGGCCGGGCTGATGTCCCGCGAGGAGGTCCTGCGCCTCATCTCGCCCGCCCGCCTCTCCGGCATCGAGGCGATGACCGCGGCCCTCCCGATCATCGAGCCCCCCACGGAGTAGCCCGCCCCCTCCCTCCGCGAGATGCCACTTGTGCACGCCTTCCTCGGCATGTCGCGCTCACAAGTGGCATCTCGCGGGGAGCGCCTGAGCGCGGCTGCCGAGGCGCATCACCCGAGCGGGTCGCTCTCAGTGCTGGTGCGTCGTGGTCCGCATTCCGCGAGATGCCACTTGTGACCGCGTTTCTCAGCGTGTCGCGCTCACAAGTGGCATCTCGCGGCGAGGTGGCGGGCGGCGTAGCTGCGCCAGGGCGCCCAGGGGCGAGCGGCCGCGGCGAGGGCTCGGGGAGTCGAGGGGAGGCCGAGTGCGGCGGCGCCGGCGCGGACGGCGCGGTCGTGGGCCGGGAAGACGTCCGGGTCGCCGGTGATCCGCGCCGCGACGGACGCGGCCGTGGCCGGGTCGATGCCGTCGACGGCGAGCAGGCGCTCCACCAGATCCTCACGGCGGAGGCCCGCGTCCAGGCGCAGTGTGCCGTCGACAAGGAAGGCCGCACTCCGCCGGACCGTCTGGACCCGGTGTTCGGAGCCACGCAGCACGTCCGCTCCGTTCTCCGCGATCGCCGCGGCGGAAGGGAACGCGTGGGTGACGCCGCCGGCGGCGAGGCCGACGGGCAGCGGCTCGCCGAGCGCCGCGATCAGCCGGGTCAGCGCCGTGCGCGCGACCGCGGTCGGCGCACCGAGCCCGATCAGCGCGCGCAGCAGGGTCTCGGCCGGGTCGACGGAGCCCGCCAGTCGGATCCCGGGAGTCGCGGAGACCAGCGGCGCCAGCACCGGATCGGCGCCGAGCGCCTCGTCGATCGCGGCGGAGTCGGCGTCGAGGTCGAGCAGCCGGCGCACCCGCGCGACCAGGGGTCCGACATCGGCCACCGAGACCAGGGTCGCGGTGCAGCGGATAGCCTCGCCGTCCTGCTCGAGCCGCACGATCGCCGGGCCGCCGGGCAGCGCGAGCGAGCGCGAGTACTGGCCCGGCCCCGCCTCCTCGAGCCCCGGAACTGCGTCGGCGCCGAGGACGGCGAGCACGCCCGGATCGAACGGCGCCCGCACGGCGAGCCGCAGCTCGAGCGTCGTCGCGCCCGCGTGCACAGCCGCCTCCGACCGGCCTCCCCGGGCCGAGGCCCGCAGTGCGCTCGGGCTCCGCTCGTACACCTCCTGGATCGTCGCGTTGAACTGCCGGATGCTCGCGAATCCCGCGGCGAACGCCACCTCCGACACCGGCAGCTCCGTGCCGGTGAGCAGCAGCCGCGCGGTCTGCGCCCGCTGCGCCCGGGCGAGGGCGAGCGGAGGCGCGCCCAGCTCGACGCGCAGGATCCGCCCGAGCTGGCGCGAGCCGTAGCCCAGGCGCCCGGCCAGCCCCTCGACGCCCTCGCGGTCGACCACGCCGTCGCCGATCAGCCGCATCGCGCGCGCCGCGGTGTCGTCGCGCAGGTTCCACTCGGGCGACCCGGGCACCGCATCGGGGAGGCAGCGCTTGCAGGCGCGCAGGCCCGCCTCGTGCGCGGCGGCCGCGGTCGGGTAGAACCGCACGTTCGCGGGGCGGGGCGTGGTGGCGGGGCAGCTCGGGCGGCAGTAGATGCCGGTCGAGTGCACCCCGGTGATGAAGCGGCCATCGAAGCGGGAGTCGCGCGAGGCGACCGCGCGGTAGCGCTCCTCGAACAGCGGATCCTCGACCATGCTCCGAGCCTGGCACGCCTCGCGCCTGGAGGATCGCGGGAATCGGACACGGCCCCGCGAGCTGTGCAGCTGCCCACCCGCACGACGGAGCCGCTTCGCGACTCGGTGGCGAGGGAAGGATGCCGCGGCGCCCCTCTTCATGGTGGTGGATCTCGATACGCCCGCTCCGCGGGCTACTCGATCAGCATGGATTTCCCGCATCGACGAGGTCATGGTGGTCGAGTAGCCCCGGAGGGGCGTATCGACACCCGGCGTGACCAGCAGGGCAGGTCTGCAGACCGGGCTTCTGACGGTGGTGGATCTCGATACGCCCGCTGCGCGGGCTACTCGATCAGCATGGCCGGCCACACCCGCACCCCCTGTCAACCGCCGGACCGCGCGCCCGCCGGTGCCCTACTCTCGGACCCCATGAGCGCCTACCCGCCGCCGGCCCCCGCACGCCCCTCGATCGTCCCGACGGTGCTGGGCGCGATCGGCGTCGCGCTGCTGGGCGTCCTGCTCCTGCTGGTCCTCGCCTACGTCGTCTCCGGGCTCGGCGCGACCGCGGCCGGGATCTGCGCGGTCGTCGCCCTGGTGCCGCTGCTCGTCGTGCTGGCCGGCGTCCGCTGGGTCGACCGCTGGGAGCCCGAAGCACCGCTCGGCCTCTGGTTCGCCTTCCTCTGGGGAGCGGCCGGCTCGGTGGCCATCTCGCTGCTGGTCGACCTCGGCGTGCAGATCGCGGTCTACGCCTCCGGTGCGCAGCCGAGCGAGTCGGACTTCGTCGGCGCCGTGATCCAGGCGCCGATCGTCGAGGAGTCCGCGAAGGGCCTCGGCGTCCTGCTGATCCTGCTGATCTGGCGCCGCAGCTTCGACGGACCGGTCGACGGCATCGTCTACGCAGCGGTCGTCGCCTCCGGCTTCGCCTTCGTCGAGAACATCCTCTACTTCGGCAGCGCGCTGGTGGAGGGCGGTCTCGGCTCGCTCGCCGTCACGTTCTTCCTCCGCGGCGTGCTGTCGCCCTTCGCGCACGTGCTCTTCACGTCCTGCACCGGTGCGGCCCTCGGGTTCGCGATGAGCCGCCCGCCGGCCGCGCGCCTGCCGATCGCGCTCCTGGGACTCGCCCTCGCGGCGTTCCTGCACGCGCTCTGGAACGGCTCGTCCTTCCTGGTCGCCGACTGGTTCGGGTTCTACGGGGTCGTGCAGGTGCCACTGTTCGTCGTCGCGGTCGTGGTCGTGGCGCTCCTGCGCCGGCAGGAGCGGCGGGTCACGCTCGAGCGACTCGGCGACTACGCGGCTGCCGGCTGGCTCTCGCCGACCGAGGTGCGGATGATCGGCACCGCCGAGGGGCGTCGCACCGCGGCGCGCTGGGCCCGGGTGGCGGGGGGCGACCGGCCACGGGCGATGCGCGGCTTCATCCGCTCCGCGACGAGGCTCGCGCACGTGCGCCAGCAGCAGCTCGCCGGGCGCGGCGGGCGGGCTGCCGCCGTCGACGAGCGGGTGCTGCTCGACGAGCTCGTCGCCCGCCGCGCGGCGCTCACCGGCGGCTGAGCGGTCCGGACCGGGGGATCAGCGGGCCGCGGGGTCCGCGAGAGGACAGGAGCAGCACATGGCCCCCACCATCGAGGTCGCGACCGCCGACGGCAGGACGCTCGTCGTCCACGACAGCGGCGACGAGGGGCGGCCGCTGCTCTGGCAGCACGGCTCCCCGCAGACCGGCGCCCTGCTCGCGCCGGTGCTCGAGGCCGCCCGCGCGCGCGGACTCCGCCTCCTCTCCTCCGCCCGCCCCGGCTACGGCGGCTCGACCGCGCGGCCGGGCCGCGACGTCGCCTCCGCGGCGGAGGACGTCCGCGCCGTGCTCGACGCGCTGGGACTCGACCGGATCCTCACCGCGGGCGCCTCGGGCGGCGGCCCGCACGCCCTGGCCTGCGCCGCACTGCTCACCGACCGGGTCGACGGCGTCGCCGTCCTCGCCTCACCCGCCCCGGACGACGGCGACCCCGCCTGGTTCGACGGCATGGCCGCTCCCGGCGGCCTCACCTCGGCGCGCGACGGCCGCGAGGCGCGCGCCCGCTTCGCCGAGACCGACGAGTTCGACCCCGAGTCGTTCGTCGCGGCCGACTACGCGGCCCTCGAGGAGGAGTGGGCGGCCCTCGGTGAGGACGTCGCGCGCTCGGAGCAGTGGGGCGACGGCGGCCTCATCGACGACGACGTCGCCTTCGCCGCGCCGTGGGGAGTCGACCTCGCGGCGATCCGCTGCCCGGTCGTCCTCGTGCAGGGCGGCCTCGACCGGGTGATCCCGGCGCACCACGCCCGATGTCTCCGGGCGCTGCTCCCGACCGCCGAGCTGATCGAGCACCCCGACGACGGCCACGTCTCGGTGCTGCGCCGGCTGCCCGAGGCGCTCGACCGCCTTCTCGCTCTGCGCTGATCGCCCTGAACTGATCACCCTGCGCTGATCGCTCCGGGCGGAGGGCCGATCGTCGATCGCCCCGTGCTGACCCGCAGTCGGCCGACCTCAGCCCGCGCGCAGCACCCGGCGCTCACCGGCCGTCACAGCGACGCCGAGGCGGTTCGGCGCGGGCGGCAGCGGGCAGTTGTAGTGCGGCGAGAACCCGCACGGCGGGATGTAGGCGCGGTTGAAGTCGAGCAGCACCGGGCCGGGCGTACCGGCGTCCGCTGTTCCGCCCAGGCGCTGCACCACGAGGAACCGGCCCACCGGATAGCTCTTCAGCTCCGGGTCGTCGCTGCGGTTGGTCGGGTCGCCGAACGGGACGAGCAGCGTGCCGCCGTCGTCGAACGCGGCGACCGTGTACTCGTGCGCCCGCCCGTCGTCGACGAGCGAGAAGGTGATGTCGCCGGGCACGACGAGGTCGCGCGTCGCCCCGTTGTCGCGGAGGTGCTCGAACGGGATGGTGCGCGCGTCGTCGACCGGCTCGAACCAGGCCTCGAGCACCCAGGCGGCGTCGAAGGGGAAGGTCTCGATCGCGTCGAACGAGCGGATGCCCTCGGAGGCCGCGTCCCAGACGCGGTAGCCGTACTCCTCCTCGCCGGTGTCCAGGCTCGCGCGGCGCATCCGGGTGAGGGTCGCGGTCGGCCCGTAGCCGGCCAGCGCGGCCTCGTCGTCGACGCTCTCGCCCGGCTCTAGCCAGCGGGTCTCGACCAGGGCCAGGTCGCCGCGCGGGCCGGTGACCCGCTCGGCGCGGCGCGCGAGCCACGACTCCCAGCCGGCGCGGGCCGACTCGGTGGTGTCGATCGAGGCGCGGGAGGGGGCGGTGACAGTGCTGCTCGTCGAAGGCATGCATCCTGCAACGCGGGGGCGGCCGCTTCTCTTCCCGAGGGGGCCGAGGGAGCCGAGGGGATCGACGGCCGCAGATGAGACGGCTCTCATCTTCGTCTCACACCCGGCTTACGCCCCGTCGGGAGGCTGTGAGCACGGGTCGAGGATCCGCCGCGGCCACCGGGCCGCGCTCATCGCCTTCGAGGGGAACGACATGGTCATCCGCATCGCCCTGTACTCGCACGACTCGGTGGGGCTCGGCCACGTGCGGCGCAACGTCGCCCTCGCGCACGCCCTGAACGGCGCCCTGCCCGAGCTGCTCGGCGAGGAGGTGACCGGCCTGCTGGTGACGGGTCAGTCCTCCGCCACGGCGTTCGCCGCGCCCGACGGCTGGGACTGGCTCGCGCTCCCCGGCGTCACCACCGGCGAGCAGGGCTACCGCTCGCGCCACCTCGACGTCGAGCTGCGCACCCTGACGAGCCTGCGCGGCGACGTCGTCCGCGCCGGTCTCGCCGCCTTCGCCCCCGACCTGGTGATCGTCGACCGGCACGCGTTCGGAGTGCACGGCGAGCTCGAGCCCGCGCTGCGCGCCGTCCGCTCTGCGAATCCCGCCGCGGTCGTCGTGCTCGGACTGCGCGACGTGCTCGACCGCCGCTCCGCGACCTCGGCCGAGTGGAAGGCGATCGGCGGGGCCGGTGCCGTCCGCGAGCTGTACGACGCCGTCTGGGTCTACGGCGACCCGACCGTGCACGACCCGGCGGCCACCGGCGAGATCCCGCGTGGGCTGCACGACCTCGTCGAGCACACCGGCTTCCTCGCGAACGGCCGGCTCGGCGCCGGTCACTCCGTGGTCGAGGAGCCCTTCGTCCTCACCACCGTCGGCGGCGGCTCGGACGGCCGGGCGATCGCCGAGGCGGCGGTCGCGGCGGAGGTGCCGGTCGGCTACCGACACGTCGTCGTCACCGGACCGCAGATGCCGGCCGAGCACCGGCGGGCGATCCGCGCCGCCGCCGGCCCCGCGACCACGGTGGTCCGCTCGGTCCCGGACGCGCTCGCGCTGCTGCGCCGGGCCTCCGCCGTGGTGAGCATGGGCGGCTACAACACCGTCTGCGAGGTGATGAGCACCACGGTGCCGGCCCTGATCGTGCCGCGCTCGCACCGCCGCCAGGAGCAGCGGCTGCGGGCGGAGGCGCTCGAGGCCCGCGGCGCCGTCGAGGTCCTCGCGTCCGCCGAGGTCAGCGCCGAGCGGCTCGGCGCCTGGTTCGCGGCGAGGGTCGGCACCGAGGTGCAGCGCACGGGGATCGACCTCGACGGTCTCGCCGCCGTCGGTCCGCTCGCCGCCCGTCTCGTCACCGCCGCCCGCGGCACCGCGGTCGAGGAGGCGGACCGTGCCGTCTGACGCTCCGGCCCCCACCCCGCCCGCCGCCCCTGTCCCGTCCGCCACCGCCTCCGGAGGAGCCCCGATGCCCCGCACCGCCTACGTCCTCAAGGTCTACCCGCGCTTCTCCGAGACCTTCGTCGTCTCCGAGATCCTGGCCCGAGAGGCCGCGGGGGAGGACCTGGTGATCTTCTCGCTGCGCGCGCCCGACGACCCGCGCTTCCACCCCGAGCTCGCCCGGGTGAGCGCTCCGGTGCGCTACCTCGACAAGCCGGTCAAGGCGTCCGCGCTCTGGCAGGGCCTGCGGGCCGCCGAGCAGTCGCCCGAGCTGCTGGCCGCCGTCGGCCGGCTGCTGCCGGAGCTGCTGCGCGCGAGCCCGGAGGACGCGGCGCAGGCCGTGCAGCTCGCCGCCGCCGTCCAGCGCGAGGGCGTGACGCACCTGCACGCGCACTTCGCCTCGAGCGCCACCACGGTCACCCGGCTCGCCTCGCTGCTCACCGGAGTGCCCTACTCCTTCACGGCGCACGCCAAGGACCTCTTCCACGAGTCCGTCGACGCCGCGGACCTGGAGCGCAAGCTCGCCGGCGCCCGGTTCGCCGTCACGGTCAGCGACTACAACGTGCTGCACCTGGCCGCGCGCTTCCCGGCCGCGAGCGCCCGGGTGCACCGGGTCTACAACGGGCTCGAGCTCGAGCGCTTCGCCTTCTCGCCGCGGCCCGAGCGGACCGGCGTGCTCCGGGTCGCCGCGGTCGGCCGGCTGGTCGAGAAGAAGGGCTTCTCGGTGCTCGTCGACGCCGTCGCGATGCTCGCCCTCGGCGGGACCGCCGTCCAGGTCGAGATCGCGGGCGGAGGCGAGCTGCACGACGCGCTCGCCGAGCGGATCCGCGCCGCCGGCCTCGACGGGAGCGTCCGGCTGCTCGGCCCGGTGCCGCAGAACGAGGTCGCGGAGCTGCTGCGCCGCGCCGACGTCTTCGTCGCTCCCTGCGTGGTCGGCGCCGACGGCAACGCCGACGGTCTGCCGACCGTGCTGCTGGAGGCGATGGCGACCGGGGTGCCCTGCATCTCGACCGCGGTCACCGGGATCCCCGAGGTGATCCGCGACGGCGACACCGGAGTCCTCTGCCGTCCGGGCCGCGCGGACGACCTCGCCCGCGCGCTGCAACGGGTGGTGGATCCCGACTTCGACACCGCCGGGATCGCCGCCCGCGCCCGCGCGCTGGTGGAGCGCGAGTTCGACTCCCGAGGGCAGGCGCGCACGCTCGCCGCGCTGACCCTCGCGGCGCCCGCGCCCGCGCCCGCGACCGCGACCGCGCCCGCCCGGCCCGCGGCGGAGGCGGCCTGATGCGCGTCGCGTTCGTCTGCGCCGACCCCGGCGTGCCGGTCTTCGGCAGCAAGGGCTCCTCGGTCCACGCCCAGGAGATCCTCCGGGCCTACCGCGCGCGCGGCGACGAGGTCCGCGTCTTCTGCGCCCGGGCCGGCGACAGCGTCCCCGCCGACCTGGAGGACGTCGAGGTGCTGGAGCACCGCACCCGCGTGCAGGACCCGGCCGCGCGCGAGCGCGCCGTGGAGGAGGCCGCCGCCCACCTCGCCGAGGCGGTCGTGCTCGACGGCTGCGACCTCGTGCACGAGCGCTACTCCCTCTTCAGCCGCGCCTCCGCCCTGGTCTCGCGTGCCCTGGGCGTCCCCGCGGTGCTCGAGGTGAACGCGCCGCTGATCGACGAGCAGCGCGAGCACCGCGTCCTCGTCGACGAGGCGCGAGCGGAGCAGGCGACCCGCGCGGTGCTGTCCTCGGCCGCGGTCGTCGCCTGCGTCTCCGAGCCCGTCGCCCGCTGGGCCGCCGAGCACGGCGCCGCCGCACCGCTGGTCGCGCCCAACGGCGTGAACACCCGCCGCATCCAGCCCGGCCCCGCGCGCTCCGGCGGCCCGCTCGTCGTCGGCTTCGTCGGCACCCTCAAGCCGTGGCACGGCGTCGGCGGCCTGCTCGACGCCGTCGCGCTGCTCGACCCCGAGCGCGTCCGCCTCCTGGTGATCGGCGACGGCCCGGAGGGACCGGCCCTGCGCGAGCAGGCCGGTCGCCTCGGCCTCGACGTCGAGTTCACCGGCGCCGTCGCCCCCGCGGACATGCCCGCGCAGCTCGCCCGCCTCGACGTCGGCGTCGCGCCCTACCCGGCCCGCGAGGGCCAGGACTACTTCTCGCCGCTCAAGGTCTACGAGTACCTGGCCGCCGGTCTGCCCGTGATCGCCACCGCGGTCGGGCAGATCCCCGCGATCCTCCGGCACGGGGTCACCGGCCTCGTCGTCGAGCCGGGGCGGCCGGAGGCGCTCGCCGCGGCCGTCGCGGACCTCGCCGCCGACCCCGCCCGCCGCCGCGCGATGGGCGCCGCCGCCCGAGCCGACGCGGTCACCGAGCACGACTGGTCGCGGGTGCTCGAGCGGATCCTCGCCGCCGTCCCCGCGGATCGTCCCGCGGGCAGGCGCACCGACGACGTGCGCACCGGCACCGGCACCAGCACCGACAGCACCGAGGAGGCCGCCGCATGAGCCGCGCGAGCCGCAGCACCCCCGACCCCGGCGCCCTCCGCCGCAGCCTCGGCATCGTTCGCCCGCACCTGCGCGAGCATCGCTTTCTGATGCTCGGCGGCCTCGTCGCGCTGCTGGCCGAGGTGATCCTCCGGGTCCTCGAGCCGTGGCCGCTGAAGATCGTGATCGACAGCGTCAGCGCGAGCCTGGGCGCCACGGCCGGCGCCAACGCCGGCACCCCGCCCGCCACCATCGGCCTCCTCGTCGCCTGCGGCGCGATCCTGCTCGGCCTGGTGGGCCTGCGCGCGATCACCGCCTACCTCTCCACGATCGCCTTCGCGCTGGTCGGCTCGCGGGTCGCGACCGCGCTCCGCGCCCGCGTCTTCGCGCACGTGCAGGCCCTCTCGCTGCGGTACCACACGGTCTCCTCGGCCGGTGACACGGTGCAGCGGCTGGTCGGCGACATCGGCCGGCTGCAGGAGGTCGCGGTCACCGCCGGGCTCCCGCTGGTCGGCAACGTGATCACGCTGGTCGTCCTGACCGTCGTGATGCTGTGGCTGGATCCGCTGCTCACCCTGGTCGTGATCGGCGCGGCGATCGTCTATCTCGTCTCCTCCCGCCGCAGCTCGAGCTCGATCACCAGCGCCTCGCGCTCCACCCGCAAGGGCGAGGGCGCGCTGGCCGACACCGCCGCGCAGACCCTCGGCGCGATCCGCGTCGTCCAGGCCTACGGGCTGGAGAAGGAGGTGGGCGGCGCGTTCGACCGCGGCAACGCGACGGCGCTGCACCAGGGGGTGAAGGCCCGGCGGCTCGCCGCCGCGCTCGAGCGCCGGACCGACGTGATCGTCGGCGCCGCGACCGCCCTCGTGCTGGCCGGCGGCGGCTGGCGGGTGCTCGAGGGGCAGATGACTCCGGGCGATCTCGTGGTCTTCACGATGTACCTCAAGATCGCGATGCGCCCGCTGAAGGACCTCGCGAAGTACACCGGCCGGATCGCGCGCGCCGCCGCCTCGGGCGAGCGGGTCGCCGACCTCCTCGACGAGGAGATCGAGGTGCACGACCGCCCGGGCGCGCGAGCGCTGGTCACGACGGCGGGTGCCGTCTCGTTCGAGGCGATCGGCGTCGACGACGGCTACGGCCGCGCGCTCTTCACCGACCTGTCGCTGCAGCTGCGCGGCGGCGAGAGCGTCTGCCTGCTCGGTGCCTCGGGTGCCGGCAAGTCGACGCTCGTGAGCCTGCTCGTACGCGCCTCCGACCCGCGCCGCGGCCGCATCGCGATCGACGGGACGGATCTGCGCGACGCGACGCTCGCGAGCCTGCGCTCGAGCATCTCGCTGCTGCTGCAGGACTCGGTCCTCTTCGCCACGACGGTCCGCGAGAACATCCGCTACGGACGCCTCGACGCGAGCGACGCCGACGTGGAGGAGGCCGCCCGCCGCGCGAACGCGCTCGACTTCGTGCTGGCGCTGCCGCACGGCTTCGAGACCGTGCTCGGCGAGCGCGGCGGGACCCTCTCCGGCGGGCAGCGTCAGCGGATCGCCATCGCCCGTGCGCTGCTCCGCGACGCGCCGGTGGTCGTCCTCGACGAGGCGACGACCGGGCTCGATCCGGAGGCGCGCGCCCAGGTCGCGCAGTCGCTCGCCGAGCTCACCCGCGGCCGCACCACGATCTCGATCACCCACGACCCCGCCGCGATCGCGGGCGCCGACCGCCTGCTCTGGCTCGAGGACGGCCGCATCGTCGAGGACGGGACACCCGAGGAGCTGCTCGGCCGCGACTCCCGCGTCGCCGCCTGGTTCCATCGCGCCGCGGCGACCGAGCCCGGAGCGGAGGTGCGCGCATGAGCGCCCGCACCGGCGCCGACAGGTCCGCCGTCACGACCGCCGTCACGACCACCGTCACGGAGGCGGCCGTCGCCGACCTCGCCCGCCGCGACCCGGCGCTGCCCGCGCTCGCCGAGCTCCTCGACCCCCGGCGCCTCGCCGAGGCCCTGGGCCGTCCCGTGTGGGTCACCCGCCGCCGCTGGAAGCGCTCCGCGGACGTCGTGGTCGCCTTCGACTCGGCCGACGGCCCGGGCTGGATCGCCTCCTACGCCGACCCGGCCAAGCTCGACAAGACGCGCGAGCGCGCCGCCCGCGTGGGCGTCGAGCTGCGCGAGCACCCGAGGCTCGCGGCCGTGAGCGGACCGGTGCGCGCCGATCGCGAGCTCTCGCCGACCCTGCGGCGTCTCGCGCTCGCCGAGGCGGGACTCCTCGAGCGCTCGCAGGTGCTCCGGCACAATCCGCACCGCCGGCTGGTCCTGGCGGACGGGTCGCGCGTCGTCAAGATCGTGCCGCGCGGAGCCGCCGCCTCGGTCGCCGAGGTCGCGCGCGTGCAGGCGGAGCTGGCCGCGCAGGGCGTGCCGGTGCTCGTGCCGACGGTGCTCGGCTCCGGAGCGGCGTCGACTCCGTGGTGGGGCGAGGGCGATCTCGCCGAGCACCCTTCGGCCGGCGGCGCCGAGGCCGCCGGCGCGGCACTCGCCCGGCTGCACGAGGTGCGCGGAGTGCGCGTGCCCGGCGGCTCCCGCGACGAGGTCGCGACGGCGGTCCGCGCGCTCGTCGACCTCGCGCCGGGCCTCGCTCCGCGCCTCGAGCGACTCGGCGCGGCCCTGGCCGTCGAGGCCCCCGCCCGCTCGGTCGTCGTGCACGGCGACTTCTCCGCCGACCAGGTCCTCGTCGGCGACGGCGTCCGCCTGATCGACTTCGACCGCGTCCGTCGCGACGAGCCCGAGCGCGATCTCGGCGGGCTGGTCGCGGCCGAGGCCCCCGGCTCCGCCCTCGCGGAGGCGCTGCTCGACGCCTACCTGGCAGCCGGGGGAGTCATCGACGAGGCGGCGCTGCGACGTCGCACGGCCTCGAGCGTGCTGCTGCGCGCGGTCGAGCCCTTCCGCACCGCGCTGCCGGACTGGCGCGAGCGCCTCGACGACGCCGTCGCCCGCGCCGAGGAGGTGCTCGGATGACGACCGCCCCGGACCTGCTGAGCTTGCCGAGTGCGCTGAGCGCGGCGCCCGCCGTTCCCGCCGAGGTCGTCGAGGACGGCGTGAGGTGGACCGTCTCGCGCGCCTGGCCGTCCCGCGACGGAGCGGATCTCGAGGCCCGCACCGCCGGCTCGCCCGAGGTGCGCGCCGGCCGCTGGACCGCCGAGCGAGGTGTCCGGCTGCTCCCGGTCGGCACCGACCGCCGCCTCCCGGCGCTCGAGCACGCCCGCCGTGAGGGGGCCGTGATCGTGCACCGGCCCGGCCGCCGTGCCGTGGTGCGCGCCGCAGACGGCAGCAGCTTCCTCAAGGTCCTCCGCCCGCAGGCCGCCCCCGCGGTGGCCGCGGCCCACCGGAGCGCCGAGGCGTTCGCCGCGGGCTTCGACCTGCCGCGGCTGCTGCACCGCCCGGACGACCCGGAGGGACTCGTCCGCTTCTCGGCGCTGCCCGGACGCACCGTCCTCGAGGTCGGCTCCGACCCGCGGACCACCGCCGTCCAGTGGCGTGCGCTCTGGGGGCGCTGGGCCGAGGGCTGGGCGCTCCTGCCCGCGGCGCCGGCCGAGCTGCCCGAGCACGGCCCGGAGGCGGAGGCCGCCGTCGTCACGCGCTGGGCGGCCCTCGCCGCGCCACTGCTCCTCCCCGGGCTGCGCGCCGAGGTGCTCGCGGCCGCCGAGCGGGTGGCGGAGTCACTCCTCGCGGGGCCCGTCGAGCCGCTCGTGCTCTCCCATCGCGACCTGCACGACAAGCAGCTGCTGGTCGCGGAGAGCGGGCTCGCCCTGCTCGACCTCGACACCGCCGCACGGGCCGAGGCGGCGCTCGACCTCGGCAACCTGCGGGCCCACCTGCGGCTGCGCACCGCGCAGGGCCTGCTGCCCGCGGATCTCGCCACCCGGGCCGCCGCCGTGGTGGACCGGGCGGCCGAGCACGCAGGCGCCTCGCCCGAGCGCCTCGCGGCCTGCGAGACCGCGACCCGGTTCCGCCTCGCCTGCCTCTACCTCTTCCGCCCGGCCTGGCGCTCGTCGGCCGCCCACTCGCTCACCCGCCTCGCTGGAAGGATCATCGCTCCATGAGAAGATCATCAGGAAACCCGTTCCGCCGCCCCGATCCCGACACGACCGATCAGGAGACGCCGATGCCCCGTCGCGGGCCCGTCCTGCTCGCCGCCGCGGCGGCCCTCTGCCTGGCCGCGATCGCCGGGGGAGTCGTCACCGTCGCGAGCGCGCTGCAGCAGCCCCCGCAGGTCACCGAGATCGGCTCGACGCCCGTCGTCGGACCGAGCCGCGCCCCCGGTGCCGGCGAGACCCCGGGCGCCGACCCGTCGAGCACCGATCCGGCCGGCGATCCGGCCGGCGCCGATCCCGCCGCGACCGATCCCGCCGCCGTGGACCCCGCCGCCACGACCGCGCCCGCGGCACCGGCCGCACCGGCCCCGCAGAGCCCGGCCGCCGAGCAGGGCGGCGGCACCGCCCCCGTCCCGGTCGTGCCGGTCCCGGCCCCCGCGCCGGCCGACGGGGACGACGACGGCGACGACGAGGACACCGACGACCCGGATGACGACATCGACGACGACACGGACGACTGACGACGGTGCCCGTCCCGGTACCGCTCGGCGCCGGTGGAGGACCGCTCCGCCTCAGCCCACCATCCGGTAGCCCATGCCGCGCACCGTCTCGATCCGCTCGGCCCCGATCTTGCCGCGCAGATACCGCACGTAGACGTCGACGACGTTCGAGCCCGGATCGAAGTCGAACCCCCAGACCCGGCTCAGCAGCTGCTCCCGGCTGAGCACCTGCTCCGGGTGGCGGAGGAACTCCTCCGCCAGCGCGAACTCCCGCGCCGAGAGGTCGAGCGTGCTGCCCTCGACCGTCGCCCGGCGAGAGCGCAGATCGAGGGTCACTCCGCCGTGCACGAGCAGGCCGTCGTCCTCGGCCGGACCCGAGCCCGCCGCTGCGTCGCGCAGCCGCACCCGGATCCGCGCGAGCAGCTCGTCGAAGCGGAACGGCTTGGCGAGGTAGTCGTTCGCGCCGAGGTCGAGCCCCTCGACCGTGTCGGCGACGGAGCTGCGCGCCGTCAGCATGATCACCGGCAGTGTCGCCCCCTCTGCCCGCAGCGTGCGCAGCACGGCGAAGCCGTCCATGCCGGGCAGACCGACGTCCAGCAGCACGAGGTCGAACCCGCCGCTGCGCAGATACGCGAGCGCGTCGTCGCCGCGCGCCGCCCGGGTCGTCGTGTAGCCGGCCGAGCGCAGGCCCTTCTCGACGAAGGCGGCGATGCGCTCCTCGTCCTCGGCGATGAGGATGGTGCTCACTGTGCTCGTCCTCTCGGGGGAACGTCGGTCGGTTCGTCGTCGGCGGGGGAGCGCCGCTCGAGGGGGAGCGAGAGCGCGAAGCGGGTGCCGCGGCCGGGGACGGAGTCGAGCTCGACCCGGCCGCCGTGCGCGCGGGCGATCGCGGAGACGATCGCGAGGCCGAGCCCGGAGCCGCGGATGCCGCGACCGTCGTCGACGCGGCCGAAGCGCTCGAAGATCCGCTCGCGCGCCGCGGCCGGGATCCCGGGTCCCTCGTCGGTGACGAACAGCTCGACCCGGTCGCCGCGCCGCTCGCTGCCGAGCACGACCGCCGAGCCCTCCGGGCTGTACTTCGCGGCGTTGTCGGCCAGCTGCAGCCAGGCCTGGGTGAGCCGCGCCGGATCCGCGTCCATCTGCACCTCGGCCACGGGCCCTGCCCGCCAGTCGCGTCCGGGGATCACCGCGACCTTCGCCAGCACCCGCCGGGTGAGCTCGCCGACGTCGACCGGCTGCAGCGGGACGCGGTCCTCGCGCTCGGCCTCCGACAGCTCGGCGATGTCGTCCAGCAGGTTCCCCATCCGGTCCAGCTCGTCGAGCGCTATGGCGCGAGTGGCCTCGACGTCGCCGGGGTCGCGGGCGTCGACGAGCTCGAGGTGGCCCCGGACGATCGTGATCGGCGTGCCCAGCTCGTGGCGCACGTCCGCCAGCAGCCGCCGCTGTGCGTCGAACGAGCCCTCGAGCCGCCCGATCATGTCGTTCACGGTGCGGGTCAGGTCGGAGACGTCGTCGTCTCCGCCGACCGGGATCCGCTCGCCGAGATCGGTCGCGGTGATCCGGGACGCGGTGCGCCGCAGCTCGCGGATCGGGGAGAGCAGGCGGCCCGCGACGAACCAGCCCACGAGTCCCGTCGCCGCGAGCGCCAGCGCGGCGATCACGGCGTAGCTCCGCGACACGTCCGCGAGGTCGGAGAGCCGAGCGTCGGTGTCGACCGCCGTCACGTACACCCCGGCCGCGTCCGAGCCCTCGACGCGCAGGGGCACGGCGGCGTAGCGGAGCGTCCCGTCCTCCGTCTCGCCCCAGCCGAGCACCGTCGCTCCCGCCGCCGTCTCTCCCGACACGCGGGCGAGGAAGTCGGGGTCGTCGTCGAGCAGGAAGCTGAGGGCGTAGGGCTGCGGCTCCCAGCGGGCGATTCCGTCGACCAGGCCCACGGTGCTCCCGTCCAGCCGCGGCAGCACCTGCCCGAGGACGGTCCGCAGCAGGGCGTCGATGTCGGTGAACCCGGAGCCGTCCGTGGGAGCCGCGGTGAGCGGCGACTCGTCCGGCTCGATCCGAGTCGCCTCGGCGGGCGACTCCACGATCGTGCGCACGCTCTCGACCTGCTGGCGCAGCTCCTCGTCGATCGAGGCGAGGATCCGGTCGCGCTGCAGCAGGAACGACGCGCCCCCCGAGACCAGCAGGCCGAGCGCGGTGACGACCAGGATCGCCGCGAGGATCCGCACCCGGACGGAGCGCAGGCGGCGCACCGGGGCGGGCGCGGGTGTCGGAGTCATGCGGGCTCCCGAGGGCGTGGCCGTGCGCGGGCAGGCGGTCGAGAGCCCTGAGGTTCCCGCACTCATCATCGCAGCAGCTCGCACGGATCACTGAGAAGCTTCTCAGGAGGAGCGGGGACGGGGCCGCGCGAACCTGCCCGTTAAAGACCTCGACGCCCTGCGGCAGCGGCAGGGCCGGCTGCTCTGACGGGGCGTCGAGCTCTTCTTGACCGACAGCATGCGCCTCTCGGCGGCCGTCCGCAAGAGGGCGGCGCCGTTCGCCCACGGCGAGGCGCGAGAAGCCCCGTCGCGCGGGTCGGCACCCGCGCGGTCGTTAGACTGGACCGCCTGTTTTTGACGGTCCCCGGAGCGCATCCGCCTCCCGCCCGAGACCGCGGAACCGGCAGGGAAGGGCGCACGATGACGGACAGCGACACGATCCTCGAGTCCGAGCTCTCGCGCGAGCGCGCGTACGTGGCGGGGCTCTACGCCCGCCTCGACGAGCTGATCGCGCAGTCCAGGGAGGCGCTCGACTCGGTCCGGATCGAGAGCGTCGGCGGCAACCACCAGAGCCGGTCCGAGCGCGACGCGTTCGCGCGCCTCTACGAGGACCGCATCCGCTCGCTCTCCGGCGCCGACGACCGCCTCGCCTTCGGCCGGCTCACCCTCGCCGACGCCGAGACGGAGCACCGCTACATCGGCCGCATCGGCCTCCGCGACGACGAGCAGGACACCCTGCTGCTCGACTGGCGCGCTCCCCAGTCGGCCGCCTTCTACCAGGCCACCGCCGCCCGGCCGATGGGCACCCGCGCCCGCCGGCACCTGACCCTCCGCGGCCGCGAGGTGATCCGCTTCGAGGACGAGGTCTTCGACGAGGAGCTGCTCCGCGAGGGCACGGCGCTCCAGGGTGAGGGCGCGCTGATGGCGGCTCTCGGCGCCCAGCGCACCGGGCGGATGCACGACATCGTCGCGACCATCCAGAGCGAGCAGGACCGCATCATCCGCTCCGAGCTGCGCGGCGTGCTCGTCGTGCAGGGCGGCCCGGGCACCGGCAAGACCGCGGTGGCGCTGCACCGCGCCGCCTACCTCCTCTACTCGCACCGCGACCGGATCGCATCTTCGGGTGTCCTCGTCGTCGGGCCGTCGCGCTCCTTCCTGCGCTACATCGAGGCGGTGCTGCCCTCGCTCGGCGAGACCGGCGTCGTGCTCTCCACCCTCGGCCAGCTCTATCCGGGCCTCGACCTGATCGAGGAGGACCGCCCCGCGGTCGCCCGGGTCAAGGGCTCCGCGCGGATGGCCGAGCTGCTCAAGCGCGCCGTCCGCTCGCGCCAGGCGGTCCCGGCCGAGACGCTGGTCCTCGACGTCAACGGCGAGAAGCTTCGGCTCGAGCCGCACGAGGTCGAGCGGGCGATCACCCGCGCCCGCGACTCGCGCAAGCCGCACAACGAGGCCCGCGTCACCTTCGTCAAGGCGATGATCACCCAGCTGACGCGGCAGCTCGCCGACCAGCTGCGCAGCCACGGCAACACGGTCGACGAGGCCGACGAGGCCGTGCTCCGCGAGGACGTCCGCACCGCGTACGACGTCCGCGTCGCCCTCAACACCGCGTGGATCCCGCTCACCCCGGAGAAGCTGCTGCAGGACCTCTACGCGAGGCCGAACTGGTTCGCCTCGCTCACCCCGCGCTGGACTCCCGAGCAGCGCGCCCTGCTGCGCCGCGACCGCGACGCGGCCTTCACCGTCTCCGATGTGCCGCTGCTCGACGAGGCGGCCGAGCTCCTCGGCGCCTACGACGACCACGCCGACGCCCAGAAGAAGGCCGAGAAGGAGCAGCGCCGCCGCGACGTCGAGAACGCCGAGGCCGCGATCCGCAACATGGGCGTCGACGGGCTCGTGAACGCCAAGGACCTCGCCGCGGGCTTCGCCGAGCGCACCAGCGTCGGCACCACCGCCGAGCGCGCGGCGGCCGACCGCTCCTGGACCTACGGGCACGTCGTGGTCGACGAGGCGCAGGAGCTCTCGCCGATGCAGTGGCGGGTGCTGCTGCGGCGCTGCCCGATGCGCTCCTTCACCATCGTCGGCGACGTCGCCCAGGCCTCCGGCGCCTCGGCCGCGTCCAGCTGGGACGCCGCCCTCCGCGACACCTTCGGCCGTCAGGGCCGCGACGGCGAGGCCGCGCCCTGGCGCCTCGAGGAGCTGACCGTCAACTACCGCACGCCCGCGCAGATCGTCGCCTACGCCGAGCGCACCGCGCGCGAGAACGGACTCGAGATCACTCCGGGCGAGGCGGTGCGCTCCACGGAGTGGCCGGTCCGCACCGTGCGAGACCGCGGCGACGCCGTGCTCGCCGACCGGGTGCTCGCCGTCGTCCTGGAGGACCGCGCGATCGGGGACGGCACGCTCGCCGTGATCGCGCCCGACGACGAGCTCGACGCGATCACCGCGCGGCTGGAGCAGGAGCTCGGCCGCGAGGTCGGCCGCGGCTCCCGGGGACTCGACCGTCCGGTCGCCGTGCTCTCGACGGCCGATGCGAAGGGGCTCGAGTTCGACTCCGTCGTGATCGCCCGGCCGCGGCTGATCGCGGCGGAGGAGCGCGGCGCCGCCTCGCTGTACGTCGCGATGACCCGGCCGACGCAGCGCCTCACGCTGGTCGAGTGAGCCGGTCGGAGTGGCGGCCGGCGGGGATCGAGCGTCCAGGGCGTCCCTCCTAGGATGGAGAGCATGAGCAGCGAGAACCTGACCAAGCCCGAGCTCGACGCCCCCGACGGCCCGGCCCCCGACACCCTCGTCGTCGAGGACCTCGTCATCGGCGACGGCGCCGAGGCCCAGCCCGGCTCCACCGTCGACGTGCACTACCTCGGCGTCGAGTACGACACCGGCGAGGAGTTCGACTCCTCCTGGAGCCGCAACCAGTCGATCAACTTCCCCCTGAACAACCTCATCCGCGCCTGGCAGCAGGGCATCCCCGGCATGAAGGTCGGCGGCCGCCGCAAGCTGATCTGCCCGCCCGCCCTCGCCTACGGCCCCGCCGGCGGAGGCCACCCCCTCTCCGGCAAGACCCTCATCTTCGTGATCGACCTCCTCGGCACGAAGTAGCCCGCTGGTCGAGTAGCCCCGCAGGGGCGCAACGAGCGGCGATGCCGCCCTGCGTCTCGGCGGCCAGGAGAAGGACGCCGAGGCGGCCCTTTCCTGCTGGTCGAGTAGCCCCGGAGGGGCCGACCATGCTGGTCGAGTAGCCCCGGAGGGGCGTATCGAGACCCACCCCGAAAGCACCGAAGGCGCAGCCCCCGTTCACCGGGGTCTGCGCCTTCGTCGTTCCCCGCCGCCGCCCCTCAGCGCGGCTGCGCCCTCTTCACCCGATCGACCAGCTCGCGCCAGGCCCCGTCGAGCTCCGTCTCACCGAGCCGCACCGTGTGCGTCTGCACCCGGATCTCGTAGACGAACCGGTCGGGCCGCCCGGCGGGGGTCGCCGCGGCGCGCGGCCGGTCGTCCCAGTCGAGCGAGCCGATCAGAGCGTGCCAGGCGCCCTCGTCCGGCTGCTGATCGACATCGATCCGCCAGACCCGGCGGAGCCCGGCGAAGCCGCCACTGCGCGACACGATCACATCCATGGCCGCGATCGTACGCGCCCGCCCCCACAGCATGCTGGTCGAGCACCCCGCGCACCGGGCAACCTATGCCGATCGAGCAGCCCGCGCATCGGGCGCCCCGTGCTGTTCGCGTGGTCCGCGCAGCCGGCGCCCATGCCACCCGCGTGGCCCGCGCAGTGTTCGCCCCATGTTGATCGAGTAGCCCGCGCAGCGGGCGTATCGAGATCCACCATCGCCGAGAGGCGAGTCTGCAGACCGGACTGCTGACGGTGGTGGGTCTCGATACGCCCCTGCAGGGCTACTCGACCAGCATGGAGAGGCCCTGCGGGGCTACTGACCAGTATGGGGAGGCCCTGCGCCGGCTGCTCGACCAGCAGGGGGAGGCGGCTGCGCCGGCTGCTCGACCAGCAGGGGGAGGCGGCTACTCCGGCAGCGCGACCCCGACCGTCGTCCAGCCGGCGCGGACCGCCGCCTCGACCTCGGAGCCGGCGCCGAAGCGCTCGGCCGCCGCGGCCACGGTGAGGGCGGCGAAGCCCTCGAAGTCCGCCGTCGCCGTCAGCACGCCGCCGGTCAGCACGTCGTACCAGACCTGCCCCGCGCGCTCCCACGAGGGACCGCCGAGCTCGATCGCCGCCACCGCGAAGGCGCGGTTGGGGATGCCGGAGTTGATGTGCACGCCGCCGTTGTCGTCCTCGGTGTCGACGTAGTCGGCCATCGAGCCGGGCTGCGGGTCCTTGCCGAGCACGTCGTCGTCGTAGGCGGTGCCCGGCGCGATCATCGAGCGCAGCGCGGTGCCCTGCACCTCGTCGGTGAAGAGGCCCTCGCCGATCAGCCAGCTCGCGTCCGCCGCGCCCTGGCCGGCACCGAACTGCTCGAGCATCGCGCCGAAGACGTCCGAGATCGACTCGTTGAGCGCCCCCGACTGCCCCCGGTAGACGAGGTTCGCGGTGTACTCCGTGATCCCGTGCGCCAGCTCGTGGCCGATCACGCTCTGCGAGACCGTGAAGCGGCGGAAGACCTGCCCGTCGCCGTCGCCGAAGACCATTCGCGAGCCGTCCCAGAAGGCGTTGTCGTAGTCCTCGCCGAAGTGCACCGTGGCGTCCAGCGGCAGCCAGGCGTCGTCGATCGAGTCGCGGCCGAAGGCCTGCTGCAGGAAGTCGGACATCGCCCCGAGCCCGTCGTAGGCCTCGTCCGCCGCAGCGTCGCCGGTGGCGGGAGCGCCCTCGGTGCGCACGACGGTGCCGGGCAGGGTCTCGGTCGACTGCGCGTCCGAGATGGTCCGCTGCAGGGCGGCGACCCGCTCCGCGCGGGGGATCGGCGACGCGGTGGCGGTCGAGCGCCCGGGGGAGGGCTCGCCCGGCCGGACGCGACGGAAGGGCACGTCCTGCTCGAGGGAGCGGCTGGCCGCCCGCGCGGCCCGGGCGAACGCCGGGTCGTCGAGGCGGGCGATGCGGACGAGGAGATACGGCGGCACGACTGTTCTGCTCATGGCCCGATCCTCGCACCCACCCCCGACACGGTCGCGGGCTCGCTGCTCGCGGCCCGATGCGGTAGCGGGGCGCCGCGCGCTAGCCTGGCGAGCGACGAGCGGCATCCACGGACCGGGGCGCACCCGAGGACTTGAGGCGGACATGGGCATCATCACGCGGGGCTTCTTCGGCAAGCGCGAGCAGAACCCGGACATCCCGCCGGGCCAGTACCTGGAGAAGGGCTTCCCCGTCCTCTCGATCGGGCCGACCCCGAACATCCACGAATGGGCCTTCTCGATCGACGCCGGCCCCGCCGGAGTGCGCCGCTGGACGGCGGACGAGTTCGCCGCGCTGCCCCGCGAGGACATCCACACCGACCTCCACTGCGTCACGCGCTGGTCCAAGCTCGCCACCAACTGGCGCGGCGTCTCGGTCGACCTCCTGCTCGACGGCATCGAGAGTGACGCCGGCTTCGTGATGGCGCAGAGCTACGGCGGCTACACGACCAACCTGCCGCTCTCCGAGATCCGCGACGGCAAGGCCTGGATCGCGACCGAGTTCGAGGGCGCGCCGCTCGCGGCCGAGCACGGCGGACCCGCGCGGCTGCTCGTGCCGCACCTCTACCTCTGGAAGAGCGCGAAGTGGGTCCGCAGCCTCCGCCTGATGCCCGGCGACGAGCCCGGCTTCTGGGAGCAGAACGGCTACCACATGCACGGCGATCCCTGGAAGGAGGAGCGCTACTGGTGATCTGGACGGAGGCGGTGACCGAGTCGGTCCTGCCGCTCACTCCGACCTCACGCCTCATCGCGCTCCGCGTCCCCGGCTGGCCCGGGCACCTCGCCGGGCAGCACCTCGACGTGCGGCTGACCGCACCCGACGGCTACCAGGCGAGCCGCTCCTACTCCATCGGCGCGCCCTCCGACGGCGAGCGCGTCGAGCTGGCCGTCGAGCGCCTCGACGACGGCGAGGTCTCGCCGTACCTGGTCGAGGGGCTGGAGGCCGGCGACCGGCTCGAGGTGCGCGGTCCGATCGGCGGCTGGTTCGTCTGGCGTCCCGAGCAGACCGAGCCGGTGCAGCTGATCGCCGGCGGCAGCGGGCTGGTCCCGCTGATGGCGATGGCCCGCGAGCACGGCCGTGTCGGCAGCGCCGCCCCGATGCGCCTGCTCTACTCCGTGCGCTCCAGCGTCTTCGCCTACTACCGCGACGACCTGCGCGCACTCGGCGAGCTGCCCGCCGACCGCGGTGGCGTCGAGACCGAGCTCGTGTACACCCGCGTCGCCCCGCCCGATGCCGCCCGTCCCGCGGGTCGGCTCACGCCCGAGCTGCTGGCCGCGACGGCGATCCCCGCCTCCGAGGAGCCGACGGTCTACGTCTGCGGCCCCACCGCCTTCGTCGAGGCCGTCGCGACGGCCCTCGTCGCCCAGGGCCACGACCCCGCCCGCGTCCGCACCGAGCGCTTCGGCGGCCCGTAGCCCCTGCCCCCCTCCGCGAGATGCCACTTATGAGCGCGACACGCCGTGAAAAGCGTGCACAAGTGGCATCTCGCGGAGGGGAAGGAGCCGCGGCTACTCGAAGGAGACGGTGCGGTTCTCGCCGATGTCGGGCTGGCCGCCGGTGACGGCCGCCTTGGCGACCTTGAAGAGCACGACGGGGGCGGGGGAGTCGGTCACCCAGAGCTCGACGGTCTCGGCCGAGACGCGCAGCAGCGCGACGCTCGGGTCGTCCTTGCCGTCGGGGAACCAGGCCGAGATCGAGGGCGACCACAGCTCGTCCACCTTGGCGGGGTCGTGCACGACGGTCGCCGAGCCGGCCACCGACAGGTAGCCCTTCTTCGACTCGAACGCGACGTTGACGCTCGGGTTGGCGCGGATGTCGTCGACCTTCGCCGACGGGTCCTGGGTGAAGAACCAGAGGTCGCCGTCGAAGTCGACGTCCTGCGCGGCGAGCGGCCGGCTGACGAGCTGCCCGGTCTCGTTGACGGTGGTGAGGAGTCCGATCTTCGCGCTCTTCACGATCTCGGTGATCTGAGCGCGGTCGTCGTCCGTGGCGGGGGTGATGGTGGTGTCGGTCATGCTGCCGACGCTACGCGGAAGCACGGACGCCGCAAGGGGTGGCGAGTGCGTCGACCGCCTGGCTAGCGTCGAGGGATGGACACCACCACGTACACGGCCATGCTCGACAGCGGCGCGGAGCAGGAGAGCATCCGCCTCGAACTCATCGACGGCTCCCCGCAGCGCTCCCTCACCCGCCTCGCCGACATCGACGGCGAGGAGGTCGAGGTCGTCTGGGAGCTCGACGGCGAGATCGACGGCATGCACGTCTACCGCCCCGTCCGCGTCGAGGGACGCGACGACGACAGCGGCGAGGTCTCGGACGACCTGACCGACGGCAACGCCGCCGGCGCCTACGCGGGCGAGTAGCCCCTCGACCGCGTCGCACGCCCGTCCAGCGGGGTGCGGCGCGGTCGCCCCTCCCCGTCCCTCAGGCCACCGGGTGCAGCGCGTCGTAGCGCCGGAAGCCCGGGCTGAGCCGCAGCACCGCCGCCAGGATCAGGACGATCGCGAGGCCGCCGGCCAGCGGCGGCAGCCAGAGCAGCGCGAGCGAGGCGAGCAGTCCCGTGTAGAGGTCGCCGACCCGCGGTCCGCCCGTCACCACCACGATGAAGACGCCCTGCAGCCGCCCTCGCATGTTGTCGGGCACCGCGGTCTGCAGCATCGTCTGCCGGAAGATCGAGCTGACGTTGTCGGCCGCACCGGCTCCCGCGAGCGCGACCGAGGCCGCCGCGATCAGGCCGAGGTTCGGCTCCGAGGCGTCGTGCGCCGTCAGCTCCGCCACCAGCAGCACCGCGCCGAAGCCGACGATCAGCGCCCCGTAGGCCTGGATCGACCGCCCGATCGCAAGCCCCTGACTCCGCACCCCGGTCAGCCGCCCGGAGAAGACGCTGCTCAGCAGCGCCCCGACCGCGTACGCCGCGGTGAGGAAGCCGACGGTCACCGCCCCGCCGCCCAGCAGCAGCGCGGCCGCCGCCGGGAAGACGACCCGCGGCTGCCCGAACGTCATCGCCACGATGTCGACGAGGAAGGACAGCCGGATGTTCGGTGCCCCGCGCAAGAACCGCAGCCCGTAGCGCAGCGACTCCAGCCCCGGCCGCTGCCGCTCGCCCTCGGGCACCAGCGCCGGCAGCCCGGCGATGCCGAGGAACGCCGCGAGGAAGAGCACCACGTCGATCGTGTAGGTCACCGCGAAGCCGGAGGAGGCGACCAGCACGCCCGCGAGAGCCGGCCCGACCGTCACCTCCACGCCGCCCGCGATACCGCCGAGCGCCGCCGCCGCCGGCACCAGCTCGAGCCGCAGCAGCCGCGGCGCCACCGTCATCCGGGTCGCGCCGATGATGGTCGTCGCCACCGCGTTGACCGCCGTCAGCGCGTAGAGCGTCAGCGGAGTCTCCGCCCCGAACCAGGCGAGCGCCGCGATCGCCGCGGTCGAGCCCCAGGCGACGATCGCGGAGAGCAGCAGCACCAGCCGCCGGTCGAACGCGTCCGCGAGCATGCCGCCGTACAGCCCGGCGATCACGGTCGGCACCAGCGCCACCACGCCGACCATCGCGACGGCGAGCGTCGAGCCGGTCAGCTCGTAGATGTGCAGGCCGACTGCGACGATCGTCATCTGCCCGCCGATGCCCGAGATCACGTTGCCCGCCCAGAGGCGGGCGAAGGCGGGGGACTCGCGGAGGGGGGAGAGGTCGACGACGTGGCTGCGCCGGGGCGCGGAGGGGGGCTGGCTCACCCGCTCCATTCTCGTGCCTGCCCGCAGGGACTGTGCGGAGGCGATGGCGGTGGTGCAGCGCGGTGGTGCTGCGCGGCGGTGCTGCGCGGTCGTGCCGCGCGGCGATCGGCCGCACGGGGCCGTCAGGACGGAGCCCGTAGGGTGGGGAGCATGAGCACGTCATCCGACGGCGCGCCCCGACGCCCGCGCACCACCGCGTCGCGCGTCGCCGGCGCCGCCCCCGCGCGCCGCGCCGCCGCCCCCGCTCCGCGCACCCGGACCCGCACCGCGAGCTCGAGCGCCGCGGCCTCGGGGGGCCGCTTCGCCGCGCTCCGTCGTCGCTACGGCGCCGCGACGGCCTCGATCCTCCTCGCGATCGTCGTCGTCCCGATCGCGTTCTTCGTCTGGTACGCGATCATCTCGCTCGGCGCCTACCCGGGCGACCAGGCCGTCAGCGACCTGCTCGTCGGCGTCCTCTACACCGCGATCATCCACGCGCTCCTGCTCGCCGGCGTGCTGCTCGGCGTCTCCTCGATTCGCGCGCGACGCCGCGAGGGCCGTCCGGCGATCGCCGGCTGGATCGGCGTCGTGCTGAACGTGCTCGTCGTCCTCTTCTGGGAGCTGCTCGTCTCGCCGTGGCTCGTCGAGCTCTGGAACCGGGCCGTCGGCGCCTGACCCACCGGTCCCCGCCGGCCGGCAACCGATCCGCTCGACCACCGGCCCCTGCGCTCTGGTAGACTCCTCAGGTTGCCGTCCAACGGCCGCGGATCAAGAGAGCCCACGCATCAGGCGCCGGGCACCGCGCAACGAGAGAGAGGGGATCCCATTCATGGCACTCGAAGCAGACGTCAAGAAGGCGATCATCGAAGAGTACGCGACCCACCCCGGTGACACCGGATCCCCCGAGGTGCAGGTGGCCGTCCTGACCAAGCGGATCAAGGACCTCACCGAGCACCTCAAGGAGCACAAGCACGACCACCACTCGCGTCGTGGTCTGCTGCTGCTCGTGGGTCAGCGCCGTCGACTCCTCGGCTACCTGTCGGACGTGGACATCAGCCGCTACCGCTCGCTGATCGAGCGTCTCGGCCTGCGTCGATAGTCCCCTTCGCTCCTCCCCTCACCGGGTCGAGCGCGGGGTCTCGATGACACCGCGATCTTCTTCAGAACGGGCCGCTCTCCTCCGGGAGGGCGGCCCGTTCCGCGTTCCCGGGTCGGAGCACCGAGGGGCTCCGCTCAGTCCAGGCGCTCCGGTCGGTCGACCCCGCCCCAGGAGAAGCCGGCCGACGCCGCGAACCAGTCGGCCGCCGACCGCGCGAGCGCCGCGTCCTCCTCCGGCCGTCCGGGCAGCGCCAGGGCCTCGGCGAGACCGGGCAGGGTCCACCGGTCGTCGAGGGCCTTCGCCTGCGCCCGCTGCCAGGCGTCGGCGCAGGCGGGCTCGCCGGCGGCCCGGGTGATCGAGGGGCCCCCGGGGGCGGCGCCGTCCCGCACGAGCGCGAGCGCGCAGGTCAGCGCCGCCGTCCGCACGACGCTCCGCGGCGCCCGCGGCGGCTCGGTGGCGCGCACCTGGTCCTGCGCGCCGACGATCGCGGTCAGCGCGAGGAAGAGCCGCGTCGCCTCCTCGTCCGGTCGCGGCGCCAGCCGGCCCGGTCCCGCCGAGATCGCGGCGGACGCTCCCGGGGCGAGCACCAGTCCGTGCCCGATCCGCGCGGAGTAGGAGCTCAGCAGGCCGGTGACGCCGGCGTCCCGGCGGGGGTCGTCCTGGCCGACGACTCCGCGCACCGACGGATCGCTCAGCACCCAGACCACGGGGGTGCCGTTGTGGATTGTCAGACTCCGGTGGTCGTCGTCGACGCAGGCGAGCAGGTGCCCCGCCAGCGCCTCGCCCTCGCGGTCGAGCACCGAGGAGGAGGCGAGCAGCTCGCGAGGCTCGTCGCACGGGCCCGCGGACGCTCCCGCCGAGGAGGGCAGGGCGGCGAGGGGAGCGAGCGCGCCGAGCGCGAGAGCGAGCACCGCGATCGCGACGACGGAGGCCGCGCCCGCGCCGAGGAGCCGGCCGGGGGAGTCGCCGCGGACAGCGTCCCCGGGAAGGCCGCCCGGCCGCACTCGACCCCGCCGCACCCGATCGAGCGCGGACGCCACCGTGCCTCGACGCACCATGCGGGACTCCCTCTGCTCGGAGGCTAGACCCGGAACCGGCAGCTGACCAGGCCCTGAGCGCGACCGAAGCGGGGAGGGGCGGGAATTCCTTCGAGAATTCTCCGGTCCGGTGCATCCGCGGAGGCCCCTCGGCCGGAAGTAGTGGTGAAGGCCCTTCTCGAGAACCCACCGACCCGCCCGCGGGTCCCATCGTGAAAGAGGAACACCGTGACCACCTCCCGCCTCACCCACCGCCTGCTCGCCGGAGCGTGCCTCGGCACCCTCGCCGTCGCCGGTCTCGCCGCCGCCCCCGCGAGCGCGGCCGACGCCGACTCGGCCGACCTCTACGTGCTGCACGCGGTCCCCGACACCCCGGTCGACGTGTACGTCAACGGAGCACTGACGCTCGACGACTTCACGCCCGGCTCGCTGGCCGGACCGCTCGACCTGCCCACCGGCACCTACACCGTCGCGATCACCGCCGCGGACGCCGCCGACGCGAGCGCCCCGGTCATCGGCCCGGTCGACCTCGCGCTCGAGGCCGGCAAGAGCTACACCGTCGCCGCGCACCTCAAGCCCGACAACACCCCCACCGCGACGCTGTTCCCGAACGACATCTCGGCCACTGCGGCCGGAGAGGGACGCCTCACGGTCCGCCACATCGCCGCGGCGCCCGCCGTGGACATCCTCGCCGGCGGCTCGCCCGTGCTGACGAACGTGACCAACCCGAACGAGGGCATCCTCAACCTCGCTCCGGCCACGATCTCGACCGTGGTCGCCGCGACCGGGACCACCGCTCCGGTGATCGGGCCGGCCGACGTCCAGGTCCAGGAGGGCGTCAACACGATCGTCTACGCCTGGGGCAGCCTGGAGAAGGGCAACCTCGCCCTCGCGACGCAGACCATCGGCGGTCTGCACTCGTCGCCGTCCGGTGTCCCCGCCGGTGAGGCCGGCCTCGCCGCCGACAACCGCACCGACTCGGCCGCGGGCTGGTGGGGCGCTGCCGCGCTCGCCTCGCTCGCGCTGATCGGCGCCGCGCTGGTCGGCCGCCGCAAGGCCGTCGCCGGTCGCTGACCGACGCGGACGACCGCCGGTCGCTGACCGGCACCGAAGACCGCCGGTCCCCGACCGGCACCGAAGACCGCCGGCCCGGTGTGCCCCCGCACCCGGGCCGGCCGCCGACCACGACGAGAGGAGGACGTGATGAGCAGGATCCCCACCCGGCCGCGCGCTCTCCTCGTGGTCGGCGCGATCGCGGTCGGCTTCGGCCTCGGCGGCTGCTCGGCACAGGCGGTCGGGGTCGTGCCCGCCCCTGACGCGAGCCCGCTGATCCAGGCGTCGACGCCGGCCGCGATCCCCTCCAGCACTCCCGCTCCCGCCGCCGCCGTGCCGGACGTGCCGGTGGCCGACGCCCGGCTCGGCGCGACGCCCGCACCCGTCACGCTGCCGCCCACCCGGCTGGTCGTCGACGGCCTGCCGATCGACATGCCCGTGCAGCCGGTCGGCGTCGCCGACGACGGCACGATGGAGCTCGTCCCCGACACCGACGTGGCCGGCTGGTACCGCTACGGCCGCGGCCTCGACGCCACCGAGGGGACGACCGTGATCGCCGCACACGTCGACTCCCTCACCTACGGGCTCGGCCCGTTCGCCGAGCTGAAGAAGGCGCAGCCCGGCCAGCGCATAGGCCTGACGGGCGAGGACGGCGTCCAGCGCGTCTATACGGTGGACACCGTCGAGACCACGGAGAAGACCACGGTCGACCTCTCGAGCGTCTTCGTCCAGGACGGCGCCGCCCGGCTGGTCCTGATCACCTGCGGCGGCGACTTCGACTACGACACCCGCCACTACCTCAGCAACGTGGTCGTCACCGCGACCCCCTCGCCGTGACCGCCCGACGATGACTCCCGCCGGCCGCTTCCGTGCTCCCGCCGTGAGCGAGCCGTAGCATGAGCATCACCGCAGCGCCGCAGGCCGCAGAGCCACTCGCGACCGGGCCCCGCTGCCGCCCCCAGTCCAGGAGGACCCCCCTGAGCGACGCCCAGTCCCGCGAGCCCGACGACGAGGCCGCCGACGAGCGCGCCCTCGTCCAGCGCCTCGGCCTGCGCTTCGCGGCGGGGGAGGAGTCGGCGCTCGCCGAGGCCTACTCGCGCTGGTCCCCGCTCGTCTTCACCCTCGCCCTGCGCTCGCTCGGCGACCGCGGCGACGCCGAGGACGTGGTCCAGCGCGTCTTCGTCTCCGCCTGGACCGGGCGCGGCAGCTTCGACCCCGGCCGCGCGGCGCTCGGCGCCTGGCTGGTCGGGATCTCGCGCAAGCGCATCGCGGACGCCCACGAGAACCGCTCGCGCGAGCGCCGGCTCACCGCCGCACTGGTCGCGGTCGCCCCGGTGGACGAGGGCGAGCCCGCGGTCGACCTCGAGGAGCGAGTCCTGGTGGCCGACGAGCTCGCCCGCCTCGATCCGGTCCCGCGGCGGGTGATGAGCCTCGCCTTCTACGACGACCTGACCCACACCGAGATCGCCGAGCGGACCGGCCTGCCGCTCGGCACCGTCAAGAGCCACATCCGCCGCAGTCTCGACAGACTCCGCTCCCGATTGGAGGTGAGCAGCCCATGACGCATCTCGATCCCGACGAGCTCGCCCTCCTCGCCCTCGGCGAGGACTCCTCCGTCGACGCCGCCGCCCACCTCGAGGCGTGCCCCGAGTGCGCTCAGCAGCTGGTCGAGCTCGGCCACGCCGCCGGTCTCGGCCGGCAGAGCCGCTCGCTGACCCTCGAGGCGCCTCCGGCGGAGGTCTGGGACCGGATCCGCGGCGAGCTCGCGCTGGGGACCGCGGATGCGCCGATCGCCCCGGTCACCGCGCTCCCGGTGGGCCGCCACACGCCCTCGCACCGTCGACCGCGCGCTCGCCGGCTGCTCCCCGCGGCGCTCGCCGCCCTCGCGGCCCTGGCGATCGGCGTCGTCGGCGGCTTCTGGCTGCAGGCCTCGCAGGGCACCGACGCGGTCGTGGTCGCCCGCGCCGACCTCGCGGCCTTCCCCGATTGGCAGGGGGCGAGCGGCAGCGCCGAGCTCGAGGACGCCGACGGCGAGCGGCAGCTGGTCGTGCACCTCGACGCGGCCGGCGCGACCGACTCCTACCGCGAGGTCTGGCTGATCGCCGCCGACACCACCGGACTGGTGGGGCTCGGGGTGCTGGACGGCACGGACGGCCGCTTCACGGTCCCCGCCGACATCGACCTCGCCGAGTACTCGCTCGTCGACATCTCCGAGGAGCCCGACGACGGCGACCCGCAGCACTCCGGCGACTCGATCGTCCGCGGGCCGCTTCGCGAGGGCTGAGCGCCCGCCGGGCCGACCGGCCGAGGCGTCAGACCGCCCCGGTCCGCTCCGCCAGCAGCGCGGTGAGGGCCTGCACGGCCGCGGAGGGACGCTGCGCACTGCAGACCGACACCTCCCATACCAGTCCGGGCCAGTCGAGCTCGATCGCGGTCACCCCCTCCAGCGGCGCGATACCCGATCGGGGGACCACCGCGGGTCCCAGACCGGCCTGCACGAAGAGCGGGATCGCGGGCAGGTCGGCGACCTCGGTCGCGACCCGCCGCGTCGCTCCCGCCGCGCGGAAGGCCCGGTCCACGCTGACGCGGTTGCCGAAGCCGGACGGGGTGTCGATGAACGCCGCGCCCTCCAGGTCCGCGGGGGAGGGCCGCACCAGCCCCGCCAGCGGGTCCGCGCTGTCGACCAGCAGCACGTAGCGGTCGCGGACGACGGTCGTCACGGCGAGATCGTCCAGCTCGGCGACCGGCAGCGCGAGCAGCGCCACGTCGAGCCGGCCGCGGCGCAGGTCCTCCGCCAGCCCGGTCGATCCGCTCGGCGAGGTGCGCAGGAGCAGGTCCACCAGCGGATGCCGCCGCCGGAACGCACCGAGGACACCCGGCAGGTCGAGGATGTCGAGCGCCGAGAAGGTGCCGACCCGGACCCGGCCGCGGAGCCCCGCCGCGTCCTCCGCCGCGAGCGAGCGCATCCGGTCGACGCTGTCGATCGCCGCGCGGGCCGAGGGCAGCAGCGCCTCGCCGACGGCCGTCAGCGCCACGCGCCGCGTCGAGCGGGTGAACAGCGGCGCCCCCAGGTCCTGCTCGAGCGCGCGGACGGTCGCCGACAGCGTCGACTGCACCACGTAGAGGCGGGCGGCCGCGCGGGTGAAGCTGAGCTCCTCCGCGACGGCGACGAAGGCGGCGAGCTGACGATCGTCCATCCGTGAATCATGCAGGATCGTCGATCAATGCGTCCACGATCCTCCGTTGGACGTGGACGATCGGGAGGAGCAGTCTGGGCGCATGCCGACCTCCGGAACCCCCGCCGAGCGCACGACCGCCCGCACCGCCTCCTCCGCCTCACGCCGCCCCGAGCTCGGGCACCACCTCGGCTTCTGGGTGATCGCGGTCGCCTTCCTCTCCGTGATGGCCTTCTCGACGGTGCCGACCCCGCTCTACGCGATCTACCAGCAGCGCGACGGCTTCCCCGCCTTCGTGGTCACCGTGATCTTCGCGGCCTACGCCGTCGGAGTGGTGGCCAGCCTCTTCCTCGCCGGTCACGTCAGCGACTGGCTCGGCCGTCGGCGCATCCTGCTCGCCGCGATCCTCGTCGAGGTGCTGGCGAGCATCGTCTTCCTGCTCTGGCCGGACGTGCCGGGGCTGATCGTCGCCCGGCTGCTGACCGGCATCGGCGTCGGCGCGCTCACCGCGACCGCGACCGCGCACCTCTCCGAGCTCCGCGCGATCGCCCGGCCGGAGGAGGGACCCGGCGCCTCGCGCGCCGTCTCGACCCTCGTCAACGTCGGCGGCCTCGCCCTCGGCCCGCTGATCGGCGGCGTCCTCGCGGTGACCGTCGACCGCCCCCTCGTGGTGCCCTACGAGGTCTTCCTGGTGCTGCTCGTCGTGCTCGGCATCGCGGTCGCCCTGGTCCCCGAGACCGTCGAGCGCCGCGAGGAGCTGCCCGCCTACCGCCCGCAGCGGCTCGCCGTCCCCGCCGCCTCGCGCGGCACCTTCCTGTCGGCCGCGGTCGGCGCGTTCGCCGGCTTCGCCGTCTTCGGCCTCTTCACCTCGCTCGCGCCGACCTTCCTGGCCGGCCGCTTCGGCGAGACCTCGCACCTGCTGGCGGGCGTCGTCTCGTTCGGCGTCTTCGCGGCCGGAGCCGTCGCCCAGCTGACCGCCGCGCGACTGCCCGTCCGCCGCGCGCTGATCCTCTCGGCCACGGCCCTCACCGTCGGGCTCGTGCTCGTCGCCTGGGGCGCCGTCGCCGTGGTGCTGCCCGCCTTCATCGGCGGCGGCGTGATCGCCGGGGCCGGCGTCGGCCTGATCTTCCGCCTGGCGCTCGGGGTCGCCGGCTCGCTCGCCTCGGACGAGACCCGCGGCGAGGTCCTCGCCGGGATGTTCCTCGCCTCCTACGTCGGTCTCGCGGTCCCGGTCCTCCTGATCGGCGCGGCGCTCGCCGTCCTCCCCGCGGTCCCGGTGCTGGTCGGCTTCGTGGCGATCGTGCTCGCGCTGGTGCTGGTGGCCATCGCGCGGATGCTGCGCTCGGCCGTCTGAGGACGCCCGCCGCGGGAGGCGGGCGCGGCCCGCGACACGGGCGGCCCCGGCGCTCCATGATGGAGGCATGAAGCTCTTCTCGTTCGGCCGCTCCGACTCCGACCCCCTGCCCGCCGGCGACCGCGGCTCGGGCAAGCTCGACGACTACGACTACGAGCTGCGGCCCAAGTCCAAGCGCGGCGACACCTTACTCGGCATCGCCGACTCCCTGCCGCACCAGGACGAGCTGGCCCGCGTGCACGCCCTCGGCGAGGAGGAGATCACGGCGGTCATCCCGCGCCGCACGATCGAGGAGGAGCGCACCGACGCCCCGATGCCGGTCCGGCTCTTCGCGAACCACCGGCCGACCGACCTCGTGGGCTACGTCCCGCGCGGTCTGGAGAACGTGGTCGAGGCGGCGCTCGCCCGGCTCACCGAGGCCGGCAAGCAGCCGCGCATCCCCGCCCGCATCGTGAAGGGCAAGGGCGGTCTCCGGGTCCAGCTGCTGATGCACGAGACCCGTGGCTGACGACCGGGGGCCGCAGGGATCGTCGTCCCCGGCGGAGTTCTGGGGCAGCCCCGCCCCCGCCGGTCCGCCGCCCGGCTGGTACCCGGATCCCGCTCAGGTGAACACGCAGCGCTACTGGGACGGCCGGGCCTGGACCGGGCACCACGCTCCGCTCGCGCCCGCGGCACCCGCCGTCGGCAACGCCGCCGCGACCGCGTCTCTCGTCCTCGGGATCCTCGGGCTGCTCCTCACGCCGATCCCGCTGTTCATCGGCCTGCTGCTCGGCGGCCCGCTCGACGTGCTCGCCGTCGTCTTCGGCGTCGTCGGCCTCGTCAAGGGCGGCGCGCGGCGGGGCGCGGGCGTCACCCGCGCGGTGGTCGGACTCGTCCTCGGCGCCCTCATGCTCGCGGCGATCACCGTCGGGGCCGGCACGATCTGGTAGCCGTGCGGCGGTGCTCCCGGGGCGGAGCCGCGCGGCACTCCCGCGGTTCCTGGTCGATCGGGGCCCGCACTGATAGCATGAACCGGTTCCGAATCCGGAAGCGACCGCCGGTCGCCGTCGGGTTCGAACCACGGAGCAGGCCGGCAGGAAGCTGGTCCTCGGTGGTGGAGTCCCGGTTCGCGACATCACGCGCTGCTGCAGCGCAGTGGACGATGTCGGGCAGACCCGGAGCCCTTCTACTGGTGGCCAGCACGAACGCCCTCCACACGACGGCACGGCGCGAAGCCCTGCCGTGGGATCGCGTGCGATTCCTGACCGTCATGCCGCTCCGACGAACGCCGGCGCCCAGAGGGGTGCCGCTGCAGACGTTAAGGAGACAGACCTCTTGGAAGGTCCTGAAATCACATTCGCCGAAGCCGTTCTCGACAACGGCTCGTACGGCACCCGCACCGTCCGCTTCGAGACCGGCCGCCTCGCGCAGCAGGCTCAGGGCGCGGTCGCCGCGTACCTCGACGAGGACACCATGCTCCTCTCCGCCACCTCGGCGTCGAAGAACCCGAAGGACAACTTCGACTTCTTCCCGCTGACCGTCGACGTCGAGGAGCGCTCCTACGCCGCCGGCAAGATCCCCGGCTCGTTCTTCCGCCGCGAGGGCCGTCCCTCCACCGAGGCGATCCTGGTCTGCCGTCTGATCGACCGGCCGCTGCGCCCCTCGTTCGTCGAGGGCCTGCGCAACGAGGTCCAGATCGTCATCACGGTCCTCAGCATCGCCCCGGACGAGTTCTACGACGCCCTCGCGATCAACGCCGCGAGCGCCTCGACCCAGATCTCCGGCCTGCCCTTCTCGGGCCCGGTCGCCGGTGTGCGCCTCGCGCTCATGTCCGACGGCTCCGGCAACGACCAGTGGGTCGCCTTCCCCAAGGCCTCGCAGCTCGAGAACGCCGTCTTCGACCTCACCGTCGCCGGCCGCGTCGTCACCAACGAGGACGGCTCCTCGGACGTCGCCATCATGATGGTCGAGGCCGAGGCCACCGACGTCTCGTGGAACCTCATCAAGGCGGGCGCCACCAAGCCCGACGAGGCCGTCGTCGCCCAGGGCCTCGAGGCCGCCAAGCCCTTCCTCCGCGCGCTCGTCGAGGCGCAGTCGAAGCTGGCCGCCGAGACCGCGAAGCCGGTCAAGGACTACCCGGTCTTCCTGCCCTACGCGCAGGAGACCTACGACAACGTCGCCGAGCTCAGCTACGACGAGCTCGTCCGCGTCTACCAGATCGCCGACAAGGTCGAGCGTCAGGACGCCGACGACGCCCTCAAGGCGAAGGTCAAGGAGCAGATCGCCGAGCGCATCGCCTCCGGCCGCCTCTCCGCCGAGGCCTTCGCGCAGGTCGGCGCCGCGTACAAGTCCGTCACGAAGGTGGTCGTCCGCGGCCGCATCCTCCGCGACGGCGTCCGCATCGACGGCCGCGGCCTGGCCGACATCCGACCGCTCGACGCCGAGGTGCAGGTCATCCCGCGCGTCCACGGCTCGGCGATCTTCCAGCGCGGCGAGACCCAGATCCTGGGTGTCACCACGCTGAACATGCTCAAGATGGAGCAGCAGATCGACTCGCTGTCGCCCGTCACGAAGAAGCGCTACCTGCACCACTACAACTTCCCGCCCTACTCGACCGGTGAGACCGGCCGCGTCGGGTCGCCGAAGCGTCGCGAGATCGGGCACGGCTTCCTCGCCGAGCGCGCCCTCGTTCCGGTGCTGCCGAGCCGCGAGGAGTTCCCCTACGCGATCCGCCAGGTGTCCGAGGCGCTCAGCTCCAACGGCTCCACCTCGATGGGCTCCGTCTGCGCGTCGACCCTGTCGCTCCTCAACGCCGGTGTGCCGCTGCGCGCCCCGGTCGCGGGCATCGCGATGGGCCTCGTCTCCGACGTGGTCGACGGTCACACCCGCTACGCGGCGCTGACCGACATCCTGGGCGCCGAGGACGCGCTCGGCGACATGGACTTCAAGGTCGCCGGCACCTCCGAGTACGTCACGGCCATCCAGCTCGACACGAAGCTCGACGGCATCCCGTCGTCGGTCCTCGACGCCGCGCTCAAGCAGGCCAAGGACGCCCGCACCACGATCCTCGCGGTGCTCACGGCGGCCATCGACCAGCCCGACGAGATGGCCCCGACCGCGCCCCGCGTGATCTCGGTCCAGATCCCCGTCGACAAGATCGGCGAGCTGATCGGCCCCAAGGGCAAGACGATCAACGCGATCCAGGACGAGACCGGCGCCGACATCTCCATCGAGGAGGACGGCACCGTCTACATCGGCGCCGTCGACGGTCCGTCGGCCGAGGCCGCTCGTGCCCAGGTCAACGCCATCGCGAACCCGACCAACCCCGAGGTCGGCGAGCAGTTCCTCGGAACCGTCGTCAAGATCGCGACCTTCGGTGCGTTCGTCTCGCTCCTCCCCGGCAAGGACGGACTGCTGCACATCAGCGAGGTCCGCAAGCTCGCCGGTGGCAAGCGCGTCGAGAACGTCGAGGACGTCCTCGGAGTCGGCCAGAAGCTGCTCGTCTCGATCACCAAGATCGACGACCGCGGCAAGCTGTCCCTCGCGCCCGTCGTGGCCGAGGACGCCGAGGCGCCCGTCGAGGTCCCCGCCGAGAGCTGATCCCTCCCGCACGACCGACGCCCGTCCCACTCCGGTGGGGCGGGCGTCCGTCGTTCCCGGGCGGTGGCCGTCCCACTCCCGTGGGGCGGGGGTCCGTCGTTCCCGGGGGCGGTGGCCGTCCGGTCCGGCGTCGGGCCGTCCCTCGTTCCTGGGGTACGGTGGCGGGACCGTGCCGTCGCACCGCCCCGACCGGAGGACCCCGTGACCGACTCGACGCCCCCGGCCCTCGCGCCGGAGACGCCCCTTCCGCCCCGCCTCCTCGGAGCCACCGGTCTGCCCGTGCACCCGGTCGCCCTCGACGGCTCCGTCTTCGGCTGGGCCGCGAGCATCGACGAGACCACCGAGGTGCTCGACGCGTTCGCACAGCTCGGCGGCACCCTGATCTCGACCGCCGACCACTACGCCACCGGGCGCAGCGAGTACATGATCGGCCGCTGGCTCGAGCAGTCCACCCGGCGCGACGAGCTGCTCGTCGCCACCAAGGTCGGCCGCCACCCCGACGCCCCGGGCCTCGCGGCCGAGGACGTGCGGGTCGCGATCGAGGGCTGCCTCGAGCGGCTCGGCACCCGGATCGACCTGCTCTCCTTCGACAGCGAGGACCCGGAGGTCCCGATCGCCGAGAGCCTCGCCGCCGTCGCCCCGTTCATCGAGAACGGCTCGGTCGGCGCCCTCGGTGCGGCCCACTTCAGCGGAGCCGCCCTGGCCGAGGCGGAGGCGGCCGCCCGCGACCTCGGCCTGCCCGCGTTCACCGCGGTGATCGCCGAGTACAACCTGATGGAGCGCAAGCACTACGAGGCGGACGTCGCCCCCGAGGTGCTCCGCCAGGGTCTCGGCACCCTCGCCCGCCTGCCGCTCGCGAGCGGCTACCTCACCGGGCGGCTGCGCCACCGCTCCGACGAGCCGGAGTCGGTCATGTTCGAGGCCGCGCTCGACTACGTCGGCCGGCACGGCAACAAGGTGCTCGCGGCGCTCGACGAGGTCGCGGAGGCGCACGGCAGCAATCCCGGCACCGCCGCGCTCGCCTGGGTGCTCGCGCACCAGGAGGTCTCGGCCGTCATCGTGCGCGCCCGCGGCGCCGAGGAGCTGGCGTCGATCTTCGGAGCGGCCACGCTGCCGATCACCCGGAGCGAGATCGCCCAGCTCGACCGCGCCTCCGCCTGAGCGGCGGCTCCGCAGGTCGGCCGGCAGCACAGGCCGGGCCTGCGGTCAGCGACGCAGGATGCGCGCCTCCCACGGCCCGAGCGTCGACCCCGACGCGCCCGCGACGTTGCCCAGCACCGTCTCGGCTCCGGCCCACTCCTCGAGCAGCGCGACCTCGAGCGGCTCGCCGGAGACGTTGCCGACCACGAGCAGCTCGCTCGCCCCGGTGCGCGTGAAGGCGAAGAGCGTCGGATGCTCGGCCTCGAGCAGGGCGAAGCGGCCCAGCTGCACCGTCTCGTCCTCGTGCCGCAGCGCGATCAGCGCGCGGTAGTACTCGAAGACGGAGCGCTCCGCCGAGCGGTCGGCCGCGACGTTGACCTCGACGTGGTTCGGGTTGACCGGGATCCACGGCTCGCCGGTCGTGAAGCCGGCCTGCGGTCCGCCGTCCCACTGCACCGGCGTCCGCGCGTTGTCGCGGCTCTGCGCGCGCAGCCCGGCGAGCACCTGCTCCGGGTCCTCGCCGCGCTCCTCCACCGCCTCGGCGTAGTAGTTCAGCGACTCGACGTCGCGGAAGTCCTCGATGCCGGCGAACGGCACGTTGGTCATGCCGATCTCGTCGCCCTGGTAGATGTACGGCGTGCCGCGCTGCAGGTGCAGGAGCGTCGCCCAGAGCGTGGCCGACTCGTAGCGCCAGGCGCCGTCGTCGCCGAAGCGGGACACCAGCCGGGGCTGGTCGTGGTTGCCGAGGTAGAGGCTGTTCCAGCCGCGCTCGGCCAGTCCGTCCTGCCAGCGGGCGAGATTCGCTTTCAGGGCGACGAGATCGAGCGGGACCGGGTGGAACTTGTCGACGCCGTGGTCGATGCCGACGTGCTCGAACTGGAAGACCATGTCGAGCTCGCGCCGCTCCGGGTCGGTGACGAGCACCGCCTCCTCGAGCGTGACACCCGGCATCTCGCCGACCGTCATCAGAGCGCCCTCGCGCCCGGCGAAGACGGCCTCGTTCATCTCGCGGAGGTACTCGTGCAGCCGGGGGCCCACCCCGCCGACGATCCCGGAGCCGCCGCCCGGCCCGTCGATCTCGTCGACGTTCTTGGAGACCAGGTTGATGACGTCCATCCGGAAGCCGTCGACCCCGCGGTCGAGCCACCAGTTCATCATCGCGTGCACCGCGTGCCGGACCTCCGGGTTCTCCCAGTTGAGGTCGGGCTGCTGCACCGCGAAGAGGTGCAGGAAGTACTCGTCGGTCGCCGGATCGAGGGTCCAGGCCGGGCCGGAGAAGTAGGAGCGCCAGCCGTTGGGCTCGGCGACGTCGAGGCTCGCGGCGGCGGTGGCCTCGAGCTCGGCGTCCGGCGCGAGCGCCGCCTCAGGAGCGGCGTTCTCGCGCCCCTGACGCCACCAGTACCAGTCGCGCTTCGCGTCCTCCTGCGAGGAGCGCGACTGCACGAACCAGGCGTGCTCGTCGCTGGTGTGGTTCACCACGAGGTCCATCACCAGCTTGATCCCGCGCTCGTGAGCCTCGGCGAGGAGCAGATCGAACTCCTCGAGCGAGCCGAACAGCGGGTCGATGTCCTGGTAGTCCGAGATGTCGTAGCCGTTGTCGTGCTGCGGCGAGGGGTACACCGGCGACAGCCAGACGACGTCCACGCCGAGGTCGGCGAGGTGGTCGAGATGCGCGCGGATGCCGCCGAGGTCGCCGAACCCGTCGCCGTTCGAGTCGGCGAACGAGCGGGGGTAGATCTGGTAGACGACCGCGCTCGTCCACCAGGGCGTCGCGGGGGTCGGGGTGAGGGGCTCCATGGCCCGAATCTAGCCGCCACCACCGACGCCGGCGGGGTCGCCGCACCGTCTCCGGCCGCCCTCGCGAGACCGCCGGAGAACACCGTGTAACGATCGGGTTAAGCGTTCCCGGGCGCCCCGCGAGGCACCCGCCGCGCTCGGATACCCTCGGTCCCGGCGGACCCGACCGCCGCGGGGGAGTGGGCGAGTGGCGAGGGTGAAGTCCGGCTCTGCCGCGCGGGCGATGCGCGGCACCGCGGCGCATCCGCCCCTCGCGGACAGCGGGCCCGTCGTGGCCCCCGCCGCCCTCCGGCGCTCTCTCGGCGACACGGCCGAGGCCCTCTTCCCGCTCGTCCTCGACGCCGCAGCCCTCGCGCGGCGCGAGGACGGCGGCCCCGAGCTGCTCGAGCGCTTCGCGGCCTGGGGCGGCGACGGCTTCGTCGTCGCGGACACCGCCGGATCCGCGACGGGGGAGGAGCGGGTCGGCGCCTGGCTCGCCGGCCACCGCGACCGCGATCGGTTCCGGCTGCTCGGCCGCTTCGGCGGCTCCCCGTCCGCCGTCGCCTCCCCGCGCGCCCTGGTGACCCGGGTGGAGGAGACACTGCGACGCCTCGGAGTCGAACGACTCGACGTCCTCGCAGTCCGCCCCGACGGCGCCGGTCGCCTCGACCAGCTGCTCAGCGCCGTCGAGGTCCTGCTCGCCCGCGGTCTCGTCGGCACCGCCGTCGCCTCGGGGTTCGCCGCCGAGGAGCTCTTCGAGGCGCGCGTGCTCGCCGGCCACGGCCACCCGCGGTTCGCCGGCGTCGAACTGCCCTACAGCCTGCTCGACAGCACCCGGGCGGACGGCGACCTCGGTCTGGTCGCGGCCGGCCAGGGTCTCTCGCTGCTCTGCACGGCGCCGCTCGCGCACGGCTTCCTCGACGGCGTCGAGCGCGGGCGGAGGCAGCTCGGCCGGCTCCCCGACGGCGTCCTCGCCGCTGCCCACGTCGGGCGGCGCGGGCGACGCGTGCTGGTCGCCCTCGACGCCATCGGCGCCGAGCTCTCCGCCACCCCGGCCGCCGTCGCACTGGCCTGGCTGCTCTCCCGGCCGGGAGTGGTCGCGGCTGCGGTCGCCCCGCGCTCTCCGGCCGACGTCGACGCGGTGGTGCGCGCCGTCTCGCTCGAGCTCGACGCCGGGCACCTGGCGGCCCTGGAGCGCGCCCGCCGCTGACGGGTCGCAGGGATCACCCGGTGCAGGTGGCCTAGGCTGTGCCGGATGAACCACGGTGTCGCACTCCCTCTCGAACAGCCGGAGACGACCATCGGGGCCGCCGGCGGCTCGCTCGTCCGCCGGACCGTCCTCTCGAGCGGTGTCCGCATCCTCAGCGAGGCGATGCCCGGGGCCCGCAGCGCGACGATCGGCTTCTGGGTCGCGGCCGGCTCGCGCGACGAGGCGCCTGCCCTGCCCGCGGTCGACGGCCGTCCCGCCGTGCCGTCCAACTTCGGCTCCACGCACTTCCTCGAGCACCTGCTCTTCAAGGGCACGGGCACCCGGTCGGCGCTCGACATCGCGGTCGCCTTCGACTCGGTCGGCGGCGAGCACAACGCGCTGACCGCCAAGGAGTACACCTGCTACTACGCCAAGGTGCAGGACCGCGATCTGCCGATGGCGGTCGAGGTCATCGGCGACATGGTCACCTCGAGCCTGCTCGACCCGGCCGAATTCGAGACCGAGCGGGGCGTCATCCTCGAGGAGCTCGCGATGGCCGACGACGACCCGGCCGACGTCGCCAGCGAGCGGCTCTTCGAGGCCGTCTTCGGCGACCACCCGCTCGGGCGCCCGATCGGCGGCACCCCCGCGATCATCGGCGAGGCCACCCGCGACGCCGTCTGGGCGCACTACCGCGCCGCCTACCGCCCGCGCGACCTCGTCGTCACGGTCGCGGGAGCGGTCGACCACGAGGTGCTCGTCGCCCAGCTCGAGCGTGTCCTCGCCGCCGACGGCTGGGATCTCAGCACGCCGGCCGCGCCGGTCGAGCGCCGGGTCGGCGGCTCGGCCGTCTTCACCCGCGGCACCGCCCTCTCGATCACGCACCGCCCGACCGAGCAGGCGAACCTGCTGATCGGCTTCCCCGGCCTGGCCGCCGCGGACGACCGGCGGATGACGATGGGCGTGCTGAACTCGATCCTCGGCGGCGGCATGTCCTCGCGCCTCTTCCAGGAGGTGCGCGAGAAGCGCGGCCTGGCCTACTCCGTCTACTCGTTCGCCCCGTCCTACTCCGACGCGGGCCTCTTCGGCCTCTACGCGGCCTGCACGCCGTCGAAGGCGGGTACCGTCGCCGAGCTGCTGCTGGCCGAGTTCACCCGGCTCGCCGAGCACGGCGTCACCGCCGACGAGCTCGCCCGCGCCCGCGGCCAGCTCTCCGGCGCGGCGGCGCTCGCGCTGGAGGACTCGGACACCCGGATGTCGCGGCTCGGCCGCTCCGAGCTGACCTTCGGCGAGTTCGTCGACCTCGACGAGAGCCTGCGCCGACTCGCCCTCGTCGGCGCGGAGGACGTCCAGGCACTCGCGGCAGACTTGGCCCGGGGGCCGTCGTCGATCTCGGCCGTCGGAGCGGTCGACGAGTCGACCTTCGCCGGCATCGCCGAGATCGAGACCACTCCCGCGGCCTGATCCGCTCTGAGAACACCCGCTGACCGCGCACCGTCGCGCCGCACCAGGGAGGACCTCCGTGTCCCACTACATCTACCTCGTCCGCCACGGCGAGCAGCAGGACGCCGAGCACGGCATGCCCGACGGGCCACTGTCGGCCCGTGGCGAGCGCCAGGCCCGGCTGATCGCCGAGCGGCTCGGCGGCGTCCCCTTCACCGGGGCGTGGCACTCGCCGCTGCGCCGGGCGGAGGAGACCGCCGCACGCTTCCAGGCGGTCCTGCCCGGGCTGTCGATCGAGCCGTCCTCGCTGCTGTTCGACTGCATCCCCTCCGGCCCGACGCCGGACATGCCGCGCGCCTTCGAGCCGTTCTTCGGCAGCGTCACCCCGGCCGAGATCGACGCCGGGCACGCGCAGATGCAGGACGCCGTGGCCGAGTTCCTCGCCCCGTCCCGCGAGGACCGCCACGACCTGCTCATCACGCACAACTTCGTCATCGGCTGGTTCGTCCGGCACGTCTTCGACGCCCCGGACTGGCGCTGGCTGGGCGTCAACCAGGCGAACTGCGGCCTGACGATAATCCGCGTCCGCTCCCGCAAGCCCCCGGTCCTCGTCGTCCACAACGACCTCGCCCACCTCCCCGTCGAGCTGCGCACCGGCCTCCCCGAGGCCCAGTCCTACTGACATCGCCTCCATGCTGATCGAGTAGCCCGCGCAGCGGGCGTATCGAGATCCACCAGCGTCAGAGCAGTAGCCTGCAGACCCGCCGTGCCGGCGACGGTGGGTCTCGATACGCCCCTGCGGGGCTACTCGACCAGCAGGGAAAGAGGCCCCTCCGGGGCTACTCGACCAGCAGGGGAAGAGGCCCCTCTGGGACTGCCCGACCAGCCGGGGTCGCGCTGCATGCTGATCGAGTAGCCCGCGCAGCGGGCGTATCGGTGATTGCCTTGGTGTGTCGCGGGGTTCTGACTCGTCTGCGTATCTGACGCCTGGCAGGGCTGTCTGGATCTC
>NZ_SNYD01000009.1:0-151505 GCF_004362935.1 Rathayibacter sp. PhB1
GCGAGGCGGTCCGTCGAGTAGAAGGTCAGACACCCTCCCGCACCACACCACCATTCTCAATGTCGAGTAGCCCCGCAGGGGCGTATCGAGACCCGCCGTCGTCAGCAGGGCGGGTCTGCAGACTCGCGTTCTGACGGTGGTGGATCTCGATACGCCCGCTCCGCGGGCTACTCGATCAGCATGGTTCTCCCATGCCTACTAGGTGATTTTTCTGAGGAGACCTGCACGCTGTTCGACGGGATCTCGAGACGCCCGCTGCTCGGGCTACTCGATCAGCGTGCAGCGGTCGAGGGCCAGCTGGGCGAGGGTCTCGGCGTGCAGGCCGAGCAGCGCGTCGTCGAAGACGGCGGACTCGGAGTGCATCGACGGCGCTCCCTCCGCCGGGACGCCGGGCGGGCGGGTGCCGAGGAAGAGGAGCGTGCCGGGGATCTCGTCGAGGACGTAGGCGAAGTCCTCCGACGCCATCGACGGCGCGGGGAGGCGGAGCACGCGGTCGGCGCCGTGGCGGGCGGTGAGCGCGGCGATCACGCGCTCGGTCTCCTCCGGGTCGTTGTGGGTGACGGGGTAGGAGTCGATGAACTCGGTCTCGACGCCGCAGCCGTGCGCCGCGGCGACGCCGGCGGCCAGCTCGGCGAGCGAGGAGCGGACGAGGGCGAAGGTGTCGCGGGAGAGCGTGCGGATGTTGAGCATCAGCTCGACCCGCGCCGCGAGGACGTTGGGCGCGGTCGAGTCACTGACGATGCTCACGACCGAGACGACGGCGGGGTCGGTCGCCGGCACGCGGCGGGCGACGAAGGTCTGCAGGGCCTGCACCAGCGCGGCGGCCGCGGGGATCGGGTCGACGGCGAGGTGCGGGAACGCGGCGTGCCCGCCGGTGCCGGTCACGGTGATCCGCATGCCGCTGGCGCTCGCCATCATCGGGCCGGAGCGGGTGACGAAGAGGCCGGAGTCGGTGGAGCAGTCGACGTGCATCGCGAAGGCGGCGACCGGGCGCTCGCCGGCGGCGTCGAGCACGCCCTCCTCGATCATCAGGCGGCCGCCGGCGAAGCCCTCCTCGCCGGGCTGGAGCATCAGCACGACGGTGCCGGCGAGCTCGTCGCGCCGGGCGGCGAGCAGGCGGGCCGCGCCGATCAGCCCGGCCATGTGCAGGTCGTGGCCGCAGGCGTGCATCGCTCCGTTGGTCGCGGCGAAGGGCAGGCCGGTCGCCTCGACGACGGGGAGCGCGTCCATGTCGGCGCGCAGCAGGACGACCGGTCCGGGGCGGCCGCCGCGGAGGACGGCGGTGATCGAGCCGAGGCCGCGGCCGGTCGTGATCTCGAGGTCGAGCGGCGCCAGCTCCTCGAGCAGCAGCGCCTGGGTGCGCGGGAGGGCGAGGCCGAGCTCGGGGTCGGCGTGCAGGCGACGGCGCAGGCGCACCAGATCGTCGTGGAGGCCGGGGATCACTGCGGGGTCTCCGGCCGCATCGAGGCGTGCACGCGGCGCATCCGCTCGGCGAGCGCGGGGTTCGAGTACGGCCCCGGCGCGTCGAGCGCCGTCGTGACCCGGTCGACGACCTCGACCGGCTTGTCCTGGCTCATCTTCTCCTTGGCCTCGAGCCGGGTGACCCGGAGCCGGAAGCCGACCGTGCCGTGCACGATCCGCTCGGCGTAGACCGCGTTCTCGGCGCTGATCCGCAGGCGGAACGGCTCGGGCAGCTCGTCCTCGAAGTGGTCGACGAGCCGCTCGAGCACGGCGAGGTTCTCCTCGTCGCCGAGCAGCTCGGGCACGCCCCAGACGTGCACGGCGGCGAAGTTCCAGGTCGGCACCGCCCGCGTGACGCCGTACCAGCTGGGCGAGACGTAGCCGTGCGGGCCCTGGAAGACCACGGCCAGCTCGGACTCGCCGAGCCGGTGGGCGCGCTCGTCGGGCCGGCCGACGTGGCTGACCAGGACGAGCTCGTCGGGATCGGCGCCGGGGAGCGGCTCCTCCAGCAGGAACGGGTAGTGCGAGACGACGACGCCGTCCTCGGTCGCGCTGACCATCGTCGCCCAGGGCGTCGCGCGGATCAGCGCGCGGATCTCGGCGGGGTCGGTCATCGCGTACTCGGTGCTCTCACGCATCGGCGGTCCTCTCGGCGCGGGCGGCGGTCCGAGCCAGGATCGCAGCGAATTCGGGCCAGAGCTCCACCGGGATGTCGTGACCCATCTCCTCGTAGAGGTGCAGCTCGGCCTGGGGCAGGATCCGCGCGGTCTCGAGCGCGGCGCTCCAGTGCAGGCTCTGGTCGCCGCGGCCGTGGATCACAGCGACCGGCACGGTGACCTTCGCCATCGCCTCCCGCCGCTCGAGCGGTCCGCGCAGCAGCGCGTTCCACTGCCGGATCAGCCCGGTCGGCGTGTAGGCGCGGTCGTAGTAGCGGGCGCCGAGGGCGGCGCTCGCCGCCTCGTCGAAGGGGAAGCCGGGCGACTGGTAGTGCCGCTGGCCGCCGACGAACATCGCGATGTAGGCGTCGCGGTCGAGCGACTCCGGGACCTCGCTGATCGGCTCGCCGGTGTGCTCGCCGACCAGGAACTCCGGCGCCGAGCTGAGCGAGGTCGACATCAGGCCGAGCGAGGCGACCCGCTCCGGGTGCAGGATCGCGACGAGCTGCGCGATGTAGCCGCCCATCGACATGCCGGTGAGGTGCGCGCGCGCGATCCCGAGCTCGTCGAGCACGGCGACGACGTCGAGCGCCATGTCGGCGAGGTCGTAGCCGGCCGTGGTGTCCTCGGGGCCGCCGGTCGCCTGGCTGAGGCCGACGTCGCGGTTGTCGGTGCGGACGACGAAGAAGCCGTGCTCGGCGAGCAGCTCGCAGAAGCGGTCGTCCCAGCCGATCAGCTGGGCGCCGCCGCCGTGCAGCAGGACGAGCGGGCGGCCGGAGGGGTCGCCCGTCGTCTCGTAGTGCACGGCGACGCCGGCCGGGGTGGTGATCAGGGGCATGGCGGGAGGGTCCTGTCGGGGAGGAGGGAGTGGCTGCGGAGAACGAGCGGCCTGCGCGGCTTGTGGAGGAGAGACGGCCTGTGGAGGAGACCGGTCCTGCACGGCCCTGTGGAGGAGAGTCCGTCAGAGCGCGGACCAGGTCGGCCGGCCGCTGAGGAGGGTCGCGGCGACGGGTGTCGTGCGCAGCTCCGCGTCGTCGGCGGTCGCCGGGTTGTGGTCGAGCAGCACGAGGTCGGCCGCGGCTCCCACGGCGACGGTCGCCCCGCGGGTGCTCGCCGCGAGCGCGACGTCGAACGGCAGCCGCTCGGCCGGGTGCCAGGCCTCGCGGCCGTCACGGCGGCGGCTCACCGCCGCGGCCAGCGAGATCCACGGGTCGAGCGGGGCGACGGGCGCGTCGGAGCCGAGGGCGAGGGTCGCTCCGGCCGCGTGCAGCGAGGCGAAGGCGAAGGAGCGGTCCGTGCGGCCGGCCCAGTGCCGGTCGGCGACGTCGCGGTCGTCCATCGCGTGCTCCGGCTGCACGCTCGCGACGAGCCCGAGGCGGCCGAAGCGGGCGAAGTCCTCGGCCGCGACGAGCTGGGCGTGCTCGATCGTGCCCGCGAGGCCGAGCCGCTCGAAGACGTCGAGCACCTCGGCGTTCGCGCGGTCGCCGATCGCGTGCACGGCCGGGAGGATGCCGGCGTCGCGGGCGCGGACCAGCAGGCCCTCCACCTCCTCGGGCGCGACGCTCAGCACGCCGCAGGGGTGCGGGTGGTCGGCGGCGATCCCGGGGTAGGGGTCGAAGCAGTAGGCGGTGCGGGTGTTCAGCGAGCCGTCGACGACGATCTTGAGGCGGCCCATCCGGGCGAGGCCGGCCGGATCGAGTGCGTCGCCGGTGCGCAGCCCGCGGGCGATCGCGTCGTCGAGCCGGTCGGGCCAGACCGAGGTCTCGACGCGCAGGGACGTGACGCCCTCCGCGATGCGGGCCGGCCAGGCGCGGGAGTTGTCGGCGTTCTCGAACTCGACGATGCCGACGACTCCGCGGGCCGCGGCGGCCTCGGCGGTCTCGCGGTAGGCGGCGACGGCGGGCAGGCCGACCGTGTCGATCAGGTCGAGCGTGCCGATCCACTCCGTCTCGCGCAGCACCCCGTCCTCCGGGATCGACAGGCCGAAGCGCCGACCGGCCGCGCTGTTGAGCCAGCCGCAGTGCAGGTCGCCGCTGATCAGGACGACCGGGCGGTCGGGCGCGATCGCGTCGAGTGCCGCGCGGGTGGGAGCGTCCGTCCAGAGGCCGTCGCGGAAGCCGTAGCCGATCAGCACGGCGTCCTCGCGGACCGGCAGCGCCGCGCGCATGATCGCCACGGCCTCGGCGGCGCTCGCCGCGGGCGCGAGGTCGACCCGCTGCCTCCGCACCACCCACTGGGTGAAGTGCACGTGCGCGTCCCAGAAGCCGGGCGCGAGGAAGCGGCCGTCGGCGTCGAGGGCCTCGGTGCTGCTCGGCAGCGTGCCGACCGGGGCGATCTCGGCGATCGCGCCGTCGCGCAGCAGCAGGTCGGCGGGGGCGTCCTGCCCCGCGAAGCGAGCGGAGCGGATCAGGAGCTCGGTCATGCGTCCTCCAGGTCGAGAGGCCGGCCCATCACGGGCACGGCCCGGAGCAGCTGCCTCGTGTACGGGTCGGCGGGATCGGACAGCACGGTGTCGGTCGTGCCGTGCTCGACGAGGCGCCCGCCGCGCATCACCGAGACCTCGTCGCTGACGTAGCGGACGACGGCGAGGTTGTGCGAGATGAAGAGCATCGTGAGGTCGAGTCTCTGCTGCAGCTCCCGGAGGAGGTTGAGCACCACGCCCTGCACCGAGACGTCGAGCGCCGAGGTGATCTCGTCGGCGATCAGCACCTGCGGCTCGGCGGCCAGCGCCCGAGCGATGGTGATCCGCTGGCGCTGCCCGCCGGAGAAGGCGGTCGGGCGGTCGTCGGCGCGCGCCGGGTCGATGTGCACCAGATCGAGCAGCTCGCGGACGCGGTCGTCGCGGGCGGCGGCGGAGTGGCGCCGGCCGGTCGCGAGGAGGCCCTCGGCGATCGAGGCGCCGACGCTCATCCGCGGGTCGAGTGCCGACAGCGGATCCTGGAACACCATCTGCACCCGGCGGCGCGCGGCCCGGGCCGACGGCTCGCGGCTGGTGATGTCGACGCCGTCGAGCAGGATCCGGCCGGAGTGCAGCGGGGTGAGGCCGACCGCGACCCGGGCGACCGTCGACTTGCCGGAGCCGGATTCGCCGACCAGTCCGTGGGTCGTGCCGGGCCGGACCGTCAGGTCCACGGCGTCGACGGCCGTGGTCGCGGAGCGGCCGTGGCCGAAGCGCACGGTCACCGCCTCGTAGCGCAGCTCGCTCATGCGGTCAGTGCCTCCTGGTCGTGGGCGGGCCGGTCGTGGGCGGGCTCGTCGTGGGCGGTCCGGTCCGCGGAAGGCGGCTCCTCGTCGATCGCCGCGATCACCGGGAGCAGCGCGCTCCGGTCGGTCGCCATGTCCGGCACGCAGGCGATCAGCCCGCGCGTGTAGGGGTGCCGCGCCTCGTCGAGGCGATCGGCCGCGATCTCCTCGACCACCCGGCCGTCGCGCATCACCACGATCCGGTCGCAGAAGCCGCTGACCAGCGCGATGTCGTGCGAGATGAAGAGGATCGCCGCTCCGGTCGCGGTCTGCGCCTCGCGCAGTGCCTGCATCACCTGCCGCTGCACCGTGACGTCGAGCGCGGTGGTCGGCTCGTCCGCGATCAGCAGCCGCGGCGTGCCCATCAGGCCCATCGCGATCATCGCCCGCTGCCGCATGCCGCCGGAGAACTCGTGCGGCAGCCGGCCGACGCGCTTCTCGGCGTCCGGGATGCGCACCAGGTTGAGCTTGTCGATCGCGCGGCGCAGCGATTCGGCGCGCGGGGTGCGGGCGTGCACCTCGCTCGCCTCGCGCAGCTGGCGGCCGATGGTGAGCGCCGGGTTGAGCGAGGTCAGCGGGTCCTGGAAGATCATCGCCTGCTCGAGACCGAGGCGGCGGCGCTCGGCGGCGTTGGGCACCGCGGTCATGTCGATGCCGCGGAAGACGAGCTGCTCGCTGGTGACCAGCGCGTCGGGGCCGAGCAGCCCGGCGACGGCGCTCGCCGTGACCGACTTGCCCGAGCCGCTCTCGCCGACGATGCCGACCGTCTCGCCGGGCAGGATCGTCAGGTCGACGCCGTGCACGCGCTCGGTCATCGCCCCGTCGCGGCCGGGGAACGCCACGCGCAGCCCGGACACCTCGACGACGGGCATGCCGTCGGTGACCGGCGCGACGACCTCGTCCGAGCGCCGGCGCTTCACGGCCTTGGCCGGGCGGCGGCGCGAGGACGACTCGCTGAAGACCTCGCCGAGCAGCGCGAAGACGACGCCGACCAGCACCACGGCGATGCCGGGGCCGATCGCGGCCATCGGGTCGACGTAGATCCGCTTGGCGCCCTCGTTGAGCAGCCGGCCCCAGTCGTACTCGGGCGCCTGGACGCCGAGGCCCAGGAAGGACAGCGCGGCGAAGGAGAGCAGCGTGACGGAGGCGTGCGCGGCCGAGTTGACCAGCAGCGGCGGCAGGATGTTCGGCACCACGTGCCGGACGGTCGTGCGCAGCGGGCGGCTGCCGAGCATCCCGGCGGCGCGCACGTAGTCGCTGGACGACACCGAGGCCGCGAGCGTGCTGGTGAGCCGCGCGAAGACCGGGATGCCGGCGAAGCCGACGGCGAGCATCGCGCCGACCGCGGTCGTGCCCCAGATCACCGAGAAGAACAGCGCGAGCAGCAGCCAGGGGAAGGACAGCAGGATGTCGATGAGGCCGGCGATCAGCCGCTGCAGCAGGCGGGGCAGCAGCACCGCGACGACGCCGAGCAGCACGCCGCCGACGACCGAGATGCCGGTCGCGCCGAGGGTGAGCAGCACCGAGACCCGGGTGGCGACGACGACGCGGGCGAGGAGGTCGCGGCCGAGGTCGTCGGTGCCGAAGGGGTGCGCGAGGCTCGCGCCCTGCTGGCGGTCGGCGATCGAGCGCTCGGTGGCGAGGTCGCCGAAGAGGATCGGGCCGAGGACGGTCGCGAGGATCACCAGGACGAGGCCGACGGCGGCGGCGACGCCCTGCGGGGTGCGCAGCGACTCCGGGAGCCGGTGGGCCAGGGACGGGCGGGCGGAACGGGATGCAGTGCTCATGGCTCAGGCCTCCGCGATGGCCGACCGCGGGTCGAGCGCGGCGAGCAGCAGGTCGATGACGAGGTTGGCGGCGAGGACCAGGACGGCGTACATCAGCACGATGCCCTGGATCAGCGGGTAGTCCTTGGTGGTGATCGACGAGACGATCGTCGATCCGATGCCCGGGATGACGAAGACCGTCTCGATCAGCACCGTGCCGGCGACGAGGCCGGTGAGCACGACTCCGCCCGCGGTCAGCGTCGCCGTGACGATGTTGGGCAGCGCGTGCCGGAGGTAGAGCAGGTGCCCCGGCAGCCGCTTGCTGCGCGCGGTGGTGAGGTACGGCGCCTCGAGCACCCGCACCATCTCGACGTGCACGATGCGCGCGAGGTAGGCGAGCGGGCCGATGGCGAGCGCGAGCACCGGCAGCACCGCGTACTCCGGGCCGCCCCAGCCCGCGGACGGCGCGAGCGGCACGACGATGCTGAACAGCCAGATCAGCACGACCGCCAGCAGGAAGTTCGGGATCGCGATCACGACGCCGAGCAGGCCCGAGACGCCGAGGTCGAGCGTGCGGTGCTTGCCGGCGCGGGCCGAGACGGCCGTCGCGACGCCGATCGGGAACGCGCCGAGCGCGGCGACCGCGAAGGCGACGACCGAGAGCATCAGCGTGGCGGGCAGCCGCTCGGCCAGCGTGCTGCCGACCGGGCGCTGCGTGCTGATCGAGGTGCCGAGGTCGCCGCGCAGCAGCCCGCCGAGGTAGTTCGCGAACTGCTGGCCGATCGGCAGGTCGAGGCCGAGGGTGCTCCGCAGCACCGCCACGGTCTCGGCCGGCGCCGTCGGGCCGAGGGCCGCGCGCACCGGGTCGCCGGGCACGAAGTGGACCATGAAGAAGGAGGCGATCAGGACGATCACCAGCGAGACCGCCGCGCGGGCGAACCGCTTGAGCAGGAAGGCGAGGCGCGGGGATCCGACCACGCCGAGCAGACGATCCCCCCGGCGCGGACCGGCCGCGGGCGCGCTCGGCGGGGAGGCCGGTGACAGCGGGGCCGTGGGTCGCACCGAGGGGATCGTCATGGTCAGCCCTGCATCCGGATCGTGGTGGGAGCGACGGTGCCGGGACGCTCGAGGGTCGCGCCCTTGACGTACATCGGCGACTCCGTCTCGGCGAGCGGGAAGACGTCGACCCGCTCGATCAGCTCGGCCTCGGCCTGCTTCCAGACGCCGCAGGCCTCGTCGGCGCTGCCGGCGCTGAGCGCCTGCGTCGCGAGGGCGTTGTACTCCGGGTTCGAGACGCCCATGAAGTTGTAGCCGCCGTTCTCGCTCGTCTCACCGAGGAAGAACAGGCTCAGCACCACGGGGCTCGAAGGGGCGAGCTGGATGAAGCCGGTGTCCCAGTCGTAGCTCTGGTAGAGGTCGGTCGACCAGCCGGCCGAGTCCTCGGCGACCAGGTCGGTCGTGATGCCGAGCTCGTTCCACTCCTGCTGGACCTCCTCGGCGGCGGCGCCGTGCGAGGGCGTTCCGGCGTCGTAGAGGAAGCGGATGGTCAGCGGCTCGCCGTCCTTCGCGCGCAGTCCATCGGAGCCGAGCGGGTAGCCGGCCTCGTCGAGCAGCTCGCCGGCGGCCTCCACGTCGGTGTCGGGCAGCGTCCACTCCGGGCCGCCGGCGACGCAGGTCAGCGGGATCTGGTTGACCAGCGAGACCGAGTCGACGGCGTTGCCGTCGGTGACCAGCTCGCCCACGGCGTCGCGGTCGAGCGAGAGGGTCAGCGCCTGGCGGACGCGGACGTCGGCGGTGGGGCGGTCGGCGCGCTCGTTGAAGAGCATCTCGCCGATCGGGTTGAGCACGCCCTCGGTGTCCAGGCCCGCCGCGTCGAGGCGCTGGCGGTCGGCGCCGATGACGGAGGCGGCGTTGAGCTCGCCCGAGATCAGCAGGTTCGCGGCGGTCGCCTCGTCGGTGATCACCCGCGCCTCGATCTCGTCGGGCAGGCCCTCGGTGTCGCTGGTGACGTCGTCCGGGCCCCAGGTGTAGCCGTCGCGCTTCGTGTAGGTGTAGTCGGAGCCGGGGCTCGAGGCGGTCAGCGCGTAGAGCGCGGTGCCGTTGGTGGTGTCGGTCAGGGTCGACGGGTCGTCGAGGCCGGCCTGGCAGACCATCTCGATGCTGCCGGTGCCCTGGAGCAGGAACGGGTTGTTCGCCGTCGAGGTGACCGTGACGACGTTCCCGTCCGCGGTCGCCGTCATGTCGGCGGTGACGTTCGAGCCGAACCAGAACGTGCCGTTGTCGGCGTTCGCCTGGTAGGCGAAGTTCGCCGCGGCCGTCTCGGCGGTGAAGGGGGTGCCGTCGGCGCAGGTGATGCCGTCCTTCAGCGTGTACGAGATCGAGGTGGGCGTGCTCTCCCAGCTCTCGGCGAGGAAGGGCACGACCTCGCCCTCGGGGGTCGTGTAGGCCAGCGAGTCGTAGCCGAAGGTGACCATCGCGCGCTGCACGAGCGAGACGCCGGTGAACGGGTTGAGGCTGCCCGGGTCGTCGTTGATCGCGAGGGAGAAGGTGCCGCCCGAGACGGGGTCGGCGCCGGCCGCGGAGCCGCCGGCGGGGGCCGAGCAGGCGCTCAGGGCGAGCAGCGCCACCAGCGAGCCCGCGGCGACGGCCGGGACTCGGAGCGCTGTGGTGCGGGGAGAACGGGTCATGATGCGTCCTTCGGGGAATGCAGGGCGAGTGGTGCAGGACTCCCGATCAGGGCCAGCGGGCCCGCGGCCTTCACGGAGACTTTGAGCGACGCGCTGGCCGAGTACGACAGCGGCGTCTCGAGCACGTCGACGATCTCGACGAGCCGCGGATCGGCGCCGGCCTGGATCGCGCGCTCGATCGCGATCCGGCCGGCGGCCTCGATCGCGGCTGCGCGGTCGACGTGGTCGCACAGCTGGTCGGCGCGGCCGCCGGCCAGGGCGATCGCGGCGCCGACGGCGTTGGCCACGTTGCCGCGGTCGGGGCGGAGCACCTCGCTCGCGCCGTGCACGTGGTCCGGGACCAGGAAGCCGCCGCCGCCGACGACCACGAGCGGCAGGCCGACGCGGCCGAGCGACATCCGCTCGACGGCCGACTCGATCCGGTCCTGCGCGACGGCGAGGGCGTTGCCGAGGGTGGAGCGGGTGGCGCGGTCGAGCGCGGGGAGGCTCCGGCCGGGGATCATCCCGGGCAGCTGCATCGCGGCGGCGTCGGTGAGGGTGGCGGTCGCGCCGCCGAAGAGCAGGCCCTCGCGGGCGATCCGGTAGCCGACCGAGTCGGTGGTCGGCACGCCGGTGGCCGTGTCGACGATCGTGCCGCCGCCGATCCCGACGCTGAGGATGTCGGGCATCCGGAAGTTGGTGCGGACGCCGCCGATCTCGCGCGGCAGGGTCGACTCGCGGGGGAAGCGGTCGACGAGCACGCCGAGGTCGCTGGTGGTGCCGCCGATGTCGATGATGATCGCGTCGTCGGCGCCGGAGAGGAACGCGGCGCCGCGGATCGAGTTGGCGGGCCCGGAGCCGATGGTGAGCACCGGGTAGCGGGCCGCGTACTCGACGGCCATCAGCGTGCCGTCGTTCTGGGCGAAGAAGGTGGCGGCGTCGAGGCGCTCCTCGTCGACGACGGTGAGCAGGCCCTGGGTGACGTCGCGGGCGATGCCGTGCAGCGCGGCGTTGAGCACGGTCGCGTTCTCGCGCTCGAGCAGGCCGAGGGCGCCGATCTCGTGGCTGAGCGAGACGGGCAGGTCGACGCCGACGTGGTCGGCGACCAGCGCGGCGACCTCGAGCTCCTGCTCCGGGAAGGAGGGGCTGAAGATCCCGCAGACGGCGACCGCGTCGAAGCGGCCCTCGAGCGAGTCGAGGAAGCGGCGGACGCCGTCGACGTCGAGCGGCGAGATCGGGTAGCCGTCGATCAGGTGGCCGCCGCCGGCGAGCAGGCTGCCGGCGAGCACGGTGTCGCGGAGGTCGGCGGGCCAGCCGGAGAGCGAGGGGAACTCGGTCGAGGCGGGGGCGCCGAGGCGGATCACCGCGACGCGGCCGAGGTCGCGGCGGCGGACGATCGCGTTGGTGGCGTGGGTGGTGCCGAGCATGACGCGGGAGACGCGGTCGCGGTCGGCGCCCAGCTCGCCGAGCACCGCGGAGAGCGCGGCGCGGATGCCGCCGGTGACGTCCTCGGTGGTGGCCTGCTTGGTCCAGGCGGTCACGGCGCCGTCGGCGTCGAGCACGACGGCGTCGGTGTTGGTGCCGCCGACGTCGATGCCGACGGAGAGGTCGCGGAGTGCGGCGCTCATCGGGCCACCTCCGCCACGGCGCCGTCGAACGGCACGTAGTCGAAGTCGAAGTCGAAGGCGGCGGGGCCCGCCAGCTCGATCCCGCGCGGGGTCCGCCAGAGCGGATCGCAGGCCCAGGCGAGCACGCTGACCCGCTGACCGAAGCGGAGCATCTCGGTCGAGATCGCCTCGCCGGTCTCGGAGTCGAGGATCGAGACGAGGTCGGGGACGCTGACGACCACGCCGCCGTCCTCGATCACCACGAGGTTCTCGTTCTGGATCTCGACCCGCACCATCCGGCTGCGGTCGGCGCCGACGCCGTCGATCGTGACGGAGCCGCGGGTGAAGCCGCCCTCGGTGCTGCGGTCGATGTCGATCACCTTGCCGCCGATCAGCACGGCCGCGCCGAGCTCCTCGGCGATGTCGGTCACCGGGTCGGCGGAGGCGAGCAGGCGGCGGCCGACCTGGATCGCGCGGCTGACGGTGCCCTCGATCACGGCGCCCGGGGCGGTCTCGTGGGTGAGCAGGTAGTGCGCGCCGAGGGCGATGCCGCCGGCCGCGACCGTGAAGGCGCGGGCGTGGCGCTCCAGCCAGGCGATGTCGACGGTGCGGAGGACGGTGACGTTGCCGACCACGTCGCTCATCACCGCGAACTCGCTCGGCAGCCCGGCGACGTTCATCGAGATCATCGTGGCCTTCGGGAACGCGCGGCCCATGCCGTCCGCGTCGAGCACCGCGAGCCCGAGCTCCGCGGCCCAGCCGACCGGCGCGACGCCGTTACTGCCGCCGATCTCGGCCGCCATCACGGTGGTGACCGGGCGGCCGATCAGGCGCTCGACCTCGCGCAGCAGCGTGTGCGCCTGGCTGCTCGAGCCGAGCATCTCGATGCCGACCGAGGGGGCGCCCATCCCGGACATGATGATGACTGCGTCGTCCGGACCGAGGTCCGCGACGCCGACGACGCGCACCGGGCCGTTCGCCTCGATCGCGTTCTCGACCGAGAGCTGGGCGCCGTGCACCGAGCCGCCTCCGCCGGTGCCGAAGACCGCGCAGCCGGCGGCCAGGGGAGCGACGTCGTCGCGGGTGATCAGGCGGACGGGGCTCGGTCCGGCCGGGGGCGTGAAGCTCATGCTCCGAGGCTAGCCAGGGGTGCAAGCGGGCGGAATGTGCCGTCACCATGAGGAAACGGCGATGATTGTGCTCATGGCACAGACGTCCCTCCTCCACGTCCTCGAGCACGGCGAGCAGTTCGGCATGGTCTGCCGCGCGGGCGACCCGGCGGGCGTCTCGCTCGGCGGAGTGGAAATGCTCGCGCTGGAGGACGTGGGGCAGGCGCTGCCCGGGCACCTGGTGATCGTGCTGCACGGCGCGGAGCAGCCGCGGGCGTACCAGATCGACATCGTCATCCGGCGGGCGATCGCGGCCGAGGTCGCCGCGCTGCTCTTCGTCGGCGAGCTGGCGCTGGCCGAGACCTCGCGCTCGCTGGCCGACCGCGGGGCGCTGCCGGTGCTGACCGCGAGCGCGCCGCCGTCCGAGCTGGCCGTCTCGATCGACCGGCTGCTGCGCGGCGGGGCGGCCGAGGCGCTCGGCCGGGCCGAGCTGGCGATCGCCGCCGCCCGGGCCGCCTGCGACGGCGACCCGCTCGATGCGCGCTCGGCCGTGCTCGACGCGGCGACGGCGGCGCTCGGGATCGAGCTGCGGATGATCGAGGACCCGGCCGTCACCTGGAGCGACCCCGACGCGGTCTGCATCGGCGAGGTCGCGGTCGGGCGGCTGGTCGCCGAGCAGCCGGAGACCGCGGCGGTGATCGCGCTGCCCGTGATCGCCGCCCTGCTGTCGCGGGCGCTGCAGCGCGAGTCGCAGGTGCGCTTCGGCCCGGCGCGCTCCCGGGCCGACCTCGTGGTCGAGCTGCTGCTGGCGGAGTCCTCGCGCATCGACGCCCTCGCGGTGGACGCCGCGCGGGCCGGGCTGCCGGTCGCCTCCGCGCACGCCGCCGCCTGGATCACCCCGCGCCACCGCGAGGACGCCGAGCGCCGGCTCCCCGCCGCGCTGGTCGCGGCGATCGAGCTGAACGCCTTCCAGCTGACCGACGGCCGCGACGAGGTCTGGCACCTGGCGGTCTTCCACGACGACCTGGTGGTGGTGGCCTCGGAGGAGTCGGGGGCGCCGGACCACCAGCGGCGGGTGCGGGACGTGGCGGAGCGGCTGATCGCGTACGGCGGCGCGGTCGCGGGGGAGGGCTGGACGTTCACGGTCGGGCTCGGCACGCCGCAGTCGGGCGCCTCGGGGCTCCGGCAGTCGGCGACGGAGGCGCGGATCACCGCCGGCTCGGCTGTCGCGGCCGGTCGTCTCGGGGCCGTGGAGGTCACCGACGTGACCGGCCTGCGCCGGGTGCTGCTCGACTTCTACGCGTCGCCGCTCAGCCGCGCCCTGCTCGACGATGTGCTCGCGCCGCTGGACGCCCTCGGCGCCGAGCGCTCCGCCATCTCGGTCCGCACGCTGCTGGCGTACCTCAGCAACCGCAACTCCCTCGCCCGGGCCGGCGAGGTGCTGCTGCTGCACCCGAACGCCGTGAACTACCGCGTGCGCCGCATCGAGCAGGCGCTGGCCCTGGACCTCGAGGACCCGGACACCCGCTTCGCCCTGGAGCTGGCCTGCCGCCTGCGCGTGATGGCGACGACGCGCTGACGCGTCGGTGAGGGAAAGGACGCGGCTGCGCCGCGTCATGCTGGTCGAGCAGCCCCGCAGGGGCGTATCGAGACCCGCCGTCGTCGGCAGGGCAGTCTGCAGACTCGACTTCTGACGCTGATGGATCTCGATACGCCCGCTCCGCGGGCTACTCGATCAGCATGGGCTTCGCCCACTGACGAGGTGATCGCTCCGATGAGCGGCGGCGCCCCGTTCATGCTGGTCGAGTAGCCCCGGAGGGGCGTATCGAGACCCGCCGTCCTCAGCACGGCCGGTCTGCAGACTCCAGCGGAGCTCTCAGCGCGCCTTCCCGGCCGCGAACCCTGACGCCGACGCGTGCTGCGCCGCGTCGACTGGACGCGGAGCGGGGGCTCCGAGAGCGCCGGAGCCCGGTACGGGTCCATTCGTGCGGATCCGGGGCCCTGTCAACACCTCGAAGTCTGAAGGGTTGTTCAGATAGCGTCGTCGACGAGCGGATCCGGAGTCGGCCGTCGTCGCATCCCCCCGCGGCCCCACGAGAGGGCGCCCGCCCGCGGACGCCGACCCAGGGCCGTGGCGACGAGGGCACCGTTCGCCCGCCGCAGGAGAGCCCCCACTCCCTCGCGACCGGTCGGACGCACGTCGCCGGGCCCCGCCGCTCCCCGCCCCCGACTGCGCGCCGAAGGATCTCGATGACGACTCTGCTGGACCCCCGACCCCCCGAAGACCGACGCATCGCCGGCGAACGGCCGTGACCGTGACCGGCCTCGACGACACCCGCACCCCGCCACTCGAGAACGCGCGCGAGCTGGTCCTCCACGCCTGCCGCGTCGGGGACGCCGAACTGCAGTCCCACATCGACGACCTCTGGGCCGCCAAGGCCGACCCCGAGCGGACGCGCGGACTGCTCACCCGGTACCGGCGCGAGGTCGAGGACGCCCGCACCCTCCTCACCGCAGCCGCCGACCCGCAGTGGTGGCGGTCCGCGACCGCCGAGCGGATCGAGGAGAGCTGCCGGGCCGCGAGGATCTGGGCCGAGGGCGACCCGGTCTGCGCCGACCTCGAGCGGGCGTTCGCCGCGCAGCTCCGGAGCGTCCTCGGCATCGACCTCGCGCAGATCCCGCGTCAGGAGCGGAGCCGCTGACCGGCGGAGCGATGTGCGCTCCCTCGCGTCGGGAGCCGCTCCCACTCGCCCGGCGACGACGCGCTCCTGCGTGCGAGCCCACGCCGAGTCGGCCTCCCTTCGTGCCGGTCGAGCAGCCCCGCGGGGGCGCCTCGGGATGGTGAAGCCGCTTCGCGTCTCAGTGGTGAGGGAAAGGGCGCGGCTGCGCCGCGTCATGGTGGTCGAGTAGCCCCGCAGGGGCGTAGCGAGACCCGCCCACCGCGAGGACGTCGGTCTCCTCCCAGCCCTTCGCCGGCGCCCGAGGCGCTCCCTCCGCTCGAGACGCCCGCTGCGCGGGTCAGTCGATCAGCAGGGACATCGCCTTCTGTACAGGGAGGTCCGTGCTCCCCCAGAGGACCGGTGCGTGCACAACTGAGGCTGGAAGGCGCGATCGGTCGAGAATTCGCGGTTCTCCGGGCTTCCAGCCTGAGTTGTGCACGCCCGCACGCGGACACCGTCAGTGCAGGACCGCCGACACCGCCTCCGCCAGCCGGATCGCCGCCCGCTCGAGCTCACGTGAGCGCGCGGTGACGTCGTCGGTCATCCCGACCAGGCAGGCCGCCGCCACGACGGCGCCGCTCGCGTCGCGGATCGGGGCCGAGATCGAGACCATGCCGGCGTCGTCGTAGGCCTGCATCGAGAGGACGCCGTCGCGGCGGACGGTCTGCATCCGGCGGAGGAACCGGGCCAGCTCGCGCGGGGTGTGCCGGGCCGGGAACAGCTGCGTCAGCTCGTCCGGCTCGAGGTCCATCAGCATGGTCGGGCCGCCGTCCGAGCCGACGATCGGGTGGGCGCGGCCGAGCCAGGGGATCATCGCGAGTCCGTCGCCGGCCAGCTCGAGTTCTTCCACGAGCGTGAGGCTGCGCATCCCCGCGAGCACGGTGACGAACGCGCAGGCGCGCAGACTCCGCGCCGCCTCGGCGACCAGCGGTCCGCCGCGCGACACGATCAGCGGAGCGGCCGCCGCCCGGAACCAGCCGTGGACGACCCAGGCGATCCGGAGCTCCCCGTCACCGCCGCGCTCGACCACGCCCGCCGCGACGCAGGCCTCGAGCAGCCGGCCGGTGCGGTCGCGGCGCAGTCCGGTCGCGCGTGCGGCACCGGCCGCGGTGTCCGGTCCGTCGGCGAGGTGCTGGAGGAGAGGGAGCACCGCGTGGAGGGTGGAGCCGCCGGCGGAAGGGGCGGTGGAGATCGGCGGATCGTCGCCGTCGGCCGTGTCATTCCGTACGCCGGCCTCCCGCGAGCCGCTCAGCCCCGCCTCGATGCTCCGCCGCGCGACGGCCAGCGCCCGCCGGATCCGCGGCCCGTTCTCGCGCAGCCGGACCGCCGGCAGTCGCACCGCCAGCACCGCCGCGCACTCGCCCGCGGGCGTCAGCAGCGGCGTCGCGATCTCCACACGCAGCCCCTCGGCCGTCTCCGCGACCGCGTCGTCGCCGAGGGCCAGCGGATCCGCCGCCCGTGCGATCGCGCTCCCCGCGTCGTCGATCCGCTCGCCGACCGCGGCGGGGGAGTGCAGGGTCCACGACGAGAGCACGCTGCCGATCACCCGCATCGCCCCGGGCGCCCCGGCCGCCAGCACGACGGTCTCGCCGGTCTGCTGCGCGGCGAGCGTCAGAGCGAAGCGGAGCGACCGCGCGACCGGCGCCGCGGCCCGCCCCGAGAGCCGCACGGCGACCGCGCCCAGGCGGTAGCTGCCGTAGTCCGCGCCGCGCTCGATCAGCCCCGTCCGCTCCAGCTCCGCGCACAGCCGCGACACCGAGCTGAGCGGCGCGCCGAGCTCGGCGGCGAGAGCGCCGACCCCGAGCGGCGCCGTCGGATCCGGCCGCTCGCCGAGCAGCCGCACCACCCGCAGGCCCGTCGTCACGCGTCCGCTCATGAGCCGCCCCTCCTGCAGAACTGCAATCCGCAGCGCAGACTATTGCGTCCTGCGGGTCTCCGCGAGGGGCGGGACCGACGCCGTTCCTAGGGTGGACCCGCGTCCGCGCCATCCGCATCCCCGTCGAGGAGCCGCCATGAACCCGTCCGCCGCCGAGGACACCGCCGCCCAGGAGTCCACCCCCGAGAAGTTCGACGTCGCCGTCGTCGGAATGGGCGCTCTCGGCAGCGCCGCCGCCTACCACCTGGCCCGCCGCGGCGCCCGGGTCGTCGCGTTCGAGCAGTTCGAGCTCGGCCACGTGCGCGGCGCCTCGCACGACACCTCGCGCATCCTGCGCACCTCCTACGGCGCCCCCGAGTACGTCCGGCTCGCGCAGTCGGCGTACCTCGACTGGGCCGACCTCGAGGCGGAGTCGGGCGAATCGCTCGTCACGATCACCGGCGGGCTGGTGTTCTTCCCGGCCGGCAGCCCCTACTCCGCCGAGGCGTTCCGGTCGAGCCTCACCGAGAGCGGAGTCCCGTTCGAGCTGCTCACGCCGGCCGAGGTCACCGCGCGCTGGCCGCAGTTCTCGCTGCCCGAGGGCACGCAGACGGTGTACACCGCCGACTCCGGCATCGTGCACGCCGCCCGCACGGTCGCCGTGCTGCAGCTGCGGGCCCGGCAGCACGGCGCCGTGATCCGCGACCGCACGCCGGTCGAGGCGCTGCTCCCCGGCGAGGACGGGGTCGTCCTGCGCACCGCGGGCGGCGACGTGCTCGCGGGCAAGGTGATCCTCGCCGCGGACGCCTGGACGAACGAGCTGCTCGCGCCGCTGGGCGCCGAGATCCCGCTCATCACGATGCAGGAGCAGGTCAGCTACTTCGCGCCGGCCGAGCCGAGCACCTTCGACCGCGAGCGCTTCCCGGTCTGGATCTGGGAGGACGAGCACTGCTTCTACGGCTTCCCGACCTACGGCGAGCCGACGATCAAGGCCGCGCGCGACGTCTCCGACAACCTGATGGCGCCGCGCGAGCGCACCTTCGTCCCCTCGGCCGAGCTGCTGGAGGAGTTGACCGGCTTCGTCGGCGCCGTGGTGCCCACCGCCGGCGAGGTGCTGCGCACCGTCACCTGCCAGTACGCGCTGACGCCGGACCGCCGCTTCGTCCTCGGGCCGCTCGACGAGCACTCCGACATCCTGGTCGGGCTCGGCGCCGGGCACGCCTTCAAGTTCACGCCCACCATCGGCCGCGTGCTCGCCGAGCTCGCCCTCGACGGCGCGACCAGCGAGGACGTGTCGGCCTTCGGAGTGACACCGCCGGTCGCGGCGCCGCTCCTGGGCTGAGCGCCGTGCGTCCGGCAGGCTGATGAGGACCGACTTCGGAGGAGGACCCCGTGCAGATCCAGAGACTCGGTGAGGATGCGCGCCGCCGCCCGCTCTACGGCGGCTCGGGCGTGCTCGACCTGGAGTACTACTTCCGCTCGACCACGGCGCTGGCCGCCTCGGTCATGCGCTTCCACCTCGAGCCGGGCACCTCCGAGGGCGAGCACGTGCACCTCTCCGGCGACCCCGGCAGCTGCTCGCCCGACAGCTCCGACGAGCTCTACGTGGTCGTGCTCGGCGAGGTCGTGATGACCGTCGACGGCGAGAGCGCCGTGCTGCGCGCGGGCGACGCCCTCTACGCCCCGGCCGGCAGCCACCACGGAGTCGCCAACGAGTCGGACGCCCCCGCCGAGCTGATCCTCGTCTTCGGCCCGCCGACCCGCGCGAGGAGCTGACGCGCTCACGTCTCCGGCCATGCGACCCGTGCAGCCACGTCGCGTTCATGCTGGTCGAGCAACCGCGCAGCGGCGTCCTTCATGCTGGTCGAGCAACCGCGCAGCGGCGCCCTTCATGCTGGTCGAGTAGCCGCGCAGCGGCGTATCGAGACCCGCCCTCGTCAGCACATCGGTTCTGCAGACCCGCCTCTCGACGCCGGTGGATCTCGAGACGCCCGCTCCGCGGCCTACTCGATCAGCATGGGCTGCCCCCCCCCATCCATGCCCCCGCACCCCACGTCCCGCCGCGGCCTGCCATCCTGACCTCGCACGCCCCCGACCCCGTGCGAGGAGGCGCGGATGTCCGACGACGGGATGGCCGAGTCCGGCTACCGGCAGACCCTCACCCGCGGCATCGGCCGCTTCGGCAGCTTCGCCGCGGGGGTCAGCTACATCTCGATCCTGACCGGCACCTTCCAGCTCTTCTCCTTCGGCTACGCGAACGGCGGCCCCGCCTACTGGTGGTCCTGGCCGATGGTCTTCGCCGGCCAGCTCGCCGTGGCACTCTGCTTCGCCGAGCTGGCCGCGCGCTACCCCGTCGCCGGCTCCGTCTACAACTGGAGCAAGCGCCTCGCCGGCCCGACGGTGAGCTGGCTCGCCGGCTGGATCATGGCGCTCGCCTCCGTCGTCTCGCTCGCCGCCGTGGTGCTCGCCTACCAGACCACGCTCCCGCAGATCTGGCGCGGCTTCCAGCTCGTCGGCGACGGCACCGGCACGAGCGCCGGCGTCAGCGCCGTGCTCTGGGGCGCGATCCTGGTGGCGTTCACGACCGGCGTCAACGCGATCGGCGTGCGGCTGATGGCCCGCATCAACAGCGTCGGCGTGCTGATCGAGCTGGTCGCCGCCGTCCTGCTCGTCGTCGTCCTCGCGGCCAACGCGGTGAATCCGCCGAGCGTCGTCCTCGAGACGGCCGGCCGCGGCGAGGGCGTCCCCGGCGGCTACCTCGGCGCCTTCCTCATCGCCGCGATCGCCTCCGCCTACGTCATGTACGGCTTCGACACCGCCGGCTCGCTCGGCGAGGAGACCGTCGACCCCCGGCGCACCGCCCCGACCGCGATCCTCCGCGCGATCACCGCCTCGTTCGTTCTCGGCGGCCTGATCATCCTCTTCGGCCTCCTCGCCGCCCCCGATCTCGCCGACCCGGCGCTCGGCTCCCCGTCCGGCGGCCTGCAGCTGGTGGTCCTGCAGGTGCTCGGCGGCCCGCTCGGCTCGGTGTTCCTCGGCTGCATCGTCGTCGCTATCACCGTCTGCGCGCTCGCCGTGCACACCGCGGGTATCCGCCTGGTCTTCGCGATGGCCCGCGACAACGCCCTGCCCGGCAGCACCCTGCTCGCCCGCGTCGACCCGCGCCGCCGCACCCCGGTCGCCCCGGCCGTGCTGATCGGCGTGCTGGCCGTCCTGATCCTCGTCGTCAACATCGGCACCCCCGAGATCTTCACCGCCGTGACGAGCGTCGCCGTCATCCTGATCTACCTCGCCTACCTCCTGGTCACCGTGCCCCTGCTGCTGCGCCGCCTGCGCGGCCGCTGGCCCACCGCCGACGCGCCCGCCGGCTACTTCTCGCTCGGCCGCCTGGGCCTGCCGATCAACATCGTCGCCGTGCTCTGGGGCGCCGCGATGGCCGTGAACCTCGCCTGGCCCCGCACCGAGGTCTACGGCGACGGCCCCCTCCGCTGGATCGCCCTCATCGTCGTCGGCGCGGTCGTCACCGTCGGCCTGGCGTGGTTCCGCCTGCGCGGCCGCCACCACCTGGGCGTCCTGCCGGAGCACGCCCAGCCGCTCCCGGAGCCGCTCGACCGCTGACCCGCCGACGTCCGCGCTCCTGCCCGCCCCTCCGTGTCCCCCGATCCGTCACCAACGGCTGCTTCCCCGCCGCCGAAGGAGCCGTTCCTGCCGGATCACCGCTCCTCTGCCTGACACGGAGCCCCGCACCCGCTGAGTCGCCCGAGAAGGCTCGTTTTGCGGCCCGGGAACGAGCTTTCTCGGGCGACTCGGCGCTCGGGTCGCTGCGCGTCGAGTGCGGCCAGCGGAGCCTCACCGCACAGCCCGCTTCTCGCGCGCTGAGTCGCCCGAGAAGGTCCGTTCCCGCGCCCAAGAACGAGCCTTCTCGGGCGACTCAGTCCAACGGGCTTCTCGCTCACCGCATCGGGGCCGTCGATCGTGTGCGCGGGCTCCCGTGCGGCGGTGCGCCAGGATGGACGGCGGGCGATCGCCCGCCGAGGGAGGGAGCGCCGTGCCGGACCGCCAGGCTCTCTCGACCGGCGCGCTGCTGACGCACGCGGTGCTCATCCAGGCCGTCGCCTTCCTGCTGCGGCCGGCCGCCGTCTACCAGGCGATCCAGCTCGACGTGCCGGCCTGGGCGCTCGGGGCGCTCGGCGCCTCGTTCGCGGTGGTGCCGCTGCTGATCGCGCTGCCCGTCGGCGGCCTCGTCGACCGGGTCGGCGCCCGCTTCGTGATGGCCTGCGGCTCTCTGCTGACGATCGCCGCCGCCGGCCTGCTGCTGCTCGCGGGCGGCGGCCTCGTCGGCCTGCTCTGCGGCACCGCCCTGCTCGGCGCCGGCCACCTCGGCTGCGTCGTCGGCCAGCAGGCGGTGGTCGCCGGGGGAGCGGCCGGCACCCGCCTCGACAGCCGCTTCGGCTACTACACCTTCGCCGCGTCGCTCGGTCAGGCGATCGGCCCCGCCTTCATCCCCGTCTTCGCCGGCAGCGCCGTCCGCCCCGACCCGGCCCCGCTGTTCCTCGTCGGAGGCGCGCTCGCCGTCCTCCTCCTCGCCGTCACCACCGCGATCGCCCGGCCCGCACCCCGCGCCACCGCTGAGGCCCCGTCCGAGGGCTCGACATTCGGCCTGCTGCGGATCCCCGGCCTCGCCCGCGCCCTGCTCACCAGCGCGACCGTCGTCGCCGCCGTCGACCTGACCGTCGTCTACCTCCCCGCCCTCGGCGCGGAACGCGGCCTCCCCGCGGGCGTGGTCGGCGCCCTGCTGACCGTCCGCGCCCTCGCCTCGATGGCCTCCCGTCTCCTGCTCGGCGCGACCACCTCCCGCTTCGGCCGCACCCGCGTGATGGTCGCCGGCATCGTCGTCTCCGCCGTCTGCCTGATCCTCACCGCCCTGCCCGCGCCCACGGCGCTGCTCTTCGTCGCCGTCGCCCTGCTGGGCCTCGGCCTCGGCATCGGCCAGCCGATCACCATGTCCTGGCTGATCGAGCGCACCCCCGCCGACCGCCACGGTCGCGCCCTCTCCCTCCGCCTCGCCGGCAACCGCATGGGCCTGATCGCCCTGCCCACCCTCCTCGGCACCATCGCCGCCGCGGCCGGCGCCGGCGGCGTCCTCATCGGCACCGGCGTCGCCGTCGGCTCCACCCTCGTCCTCCTCCGCGGCGTCCGCCTCGACTGACCCGCGCCGCCTCCGAGCCGCCCGCCCACGCCCCGAGTCGCCCGAGAAGGCTCGAATCCGGCCGCGATCCGCGCCTTCTCGGGCGACTCACCCGCTCACTCCAGGCGCACCTCCGCGGCGGACTTGTCGGCGCGCCAGCCGCGCCAGACGGGCTGGCGGAGGGTGCCGCCGGAGGTGCGCTCGCGGTAGCGGACCTCGCCGACGAGGACGGGCTCGACCCAGTGCACGCCGCGGGACTCGGCGGGCGGGACGGACACTGCGGGCTCGTCGGTGGCGTGCTCGGCGAGGCGGTCGACGAGGCCGCGGCGCTCGCGGTCGCTGAAGCCGCTGCCCACCCGGCCGGAGTAGGCCAGGCCGTCATCGCCGGGGAGCGCGGTCAGCAGCGAGCCGACCGAGCCCACCAGGCCGCCCTCGCCCTCGCGCCAGCCGACGATCACCACCTCCTGCACGCGGTGGTGGGTGAGCTTCACCCAGTCGCCGGAGCGGACGCCCGGCCGGTACGCCGCGTCCCGGCGCTTGGCGACCACGCCCTCCAGGCCGAGCGCGAGGCTCGTCGACATCGCCTCCTCCAGGTCGCCGTCGAAGACCGACGGCACGTGCACGCGCTCGTTCTCGGTCGCCAGCTGCTCCAGGGCCGCGCGGCGCTCGTCGTAGGGGCGGCCGATCGCGTCGGTGCCGTCGATCGCCAGCAGGTCGAACAGCATCAGGTGCACCGGAGTCGCGCGCGCCGCCGCCTCGATCTCGCGCGGCTTGGTCAGCCCGCCGCGGGTCTGCAGCCGGCCGAAGTCGGGCCGGCCGCGGTCGTCGAGCGCGACGATCTCACCGTCCAGGACGCAGTCGACCGCCGCCGCCTCGGCGATCGGACCGAGCAGATCGGGGAACGCGGCCGTCAGGTCGTTGCCGTTCCGGCTGGTCAGGGTCACTGCTCCGCCCGCCACCCGCACCAGGGCGCGGTAGCCGTCCCACTTCATCTCGATCGCGGAATCCCCGGGGATGTCCGCCGCGCGGCCGGCGGTGGCGAGCATCGGCCGAAAGGCGGCGGCCGCCGTGATCGGCGCGGCCGCGGAGGACCCCGACGCTCCTGAATCGGTCGGCGCGAAAGCGGACGGCGCCGGCGCGCCGGACCCCGACGACCCCGACGCCCCGGAGGACCCCCCGCCCTTCCGCACCCCGACACCGCGCCCATGCGCCTTCTCCCCGTGCGCCGCGGCCCCCGGCGCCATCAGGTGCAGCAGCCAGTTCTTCTCGTCCCCCTTGCCGCCCTTCGCCCCGGTGTGCAGCAGCGCGTACCGCCGCGGCTCGCCGCCGAGCCCGCCGTCCGGCCGACCGGTCAGAACGGCGATCACCTCCTCGCCCTCGCGCCACTTCTCCAGGGCGTAGGTGCCCTCGTCCCAGATCCGCACCTCCCCGCCGCCGTACTCGCCCGCGGGGATCGTGCCCTCGAAGGTCGCGTACTCGAGCGGGTGGTCCTCCGTCTGGACCGCCAGCCGGTTCGGGTCGCCGTCCAGCGGCGGCCCCTTCGGCACGGCCCAGCTGACCAGGACGCCGTCGTGCTCCAGCCGGAAGTCGTAGTGCAGCCGTCGCGCGTGGTGCTCCTGCACGACGAAGGTGTCGCCCGACGTCGCGATCCCCGCCCCCGGCGAGGGCACCGGCTCCGGAGTCTTCGAGGCGTCGCGCATGCTGCGGTAGGCGGCCAGCCGGTCGGCGGAGGCGTCGGTCGCCGCGAAACCCGCCATCCGCTCCGGCGACGGCTCGAGCCCCGCACCGCGCGCGGCCAGCACCGGTCGCAGCAGGTCGCCGTCGTTCCGCAGCCGCTCGACCACCTCGTCCGGGGCGAGGTGCCGCAGGTCCGCCGCGCCGATCTCCTCCCAGGTGCGCGGCGCGGCGACCCGCGGCAGCAGCCGTCCCCGCAGCGAGTACGGCGCGATCGTCGTCTTCGCGGCGCTGTTCTGGCTCCAGTCGACGAGCACCTTGCCCTCGCGCAGGGTCTTCTTCATGTCGGAGACGACCAGATCGCGGTGGTCGGCCTCGAGCACCTTCGCCAGCTCGTGCGCGACCGAGGAGATCTGATCGCTCGAGGCGGAGGCGTCCAGCGGGCAGTACAGGTGGATGCCCTTGCTGCCGCTGGTCACCGGGAACGGCTCGAGCCCCATCCCCTCCAGCAGGTCCCGCGCCAGGAACGCCACCTCGGCGCACTCGGCCAGCCCCGCCCCCTCACCGGGGTCGAGGTCGAGCACGAGCCGGTCCGGCGGCCGCCGCTCGCCGTCCGAGCCGACCCGCCACTGCGGCACGTGCAGCTCGAGCGCGGCCTGCTGGGCCAGCCAGGTCAGCCCGGCGACGTCGTCGACGAGCGGGTACTCGACGTCGCGCGAGGAGTGCGCGAGCTTCGTCCGGCTGAGCCAGTAGGGCGCGGAGGAGGGCAGGTTCTTCTCGAAGAAGACCTCGCCGGGCTCCTCCGCCGTGCCGACCCCGTCGACCCAGCGCTTGCGGGTGACCGGCCGGCGGGCGAGGTGCGGCAGCATCGCGGAGGCGACCGACGCGTAGTAGGAGAGGACGTCGGCCTTGGTGAACCCCGCCTCCGGATAGACCACCTTGTCGAGGTTGGTCAGCCGCAGACGCCGCCCACCCACCGACACGAGCTGCTGCGAGGAGGGGGTCATGACTCCATGGTGGCGTCGCCCGTCCGCCGCCGGGGAGGGAGTTGCGCCGACGGGGGAGGATCACGGCGAGGGCGACGGTGTGGAGGAGTGTCTCGCGGCCCGCGCACGGCTGCACTGGATAGCCTGACGATCACCCCCACTTCCTCGACAAGGAGCCCCCGTGCCCGAGACGATCACCGACATCCCGCTCACCACGATCGACGGATCCTCGTCGACGCTCGCCGACTACGCGCCGGTGAAGCTCATCGTCAACGTCGCCTCCCGCTGCGGCCTCGCCCCTCAGTACGAGAAGCTCGAGGCGCTGCAGAAGCAGTACGGCGACCGCGGCTTCACGGTGCTCGGCTTCCCGAGCAACCAGTTCCTGCAGGAGCTCAGCGACTCCGACAAGATCAAGGAGTACTGCTCCACCACCTGGGGCGTCACCTTCCCGATGTTCGAGAAGGTCAAGGTCAACGGCCGCTCGGCGCACCCGCTCTACGCGGAGCTGACCAAGACCGAGGACGAGGCGGGCAAGGCCGGCAAGGTGAAGTGGAACTTCGAGAAGTTCCTGATCACCGCGGACGGCACCGTGCACCGCTTCCGCCCGACGGTCGAGCCCGACGACCCGCGGATCGTCCAGCTGATCGAGGCGTCGCTCCCCGCCTGATCGAGGCGGCTGCGGATCCGATCCAACGGCGGCGCGGGATCGACCCCGCCGCGGCGGTCCTAGCGGGCGCGCAGTCCCTCGGCGATCCGCGCCTCCGCGGGCTCGACGCCCTCGGGGCAGACGATGTCCGAGACCTCGAACGGCGTCGCGCGGGTGAAGGGGATCATCTCGATCCCGTCGACGTGGCGCAGAAGGACGAGCGCACTGTCGCCGTCGCGGAGGGTGCGGCGGACCTGCCGCAGGAAGACGCCGGCCATCTCGAGCTCGACCGTGAAGATCCGGCCGCTCACGTCGATCCGGCAGCCGAGCACCGGCTGCGAGTCGGTCGAGGCGGAGTCGGGAGCGTGGCGGACGGCGATCGGCTCGTCCTTGCGCAGGGAGCCTCCCGTCCCGGTCAGGGTGGGTGCTGCGACTGCTCGCGCGGTATCGGTCATCGTCGTCTCCGTCCGTGGTCGCGACCGACGGAGAACCGCCCGGTCACTGTCCTCAGACGCTACGTCGTGACCCTGTGATGGGGGGTGGGGTTGACGGATCCGGTCACGGGGGAGAAGGCGGCGGGCTCAGGAGCCCTGGCGCGTCTCCTCGGGCTCCGGGAGGACGGACAGCTCGCCGTGCATGCTCGCGACGCTCAGCATCTGCTCGATCCACGCGCGGTTGAGCTTGGGCTGGTGCGTCTCGGCGAAGCGGAAGTGCAGCGGCACCGACGGGTGCAGCCAGACCGAGCTGCGGCCGTGGCCGGTGGAGGCGTCCTCGGTCCAGGAGAGCGAGAAGGCCTCGTTGCGCCGCAGCTTCGACAGCACGGCGACCTTGAGGTGGGCGAGGACCCGCTCCTCGAACTCGATCTCGAGATTCTGCGGTCCATAGGTCAGCGTGGCCACGGGCGCCCTTCGTCAGTGCGAGCCGCCCACGGCGGACAGCTCCTCGGGGACGGTAACCGGTGGAGCCCCTCCACGCGGAATCGGCGGACAGACACGCCGATGCCCCATTGACAGCCCGGGCCGCGCCCCCTAGTCGAGGGCCGCTTCACCCGCTTGCTGGTCGAGCAGCCCCGGAGGGGCGTATCGAGACCCACCGTCCCCAGCATGGCGGGTCTGCAGACTCGTCCTTCTGGCGCTGGTGGATCTCGATACGCCCGCTCCGCGCGCTACTCGATCAGCATGGGCAGGCCACTCGCCAGTGCGTCGAAGAAGCGTGATCCCACAGACACATGCTGGTCGAGTAGCCCCGAAGGGGTGTATCGAGACCCACCGTCCCCAGCAGGGCGGGTCTGCAGACTCGTCCTTCTGGCGCTGGTGGATCTCGATACGCCCGCTCCGCGGGCTACTCGATCAGCATGGGCAGGCCACTCGCCAGTGCGTCGAAGAAGCGTGATCCCACAGACCCATGCTGGTCGAGTAGCCCCGAAGGGGCGTATCGAGACCCGCCGTCATCAGCAGGGCGGGTCTGCAGACTCGTCCTCTCGAGGCGGGTGGATCTCGATACGCCCGCTGCGCGGGCTACTCGATCAGCATGGGGTTCCCCACTGACGAGGTGACCTTTCCCGCATCCCGGACGCACTCCGCTCGGACGTTCGGCTCGCGCTTCCGCTCTGGGCTCGCGATCTCGGCGCATTTCAGCGTGCCGGAGGTGTTTCCGCGTGCCGGAGCTCGCGCGTCGAAACGTCCGGCTCGTGCTTCCACCCCGGGCTCGCGGTTCCGGCGCATTCCAGCGTGCCGGAACCGATTCCGCGTGCCGGAGGTCCGGCACAGCCTGGACCCGCGCCCGGCCGCCGTCCGGCGCGACCGGGTAGCATCGCAGGGCCTGTTCCGGCGGACGAAAGCGACGAGGCCATGAAAACGCGAGTCATCTTCTACCTCATCGGCGGCGTCCTGCTCCTCGGCGCCGGCATCAGCTCGCTCGGCGACGGGGCGTCCGTGCCGGACATCATCACCATCCTGTGCGGCGTGCTGATCCTCGCCCTCGCCGGCTGGCAGTACCGCCGCTCGCACGGCCCCGACGAGCGCACGCCCGGCGACGACGTCGAGCGCCCCCACCGCTAGTTCGCGCTCCGCCGACCGGCGGGCACGACCCGCTCCCGCTCCGCCGCCGGCCCCGGGGCAGCGATCCACCCACGCGTGAGCCCGGCCGCGAGCAGCCCGCAGCCCGCGCGTGACCCCGGCCGCGCGCAGCCCGCAGCGCGCCCTACCCGCGCGCCAGCAGCAGCCGGTACGGCGCCGCCCGCTCCACGCGCCAGCCCTCCGGCGCCAGCACGCGCAGCTCCGGAGCCGTGTAGCTCCGCCGCACCGACAGCGACCCGTCGTAGTGCAGGAACGACCCCGCCGCGATCGGCCGGGTCGCCGCCGCGTACGCGGTGTACGCCAGCCGCGAGCGCTCGATGTCGTTGTGCAGGGCGCGCGGAGCGAGTCGCTCGCTGTCCTCGAGCAGCGCGCGGAGAGCCTCCGCCGGCAGGTGGTGCAGCAGGTGGTTCGACGTCACGATGTCGTACTGCGCGCCCTCGGCCACCAGCTCGGCGCTGCTCGCCCGCCGGAACTCGAGCCCGGCCGGCGCCGGTGTCGACGTCGCGAACGCGAACGCCCGCTCGTCCGGATCGATCGCGGTGATCGCGAGCCGCAGCCCGTCCGCGTGCGCCCAGTCGGCCAGCGAGCGCGCGATGTCGCCGCCGCCCGAGCCGATGTCGAGCAGCCGCAGGGGCTCCTCGCTCCGGAACAGCGGGCGCAGCCGGGTCCGGTAGAGCCGCCGCCAGCCGGAGACGAGCCGGTTCACCGTGCCGAACCGCGCGTAGGTCGCGTCGAGCAGCGCGCGGTCGCAGGACGGATCGTCCATCAGCTCCTGCGCGTCCGTCTCCCGGTGCCGGAGATCGGGGACGAGCGGCGCGTGGGCGCTCACGCCCCGCCGCGCTTGGTCAGCAGCGCCATCTCGACGGTCAGCCCCGGCCCGAACGCCATCGCGCCGATCCGCTCGCCGTCGGCCGCCTCGCCGTGCAGAAGGCGGCGCAGGATGAACAGCACGGTCGCGCTCGACATGTTCCCGACCGTCCGCAGCACCTCGCGCGAGGGCCGCATCTGCTCGTCCGAGAGGCCGATCGCCGACTGCACGCGGTCGAGGATGCTCCGGCCGCCGGGGTGCACGGCCCAGCGCTGCACGTCCGCGGCGCCGACTCCGCCGAGGCCGAGCATCGGCTCGAGCGCGGCCGTGATGTTCGTGCCGATGATGGACGGCACGTAGGTGCTCAGCCGCATGGTGAAGCCGTGGTCGCCGATCGTCCAGGCCATCTCGTCCTCGCCCTCGGGGGTGAGGGTCGTGTCGAGCTCGTCGATGTCGAGCACCGCGGTGCCCGGCTCCGGCGCGCGGGCGGTGACGACCGCGGCGGCGGCCCCGTCGGCGAAGACGGAGGTGGCGACGATCTGCTCCGCGTCGCTCGAGCTGGTCAGGTGGATGCTGCAGAGCTCCGCCGCGACGACCAGCACGACGGCTGACGGGTCCGCCTCGCAGAACGCGCGGGCGGCGCGGAGCCCGGGGAAGGCGCCGTAGCAGCCCATGAAGCCGAGGTGGAAGCGCTGCGTCGAGACCCGCAGCCCGAGCGCGCGGACCAGCTGGTAGTCGGGCCCGGGCGCGTAGAAGCCGGTGCAGGAGACGGTGACCACGTGCGTGACCTCGTCCGGCGCGAAGCCGGCCGCCTCGAGCGCGCGCCGGGCCGCCTGCGCGAACAGCTCCGGAGCGCGGGCCGTGTAGACGGCGTTGCGCGCGGCCGTGCCCGGGTCGAGCAGGAGGCCGGAGCGGGCGTCGTAGAAGGTGCTCTCGCCCTCGCGCTCCTCGCCGTCCAGCTCGTCGACGACCGTGTGCCGGGTGTCGATCCCCGAGGCGTTGAAGGCCGCGCCGATCAGCCGCGACCCGAGGCGGGTGACGGCGGGCTGCGCGGCGAAGAGGTCGCGGAGCGCCGGCTGGTGCAGGACCGTGGGCGGGACGGCCGTCTCGATGCTGCGGATGTGGACGCTCACCCGCGGGAACCTACCGCACGTTCCTGCGGGTGAGCGGCGCTCCGGAGGCTCCGCGCGGCGGTGCTCAGAGGATCGGCTTCCCGCCGGTGACGGCGATCGTCGAGCCGCTCATGTAGCTGGCGTCGTCCGAGGCGAGCAGCACGTAGGCGTGCGCGACCTCGGCGGGCTGGCCGGGGCGGCCGAGCGGGACCTGCTCGCCGAACGAGGCGACGGCCTCCGGCGGCATGGTCGCCGGGATCAGCGGGGTCCAGATCGGGCCCGGGGCGACCGCGTTCGCGCGGATCCCCTTCTCGCCGAGGGCCTGCGCGAGCGAGGCGGTCATGCTGAGCATCGCGGCCTTCGTCGCCGCGTAGGGCAGCAGCTGGTACGACGGCTGATCCGACTGGACCGAGCTCGTCGCGATGATCGAGGCGCCGCTCGTCAGGTGCGGCAGCGCGGACTTGACCAGGTGGAAGTAGGCGCTGATGTTCGTCGCGATCGTGCGGTTCCACTCCTCGTCGGGGATGTCGGTGACCTCCTCGCGGCTCATCTGGAACGCCGCGTTGCTGACGAGCACCTCGAGGTGGCCGAGCTTCTCGACGGTCTCGGCGACGACGGAGCGGCAGTGCGCCGGGTCCTGCAGATCGCCGGGGAGGAGCAGCGCCTCGCGGCCCGCCTCGCGCACCCACTTCGCGGTGTCCTCGGCGTCCTCGTGCTCGTTCAGGTAGGAGATCGCGACGTCGGCGCCCTCGCGGGCGAACGCGATCGCGACGGCCTTGCCGATGCCGCTGTCGGCGCCGGTGACCAGCGCGACCTTGCCGCGCAGGCGGTCGGAGCCGCGGTAGCTGGTCTCGCCGTGGTCGGCCTTCGGCGTCAGCTCGGCCTCGGTACCGGGCGGGGTCTGCTCAGGGGATTCCGGAGTCATGATGCTCCCTCTCGTCGTGGGTCGGTCCCTCCATGCAAGCCGCTCGCGCCGCGCGGTGAAACGGGGTTGACGCCCGTCCCCGCCGCTCCGCCCGCGGCCGAGCGCGAGCATGCTGGTCGAGCAGCCCCGCAGGGCCCCCATGCTGGTCGAGTAGCCCCGCAGGGCCCCCATGCTGGTCGAGTAGCCCCGAAGGGGCCCCATGCTGGTCGAGTAGCCCCGAAGGGGCGTATCGAGACCCACCGTCATCAGCACGCTGATTCTGCAGACCCCACTTGCTGACCACGGCGGATCCACTGGAGAGAGCCGCCCGCAGACATGCTGGTCGAGTAGCCCCGCAGGGGCGTATCGAGACCCACCCACCGCCAGCGGTCGGGCCCTGCAGACCCACCTTCTGACCACGGTGGATCTCGATACGCCCGCTGCGCGGGCTACTCGATCAGCATGATTCGTCGCCGTCCGTCGACCGCAGGAATGCTCCCCGCCCGTCGATCCGCGCCGTCAAGCCCGAGACACCGGGAGCCGCCGGGGAGTTGACTGAGCCGACGCTCCGCACCGGGGCGCACGAGGAGGCCGACATGAGCACGCCCACCGATCGGGGCCCCGGCTCCGACAGCAGCGACCCGACCCGCAGCGACCGCGACGCGACCGCCCGCTTCGACACGACGAGCACCGCCTCGAGCACCCCCGGCACGGGAGCGACCGCCACGGGCGCCACCGCGACCACCGCCCCCGACGACCAGCCCGCCGCGCACCGCGCCCCCGTCGACTCCGCCGAGGCCGCGAAGGCCCGCACCGCCGCCCGCAAGGACATCCACCAGCGCGAGAAGGACCGCTTCGGCGGCCTCAAGATCGGCTGCGCCTTCTTCGGCTGGCTCGCCGCGACCGGCCTCGCGGTCATCCTCACCGCCCTGGTCACCGCGATCGGCGCGGCCGTCGTCGGCACGCAGGACGTCACGGCCGACCTGGCCGCGGACCCCGCCGCCTTCGGCTGGGTCGGCGCGATCGCGCTGCTCGTGATCCTCCTCGTGGCCTACTACTCCGGCGGCTACGTCGCCGGCCGGATGGCCCGCTTCAGCGGCGCCAAGCAGGGCGTCGCAGTCTGGGCCTGGGCCGTCGTCGTCGCGATCGTCGTCGGCATCGTCTCCGCGCTCACCGGAGGCAGCCAGATCCTCTCCGCCGTCAGCGGCTTCCCGCAGATCCCGCTCGACGCGGGCGACGCCACCGTCACCGCGATCGTCACGGTGCTCGCCGCCCTGGTCGTCTCCCTGATCGGCGCCGTCCTCGGCGGCCTCGCCGGCATGCGGTTCCACCGCCGCGTCGACCGCGAGGGCCTCTCGGGCCTGGCCGTCTGACCCCGGCCCTCCCCGCGAGATGCCACTTGGGTACGCCTCACTCGGCGTGTCGCGTACCGAACCGGCATCTCGCGGACTGCCGCCGGGGCTCGGACCCCCGGCCGTCTCCGCGAGATGCCACTTATGAGCTCCTGCCTCGGCGTGTCGCCCTCATAAGTGGCATCTCGCGGACAGCCGCCGCACGCGCGCCCCTGCCCTCCCCGCGAGATGCCACTTGCGTACGCCTCTCTCGGCGTGTCGCGTACCGAACTGGCATCTCGCGGACTGCCGCCGGAGCTCGCACCCCCGGCCGTCTCCGCGAGATGCCACTTGTGAGCTCGTGCCTCGGCGTGTCGCCCTCATAAGTGGCATCTCGCGGGAGGGGGCTCTCGCCTACGCTCGTGCGGGTGGAGAACGCGCGCGCCGGCAGGCTGAGCAGTGAGCTGGCGGGGTGGGCGGCGCCCGCGGCGCTCGCCGGGCTCCGGGACGAGTACCTCGCCTTCCTCGCGGCGCGCGGCGACGCGGCCCTCGAGCGCGACGGCGGTCCCGAGCACGTCACCGCGAGCTGCTTCGTGCTCTCGCCCGCACTCGACCGCGTGCTGCTCTGCTACCACCGCAAGGGCCGCTTCTGGGTGCAGCTCGGCGGGCACGTCGAGTCGGCCGACGCCTCCGTCCCCGCCGCCGCCGAGCGCGAGGCCCGGGAGGAGAGCGGTCTGCCGGCCCTCACCCTGCTCGGCGACGTCCCGCTCGACCTCGACCGGCACGGCCTCGGCGGCGGCTTCGGCCGCTGCAGCACTCACTGGGACATCGGCTACGGCGCGATCGCCGACCCCGCGCAGCCCTTCGCCGTCAGCGACGAGAGCGACGCCCTGGCCTGGTGGCCGGTCGACGCCCTGCCCGAGGACGTCCCGCCCGGCTTCCCGGAGCGCCTCGCCGGCGCGCTGGCGGCGGCCCGCCGGCTCTGACGCCCCAGCGACGCACCCTCGACCGCCCCCGATGCGGCACGATGAACGCATGCCCGACCCCGCGCGCCCCGTCGTCGTCCTCGCCGGAGCGAGCGGCTTCCTCGGCACCGACCTCGCCCGCCGCTTCGAGGCCGACGGCTGGTCCGTCCGCCGGATCGGCCGCTCCGGCCCCGACGCCCGCTGGGGCGACACGGCCGCGATCACCCGGGCCCTCGACGGCGCCCGCCTCCTCGTCAACCTCGCGGGCAAGAGCGTCGACTGCCGCTACACCGCCGCCAACCGCGCCGAGATCCTGCGCTCCCGGATCGACACCACGCAGGAGCTGCACCGGGCCGTCGCGGCCGCCGCGACCCCGCCGCCGGTCTGGATGAACGCGAGCACGGCCACGATCTACCGCCACGAGGAGGAGCGCGCCAACACCGAGCGGGACGGCGTGCTCGGCGAGGGCTTCTCGGTCGACGTCGCACGCGCCTGGGAGGAGGCCTTCTTCGCCGGCGAGACCCCCGGCGTCCGCCGCCTCGCCCTCCGCATGACGATCGTGCTCGGCGACGGCCCGGCCACCGGCATCCTGCTGAAGCTCGCCCGGCTCGGCCTCGGCGGCCCGCAGTTCGACGGCCGCTGGCCCGCCACCCGCGCCCGGCGCGCGGCCGGCGTGCACCACGAGTACCGCCCCACCCACGGCCGCCAGCACTTCAGCTGGATCCACGTCGAGGACGTGTACCGCTCGATCCGCTTCTTGGAGGAGCAGCCCCTGGACGGCCCCGTGAACCTCGCCGCGCCGAACCCCAGCGACAACACCGAGCTCTCCCGCCTGCTGCGCGCCGCGGTCGGCCGACGGATCGGCCTGCCCGCTCCGCGCTTCGTCCTCGAGCCGGCGACCTTCGCCCTGCGCACCGAGTCCGAGCTGCTGCTGAAGAGCCGCTGGGTGGTCCCCGGCCGCCTCGAGGAGGCCGGCTTCACCTTCGCCCACCCCGACCTCGGCGAGGCCCTCCGCGACATCGTCGCGACCGCGCGCTGACCCCGGGCCGGGACCGCCCGCCCTCCCGACACCGCCCTCCCGACACCGGCGCCCCGCCCCCGCCGCGCCCCTACCCGATCCCCCCGGGTACTCATCGCACGCGCTCGGATGCTAACGTCACCATGCCTGCAACGGCCCGGATCACCGTGTCGCGGCACGAGGCGGCCCTGCGCTCCGTGAACGGTCACGGATCGTCGCGGCGCCGCCGACTCCGCCGGGCACCGCCGACGAAGGAAGCAGCGCACCGTGGGATCCAGCGACAGCACGGCCCGGCGAACCGCGGCCGGAAGCGTCGAGGTCCGTGCCCGGCGCGTCGACGGGACGACCGTCGGATTCCGCGCCGTGCTGATCGCGACCGGCGACGGCCGCCTCGTCGTCGCGGACAGCACTCCCGTCCCGACGGGCTGGCGGTTCACCGGCGCCGCGGACGAGCTGCTCGAGGTCCGCCTCCCCGCCCGCCCCGAGCTGCGCGACGTGAGCGTCGTCTACACGACGACCCTCGACAACCTCGACCACGTCGTCGTCCCGGACACCGGCCGCTGGCACATGAACAGCAGCCACCCGATCTCCGCCTGGCGCTTCAGCGGCGACCTGCAGGTGCGCGCGAACTCGCTGAAGACGCCGGTCTACGTCTTCGAGCGGCTCGGCGGCGGCGTCCACGGCGTGGGCGTGATCGCCGCGCCCACGGAGATGGACATCACCCTGCACGAGCCCGCCTCGAACCGGGCGCTGAACGTGCACTTCCGCCGGCTGCGGGTGGAGTTCACGCTGCTCCACCTCGCCGACACCGCGGAGGCCGGTGACGACGGCGAGGCCGTGCACCGGTTCTGGATCGCCGTCCTCCCCGCGTCGCAGCACGCCGACTGGCGCTCGGTGCTGCGGCGGTTCTCCGCCTGCGAGCGGCTGGCCCTGGACGTGCGCTACTCCACCCGCCCCGAGGCACTCGAGCCGTACTGGTGCACCTGGGTCGACTGGAGCTCCGAGCACGTCACGCAGGAGCTCGTCCTGCGGAACGCCCGCCTCGCCGCGGAGCTGGGGATCCCGAACATCGTCATCGACGACGGCTGGTTCGGCCGCGGACTGGACTCGAGCTACGACGTGCCGATGGACATCGGCGACTGGACCCCCGATCCGGTCAAGTACCCGGACCTGCCGTGGCTGATCGAGTCGATCCACGCGCTCGGCAGCCGGGTGATCATCTGGTGCGCCCCGCACGCCGTCGGTCCCGCCTCCGCGGCGTTCGGGCGGGTCGGCGACCTCCTCGTCCAGGACGCTCTCGGTGCCCCGATCCTGAACCCGACGATGTTCTACTCGCTGTGCTTCCGCAGCGAGCGCGCCCGGCGGGTCATGGTCGACGTCGTGCGGGACCTCTTCCGGCGCCACCCTTTCGACGGCGTCAAGTACGACCTCTTCAACTGGCTGCCGTCCGAGGAGTGCGAGTCCCCCGAGCACGCGCACGACCTCGGCTCGACGATCGTCGGACTGCACCGCGTCCTCGCCGAGTGCGCGGCGATCACCGAGGCGCAGCCGCGGCCGGTCGTCGTCGAGATGAAGCAGGACTACGCCACCGCCGCCATCGCCGGGCTCGGCTCGGTCGTGCGCGGCGGCGACTCCCCGTACGCGTCGCGGACCAACCTCGTGCGGATGGACTACATCCAGGCCCGGGGGATGCCGGGGCTGAACGACTACCAGACCTTCCCCCGCTCGGCGTCGCCCGCCGAGGTGTGCGTCATCGCCCTGCGGATGGTCGCCGGGGGAGTCCCCGCCTGGGGACGCGACCTCACCGCGCTCGATCCGGGCCAGCGCGTCTGCCTCCTCCGCGTGCACCGCTGGTACCGCGCGCTCCTGCACCACGGCGCCGGCGCCCACCGCGAGAGCGACCGGGACGGCGTGCTCCTGCTCCGCACGGACGTCGGCGTCGTCCTGATCTGCACCGAGCCGGGCCGCGTCGTGACCGTGCCGGCCGACTGCTGCCAGATCGTGAACGCGACCCTCTCGACCGAGCTGGTCCTGCGCTCGGAGCAGAAGCGGACCGTCCTCGGCACGCGCTCGATCCTCGCCGAGGTCTGCGTCCCCCGGCTGCGCTCCCTCCCGAGCGGCGTCCACCGCCTGGACCTCGGCACCGGGACCGTGCTCACGCTCGCCGTCGAGCTCCGGCCGCACCCCACCGACGCCGACGGAGGCACCCGATGACCGCCCGCACCCGCACCGCGCCCACCGCCCGCACCCTCCGCACCGCCCGGCCCTCCCCGCGCCGGCTCCGCCGCGCCCTCGGCGTCGCCTCCGTCCTCACCGCCGTCCTCCTCGCCACCGCCTGCACGGCGCCGGGCGAGGAGACCGTCGACGTCGTCATCGGCTACCAGTCCAGGACCATCAACACCGTGACGGCCGGCACGCTGCTCCGCGAGCGCGGCTTCTTCGAGAAGGGCCTCGAGGAGCTCGGCGGCGGCGGCGTGCGCTACCGCGTGACCTGGCAGGACTACGACACCGGCGCCCCGATCACCGCGCAGATGCTCGCGGAGAAGGTCGACCTCGGCTCGATGGGCGACTTCCCCCTCGTCGTCAACGCATCGACGACGAGGCCGCACGAGCGGGCGCGGACCGAGCTGATCGCGGTCACGGCCTACAGCATCGACGGCGGCCTGAACGGGATCGTCGTCCCCGCCTCCTCCGACGCCGACGGCATCGAGGACCTCCGCGGCGCCTCGATCTCCACGAGCACGGGCTCCGCCGGCGACGGCCTCCTCTCGCGCGTCCTGCGTGGCGCCGGCCTCGCCGCGTCGGACGTCACCCGGGTGAACCAGGCGCCGAGCGTCGGTGCCTCCGCACTGACGGCCGGATCCGTCGACGCCGTCTCCCAGTTCACCTCCTGGCCCGGGCTGATGGTCCACGACGGCGGCGCCCGCCTCCTCGTCGACGGCGCCGCCACCCGCGCGCCCACCTTCCACGGAGTCGTCGTGCGCAGCGCCTTCGCCGAGGAGCGGCCGGAGGTCGTCGACGCCTTCCTCTCCGCGATGATCGAGGCGACCGGCTTCCTGCACGCCGATCCGCTCCGGGCGTCGACGATCGTCGCGGAGGAGACCGGCCTGCCGGTCGAGGTCGTGCACCTCTACAACGGGGCCGGCGGCATCGCCACCTTCGATCCGACGCTGAAGCAGCCGCTCCTGGACGCGCTCGCGGAGGACGCCGAGTACCTCGACGCGTCGGGCGTCCCGGTCGACTTCGACGCCGGGTCCTTCGCGGACGACTCCGCCCTCCGCGCCGCGTGGGGCGACGGCTACGACGCGGCGGCCGAGTCGCTCGAGAACCCGGCGGTCCAGCTCGTCCGCGACGAGGACTGCCCGGTGACCGAGTGGGCCGCCGCGACCGCGTCCGAGGCGTGGCCGGCCGGCGAGGAGCGGACCGTGTTCCACGCGACCCCGGAGTGCCTCCTCGCGGCGCTCGCCTCCTCGCCCCTCCCGCCGCGGGCGGCCTACGTGCCCGACCACAGCACGGGCACGCGCTGGTTCGCCGACCGGTCGGAGTGGGTCCACGTCCCCGGCGCGGAGGCGGGCCACCGCCTGCTGCCGTTCGCCACGCGCTCCGCGGCGCAGGAGTTCCTCGACGCGGAGCCCGGCGGCGAGCGTGTGACGTTCGAGGAAGCGCTGGACCGTGCGCGTGCGCTCTGAGACGGCCGACGCGACCGCGAGCGTCACCGCGCCCGCGTCGGCACCGCACCGGACCACGGCCCTGAGGATCGCCACGCGTCTGGGCACCGTCGCGCTCGCGCTCCTGCTGTGGCAGCTGCTGACCACCGGCGGTGCGCGGCTCTGGCTGTCCTTCGACACGCTGCCGCCGCCGACCGAGGTGCTCGCCGCGCTGCAGGCCCAGATCGCGACCGGCGCGCTCCACCAGGACGTGCTGGCGAGTCTCGGCCGGATCGGCGCCGGCGTCGTCCTCGCCGGCGTCCTCGGCACGGTCGTCGGCGTCGCGGTCGCCCGGAGCGGCTTCGCCGACGCCAGCATCGGCACCCTCGTGGCGATCGCCCGTCCGATCCCGGCCATCGCGCTGGTTCCGATCGCGATCCTGCTCTTCCCGACCAGCGAGCAGGGCATCGTGGCGATCACGTTCGCGGCCGCGTTCTTCCCGGTCGCGGTGAGCACCCGGCACGCGGTCCGCGCCCTGCCCGCGTCGTGGGAGGACGCCGTGCGCACGATGGGCGGCGGTCGCCTCCAGGTGCTGGCCCGCGTCGTCCTGCCCGGCGCGCTGCCCGGGATCGTCGCGGGCCTCTCGGTCGGCGTCGGCGTCGCCTGGGTCTGCGTCGTCTCCGCGGAGATGATCTCCGGGCAGTTCGGCATCGGCTACCGGACCTGGCAGTCCTACACCGTCGTGGACTACCCGGCGGTCGTCGCCGGGATGACGGTGATCGGGGTGCTGGGCTGGCTGACCTCCGCGGCCGTCGAGCGGCTCGGCCGGCGCGCGACCTCCTGGCTGCCGCGGGGCGACGCATGAGCGGCGGCGAGGAGCTCCGGATGGAGGAGCTCACCGTCACCCTGGCGGGCCGGCCCGTCCTCGCGGACCTCTCCTTCTCGGTCGGCGCCGGCGAGATCGTCACGGTCCTCGGTCCCTCCGGCTGCGGCAAGTCGACGCTCCTGCGCGTCCTCGCCGGGCTGCAGCCGGCCTCGGGCGGAGTCGTCCGGGCCGGCGGCGCGGTCGTCACCGGACCGCACGCGAGCCGGGCGATGGCCTTCCAGGACGACGCCCTCCTCCCGTGGCGGACCGTGCGCCGCAACGTCGAGCTGCCGCTGCTGCTCCAGGGCGTCGGGCGCGCCGAGCGGCGGACCCGGGTGGACGAGCTGCTGGCGAGCGTGGGCATGGCCGACTCCGCGCACCTGCTGCCCAAGCAGCTGTCAGGAGGCATGCGCCAGCGCGCGCAGATCGCCCGGACGCTCGTGGCCGATCCACGCGTCGTCCTCCTGGACGAGCCGTTCAGCGCCCTCGATCTGCACAGCCGCCGGATCGCCCAGGACGTGCTCCTGCGGCAGTGGAGCCGCTGCACCCCGACGATCGTCTTCGTCACGCACGACGTCGACGAGGCGGTCCGCCTCGGGCAGCGCACCCTCGTGCTGTCCGCGCGGCCCGCGACGATCGCCCTCGAGCGCCGGCGACCCGAGGCGGCGCCGGGCGACGGCGACGAGCGGCTCCGCGAGCACGCCGCGAGACTGACCCGGGCGCTGGCCGCCGGGCCCGCCGCCCCCGGCCTGCGCTTCGACCCCGCCGAGTCCCCCGCCTCCGCAGTGCCCGCCTCCGCAGTCCCGCACCCGCGACCCCCGCACCCTCCGAGAAGAGCTGACCTCCCGTGCCGCAGAATCTGAGCATCGTCGTCCCCGCCTACAACGTCGAGGCCTACCTCCCCGAGTGCCTCGCCTCCCTGGCGGACCGGGACGACGTGGGCGAGGTCGTCGTGGTCGACGACGGCTCGACCGACGGCACCCTCGCTCTGGCCCGCGCCTTCGCGGCGTCGCAGCCGCGCGTCACGGTCCTCAGCGAGGAGCACCGCGGCCTGAGCGCCACCCGCAACACCGGGGTCGCCGCCGCGCAGGGCGAGTTCCTCGCCTTCTGCGACGCCGACGACCGGGTGCCGGCCGGCGCCTACGACCACCTCCTCCGCGCCCTCGGCGCGAGCGGATCCGACTTCGCGTCCGGCGACGTGCGGCGCTTCGACTCCGCCCGGGTCTGGGCGCACCCGCGCTACCGCGACGTCTTCGCCGCGACCCGGCTCGGGACGCACCTCACCCGCGATCCCGCGCTGATCCTCGACCGGATGTCCTGGAACAAGGTGTTCCGCCGCTCGTTCTGGGACCGCTCCGGGCTGGCGTTCCAGCTGGCGGAGTACGAGGACGGCCCGGTCATGATCGAGGCGCACCTGCGCGCCGCCTCGGTCGACGTCGTCTCGGAGGTGGTCTACCACTGGCGGGTGCGCGAGTCCGGCCCGCACTCGATCACGCAGCGCCTGCACGAGCCGGCGAACGCGGCGGCCCGGATGACGATGGCGGTCGAGACCGCGCTCGTCCTGCAGCGCCTCGCGCCGGAGCTCCTGCCGGAGCTGGCGCTGGACATCGTGCACGGCGACATGCGGGTCGTCGCGAACGCCGTGCAGCGCGGCACCGGCGACGCGATCGGGGTCGCCGTCGCGCGGGCCTGCGACTTCCTCGACCTCCTGCCCCCGGGGCTGCTCGAGGAGCTCTCGGAGGAGGACGCGCTGATGGTCGCGCGGTTCCGACGGAGCGACCTCGCGGCGATCCGCAGCGACGCCCCCGGCCACGACCCGACCGGACGGACCCCGCCGCGATGACGGCCGCGCGCGAGAGCGTCCGGCGGATCCTGCGGGCGAACCCGGACTACCGCCGCGTCTTCCTCGCCCAGATCGTCAGCCAGGGCGGCGACTGGTTCACGATGATCCCGCTGATCGTCCTGCTCCAGCGCCTCACCGGCGACGGCGCCCTCGGCGCGCTGCTGCTCGCGGCCGAGACCGCGGTCATCGCCGTGCTCTCGCTCTGGGCCGGCGGGCTCGTCGACCGCACGTCGCGCCGGACGGTGCTGGTCGTCACGCAGGCGGGGTCGGCGCTCGCCGTGCTGCCGCTGTTCCTGCTGCAGTCGGCGGCGACCGCGTGGCTCGCGGTGCTCACCTTCGCGCTGCTCGCGGCGGGCAAGGCGTTCTTCACCCCGGCCGTGAACGCGATCGTGCCGCAGATCGTGCCGAGGGAGAGCCTGCTCGTCGCGAGCACCGGGCTGAACTCGGTCTGGGGAGTGATGCTCGCGCTCGGCGCCTCCCTGGGCGGCATCGCCTCCGCGCTCGTCTCGCCGTACTTCTGCTTCGCGATCACCGCGGTCGCCTACGGGTTCTCCGCGCTGCTCCTGCTCGGCCTGCCCGCGGCGCGCGGCGCCGAGCGCGGGGCGGGGCAGGGGGCCGAGCGCGAGGCCGGGCGCCGCGGAGGAGCGGCCCGCTTCGCCCGCGACGTCCGCGAGGTCGCCGCCTTCTGCCGCTCCGACCGGCGGATCCCGGCCCTGCTGCTGGCGAAGCCCGGCAGCCACCTCGGCAACGGCGCCATCGCGCTCTTCCCGGCGCTGGCTCTGACGATGGCGGCGGATCCCGCCGTCGCCGCGAGCCTCCTCTTCGCCGCGCGCGGCGTCGGCGCCGTGATCGGGCCCCGCGTCGCGCGGTTCGCGGCGGAGCGCTCGCCCGACCTGCGCGGCGGGATCGTCGCGGCCGTGCTCCTCTTCGGCCTCGGCTACGCCCTGACGTCGATCAGCACCTCGGTCGTCCTCGCGATCGCCCTCGTCCTGCTGGCCCACATCGGCGGCAGCATGAACGCGAGTGTCAGCGGCTACGGCCTGCAGTCGATCACCGCGAACGACCTGCGCGGCCGCGTCTTCGCCGTCGACAACATGATCGCCATGCTCGCGATCGCCCTCAGCCAGGCCCTGGTCTCGCTCGGGATCCTGCTCCTCGAGCCGCGCACCGTCATGGCCCTGTGCAGCGTTGTCGTCCTCGGCTGCGCGGCGCTCTGGTGGTCCGCGACCCGCCGCACGCCCCTCCGCACCGCCTGACCCCTGCTGCCCCGCTCCACTCTCCAAGAGTTGTCGTACCGGCGCCTCCGCTGCGACGACTCGTGAGGAGCCGTCCGCCGACGCCGCGCCGACTCTCCAGGAGTCGTCGTACCCGTGCGGCGGGTACGACGACTCTTGAGGAGCGAGCGGGCGGGCGCGGGGCGTCAGCGCCCGGCGACCCGCAGCGCGATGTCGCGGCGGTACTGGCCGCCGTCGAGGGTGATCAGGTCGAGGGCGCGGTAGGCCCGCTCGCGCGCCTCGGCGAAGTCGGCGCCGCGGGCGACGACGTTCAGCACCCGGCCGCCAGTGGCGACGAAGCGGCCGTCGACCAGCTGGGTCGCGGCGTGCGCGAGGGTGACGCCGGGGACCTCGGCCGCCGCCTCCAGGCCGCCGAGGACGCGCCCGGTGGCGGCGTTCTCGGGGTAGCCCTCGCTGGCGAGCACGACCGTCACGGCGACGTCCTCCGAGAAGGCCGGCCACGGCACGGACGCGAGCGCACCGGTCGCCGCCGCGAAGAGCAGCGCCGAGAGCGGGGAGACCAGGCGCGGCAGCACGACCTGGGTCTCCGGGTCGCCGAAGCGCGCGTTGAACTCGATCACGCGGATGCCGGCGTCGGTGACGATGAGGCCGCAGTAGAGGAGTCCGACGAACGGGGTGCGCTCGCGCTCGAGCTGGCGGATGGTCGGGATGGCGACGGTGTCGATGACCTCGTCGACGAACGCGCGATCGCTCTCCCAGCGGTCGGCGAGCCAGGGGAGCGGGGAGTAGGCGCCCATGCCGCCGGTGTTCGGGCCCTCGTCGCCGTCGGCGAGGCGCTTGTAGTCCTGGGCGGGCGAGAGCGGGACGACGTCGTGGCCGTCGGAGAGGAGGAAGAGCGAGACCTCCTGGCCGGCCAGGAACTCCTCGATCAGCACGTCGCCCGACTGCAGCCAGAACTCGGCGTGCGCGACGGCGGCGGTGCGCGACTCGGTCACCAGCACGCCCTTGCCTGCGGCGAGGCCGTCGGCCTTGACGACGTAGGGGGCGCCGAACTCGTCGATGACGCGCGTCGCGTCGACGAGCGTCGAGACGCGGGTCGCCCGGCCGGTGGGGACGCGCGCCATGTCCATCACGCGCTTGGCGAAGGTCTTCGAGCCCTCGAGGGCGGCGGCCGCACGGTCGGGGCCGAAGGTGGGGATGCGGCGGCGGCGCAGGGCGTCGGCGACTCCCGCGACGAGGGGCGCCTCCGGCCCGATGACGACGAGCTCGATGCCCTGCTCGACCGCGAAGTCGCTGACCAGACGCGGGCTGTTGGTGTCGAAGTGGATGACCTCCACGTCGCGCGCGATCCCCGCGTTGCCGGGGGCGGCGATGATCTCGTGCGCCTCCTCCTCCGCGAGCAGGGCGGTGATGATGGCGTGCTCACGGGCACCCGAGCCGAGGACGAGGATCTTCACCCTGACAGGATAGGCCCGCCCCGGAGCGCCCCCGCCCGCCGCGCGCCCCGTCGCCGCGCGCCCCCTCCCTCCTCCGCGAGATGCCACTTGTGCGCACCTTCTGCGGCGTGTCGCGTGCACAAGTGGCATCTCGCGGAGCCGGCGGGCACCGGGCGGCACGGCAGACTGGACGCATGGCCAAGGGGAAGATCGACGAGGCGACCGGGCAGGACGCCGTGCGGGCGGCGCTCGCCGGCGGGGCCGACCGCAACACGACGGCGACCGCCGTGCGCTTCCTCCTGCAGATCATCGAGACGAACGTCCCGGGCCGCAGCGTCGAGGTCCGCGTGCCGCCGTTCGGTGCCGCCCAGTGCGTCGAGGGCCCGGGCCACACCCGCGGCACTCCGCCGAACGTGATCGAGATGGACGCCGCCACCTGGCTGCCGCTCGCGACCGGCTCCCTGCCCTGGAGCGAGGGCCTCGCGAGCGGCCGGATCCACGCCTCGGGCGTGCGCGCCGACCTCTCGCCGTTCCTGCCATTGCTGCACGTCCGCCGACCGTCGGCGAATTAACATCTCGTAAACGCACCGCCGCCGCCCCGATCGACGTTTGACGGGCAGGCCCGCGTCGGGTTGTCTGGGAAAGTTCCCCCACTGCGGCAGGAGTTCTCTCCGAATCGCCGCTCGATGCTTGGAGATCTCCCACAGATGCGAAGCACTACCTCCGGCCGACGCGGCCTGACCAGACTCCTCTCCGTCACCGCCGTGAGCGCGGTGGCCGGAGCGGCCCTCCTCGGAGCGGCTCCCGCGAGCGCCGCCGAGGGCGATGTCGCGATCGACATCCTCTCGATCAACGACTTCCACGGCCGGATCGAGGCTGACGGCACGACCGCCGGCGCCGCCGTCCTCGCCGGCGCGGTCGACTCCTACCGTGCCGCCAACCCGAACACGCTGTTCGTCTCGGCGGGCGACAACATCGGCGCCTCCACCTTCACCTCCAAGGTGCAGGACGACCAGCCGACCCTCGACGTGCTCAACGAGATGGGGCTGGACGTCAGCACGCTCGGCAACCACGAGTTCGACAAGGGCCGCGCCGACGTCGACGGCCGCGTGACCGACGAGTCCGACTTCCCGTACGTCAACGCGAACCTCTTCGACACGACGACCGGCGAGCGCGCCTACGACCCGTACTTCATCGCGGATCAGGGCGGCGTCTCGGTCGCCTTCATCGGCGCGATCACCGAGGACCTCCCGACGCTGGTCAGCCCGGGCGGCATCTCGACTCTCTCGGTCGAGCCGATCATCGACAACGTGAACGAGGTCGCGACCGAGCTCCAGGACGGCGACGCCGCGAACGGCGAGGCGGACGTCATCGTCCTCCTGCTGCACGAGGGCGCCGACGCCGACTCCGCGAAGACCAACACTCCTGAGGCCGACCCCGGATTCGGCCCGATCGTCACGGCTGTCGCTCCGAACGTGGACGCGATCATCTCGGGGCACAGCCACGAGGAGTACAGCACCTCGGTCAAGGCAGGCCGCGCGCAGCCGACGATCATCTCCCAGACCGGCAGCTACGCCGAGAACCTGGGACACATGACGGTGACCGTCGACCCGTCCACCAAGGAGATCACCGGTCTCACGAACGAGAACGTCGTGCTCACGCAGGTCGTCCCCGACCCGACGGACGCCACCAAGACCACCATCGTCGGTGCCTTCCCGGCCGACCCCGAGGTCGCTGCCATCGTCGACGAAGCGGTCGAGTTCGCGATCGTTCCCGGCAGCGTCCAGGTCGGCACCATCACCGACGACATCTCCCGCGCCTACCGCGAGGACGGCACCACGACGAACCGCGGCTCCGAGTCGACGCTGGGCAACCTCGTCGCCGACGCGCAGCTCTGGGCCACCCGTGAGCTCGGCACCCAGATCGCCTTCACCAACGCCGGCGGCCTGCGCGACGACCTCGACTTCGCCGCCAGTGCTGAGACCCCGGGCGACGCCGACGGCGTCGTCACCTACGCGGAGGCCTCCGACGCGCAGCCGTTCGCGAACACCCTCGTGACGCTCCAGCTCACCGGTACCCAGATCAAGGACCTGCTCGAGGAGCAGTGGGTCGGCAGCTCGGCTCACCCGCAGCTCAAGCTCGCGACCTCGGCCGCGCTGACCTACGTCTTCGACCCGGCCGCTCCTTTCGGCTCGCGCATCTCGGAGGTCTTCTTCGACAACCAGCCGATCGACCCGACGGCGACCTTCACGATCGTGACGAACAACTTCCTCTCGACCGGTGGCGACGGCTTCAGCACCTTCACCGAGGGTGTCGGCACGGCCGATTCCGGACGCATCGACCTCGACGCGTTCGTGGCCTACATCCAGGACCTCGGGACGGTCAGCCCGGACCCGGTCCAGCGCTCGGTCGGCCTCACCGCCAACCTGCCCGAGTCCGGTGAGTACGCGGTCGGCGACACGATGACCGTCGACCTCTCCTCCCTGCTGTTCAGCACCGGAGCGCCCACCGACACTGTCGTGACCGTCTCGGTCGACGACGCGGTCGTCACCACCGCCGAGATCGACCCGACGCGGGCCGTGACCGACGACTCGACGGGTCGCGCCTCCGTCGCCGTGCCGATCGGCGAGAGCCTCGCCGGTGCCACGCACACCGCGAGCTTCGCCCTGGGCGACGCGACCGGCACGACGATCAGCCTCGACTTCGCAGTCGCGGCCGTCGCCACCACGCCCACCCCGACCCCGGAGCCCACCGAGACCGTCATCCCGACGACCCCGGCGACGACGGCCCCCGCCGTCCCGGGCGCTTCGGGCGGCTCGACCGGTCACCTCGCCGCGACCGGCGTCGACGCGACGCCGGCCTTCGCGGCCGGGATCGCGGCCCTGCTGCTCGGACTCGGCATGACCGTGGCGCGCCTGCGCCGCCGCACCGCCGCGAAGTAGCACTCGCACAGGAGAGGCCCCGCGGTTCGCGCCGCGGGGCCTCTTCCGCGTTCACGGGTGCGGTGATCGCAGGGACCCCTGGAAACGCGAGAACGCCGCCTCCCCGGAGGGGGAGACGGCGTCGGAACGCGATGAGGTGCTGTCGCGGAGCGCGGGGCTCAGTGGCGGACGGGGACCTGACGGTATCCGTCGCGGCTGGCGACGAGCACCGTCGACACCGTGCCCCATGCGGCGACGGCACCGAGGACGACGAGGATTGCGATGCTCATGAGTGTTCTGCCTTTCGTTGCTCCGACGTGTCTGCCAGGTTTGGCGATCCATCCGCCGGGATGCTCTGTACAACGTCCACTCTCGGGCTTTCTGTTCCTTAGGACAATCGCACTGTTCTTGGCCTGACGTGTAGCGTTCCTACATGGACGTCCGACGGCTGGAACTGCTCCGGGAGCTCTCGATGCGGCGCTCGATCACCGCGGTGGCGGCGGCGACGCACCGCACTCCCTCGGCGGTGTCGCAGCAGCTCAAGGTGCTCGAGCGCGAGGCGGGAGTGCCGCTGATCGAGCGCTCGGGACGCGGCGTCGTCCTCACCGCGGCCGGCCGCGAGCTGGCCCGCAGTGCCACCGAGATCGCGACCGCTCTCGAGCGCGCCGATGCGGTGTGGCAGACCTTCAAGAACAACCCGATCGGCGAGGTGACGATCGCGACCTTCCCGACGGCCGGGCAGATGCTGCTGCCGGACGCCCTGGTCGCGCTGCGCAGCGTCGAGGGGCTCGTGGTGCACTGCGAGGACGCGGATCCCGGGACCGACGAGTTCCTCGATCTCACCGCCGACTTCGACATCGTCCTCGCGCACTCGCCCACCGGCCGCAGCGCCTGGGCCGGGCACGGCCTCGCGATGGCGGAGCTGATGGTCGAGCCGCTCGACATCGCATTGCCACTCGGCCACCGGCTCGCCGACCGCGCGACCGTCACGGCGGGCGACCTCGTCGGCGAGACCTGGATCGGCGTGCCCGACGGCTTCCCGTTCGAGCGGATCATGCAGGAGATCGAGACGACCTCGGGCGAGCCGGTCCGCGTCGAGCAGCGCTTCGCCTCGACCCGCGTGACGGAGGCGTTCGTCGCGGCCGGCCTCGGCATCGCCGTGGTCCCGCGCTACACCGCGGGCACGGCCGGCATCGTCGTGAAGCCCCTGCGCGGCGTGAACTCTGTGCGCCACATCGTCGCGCTGATGCGCCCCGACCGCGCGGAGCGGCTCTCCGTGCGGACCGTCGTCCGCGAGCTCCGCGCCCAGGCGGGCCGCCTCCTCCACTCCATGTGACCGCGCCCGGGGAGCCGCGATGCGGCACCCCCTCATGACTGACCGCGGAGCCGCGAGGCGGCGCCCCCTCATGGCCGGCGTCGGAGCCGCGAAGCGGCGCCCCCCTCATGGCCGGCGTCGGAGCCGCGAAGCGGCGCCCCTCTCATGACCGGCGTCGGAGCCGCGATGCGGCGCCCCTCTCATGCTGGTCGAGTAGCCGCGCAGCGGCGTATCGAGACCCGACGTCCTCCAGAGCGGGAGCCTGCAGACCGCCGTTCCGACGGTGGTGGATCTCGATACGCCGACTTCGTCGGTTACTCGATCAACATGATGCAGACCACCGTGCTGACCATGGCGGATCTCGATACGCCGGCTCCGCCGGCTACTCGATCAACATGGTGCAGACCACCGTTCCGACGGTGGTGGATCTCGATACGCCGGCTCCGCCGGCTACTCGATCAGCATGCTGCGCCCCCCTGCATGCTGGTCGAGTAGCCGCGCAGCGGCGTATCGAGACCCGCCGGCTCTCAGGCGCGCTACCCGATCCGCCGCCGCCTCGCCACTCGGCCCGCGCCCGGCCGGGCACAGGGGACAATGGAGGCATGACCGATCCGCTCGACTCCTCGCCGCGCCCCGACGACGTCGAGATCACCCGCGAGGAGGTCGACGTCCGCCGCTCGCCGCGGGTCTGGCGCATCCTCGCGCTCGGCGCGGGCCTCGGCGCGATCGTCGCCTTCGTGCTCACCTTCGCGCTGCCCGAGACCGAGGGCTTCAGCCAGGCGCAGGTCTTCGGCTTCAGTCTGCTGCTGTTCGTGACGATCTTCGGCGGTCTCGCCGCGCTCGTCGTCGTGATCCTCGACCGGGTCGTCGGCCGCCGCGTCGTCCGCACCACCGCCGAGCGCACGGTCGCCCGCGAGGCGGACCGCGACGACGAGCCGACGGACGAGCTAGACGAGCCGGACGATGCCCCGGACGAGAACGAGGCGCCCGGCACGGAGCCGGACGCCTCGACGCGCTAGAGACGGCGCTCTACACGCGCAGCGGTCAGCGGCGCTTGCGGCTGCTGCGGCTCGTCGAGCGCGCGGCGTTCTGCGTGGCGCGCTTGGCCTTCTGCGACTTCTTCAGGCGACCCGCGATGAACGTCAGGAGCAGGGGCAGCAGGCGGTAGATCACGGGGACTCCTCGTCTCGGGCGCACGGAGCGGCGCTCCACGATCATGGACGATCCGTCGCCGCACGGCACCCCGTTGCGCGCACCCGGGCGCTGTGCCTGCCGGATGCGCGCTCTCCCAGCGTCAGCTCAGCTGCGTGCGCTCCACCCAGTCGAGGTACTCCGGCGTGACGGTGCCGGTGACGTACTCGCCGGTGAAGCAGCTGGTCTCGAGGTCGGTGACGTCCGAGCCCTCCAGGATCGCCGCCTTCATGTCGGCGACCTCCTGGTAGATCAGGTAGTCGGCGCCGATCGCCTCCGAGATCTCGGGGATCCGGCGGTTGTGCGCGACGAGCTCCTGCCGAGACGGCATGTTGATGCCGTACACGTGCGGGTAGCGCACCGGCGGCGCCGCGGAGGCGAAGGTGACGCTGTTCGCGCCGGCCGTGCGAGCCATGTCGACGATCTCCTTCGAGGTCGTGCCGCGCACGATCGAGTCGTCGACGATCAGCACGTTCTTGCCCTTGAACTCGCTCGACATCGCGTTCAGCTTCTGCCGCACCGACTTCTTGCGTACCGCCTGCCCGGGCATGATGAACGTCCGGCCGACGTAGCGGTTCTTGTAGAAGCCCTCGCGGTACGGGATGCCCAGCTTCTGCGCGACCTGCATCGCGGCGGGGCGCGAGGAGTCCGGGATCGGCATGACCACGTCGATCGCGCCGCCCGGCGTGTACTCGGCGATGGTGTCGGCCAGCCGGTCGCCGAGGCGCAGCCGTGCCTCGTAGACCGAGATCCCCGAGAGGATCGAGTCGGGCCGCGCGAGGTACACGTACTCGAAGGAGCACGGGATGAGGCGCGGGTTCTTCGCGCACTGACGGCTGGTCATCCGCCCGTCGGGGGTGATGAAGATCGCCTCGCCGGGAGCGACGTCCCGGACGATCTCGAAGCCCTGCGCCTCGAGGACGAGCGACTCGGAGGCGACCACCCAGTCGTCCGGTCCGTTCACGTTGAAGCGGCGGCCGACGATCAGCGGCCGGATGCCGAACGGGTCGCGGAACGCGAGCAACCCGTGGCCGGCGATCAGCGCGATGGTGGCGTAGGAGCCCTCGACCCGCTCGTGCACGCGGGCGACCGCGTCGAACACCTCGTCCGCGTCGAGGTCGCGGCCCGAGATCGAGGCCTGCAGCTCGTTCGCGAGCACGTTGACCAGCAGCTCGGTGTCGGAGGTGGTGTTGAGGTGGCGGCGATCGACGGTGAAGAGCTCCTCGGTGAGCTCGCGCGTGTTCGTCAGGTTGCCGTTGTGGATGAGGATGATGCCGTAGGGCGCGTTGACGTAGAACGGCTGCGCCTCCTCCTCGCGCTCCGCGTTGCCCTTGGTGGCGTAGCGGACGTGCCCGAGGCCCATCGTGCCGAGCAGCGAGCGCATATCGCGGGTGCGGAACGCCTCGCGGACCTGCCCCGCCGCCTTCTTGATGTGCAGCGTGCTGCCGTCCGCGGTCGCGATGCCGGTCGAGTCCTGGCCGCGGTGCTGCAGGAGGGAGAGGCTGTCGTAGATGGACTGGTTGACCGGCCCGGAGGACACGATCCCAACGATTCCGCACATGCCGGAGGGGCTCCCAAGGGGATAGCAGGGGGGATTGACGGTCCATCCTGGCACGCGGAGGACGCATCCCCTAACGGTTCGCTCCCGGCGGATCCGCCCGGGCGACGGCGCTCGCGGGTCGCGGCTCGGGCGGATCGGTCGGTCGGCGGTCCGGCTCACCGGACGCGCGCTCGGCCGCAGCCAGCTGCTCGACGGCCGGATCGGGCCGGCCGAAGATCTCGGCGATCGCGGCGCTCACCTCGGCGGCGGTGAAGCCCGTCGTGAAGTGCAGCTCCGGCCAGCGGTGATGGAGGACCGTCGCGCGGAGCAGTGGGCGGACGATTGTCGCGTCAGCCAGGGGCAGCGTTGTGCGGAGACGGCGTCCACCGTGACGATCCTGTTGGATCTCCACCGGCGTGCTCGGCTCGCTGGGTCCGTCGGTGATCGTCACTTCGACGACGTCGTGGTTCTCGAAATACGCCTGTTCGCTTCGCGTCAGCATCATCAGCGCGAGCAGTGAGCGCTTCCTCTCGCCGGAGAACTGCAGCTCGTCACGTCGCCACGCGGGCAAGCGCGTCGCTTGGAGGACGATGCCGGCCGCGACGTCGAACGTCTTCCACGAGACGACGACGGTCCGTCCGGTCGTGCAGTCAGCCTCAGTCATCGGGTCCTTCTCTGTGTGCGAAGAGTCATCCCGAAGGCTCGCTGGAGTCCGAAGGCGGATCGGCAGAATCGGCCGACGAATAGTCGCGTCTACCTTCGCTGGTCAGGTTCACCCCATGATCGCGCGCGATTGCGAAGGAATGGACGATCTCGTTGCTCATGTTCGCACCTCTATTCCTTTTTTTCTGTCGAACGATGCCCTGCTCCGAATGCGCGTTATGCCCCACGATGCCCTGGCTTCAGCAGTGGGTTCAGCTCAACGCTCGAGCAGGACGGTGGTGAAGCTGTACGACCTCACCGGAGAGTTCTCCCAGGCCTGCCCGATCATGCTCGATGTTCGTCGGAACGTCTCGCGTTCTCCCGGGTCGTCCGCCAACAGCTCGCCCGATCCGCGAACGAGAATCAGAAAAGAGAAAGCCTGGTACCAGGACAGGTCTCTCATCTGCTCCGCGAACGAGGGCCAGTTCTCGACCTTCCACGGGAATTCCAGCGCACGTCCGTAGCAGTCCCAGAGCTGCTCGACGGTCCGCATCCCGCTCGCGTGAAGTTCGATCAGCCCGCCGTCGGTCTCTGTGACGTCGATCAGGTCTGTCAACTGCAGATCCTCGGTCTTGACGTCGAACAGCCACGGCCTTCCCGTGTAGGGTCTCGGCTTCCTTGCTCCACTGGATGCACGTTCTCCGGCGACCATCATGTCCATCGACCCATCGCTCGGAGCCACGTTGCTCGTGCCTCCCGGGGAGTTCGATGGCAAAGCCTGGTGCTCGATGTCATCCGTGAACGTGTCAGAGTTCCAAGAATGTCGGCTCCTCTTTTCCGAAGATCTCGAGGAATGCCCGCGATATTTCGTCGGGGTAAGCGCCTGTTGTGTACCACAGTTCAGGCCAGCGGTGGTAGATAACGGTGGAGTACAGCAAGTCGTAGATTTTCGGAGCGAGACTCGCGGGGATCTGCACCCCAAGCGTCGCGGCCGCGGGTTCCTCCTTGTGTTCGCTTGTAGTTTCCCAGATTTCCTCGCGTCGAGTAAGGATATCTGCTGCCGACGCCTTCGTGATGCAGACGAGCACCCTGGAGACGTTTCCCACCTCGTCGGCGTAATCCCGCGCTCGTCTTGCCAAACTGTAGAAGTATTTGACCTCTTCCTCTTCAATTCCAATTCTCTCTTGCGTGGCATGAGGAAGCTGCCTTGAATCGGCAAAAAGACTCAATGCTAGGTCGAAGGATTCGTATGATATAGATTTCATGTCGCCAGCCTTTGCGTCACCGCAAGCCGTTTCTGATTGACCGCGCCTTCGTGTCTGCGAGCCAGGTGCCGCCTCGACTCACATCCAGTCCGTGTCGGATGCCGAAGTCGTAGATGTACTCGACCTCCGGCAGCGTGAGTTCGGCATCCCGCTCATACCCCTGCGTGATCACTCCTTCGTAGGCCAGTTCGAATTCTCCTGCTCTGACGAGAGATTGAGCTATCTCCATCTCCTCGGCAGTGAGCAGCCCGGGAATCGCGATGATCTGCATCAGTTGCTTCTTCACGTGGTTCTCCCCCTCTCGGCACCGGTGCTGAAGGCGCGCGTCTCGAGAACCGTCCCTCGCCGACGTCGATAGGTGAGCAGATCTCATCGCGTTGCGAATTGAAAGCATGGCAGCCGCGGCGGGCATCTCCCCTGAGGATCTTCGAAGCCGATCGGATCGAGAGCCGAGCGGCTCACTGCTGAAGGGGCTCGGGAGAGCGCGCTACGCCAGTGCGGGAGCGGGCTCGGTCTCTGAGCGGAGCGCTTCCGACCAGCGCGGCGCCCGCCGAAGCTGGCGCGTCGTGCGGGCCGCCGATGGCGCGTCCTGCGTCAGCAGCCGATCGAGGAGATGACGTACCCGCCGCCCACGTAGGACGGCCCGTGGAAGCCCCAGGCGTTGAGGTCGGTGGCGTTCGTGACGCCGGCGACGAGGGCGGGCTGCGAGCGGCCGGAGTTGTCGAGGTTGCCGCCCCAGGCGTAGACGGTCGCGTTCGAGGCGAGCGCCAGGTAGGTGCCGTCCGTGCTGAACACCTTCGTCAGGGTGATGCCCGCGGGGATCGTCCTCGCCTCCGTGCGGTAGGCGTTGCCGGCGGGCTGCGCGGCGAAGAACTGGGCCACCGCTCCCGCCGTGGTCACGTACACGCCGCCGGTGTAGCCGTCGACGGACCAGGCGTGGGACGTCGTGACGTTCTCGGCGCGCAGGATCCAGCCCGCGCCGCCGGGCGACGAGGTGAACGCGGCGCCCTGCGTCCACAGCTCGCCGGATCCGGTGAGGGCGTAGACGGACAGCTGGCCGGTCTCGAGTTCGACGATGTCCGCCGGCGCGCCGACCAGGGCGGTGAGGGCGTGGCTGCCGTTCCAGACGCTGACGCCGCCGTCGGCGAGGAGGATCCCGCCGCCGAAGATCAGGACGCCGTTGGCTCGGCGGTAGCTCCAGGTGCTGATCGCCGATGCGCCGGCCGTTCCCGCGATGAGCGTGGCGGCGACCTGCTCGCCCGAGGTCGCGTTCGCCCACCAGTGCAGGCCGGTGCTGGTGAGGGCGTAGCTGTAGCCGTCGTTCGACTCCGCGGCGAGGACCGTGCCGGTGATGCCGGTCACCGCCACGACGGTGAGCGGCCCGGTGCCGGTCCCCGTGCGGTACCACTGGCGGACGGAGTCCGCTCCGGCTCCCGCGGCGATGCCGCCGGCGGAGGTGTTGCCGGCCTGGACGCAGGTCCAGGTGTCGATGAACACCATGCCCGTCGCCGCGGCCCCGGCGAACGTCAGGGTTCCGGGAGCCGTCACCGGGGCGCCGAGGTTCGCGCCCCAGTAGCGGACCCGGCCGTCGGCGGTCAGCACGGCGGCGTTCCGGCCGGCGCTGGCGGCGAGCTCGTCACCGGAGATCGCGCCGTGGACGCCGTCGACGAGCCCGGGCACGGGGGCGGTGGAGAACGTCGGCCGCTGGTTCGCTCCGCCGGGGGAGCGGGTGAGCTCCAGCACCTGGCCCGGGCTCGCCCGCACCGTGCCCTGCGCGAAGGCGATCGCCGTCCCGTACGTGGCCGTGATCGTGTAGGAGCCCGCGGAGCCGGAGGCCGTGAACGCCGGTACGGCGACGGCGCCCTCCGTGCCGACGGTCACCACGGCGGAGGCGCCGCCGGCGGAGAAGCCCAGTCCGGGCGGGAGCACGACCGTCACCGAGCCGCCCTTCGCCGCGGGCGACGTTCCGTCGAGGGCGCGGAAGAGGACCGTGCCGGCCGGCACGACGTCGCAGCGGACGCTCTCGAAGCCGGTGACGTCGAGCAGGTCGGGCGGCCCGACGGGCTCGGTCGGGGACGAGGCGGAGGCCAGGGGCGCCGAGACGACCGCGGCGACCGTGGGGATCGTCCAGGCGGCGGCCGCCACGATCGAGCGGCGGCGGAGCGGCGAGCCGGACGGAGAGGCGGAGTCGGGCATCAGGATTCCTCGAGGGGCGCGGAGGACGGCGTGGAGCGCGCTGCCGTCCTGGATGAAGAGGGGACGCGCCGATCATGGCAACGCAACCATCGCCGTGTCTGCCGTGCTTCTCAGATCAACCCCTGAAGGGGGTGCGGTCCGACCGCGCCTCGGAATCGGCCCTCAGCAGCGGCCGGCCTCGCCGCGCGCGGGCGGCTCCGGCTCGGCGAGAGGACGATCGCGCAGTGACCGCCGCCAGGCGACCTCGTTCTCGAGCTGTCCCGACCTCGTGAAGAGAACCACCTGGTGAGCATCGGGCAGGGCGTTCGCGAGCGCCGTGCGATCGGCGGGGGTGAAGCCGAGTGTCTGCCAGAAGGCGCCCGAGCGGCGCGAGAACAGCCAGGCCTCCCTCGCCCCGCTCTCCGCGGCTGCTCTCAGCGCGTAGCGCGCGAGGGACGTCCCGGCTCCCGTCCGCCGGCGATCGGCCGCGACCGCGACACTGCGGATCAGCGCGTAAGCACCGTCTCCGCTGAGCTCGAAACCGGTGCTGCCGCAGATCGTCCCGTCCTCGCGACGGTCGATCCAAAGGCGGACCGAGCGGTCCTCCAGGCCCGCGAGGGTGAGATCCGCTTCCGAGAGGAAGGCGCGGAGTGCAGCGAGGTCGTCGGGCAGGGCGGGAGCGAGCAGCACGAAGACGATCCTGGCGAAGACGGGGATCGCGGGTCGTCCCCGGCGGATCGCAGCGTCTGCGTGGCGCGGCCCTTCGGTAGGGTCGTCGCGTGAGCAACGAGACGAGCAGCTACGCCCGCGCGGGAGTCGACACGGCGGCCGGGGACCTCGCCGTCGAGCTGATGAAGGCGGCGGTGTCCGCGACCCACGACCGCAACGTGCTCGGGGGAGTGGGCGGGTTCGCCGGCCTCTACGACGTCTCGTTCCTCAAGGACTTCCGGGCGCCGCTGCTCGCGACCTCGACCGACGGCGTCGGCACGAAGGTCGCCATCGCGCAGGCGATCGACAAGCACGACACCATCGGTCAGGACCTCGTCGGCATGGTCGTCGACGACATCGTCGTGGTCGGCGCCCGCCCGCTCTTCATGACCGACTACATCGCCTGCGGCAAGGTCGTCCCCGCGCGGATCGCGGACATCGTCGCGGGGATCGCCCGCGCCTGCTCGGCCACCGGGACCGCGCTCGTCGGCGGCGAGACGGCGGAGCACCCCGGGCTGCTCGGGCCGGACGACTACGACGTGGCCGGAGCGGCCGTCGGCGCGGTCGAGGCGGACGCGGTGCGCGGCGCGGACCGGGTGCGAGACGGCGACCTGGTGATCGCGATGGCGTCCTCCGGGCTGCACTCCAACGGCTACTCGCTCGTGCGCCACATCCTCGCCGAGAAGAAGGTCCGCTTCACCGACACCTCCGCCGAGCTCGGGGGAGTCGTGGGCGAGGTGCTGCTCGAGCCGACCCGCCTGTACACGGCGCCGCTGCTCCGGGTGCTCGAGGACGACGCGCTCGGCGCGGGCGTGCACTCGATCAGCCATGTGACCGGCGGCGGGATCGCGGCGAACCTGGCGCGGGTGCTGCCGCGCGGCTCCTGGGTCGAGGTCGAGCGCTCCAGCTGGAGCCCTGCCGACGTGTTCCGGGCGCTGGCCGCGATGTCGGGGGCGACGCTGGAGAGCACCGAGGGCACCTGGAACCTCGGCATCGGGATGTTCGCCGTCGTCGACGCCGACGCGGCGCCGGCGGTGATCGCGGCGCTCGAGGCGTCGGGCGTGCCGTCCTGGGTCGCGGGCCGGGTGTCGCTGAGCGAGCGCTCGCTCGACGGCTTCGAGCAGGGCGCCAAGGGCGTGGACGGCGGCGCGGTGCGCCTGGTCGGCTCGTACGCGGGCTGACCGCGGGGCGGTCCGGCTCGACCTTCGGCACGTGGGACGGGCCTCGGCACGTCGGAATCGGCTGATCGGGCGTGCCAGAGGTGGTTTCGCGTGCCGGAGGTTGCGGCGGTGGAGCTTCGGCACGTGGAACGGGCCTCGGCTCGTCAAAATCGGCTGATGTGGCGTGCCGGAGTTGGACCCGCGAGCCGGGGGTTCCGGCGGAGGAGCTTCGGCACGTGGAGCGCGCCTGGGCACGCGGGAATCGGCTGATTGGGCGTGCCGGAGGTGGTTTGGCGTGCCGGAGGTTGCGGCGGTGGAGCTTCGGCACGTGGAACGGGCCTCGGCTCGTCAAAATCGGCTGATGTGGCGTGCCGGAGTTGGACCCGCGAGCCGGGGGTTCCGGCGGAGGAGCTTCGGCACGTGGAGCGCGCCTGGGCACGCGGGAATCGGGTGATTCGGCGTGCCGGAGCTGGATCGGCGTGCCGGAGGTTGCGGCGGTGGAGCTTGGGCTCGTCGAACGTGCCTGGGCACGCTGGAATTGGCTGATTCGACGTGCCTGAGCTGAACCTGCGTGCCGGAGGTTCCGGCGGTGGACTCTCGGCACGTGGGACGGGCTTCGGCTCGTGAGAATCGGCTGGTTCGGCGTGCCGGAGGTGGTTTCGCGTGCCGGAGGTTCCGGCGGTGGACTCTCGGCACGTGGGACGGGCTTCGGCTCGTGGGAATCGGCTGATTCGGCGCGCCGGGGGTGGTTCCGCGTGCCGGAGGTCTGGCCGGAGGGGTGAGCCCGCGTCAGGCCGGGCGGTGGCGGCTCGCCGGCGATGGAGCCCCCGGGGCGGCGGGCTGCGCGGGAGGGCGCCGGCGCTCGGGGGCGTGCGCCCGCTCCCAGGAGTGCTCGCGGCGGGTCAGCAGCCAGGAGCCCCAGGCGCAGAGCAGGAAGGCGGCCGCCGTCGCGAGCAGCGCGGTGATCCAGGTGGCGGCGTCGCGGCTGACGAGGAGGTTCGCGGCGAGGATCAGCACGCCGAACGCGGCGCCGACGCTCGTCCCGGCGATGAAGGCGCCGCTCCGGCGGCTCATCGCGCGGACGGTGACCATGCCGGCGATCGCGCCGAGGCCTCCCACCGCGCCGAGGCCGGCGCCGGAGGCGACGCCCATCAGCATCCCGAAGCCGACCAGCGCGGAGGGGTCGAGCGCTCCGGCGGCGAGCGCGCTCGGGAGGTAGAGGGCCAGGGCGACCGCGGCTCCGACCGCGCCGCCGACGAGGACGGCGCCGATCAGCAGTGCGGCGGTCACGGACATGATCCGGGCGACCGGGCGCGCGGATCCTTCGGGTTCGAACATCGCGGCTCCATCGACGCGGACCCGCGGGTCGTTCCGCGGGTGGACTTCGGACACTACGCCTCCGACAGCCCTCGCGGGGTCGGCGCGGCGGAGTCCTCGCGGTGCGGCCAGGTCCGCCGGGCCGACGCTCGGGAGCGGTGGCCGATGCTGCGTCCTGCGGCGTCGCGGAGTGAGTGACGCCGGTCCGGCGGCGCGGACTCGGCGGCGCGGACTCGGCGGCGCGGACACCGCGGCCCGGACACAGCCGCGCGGACTCAGCCCCGCAGGCTCAGCGCCGCAGGGTCTCGCTCGGCAGCTCGCCGAAGCGCTGGGTGTAGTGCTGGGCGAACCGGCCGCCGCTGATGAAGCCCCAGTGCGCGGCCACGTCGCCGACGACGAGGGTCTGCGGGCCGCCGGCGACGAGCTCGTCGTGGGCGAGGTCGAGGCGCACGCCGCGCAGGTACTGCCGCGGCGTCATCGAGTAGGCGCGCTGGAAGGCGAGCTGGACGCCCCGCACGGTCAGTCCGGCGGCGTCGGCGATGTCGGCGACGCCGAGCGGCAGGTCGGCGTTCGCGTGCACGAACTCGACCGCCCGTCGCAGCCGCCGGGCGCTGACCGAGTGCGGTGCGGAGGGCAGCGGGACGACCCGGTGCGCGAAGGCCTGCAGCACGGCCGCGGCGGCGACCTGCGACGCGGACTCGCGCTGCAGCAACGAGGGCGCCTTCACTCCGGTGAGCGTGTCGCGGAGCACCCGCACCGCCGCCCACCAGGGGGCGGGCGAGTGCGCGAGCGGGGCGAAGCGGATCGGGCCGGGCGCGGTGCCGTGCCGCTCGGCGGCGGCGCGCTCCAGGTAGGCGGAGTCGAAGTGGACCAGCGCGTCGCGGTACTCGCTCGTCTCGAAGCCGAACGGGCGGCCGGAGGGGAACATCGCCGGCCGGCCGGCGACCAGCCGGTTCTCGTCGCGGCCGAGGTCGAGGCTCGCGCGCCCGTCGTTGAGCCAGAGCACGACGTAGACGCCGGTGGGCTCGACCGTGCCGCGGACCGAGCCGAGGAAGGAGGCCGCGTGCAGGCTCACGGGGCCGGGGCCGGTAGACGCGTAGCGGTAGGCGAACGGGACGCGGGTGTGCTCGGCGCGGAAGCCCGACCCGTTGTAGCCGCGGGAGTAGAACGCGCGCGCCTCGTCGAGGTCGCGGCCGCGCGTCTCCGAGTGCCACACGGGCGACGGCGCGGACGCGGGCTTCATCTCGACATCCTGGCAGCGACGACCGACATCGAGCGCGCCCGGGCGGTCGGCGCGCTCACGAGCCGAGCCCCCGGTCCAGCCAGAACAGCCCGAGCGCGGCGACGTCGGAGGTGCCGACGATCGCGCCGGAGCGGACCATCGCCGCCACCTCGGCGTCCGGGAACCACTGCTGCCGCATGTCCTGCTCGGTCTCCTCGCGCTCGGGCTCGCCGTGCTCGAGGTCCTCGGCGAGGAAGACGTCGCACGACTGCGCGACGAACCCGTCGGCCTCGCTGAGCCGGCCGAGCGGTCGGAGTCGTCCGGCGCGCAGGCCGGTCTCCTCGCGCAGCTCGGCACGCGCGAGCGCCTCGGCGTCGCCGCCGGGCGAGTCGTGAGGCCAGCCGCCGGACGGGAACTCCCAGGTGCGGCGGCCGATCGGGTAGCGGTACTGCTCGACCAGCCAGAAGCCGTCGCGCTCGCGCGGGACGATCAGCGCGTAGTCGGCGCGCTCGACGACCGAGTAGACGCCCTCGACGCCGCCGGGCCAGCGCACCTCGTCCTCGCGGACGCGGATCCACGGGGTCTCGTACGCGACACGGGTGGAGAGCTGCTCGACGCGGCCGTGCTGCCCGGAGTGCTCCGGGAACGCAGGCTGCTCCGGAAGCGGAGACCGCTCCGGGAACGCAGAAGCCGCGGGGTCGCTCGACTGGAGCGGCCCCGCGGCGGAGGAGGGATCAGGCACGCTTCTGGTGCTGCTCCTCGACGAGGTCGGTGTCGTCGCCCTCGTCCTCGTCGTCGATCCACTTCGAGTAGTCCGGCTCGTCCGGGTGGCTGAGCTCGCGCTCGAGCGCACTGTAATCGACCGTTGGGCTGAACGACTTCAGCTCCCGAGCGATCTTGGTGTTCTTTGCCTTCTGACGGCCGCGCCCCATGGGTGACCCCCTCACGATGACAGGCCAGACGGGCAGTGAGCCGGCTGGAGAAAAAGAAGCAGACAGGAAGTATGAAATCTAGCCGGTAGTTTAGCAGACGAGGCACCGGCCCCCCTGTGCGCGAGCAGCGGAGTGAGCGGCGCCTCCCGACCGCGTGGGGAGCACCGTGGACAGTGCGCTCGATCCGCGGCCCGTCGTCGTGGTCGGCGCCGGTCAGGCGGGGCTCTCGGTCGCCTACTACCTCCGCCGTCTGGGCCTGCGCCCGGGCGTCGACTTCGTCGTCCTGGACCGCGGGCCGCGCGCCGGCGGCGCCTGGCAGTTCCGCTGGGAGGCGCTCCGGCTCGGCTCCGCGCACCGCGTGCACGACCTCCCCGGGATGGACCGGCTCGGGCTGTCGTTCGCGACCGCGGACCGCCGTCGGCCCGCCCGCGACGTGGTCACGGAGTACTACGAGGCCTACGAGAGCGCCTACGAGCTCGCCGTCCGGCGGCCGGTGGCGGTGCGCGGCGTCAGCAGCGCGACGATCGGCGACAGGACGGCACCGCTCGTCGTGGAGACCGACGGAGGCAGCGAGCGCGCGCGGATCCTGGTCAACGCCACCGGGACCTGGGGCTCGCCGTTCCTGCCGTACTACCCGGGCCGTGACGGCTTCGAGGGCGTCCAGATCGACACGACCGAGTATCTGCGCGCCGCCGACTTCGCCGGGCAGCAGGTGATCGTGGTCGGCGGCGGGACCTCCGCGATCGGCTTCCTCCTCGAGCTGGAGCGGGTCGCCCGCTCGCTGACCTGGGCGACGCGGCGACCGGTGGTCTACCGGGACGGCGAGCAGCTCGCGCTGGAGTCGGCGGTGGAGGCGGTGGCGGAGCAGGACCGCGCGGCGCGGGCGGGCCGCGCGCTGCCGAGCATCGTCGGCGGCACGGGGGTGCAGCGCACGCGCCGGGTCGTGGCGGGGATCGAGCGCGGCGTGCTGCACGAGCGCGGCATGTTCTCCTCGATCGAGCCGCACGGGGTGCGCTGGCCGGACGGCTCCTACACCCGCGCCGACGCGATCATCTGGGCCACCGGCTTCCGCCCGGAGCTGCGGCACCTCGCGCCGCTCGGCCTGCGCGAGCGCGAGGGCGGGGTCGCGGTCGAGGACGGCGCGTCGCTCACGGACCCCCGGGTCTTCTTCGCGGGCTACGGGCCGACGGCGTCGACGATCGGCGCGAACCGCTCCGGCCGGCGGATCGCCCGCGCGGTCGTGGCGCGGCTGTCCTGACGGCGGGGGCTGCCGACGCGGGCGGATCTCGACACGGCCGCTGCGCGGCCTCCTCGATCAGCATGGACCGCTGCGCGGGCTGCTCCATCCGCATGAGGCGGCGCCGCCCGGTGAGGCGGTGCGCTTGCATGCTGGTCGAGTAGCCCCGGAGGGGCGTATCGAGACCCACCATGGTCGGGACGGTGGTCTGCCGGCCCCGTGTCCTGGTGAGGGTGGATCTCGATACGGCCGCTGCGCGGCCTACTCGATCAACATGCCGCCCGGGGAGGCGGCGCCCTTCCATGCTGGTCGAGTAGCCCTGCAGGGGCGTATCGAGACCCTCCGTCGTCAGGACGGTGGTCTGCAGGGTCTGTGTCCTGGCGATGGTGGATCTCGATACGCCCGCTGCGCGGGCTACTCGATCAGCAGGATTCGGGACGTCCCGGTGAGGCAGTGCCTTTGCATGCTGGTCGAGTAGCCCCGCAGGGGCGTATCGAGACCGGCCGTTGTCAGGACGGTGGTCTGCAGACCCGCGTCCTGATGGTGGTGGATCTCGATACGCCCGCTGCGCGGGCTACTCGATCAGCATGGGCGGGCCCGCTGCGCGGGCTGCTCGATCAGCAGAGGGGACGGCGCGGTCCGCTGCGCGGGCCGCTCGTTCGGTGAGGGCTGCTGGGTCGGCAGGAAGAGCGGAGCCTCCGCCGCTCAGTGGGCGTCGCGCCAGTCAATGGGGACGACGGAGCCGCGGTAGCGGATCCCGTCGACGCGGATCGAGCCGGCGAGGGGCGGCGTGATCGGCGCGACGACGAGCGTCGAGCCGCGGGGGGCGAGGCCGAGGGCGGCCGAGAGCACCGCGATCGAGGCGGCCGCCGACCACGCCTGCGGGCGGCAGGCGGCGGGGTACGGCACGGGGGCCGCCACCTCGGCGGCGGCGTCGCCGGAGTGCAGCTCGGGCATCCGGTAGCCGAAGCCCTCGGCGGCGGCGAGCAGTCCGCGGGAGAGGGCGGTCGCCTCCGCGCCGAAGCCCTCGCGGGCGAGCCCGGTCACGGCGATCGCGGTGTCGTGGGCCCAGACCGAGCCGCCGTGGTACGAGAGCGGCCAGTAGCCGCCGGAGTCGGTCGAGAGGGTGCGCAGCCCGTAGCCCGAGTCGAGCTCGGGGGAGCCGAGCAGCTCCGCCACGCGGGCCGCCTGCTCCGGCTGCAGGATTCCGGTGCCGAGCAGGTGCCCGATGTTGCTGGTGACGGTGTCGACCGGGCGCTTGGCCGCGTCCAGCGCGATCGCGGGGTGCCCGCCATCGGCGTCGTCGATCCAGAAGGCGCCGGTGAAGCGGTCCTTGAGCGCGGCGGCGTACGCGCGCCACTCCGCTCCGTCGCGGCCGAAGTGCTCGAGCAGCGCGGCGCCGCCGACCGCCGCCTCGTGGGCGTAGGCCTGCACCTCGCAGAGCGCGATCGGCCCCTCGGCGAGGCTGCCGTCGCGCCACTGGATCGAGTCGCCCGAGTCCTTCCAGCCCTGGTTCGCGAGGCCGTGGCCGGTGGTGTCGACGTACTCGAGGAATCCGTCGCCGTCGGAGTCGCCCTCGTCGCGGAGCCAGCGCAGCGCCGCGTCGAGCGCAGGCAGCAGCGCCTCGACCTCCTCGTCCGCGAGGCCCCAGCGCCAGGCGTCGTGCAGCAGGCAGATCCAGAGCGCGGTCGCGTCGACGGTGCCGAAGTAGAGCGGCGGCAGCGAGACGCCCTCGCCCGGGATCTCGAGGGTCGTCGAGCGCAGCTCGTGCATGATCTTGCCCGGCTGCTCGGCCGTCTCGGCGACGTGCTCGGTGCCCTGCAGCCCCGCGAGGACCCGCAGGGTCGAGGCGGCCAGCTCCGTGCCGAGCGGGAGGAGCATCCGCGCTGCCCAGATCGAGTCGCGGCCGAAGAGGGTGAAGAACCAGGGCGCGCCGGCGGCGAGGAAAGGCTCGTCCGGCCGCTCCAGGGTCACCATCCGCAGCGCGTCCAGATCGTCGAGCGCGGCGCGGCACCAGGAGGCGAGCCGCGAGTCGCCGGCCTCGACGACGGCGCCGGCCCACTCCGCGGGACCGGGGGCGGCGCCGACGACGGCCGCGGAGTCGGTCATCGCGATGCTCCAGGCGACCTCGACCGAGCCGCGGGCCGGGACGACGACGTCCCAGGAGAGCGTCCCGCCGGGGGAGACCGCGGCGCCCTCGGCCCGCACCTCGGCGCGGGCGCCGGTGTGCGTCCAGACCAGGGAGGAGCCGTCGACGGCGGTCGCCACAGCGGTCTCGTCCCGCAGCCCGGCCTTCACCACGTGCACGAGTGAGAAGTCGGGGTCGAGCGCGAGCTCGACGGTGGTGGCGACGGCGTCCGGCAGCGCCGACTCGAGCCGGATCCGCTCCTCGAGCCCGCCGGCGGTGACCGTGCGGAGGCGCACCACGCGCAGCCGCGGGTCGGCGGCGTCGTCGTCGAGGTGGCGCGCGAGCGCGGTGAAGCGGGCGGAGGAGGCGCCGTCGCGGCCGACCGCGATCGACTCGAGCGGCTCGCCGCCGACGAGCAGGCGCAGGCCCGCCAGGACGCGGACGTCGCCGTGGTAGAGCCCGTGCGCGGGCAGCGCGCCGAGCTCGCCGGCGTCGTCGCTCCAGAGCTGGGTGGGCGCCCGGAGCAGGACGACGGCGTCGTTCAGCAGGGGCTGCCGGGGCGGGCGGGGGTGGTCGTCGTGGTCGGTCGTCACGGTCGACTCCTCACTGGATCGTCGGTACTGGAGCGTACGGCCGGTTGACAGCGCCGTCGCCGCAGGTAACATTACCCAGGAATTTGATCGATCAAATAACGCGCAATGCGGGGATTTGAACGATCAAGATCCCGCACCACCACCGCACACCCGTCGAGGAGGACGCATGGCACTGCCGACCGTCGAGGACGTCGCCCGCGCAGCCGGTGTCTCGCGCCAGACCGTCTCGAACGTGCTGAACAGCCCGCAGATCGTGCGCGAGAGCACGCGGGAGCGGGTGGAGAAGGCGATCGGCGACCTCAACTACCGGCCGCACGCCTCCGCCCGGCGCCTGCGCACCCGCAAGTCGGGGACGATCGGCGTCCGGATGGACCGGGTGCTCGATGGCATCTCGGGCAGCCTGCTCGACCGCTTCCTGCACGCCGTCACCGAGCAGGCCGACGCCCGCGGGATGCGGATCCTGCTCTACACGGCGGCGAGCCCGGAGGAGGAGATCGAGCGGATCGGCAAGCTCCGCGACGGCGCGGACGTCGACGCCTTCGTGCTCACCTCGACCTTCTACGGCGACCAGCGCACGGCCTGGCTGATCGAGCAGGGCGTCCCGTTCGTCACCTTCGGGCGCCCCTGGGGGCTCGACGACCAGGGCGACCCCCAGCACCTCTGGGTCGACGTCGACGGCGCCGCGGGCGTCGCGCAGGCCACCGCGCATCTCGCCGACGAGGGCTGCTCGCGGATCGCGTTCTTCGGCTGGCCGGACGGCTCGGCGACCGGCGACGACCGCCGCAGCGGCTGGGAGCGGGTGATGGCGGAGCGCTTCGCCGGCGTGCCGCTGCTCGTCGCGGAGGCCGAGGACGACGTGCAGCGCGCGCGCTCCGCGGCCATCGCCTTCCTCGAGGCGCACTCCGAGGTCGACGGGCTCGTCTGCGTCTCCGACTCCCTCGCCCTCGGCGCCTCGATGGCGGCCGTCGCGGTCGGCCGACCGAGCCTTGCGATCGTCGGCTTCGACAACACCCCGGTCGCCGGCGCCGTCGGCCTCTCCAGCGTCGAGCAGGACCTCGGCGCGGTCGCGGCCGGCGCCCTCGAGCTCCTCCTCGGCGAGCAGGGCGACGACGTCGTCCACCGCCCCCTCGCACCGGGGGAGGCGCATCGCCTCATCACGCCGCACCTCGTCGTGCGCACTCTGCTCCACCACTCCGAGAGCTGACGCCGCACACCGCGCGCCTCCTTACCCCACGACTCCCCACGACTCCCTCCCGAAACCCATGAAAGGTCAGAACATGACGCACAGCACCAGAACGGCACGCTGGGGTGCCGCGGTCCTCGCCGGCGGCCTCGCCCTCTCCCTCGGCGCCTGCTCGAGCGGCGGCGGCGGCGGATCGGACGACTCCGCCGGGCTCACCGTGATGATCGGCTCGTCCGGCGACGCCGAGACCACCGCCGTCACCGACGCCGTGAACTCCTGGGGCGAGGCGAACGACACCGCCGTCGACGTCGTCGCGGCCAGCGACCTCACCCAGCAGCTCGGCCAGGGCTTCTCGGGCGGCAACCCGCCCGACCTCTTCTACATGAGCTGGGACCAGTTCCAGACCTACGCGAGCAACCGCTACCTCGAGCCCTACGCGCAGGACGCGGACGACGCCGACGCCTTCTACCCGGCGCTGCGCGACGCCTTCACCTACGACGACCAGTTCTACTGCGAGCCCAAGGACTTCTCGACGCTCGGCCTCGTGATCAACACCGACCTCTGGGCGGCCGCGGGCCTGACCGACGCGGACGTCCCGACCGACTGGGCCTCGCTCCAGTCCGCGGCGCAGAAGCTGACTGCGAACGGCGTGACCGGGCTCTCCTTCGGCCCCGAGTACGCGCGCATCGGCACCTTCATGAACCAGGCCGGCGGCTCGCTGCTCTCCGAGGACGGCACCACCGTCACCGCGGACACCCCCGAGAACGTCGCGGGACTCACCGAGGTGAAGACGCTGCTGAGCGACGGCGTGCTGAAGTTCCCGGCCGACCTCGACTCCGGCTGGTCCGGCGAGGCGTTCGGCAAAGGCGCGGCCGCGATGGTGATCGAGGGCCCGTGGATCAACGGTGCGCTCGAGGCCGACTACCCGGACGTGAACTACACGGTCGCCGAGCTGCCCGCGGGCCCCGGCGGCAAGTCGACCTTCACCTTCAGCAACTGCTGGGGCATCCCGGCCGGCAGTACCACGGCTGACCAGGCCGAGTCGCTCGTCGCGTCGCTGACCTCGGACGAGCAGCAGCTCGCCTTCTCGGACGCGTTCGGCGTGATCCCCTCGACCGAGTCGGGCGCGGCGGAGTACGCGAGCAAGTACCCCGAGAACGCCGCCTTCGTCACGGGCAACGACTACGCCGTCAGCCCGGTCGCCTTCGCCGGCGCCGCCACCGTGATCACCGACTTCAACTCGGCCCTCGAGGGCCTGGCGTCGGGCGACCCGGAGGCGATCCTCGCGGACCTGCAGACCAACCTGCAGGACGCGCTCGACACCGCGAACGCGAAGTAGCGCGGGACGACGCCGATGAGCACCGCCACCGCCTCCCGGAGCCGCCGCTCCGGCATCCGCGGGAACGAGGCCCGCTACGGCTGGCTGTTCACCCTCCCCGCGATCCTCGTCGTCGGCGTCTTCCTGGTCGTCCCGATCGCCCTCGCGCTCTGGGTGAGCGTCAGCAACTGGAACGGCCTCGGCTCGCCGCTGGGCCCGACCGCGCAGTTCGTCGGCACCGACAACTACCGGGCGGTGCTCCTGGACTCCGGGCTGGCGCAGAAGGACTTCGGCACGGCGATCCGCAACAACGTCTACTACGTGCTGCTCGTCGTGCCGCTGCAGACCGCGCTCGCGCTGTTCCTGGCGGTGCAGGTCAACCGCCGGGTGCTGCGCGGGCGCGGCTTCTTCCGCACCGCGTTCTACTTCCCCTCGGTGACGTCGTCGATCGCGATCACCGTGATCTTCCTGTTCCTGTTCTCGGCCTCCGGCGTCGTCAACGCGGTGCTCGGCTGGTTCGGTGCGGACGGCCCGACCTGGATGGCGGACCCGACTGGGGTGCTGCACTCGCTGCTCGGGCTCGTCGGCGTCGACGGCGCGTGGTTCGCGGGCGGCGCTCCGCTGGGGCTGACCTGGTGGGACTGGCTGTCCGGTCCGTCGGTGGCGATGTGCGTGCTGATCACCATGGCGATCTTCACCACCTCGGGCACCTTCATGCTGCTGTTCCTCGCGGCGCTGCAGAACATCGGCGCCGAGATCGACGAGGCGGCGCTGATGGACGGCGCGGGACCGCTGCGGAAGTTCTTCTCGGTGACGCTGCCGATGCTGAAGCCGACGCTGTTCACCGTGCTCACCCTGGGGCTGATCGGCACCTGGCAGGTGTTCGACCAGATCTACCTGACCGGAGGCGGGGCTCCGGGCAAGACGCTGCTCACGCCGGCGTACCTCGCCTACGAGTCGTCGTTCACGGACCTCCGCTGGGGCCAGGGCGCAGCGATCGCCTTCATCCTGTTCTTCATCATCGTCGTCCTGACGCTGCTGCAGCGCGCGATCCTCCGCGAGAAGGGCGAGCCGAGCGCCCGCCGGACCCGCCGGGCCGCCCGCGCGGACGCCGCGACGACCCTCACGACGGGAGGAGTGCGATGAGCACCCTGGTCGACTCCGCGCCGCGCACCGAGGCCGAGCCGCCGCCCCAGGCGCCGCTGCCGCACCGCCGCGTGCAGCTCGGTGCCCGCGGCCGCGCCTCGCTGATCGGCGGCTACCTGCTGCTGATCGGCCTCGCGCTGGTCTACATCTACCCGTTCCTGATCTCGGTGGCGTCGTCGTTCAAGACCGACGCCGACGCGACCTCGAACCCGCTGTCGCTGCTGCCGGCGACCTGGTCGTTCGCCTCCTACGAGCGGCTGTTCACCGACGTGCCGCTGCCGCTCTGGACGCTGAACTCGGTGATCGTGACCGTCTTCGTCACGGTCGGGCGGGTGTTCTTCGACTCGCTCGCGGGCTACGCGCTCTCGCGGCTGCGCTTCCGCGGTCGGGGGCTGCTCTTCGCGCTGTTCATCGGCGTGATGAGCGTGCCGGCGGTGGTGCTGCTGATCCCGCGGTTCCTCATCCTCAAGCAGCTCGGGCTCTACGACAGCTACGCAGGAATGATCGTGCCGCTGATCGTCGATGCGGCGGGCATCTTCATCATGAAGCAGTTCTTCGATTCGATCCCCCTGTCGATCGAGGAGGCCGCGCGGATCGACGGGGCCGGCGTCTTCCGGACGTTCCGCTCGATCGTGGTGCCGATGGCGCGGCCGGCGATCGTGACGCTGTTCATCCTGTCGTTCCAGGGCTCGTGGAACGAGTTCTCGCACTTCGTCGTCTCGCGGCAGTCGCCGGAGCTGAACACGCTGACCACGGGCGTCGCCTCGCTGGTCTCGGGGCAGCTGGGCACCGGCAACCAGTACCCGCTGCAGCTCGCGGCGGCCGTGCTGATGTCGATCCCGGTCGCGGTGCTCTTCTTCGTCTTCCAGCGGCGGATCATGAACACCACGGAGGGCGCGGAGAAGGGCTGACGCCGAGGGCGCGCACAGCGCGCTGTGCCTCCGGGTCTCGATACGCCGCGTGCCGCGGCTACTCGACCAGCATGAAAGGGCGCGCGATGCGCGCTGTGCTTCCGGGTCTCGATACGCCGCTCCGCGGCTACTCGACCAGCATGAACGTCGTCGCGCCCGTCAGGGCTGATGGGGCAGCGCGCGCAGCGCGGCCTCCATGCTGATCGAGTAGCGCGCACAGCGCGCGTATCGAGATCCACCATGACCGGGACTGCTGGTGAAAGCGGGTCTCGATACGCCGCTCCGCGGCTACTCGACCAGCATGCAAGGGCGCGCACAGCGCGCTGTGCCTCCGGGTCTCGATACGCCGCGTGCCGCGGCTACTCGACCAGCATGCAGCTCATGCTGATCGAGTAGCGCGCGCAGCGCGCGTATCGAGATCCCGGGAACGCAGAAGGGGCGCCCCGCCGCAGCGGGACGCCCCTTCCTCCGTGCTACTTCTTCAGGAACTCGAGGACGACGCGGTTCCACTCCTCGGCGTGGCTGACGTTGACGCCGTGCGGGGCGCCGGCGACGACGTGGAGCTCGGAGCCGGGGATCGCGGCGTGCGTGCGCGCACCGGAGCCCTCGAAGGGGACGGTGCCGTCGCCGTCGCCGTGGATGACGAGCGTCGGGACGGTGACCTTCGGCAGGTCCTCGCGGAAGTCGGTGCCGGCGAACGCGGCCATGCAGGCCAGCGCGGCGTGCTTGGACGACTGCTTCGCGAGCGCGAGCGCGTCCTGGCGCTGCGCCTCGGTGACCTTGAGCTCGCCGTTCACCGAGAAGAACTCGGTCGTGAACTGCTCGTAGAACGAGTCCTCGTCCTTGGTCAGGCCGGCGGTCATCTCGGCGGCGGCCGACTTCTCGAGCGGGCCGTCCGGGTTGTCGTCGGTCTTCATCAGGTACGGCGGCACGGCCGACGCGAAGACGACGCTGTGCAGGCGCTCGGTGCCGTACTTCGAGAAGTAGCGGGCGACCTCGCCGCCGCCCATCGAGAAGCCGACGAGGGTGACGTCCTGCAGGTCGAGCTCGGTGAGCAGCGTGTGCAGGTCCTCGGTGAGGGTGTCGTAGGTGTAGCCGGTGAGCGGCTTGTCGCTGCGGCCGAAGCCGCGGCGGTCGTAGGTGATGACGCGGAAGCCGGCCGCCGCGAACGCGGGGACCTGCTCGCTCCAGGACTCGCCCGAGAGGGGCCAGCCGTGGATCAGGACGACGGGGCGACCCGAGCCGCCGGTGTCGTCGACGTGGAGGTCCGTGTCCTTGAAGAGGCCGTGGTGGGCGGTGATCTCTGCCATGAGTCGTGCTCCTTCCGGCGCCGAGGATCGGCGTCATGCGTGGTTCGAAGGAGTGTGGCGCTGCGGATGGGGAGCGAGCCGTGAGGGGAGGGGCCCTTGACAGCCCCTCCCCGTGCTGGTTAGGAGAGCGCGTCGACCGCGGCGAGGATCGCCTCGGTCTCGGTGCGCGTCGTGTAGTCCACGTGCACGTCGGCGAAGCGGACCACGCCCTCGGCGTCGATCACCAGGACGGTCGGGAACGGGATCGCCGGGGTGTCGTCGGCGTTCGAGTCCTTCACCGCGAAGCCGAGCGCCGTGTGCGCCTCGATCGCCGCGTCGCTGGGGGCGGTGACGATGCCGAGCTCCGTGGCGAGCGCGTTGCCCGGATCGGTGACGACGGTGAAGCCGAGCTCGCCGCCCAGCGTGGCGGAGGCGTCGGGCGTCTCCGGGCTGACCGCGACGAAGGCGATGCCGCGGCTCGCCAGCTCGGGGGCGAGGGTCGCGTCGTAGTGGCGCAGCGTGATGTTGCAGTAGGGGCACCAGGCGCCGCGGTAGAAGACGAGCACGGCCGGGCCGTCGCCGAGGAGGGAGGAGAGCGCGACGCTCTCGCCGCCCTCGGTGACCACGGTCGCGCTCGGCAGCCGCTCCCCGGCCGCGACGGCTCCGGCGGGGACGCCGTTCTCGACGAGGTCGGCCTGCTCGCTCGCGAAGACCGTGGCGAGCTCGTCGCCGATCGTCTCGTTGAAGCCGGTGGTGAAGTCGGCGGTCTGCGCGCCGATCGTCGCGGTGGTCTGCTCGGTGGGCATCGTCGTCTCCGTCCGGGCGGCCGTGGATCGGACGCTCCGGCGCGATCGTAGGGACGCGGACTCGGAGCGGACCTGGGCGACGTCACGGTTCGTCATGAAGAGCCTCCCGGCGCAGACGAAGACGCCGCCCCGGACCGCGAGATCGCGACCGGGACGGCGTCCGTGCTCCCGTGCGGGAGCGGAGAGGCGCTGCTGCGGACTACTGGAATCCGCCGCCGCGGTCCTCCGGGTCCTCGACGGGGTCGGAGTCGGGGGCGTCGAGCGCGTAGGTCACGTGGACCGACTCGCCGACCTCCTTGGCCGAGACGGACGTGTAGACGAGGTGCGTCTCCTGGCCGTCGACGGCGGCGTAGACGTCGACCGACTTCTCGTAGCCCCCCTCGGTGCTGACACGGGTCTCGGTCTGGCCGTCGAACGGCCCGCCCTGGAAGAAGGCGAGGTAGCTCTCGCCCTCGGAGAGTTCGCGGATGTCGTTGCTCATGGGACAGGTCTACCACTCGGCGTCGGGCGTCCGCCGGGCGGCCCGTGTCCGCGGCTCCCGCCGGGCGGCGAGAACGTAGGATGACGGGGATGACGATCGGACGCCGCCTCTTCCTGTCGGGAGCCGCCTCGGGCGCCGGTCTCCTGGTCCTCGCGGGCTGCACTCCGCCGCGGCCGACCCCCACGCGCTCCGTCACCGAGGCCCCGGTGCCCACGCCCAGCACCACCGCCGTGCCGACGCCGGCCGCGTTCGTCCGCTCCGGCTGGGCCGAGGACCCGTACGCGCTCGGCGCCGTCTCCTACCTCGCGGTCGGAGCCACCCCCGAGCACCGCGACGACCTGGCCGGGAACGTGCTCGACCGCCTGTTCTTCGCCGGCGAGGCCACCGACTCCCAGGAGCCGGGCACCCTGCAGGGCGCCTGGAACTCCGGGGTCCGCGCGGCCGGCGAGATCGCCGCGATCGCCGAGGAGGGCGAGCGGATCGCGATCATCGGCGCCGGTCTCGCGGGCGCCGTCGCCGCCCGCCGCCTGCTCGACGCCGGCTACGACGTCGCGCTGGTGGAGGCGCGCGACCGCGTCGGCGGCCGCATCGCCACCAGCACCCCCGACGGCTGGCCGATCGCCGTCGACAGCGGCGCTTGGGCGCTCGTCGGCGCCGGCCCCGCACTGCGGGAGAGCGTCCTCGACGCCGGGATCACCACCTCCACCGTCGACCTCGCGACCGTCCTCTCCAGCACCGAGGACGGCGACCGGCCCGACGTCGGCGACACCGCCGCGAAGGCGCTCACCCGCGCGCTCGAGTGGGCGGCGGAGCAGCCCACCGACCTCCCGCTCGCCGACGCCTTCGCCGAATCCGGCGCTCCCGACCCGGCGGCCGTCGAGCCCGGCAGCGGGGACGGCGACGCCGCCCGCCTCGCCGCGTTCCTCGCGGGCGGCCCGGTGCTGCGCACGGGTGCCGCGCCCGCCGAGCTCTCCGCCTGGTACGGGCTGGGCGACGCCTCGGCCGCCAGCACCGCGGAGGACGTCGCCGACTCCTCCGACGAGGCCGCCGCGGTCCTCACCGACGGCCTGGCGCCCCTCGTCGAGACGCTGCTGACCGACGTCGAGATCTCGCTGCGCGCGGCCGTCAGCGGCATCGGCTACAGCGACACCGGCGCGAGCATCCGGCTCGCGACGGGGGAGTCGTTCACCGCCGACCGCGTCCTCGTCACGGTGCCGATCGGGGTGCTGCAGAGCGACGCGATCGCGTTCGATCCGCCGTTGCCGTTCGCGCACCGCACCGCGATCGCGGCGATCGGCTCCGGGGTCGTCGAGACGCTCTGGCTCCGCTTCGACGAGCCGTTCTGGGACACCGATCCGGCCCTGCCCGCGCGCTGGTCGCTGGTCGGCTCCGCGGCCGGGATCACGGAGTGGCTGAACCTCGAGCCGACCACCGGCGAGGCGGTGCTCGTCGGGCTCGTCGGCGCCGATCAGGCCCTGTCGCTGCAGTCGCTCAGCGACGACGAGCTGCTCGTGGTCGCGCAGTCGGCGCTCACGCCGTTCGCCGTCGCGGCCGGCTGAGCCGCTCCCGCAGCCGGGCGAGCGGGCCCCGCCACTCCGTCGCGCGCGCCGCACCGAGCGGCCGGACCCGGCTGAGCGCCAGCATGAAGGCGGCGATGCCCGAGATCAGGCCGAGCACGATCACGTCGTAGACCACGAACATCACCGGGCCGTCGACCTGGGCGGGGTCGAGGAAGAAGTAGGGGTACCAGCCGATCAGCGCGCCGCGCACCAGCGTGATCACACCCCAGACGATCGGGAAGCCGAGCACGGTGAGGGTGCCGCGCCAGGCGACGGGGCGGCGGCCGGGGGCGAGGAGCCAGTCGAGCAGCGCGAGCGTCGGGATGACGAAGTGCAGCAGCGCGCTCGACCACGGCACGTCGACGCGGACGCCGCGGTTGTTCGCCTCCACCGCGATCAGCCCGAAGACGATGCCGGAGACGACCATGTAGGTCAGGACCAGCGCGCGCAGGGTGCTGAGCCAGCGCGGCTCGCGCTCGCGGGCGAGGGCGACGATGCCGGAGAGGCCGAGGACGACGACGCCGGCCATGTTCGACTGCGTGGTGAAGTACGCGAAGAAGTTGTCGATCTGGAACAGCCGGAAGCCGAGGGTGTAGAGGAAGTCGCCGACGAGCCCGACGGCCCCCAGCCCCGCGAGCGCGAGACGGAGGATCGCGAACGCCTTCCGCACACCCGCTCCGATCCGTCGCCTCGACCAGCCCGGAGGGCCGGACGTCCGGACGATTCTACGGTCGCCGCGCTCCGAGCTCCCCGGGCGGGGGCCGTGCGGGGGGCGTCCGGTACCGCCGGAGCGAGGTGCGCACGGGATACCGTGCACTATGCCGTTCACGCCGAGCCACGCCGTCGTCGCTCTGGCGTTCACGAACAGCCGCATTCCCGCCGCGGCGGTCGCGATCGGCGCGATGGCCCCGGACATCGGCCTCTACCTGCCGCTGCGCTGGGCGCGGGACGCGACGCACTCGATGCTCGGCATCGTGACGGTCGACCTCGCGGTCGGCGCCGTCGGCCTCGTGCTCTGGCTGGTGCTGCTCCAGCCCGCCTGGCGCGACCTCGCGCCGTGGATCGTCCGGGTGCGCCTGCGACCGCCGGCGGTGCCGCCGCGCACGGCGCGCGCCCGGACGACGGCGATCGTCCTGGCGGTGGTCGGGCTCGTGATCGGCTCGGCGTCGCACGTGCTCTGGGACGCCTTCACCCACGACGGCGGCCCGTTCGTGGCGGCCCTGCCCTTCCTCCGCGACGAGTTCGGCCCGTTCCCGGGCTACAAGTGGGCGCAGTACGGGAGCGGGGTGCTCGGCCTCGTCGGGCTCGGGATCGGCGCCGTCGTCTGGTACGTCGCCCGCCGCCCGCACCCCGTCGCCCTCGACCACCGCGGCCCCGCGCGGGTCGCCGCGTGGACGGCCGTCCTCGCCGCGGCGGTCGTGCCGGCCGGCGTGGTGCTCTCGGGCTCGGGGCTCGATCCGTTCGAGGAGGCGTACCGCTCCTACGTCGTCGACGCTGCCGTCCTCGTGGTGGTCTGGACGACCGCCGCCCTGCTCGCGGTGGCCGTGCTCTGGCACCTCGCGCTCGGCGTCGCACCACGCCAGGGGGCTGACGCGGATCCGTCGTGAGGAGGATGCGCGGGTGCATAGCCCGCCGATAGCGTCGATGACGGCCCGTTGGGGCGGGCCGCCTTCGGGGGAAGGCACAAGGGGAAATCGAGGGCCCGCGGCGAGTCGCCGCGGGCCCTCTACCTGTCTGCGGACGTGGCTTTGTACGATCGCGCCGCTTCAACGGCACATGCTGGTCGAGTAGCCCCGCCAGGGGCGTATCGAGACCCACCGTCCTCAGGAGGGTGGGTCTGCAGACTCGACTTCTGGCGCTGGTGGATCTCGATGCGCCCGCTGCGCGGGCTACTCGATCAGCATGGGGCGGCAGCGGCAGTCGATGGTCCAGCCGCGAGCCGCGGCTCGCGTCCGCCCACTGCATGCTGGTCGAGTAGCCCCGCCAGGGGCGTATCGAGACCCGGCGTCCTCAGCAGGGCGGGTCTGCAGACTCCTGTTCTGGAGCTGGTGGATCTCGATACGCCCGCTGCGCGGGCTACTCGATCAGCATGAGGCGGGAGCGGCAGCCGACGGACCGGCCGCGAGCCGTTGCTCGCGTCCGCCCCGGCGTCGCCGGCGGGCGGCGGGCTAGCGGCGCTTGCCGCCGCCCTTGCCGGCGGGCTTCTTCGGGCGGGTGGCCGCGGCGGTGCGCGAGCCGCTGCGCGGAGCGCCCTCGCCGGCCGCGCCCTTGGGCAGGACGGAGGCGGGCGGGATGGGCCGGCGGGTGACGGGGCGCACGGGCTCGCCGCGGCGGGACTGGCCGGGGATCGGGCGCGAGCGGCGGCCGTAGATCAACTCGGAGGAGTCGAGCAGCCACGGCACCAGCGCGACGGTGACGCCGTGCACGAGCAGCAGCTTCTGGCGGATCCGGCGCGACTTGTGGTTGTGGAGGAAGCCCTCCCACCAGTGCCCGACGATGTACTGCGGCATGTAGACGGTGATGATCTCGGAGCCGTGCTCGAGGCGGTGCGCCTTGATGTACTTGATCAGCGGGTACGAGATGTCGCGGTACGGCGAGGCGATGCAGCGCAGCGGGACCTCGATGTCCATCCGCGCCCAGTCGGCCTTGAGCTGCGCGGTCTGCGCGTCGTCGATCGACGAGTGCACCGCCTCCAGCGACTCGTGCCGCGCGGCGATGGCGTAGTCGAGCGCCTTGAGGGTCGGCTTGTTCATCCGGCCGACGAGGACGACGGCGTGGTCGCCGTTGGCGCCGAAGGTCGTGGTCGGGTCGACCTCGATCTCCTTCTCCACGTCGCGGTAGTAGCGGTAGACGCCCGCCATCAGCACGCCGAGGATCGGCATCACCAGGTAGACGAGCCAGGCGCCGTGGGTGAACTTCGTGATCGTGACGACCACGAGCACGGCGAAGGTGAGCGTGGCGCCGAAGAGGTTGATCGCGAGGCTCGTCTTGACGGTGCGCGAGCCCTCGCCGTTCTTGATCATCCGGATCCAGTGCTTCACCATGCCGGACTGCCCGAGGGTGAAGGAGACGAAGACGCCGATGATGTAGAGCTGCACGAGGCTCGTCAGCGAGGCCTGGTAGACGAGCAGGATGATCGCCGCGACGAGCGCCAGGATGATGACGCCGTTGGAGTAGATGAGGCGGTCGCCGCGGGTGTTCAGCGACTTGGGCGCGTAGCCGTCGCGGGCGAGGACCGAGCCCAGAAGCGGGAAGCCGTTGAACGCCGTGTTGGCCGCGAGCAGCAGGACGGCGGCGGTCGCGGCCTGGATCACGAAGAAGAGGATCGTGTTGTTGCCGAAGGTGGCGGCCGCGACCTGCGCGATCACGGAGCGCTGAGGCGTCGTCGCGCAGTCGGTGAAGCCGACGAGGTGGCAGGCGTTCTCGGCGTAGTGCACGTTCGCGAGCAGGGCGAGGGCGGTGAGGCCGACGAAGAGGACGATGGCGATCGTGCCCATCGCGACGAGGGTGCGCTGCGCGTTCTTGACCTTGGGGACGCGGAAGGCGGGCACGCCGTTCGAGATCGCCTCGACGCCGGTGAGCGCGGCGCAGCCGCTGGCGAAGGAGCGCAGCAGCAGCAGGACGATCGCGGCCTGGGTGAGCTGCTCGCCCTGCACCGTGTAGCCGGCCGACTCCGCGATCGGGGCGTCGCCGAAGGCCGCGCGGCCGAGGCCGACGACGACCATCACGAAGACGCTCGCGACGAAGAGGTAGGTGGGGACGGCGAAGGCCTTGCTCGACTCCGAGACGCCGCGGAGGTTCACGGCGGCCAGGAGGATCACGAAGAGGATCGCGAGCTCGACCCGGAGCGGCGCCAGCGCGGGGATCGCGGAGATGATGTTGTCGACGCCGGAGGCGACCGAGACGGCGACGGTGAGCACGTAGTCGACCAGGAGGGCCGCGGCGACCGTCAGCCCGGCGGTCTCGCCGAGGTTGGTGCGGGCGACCTCGTAGTCGCCGCCGCCCGAGGGGTAGGCCTTGATCAGCTGGCGGTAGCTGAGGACGACGACGACCAGCAGCACCACGACGCAGCCGGCGACCCAGGGCGCGAAGGTGAGGAAGGAGAGGCCGCCGAGCAGCAGGATCATCAGCAGCTCCTGCGGCGCGTAGGCCACGGAGGAGAGCGGGTCGCTCGCGAAGATCGGGAGGGCGAGCCGCTTCTGCAGGAGCTGGCCCTCGAGCTTGTCGCTGGAGAGCGGTTCGCCGATGAAGAAGTGCTTCGCGGTGCGGAGCTCGTTGGCATCGGTGTCGTCCGCACCGGTGGGGGACGCCTTCGCGCCCGAAGGGGGGCCCTCGTGTGTCACGAGCGACGACACTACTCCGTGGCCGGGGGCAGTCAAGCCGCCGGGACGCCCGCCGCGAGAGGGCTGAACCCGCGCTGTGACCGGGCATTTCCGCAGCTGTCGGGCAAGCGGTTCCAACGAGGTCCCCATCTGTGGGACAGGGGGTCAAATCACCCTCGAACTGGGGTCACCCTCGACGCTGTGAAATCGCCTGAAGTCTGTTGAAGTCGAAGACAGGTCACTCCGATGGGGGGAGCCGATGGGTTCCGCCCGTCGACGCTCGGAGGGGCCTGCACCGTTCCGCCGCCTCCCGGCCTCTGACCCGAGCCCCGCTGCAGCGGCGCGGGCGCTCGCTCGGAGTGCCTGCGTCGACCCGCCCGCACCACGACAGGTCGGCCGAGACGCCGACAGAATCGACGGAACCCGTGTCCACTTCCCGCACCGCCGCGCCGCCGGCCCGCTCGCGCCTCTGGCGCGCAGCCGGCCTGGCCACCGCGCTCGCCGTGACCGCCGGCATCGCCCTCGCCGGCTCCGCCCCCGCCCAGGCCGCCACGACCGGCCAGTACCTCGTGTCCGTCGACTCGAGCTCGATCTCGGAGCAGGTCGTCCGCGCGCTCGGCGTCGCCGACGACGTGCAGTTCGAGGGCGGCGTCGCGGGCTTCACCGCTCCGCTCACCGAGCGCCAGAAGGCGGTCCTCGAGGCCGACTCGCGCGTCCTCGGCATCACCCCCGCCGACCAGGTCGTCGACGGCCAGGCTCAGACCACCCCGTCGCACGTGCTCACCGCGGAGGCCGACAAGGCCCCGGTGCGCGCCGGCGACGGAGTGACGAACTACAGCGGTCCGGCCGTCGCGGTCATCGACTCCGGCGTCAGCTCGCACCCCGACTACAACCTGAAGGAGCAGATCAACTGCTTCGGCTCGGGCACCGCCGCCGACGCCAACGGCCACGGCACCGGCGTCTCCGGCTACATGGCCGCGCTGGACAACGGCTCCGGCTCGGTCGGCGTCGCGCCCGGCGCTCCGATCTACTCGGTCCGCGCGCTCGACGCGAACAACCGCGGCAACACGGGCACCCTGATGTGCGCCCTCGACTGGGTGTCCGCGAACGCGGCGAAGTACAACATCAAGGTCGTCAACATGTCGCTCGCCACCTACGGCACCGACGACGGCAACTGCGGCCGCTCGAACGGCGACGTGATCCACCAGGCGATCTGCGACCTCGAGGCCAAGGGCATCGTCTCCGTCGGCTCCGCGGGCAACACCTCCGAGGACCTCGCGGGCTGGATCCCGGCCGCCTACGACGAGGTGCTCGCCGTGACCAACATGGCCAACTACGACGGCAAGCCCGGCGGACTCGGCACGGCGCCCTGCGGCGTCCAGACCAAGGACGACGCGGTCTCGACCAACAGCAACTTCGCAGTCACGGCCGCCGACCAGAAGCACACCATCGCCGCCCCCGGCATGTGCCCGTACACCACCAAGAAGGGCGGGTCGTACGCCTACATCCAGTCGGGCACCAGCATGGCGGCCGCCGGCACCAGCGGCGTCGTCCTCGACTGCATGAGCTCCGGTGGCTCCTGCGCGGGCAAGAGCCCGGCGCAGGTCCGCGCCCAGGTCATCGCGCAGGCGAAGGCGGCGACCGAGCGCGGCCGCACCTTCCAGGGCGACCCGACCCGCCCCGTCGCCGGCCGCTACTTCGGCTACGCGGTGAGCACGATCCCCGTCGGCACCGTTCCGACGCCGGACCCGACGCCGACCGCGACGCCGACCCCCACGGCCACGCCCACCGCGACCCCGACAGCGACGCCCACGTCGACCCCGAAGCCGACGGCCACGCCCACGTCGACTCCGAAGCCGACTGCCACGCCGACGCCGACCGCGACGCCGACCACCCCGCCGGCGGCCGACACGCAGAAGCCGACGGTGAGCATCACTTCGCCCGCGACCAACACCACGGTCGTCGGCTCGATCCGCCTCGTGGCCTCCGCCAGCGACAACGTCGGAGTGACGGCCGTCGCGTTCTACGCGTCCGGCACGAAGCTCGGCAACGGCGTGAAGCAGTCGGACGGGACGTGGGCCCTGACCGCGAGCTCGTCGGCCTACCCGAACGGCGCCTACCAGGTGACGGCCAAGGCTCAGGACAAGGCCGGCAACGTGACCACCAGCTCGGCGATCACGCTCCGCGTCGCGAACTGAGTCCGCGCACTGTATGAGGGGGTCCCGCCTGACGGCGGGGCCCCTTCGTCGTTCCCGGGGCGTCCCTGCTGATCGAACGGCCCGCAGGGCGGCGGCCACTTGCTGATCGAACGGCCCGCAGGGCGGCGCCCCCTTGCTGATCGAACAGCCCGTAGCACGGCGCACCCATGCTGATCGAGTAGCCCGCGGAGCGGGCGTATCGAGATCCAGCGTCCGTACGGTGGTGGGTCTCGATACGCCGCTGCGCGGCTACTCGACCAGCATGCAAGGGGCGTCGCGCGAAAACCGGATCCGTGAACGGCTTCCCGCGGAGGAGAGGCGCGCGGCAGGGCCGCGTCCATGCTGATCGAGTAGCCCGCAGGGCGTATCGAGATCCACCATGGTCAGGACGCGAGTCTGCAGACCCGCCCCGCTGACGGTGGTGGGTCTCGATACGCCCCTCCGGGGCTACTCGACCAGCATGAGTGGGTGCGCCCGCCGCTGGGTGTCAGGGGTGGGTGGCTGCGCCGATCAGGCGGGTGAGGGCGTCGCGGACGGCGGTGAGCTCGTCGAGGGGGAGATCGAGGCGCTCGACGATCTGCGGGGGGACCTGGAGCGCGCGCTCGCGGAGGGCGGCTCCGGACGGGGTGAGCGCGACGTCGAGGCGGCGCTCGTCCTCGGTGCTGCGGGCGCGCGTGACGCAGCCGGCCGACTCGAGGCGCTTCACCAGCGGGCTGAGGGTGGCCGGCTCGAGGTGCAGGGCGGCGCCGAGGTCGGCGAGCGAGCGCGGGGCGCGCTCCCAGAGCGCGAGCATCACCAGGTACTGCGGGTGGGTGAGCCCGAGCGGCTCCAGCACGGGCCGGTAGAGGCCGATGACGGTGCGGGCGGCCACGGCGAGCGAGAAGCAGACCTGGTTCTGCAGGGCGAGCGGATCGGTGTCCACCGGATCGGTCTCCACGGATTCGTCCTCCACGGATTCGTCCTCCCTTTCCCGTCGCACACTGATCATTAGTACACTAAGCATATGGCCAAGCCGACCCGCTCCCTCTACCAGCGCTTCAACGCGCGGCTCTTCCCCTGGCTCGGTCCGCCGCCGCTCGGGCCCTACGACCAGCCCGAGCCCGAGGCTCCCGCCGGCCGCGCCTGCCCGCTCTGCGGCCGTCTGATGTCGGAGCACGTGATCGACCGCAGCGGCCCGCGCACGCAGCTGTACTGCCCCGGCACGGATCCCGCCGCGGACCCCGGCACCGCCGCCTGACGTCCCGATCGGCCCCTCCGGCGTCGCACGTCCCCTTTCGGGGGCCACGGGGTCGCGCCGCCGGGGGCGGATGATGAGCGCATGTCCCGTCTGCGCTCCGACTCCGCCCGTGCCGTCCAGTTCTCCCGCTTCGGCGGCGTGGACGTGCTCGAGATCGCCGACATCGCGCGGCCCCAGCCCGGGCCGGGGGAGGTGCTGGTCGAGGTCCTCGCGGCCGGCGTGAACCACATGGAGGCGTTCATCCGGCGCGGGATGTTCGACTCCGACCACTCCGCGGCCTTCCCGATGCGCCAGGGCACCGACTTCTCCGGCATCGTCGTCGGCCTCGGCGAGGGCGTGAGCGACCTCAAGCTCCGCAGCGACGTCGTCGGCCACGCGCTGGTCGGCTCGCACGCCACCCACATCGTCGTCCCGCGGGAGAACCTGGTCGCCAAGCCCGCCTCGGTGAGCTGGGAGGTCGGCGGCGCGCTGTTCCTCGCCGGCGTCACCGCCTGGCGCGCGATCGAGGCCACCCACATCGGGCCGGACGACACCGTGGTCGTCTCGGCGGCGGCGGGCGGCGTGGGCAGCATGGAGATCCAGCTCGCGAAGCTGCGCGGCGCGACCGTCCTCGGCACCTGCGGCGAGCGCAACTTCGACTACCTCCGCCAGATCGGCGTGAAGCCGATCGTCTACGGCGACGGCATCGCCGACCGCATCCGCGCCGCGGCGCCGAACGGCGTGACCGTCTTCCTCGACAACTTCGGCGGCGACAACGCGGCGCTGGCCGAGGAGCTCGGGATCGAGCCGGCCCGCTTCCACTCCAGCGACGACCGCAAGGAGATCGAGCTGCGTGCCGTCTGGCCCGACGCCGAGACCGCGCGGCGCGACACCGAGATCCTCGGCGAGCTGGTCGCGCTGGTCCGCGACCAGAAGCTGCGGGTGCTGGTCTCCGGCTTCTACCCCTACGGCTTCGTCCAGGACGCGTTCGACGACCTCGAGAAGCGGCACTCGCGCGGCAAGATCGTGCTCGGCATGAACCCGGTCGACGCGGGGCGCGTGACCAAGGCCCGCGACATCCACGAGGCCGGTGCCTAGCGTCGGCCCTCGGGCCTAGGCTCGGCTCTCGGGAGGGAGCCGCGTGGAGGAACCGGTCGTCGCCATCATCTGGATCGTCTCGTTCGTGGTCGTCACCGTGCTGGTGACGGGGCTCTCGGGCAAGGCGGGCTGGTCGGCACCCGTGGCGCTGGTCGCCGTCGGCGCGCTGGCCTCCTTCGTCCCCGGGATCCCCGAGGTGGTGGTCGAGCCGGACGTCGTTCTCTACGGGATCCTGCCGCCGCTGCTCTACGCGGCGGCGATCCGCACCTCGGTGCTGGACGTCCGCGCCCGCGGCGACAGCATCCTGCTGCTCTCGGTCGGGCTCGTGGTCTTCACGGTGCTGGTGGTCGGCTCGGTCGCCTGGGCGGTGGTGCCCGCGATCTCGATCGCCGCGGCCCTGGCCTTCGGCGCGATCGTGGCGCCGACCGACGCCGTGGCGGTGACCGCGATCGCGGGGCGGCTGCGGCTGCCGCGGCGGATGCTGACGGTGCTGGAGGGCGAGAGCCTGCTCAACGACGCGACCGCGCTGGTGGCGCTGAACGCGTCGCTGCTCGCGATCGTCAGCACCGTGACGCCCGGCGGGATCGCGCTCGACTTCGTGCTGGCCGTCGTGGTCGGGGCGGGGGTCGGCATCCTGGTCGCGGTCGTCCTCGGCTTCGTGCGCAAGCAGGTGTCCTCCTCGGTGCTCGACACGAGCCTCTCGCTGGTGACGCCCTACGTCGCGTTCATCCCGGCGCAGCTCCTGCACGGCTCGGGGGTGCTCGCGGTCGTGGTCGCGGGGCTGTTCCTCGGCTTCCGGGCGCCGGTCATCCAGTCGGCGCAGGCGCGGATCGCGGAGTCGCTGAACTGGCGCACCATCCAGTTCCTGCTCGAGAACGCCGTCTTCCTCTTCATCGGGCTGAGCCTGTCCTCGGTGGTCGCGGCGACCGCCGACTCCGACATCGGCGTCTGGCAGGGCATCGGCATCAGCGCCGCGCTGCTCGGGGCGCTGATCGGCAGCCGGGTGCTCTGGATGTGCCTGACCACCGTCCTGTTCCGGCACGGACCGCGGCGGCTGCAGCAGCGCGGCTGGACCTGGCCGACGGCGCTCGGGGTGTCCGTCGCCGGGATCCGCGGCGTCGTCACGCTCGCGGCGGCGTTCCTGCTGCCGGAGGAGACACCGCAGCGGGCGTTCCTGCAGTTCCTGGCGTTCGTGGTGGTCGCGGGGACGCTGGTCGAGGGGCTCGCGCTGCCGCGGGTGGTGCGGCTGCTCAAGCTGCCGGCGCCGAACGAGCAGCAGGAGCACGTCGAGAAGCAGATGCTGCTGGCGGAGGCGCAGTCGGCCGGTCTGGCGCGGCTCGACCAGGAGCCGCAGGACGGCGTCGAGGAGCGGGTGCTCGACCGGCTGCGGCGGAACGCGGTGTTCCTCGCGGACGCGCTGGAGAACCCGCCGGAGGGGGAGGGTGCGGAGCCGCTGACCCACTCCTACAACCGGCTGCGGCGCGTGATGATCGCGGCCGAGCGCGAGGCGGTGCTGAAGGCGCGCGCCGAGGGCCGCTACCAGGAGCCGGCGGTGCGCAGCGCGCTGGCGTTCCTCGACGTCGAGGAGGAGGCGCTGGCGGTGGGGCGGCAGTAGGCGGCCTGCCTCGGCCGCCTGGAGCGAGCGGTGAAAATCCTATAGGATCGACGGGTCCGGCCGGAGGGCCGGCGCACTCGATGATGAGGAGCCGACGAGCATGACCCGTCTCTGGAACGAACCCGCCGACTTCGCCGACGACATGGTCGACGGCTTCGTCCGCGCCAACGGCCGCTGGGTCCGCAAGGTGGTCGGCGGCGTCTCCCGCTCGACCCGCTCCGAGGAGCCCGAGGTCGCGGTGGTCATCGGCGGTGGCTCCGGCCACTACCCGGCCTTCGCCGGACTGGTCGGTCCCGGCCTCGCGCACGGCGCCGCGATGGGCAACCTCTTCGCCTCGCCCTCGGCGCACCAGGTCGAGTCGGTGATCCGCGCGAGCGAGCAGGGCCGCGGCGTGCTGCTCAGCTACGGCAACTACGCCGGCGACGTGCTGCACTTCACCGCCGCGCAGGACGCGGTGCGGGCCGACGGCATCGACTGCCGCACCGTCACCGTCACCGACGACATCTTCAGCGCGAAGCCGGAGGAGGCGCACAAGCGCCGCGGCATCGCCGGCGACCTCACCGTCTTCAAGGTGGCCGGGGCCGCCGCCGCCGCGGGCTACGCGATCGACGACGTGGAGCGGGTGGCCGTGCTCGGCAACGCGCGCACCCGCTCGCTCGGCGTCGCCTTCACCGGCTGCACGCTGCCCGGGGCCGACGAGCCGCTGTTCTCGGTGCCCGAGGGCCGGATGGCGGTCGGGCTGGGCATCCACGGCGAGCCCGGGATCGACGAGGTCGACATCCCGAGCGCCGCGGAGCTGGCCGAGCTGTTCGTCACGCACCTGCTCGCCGACGCCGAGATCCCCGAGGGCGTGAGCGTCGACGGCGCCCGCGTGGTGCCGGTGCTGAACGGCCTCGGCTCGGTGAAGAGCGAGGAGCTGTTCGTCGTCTTCAGCACGATCGCCGACCTGCTCGAGGCGCGCGGGATCACCCTCGTCGACCCGCAGGTGGGCGAGTTCTGCACCAGCTTCGACATGGCCGGCGTCTCGCTGACGCTGTTCTGGGTCGACGAGGAGCTCGAGACGCTCTGGACGGCGCCGAGCGATACCCCGGCCTTCCGCACCGGGGCGGTCGACGGCGGCGCGCTCGTGGCCGTGACCGCGACGCAGGCCGAGGAGGTCGCCGCCGAGGTCGGCGAGGCCTCGGAGGAGTCGCGCGCCGCGGCGGCACGGCTGTCGGACGCGATCGCGGCGATCCGCGACGTGATCGACGCGAACGCCGACGAGCTCGGCCGCCTGGACTCGATCGCGGGCGACGGCGACCACGGCATCGGCATGCAGCGCGGGGCACGGGCGGCCGCGCAGGAGGCCGCCGACGTGCTCGAGCGCGGGGCGGGCGCGCAGACGCTGCTCACCCGGGCCGGCGACGCCTGGTCGGACCGCGCGGGCGGGACGTCCGGAGCGCTGTGGGGCGTCATCCTCCGCAGCGTCGGCGAGGCGCTCGGCGACGACCGCGCCGTGAGCGCGCGCGAGGTGAGCGCGGGAGTGACCGCCGCCTCCGACGCCGTGCGCGGCTACGGGAAGGCGAGCGTCGGCGACAAGACGATGGTGGACGCGCTGGTGCCGTTCGCCGAGACGCTGGCGGAACGGGCCGAGGTGGGCGACGCGCTCGCGGACGCGTGGGGCGCCGCCGCGGTAGCTGCTCGCACGGCCGCCGACGCCACGTCCGATCTGATGCCCGGGCTCGGCCGCGCGCGCTCGCACGGCGAGAAGTCGCTCGGCACGCCCGACCCCGGCGCGATCTCGTTCGCGCTGATCGTCGAGGCGATCGCGCCGCAGCTCGGTGCCGCCTCCGGCGCCGCACCGTCCACGGACGCACCGTCCACAACCGAAGGAGAGAGCGCATGAGCACCACCTGGAGGATCGTCGTCGGATCCGACGACGCCGGCTACGACTACAAGGAGATCCTGAAGCGGGATCTCGAGGCCGACGACCGGGTGGCCTCGGTCGTCGACGTCGGCGTGGACGCGGAGTCGCACACGCCCTACCCGAGCGTCGCGATCGCGGCGGCCGAGCTGGTCGCGCGCGGCGAGGCCGACCGGGCGCTGCTGATCTGCGGCACCGGCCTCGGCGTCGCCATCGCGGCGAACAAGGTCGAGGGGATCCGCGCCGTGACGGCGCACGACTCCTTCTCGGTGGAGCGCGGCGTGCTCTCGAACGACGCGCAGGTGCTCTGCATGGGGCAGCGCGTCGTCGGCATCGAGGTCGCCCGTCGGAACGTGCGGGAGTGGCTCGGCTACGTCTTCGACGAGTCGAGCGCCTCGGCCGCGAAGGTGGAGGAGATCGTCGCGTACGAGCGCTCGGGAGCGACTGCGTAAGCTGAGCCGACCGCTGTGCCGAGCGCCCCGAACCGGGTGATCCGCGGCGCGCCCCTTCCGCACCGACCCGCGAGGCTGTGATGACCGACGCCGTGTTCCGCCTGACCGGCGCGGAGTCGATCGAGCGGCGGGGCCTGCGCGACCACGTCTACGAGCGCGTGCTCGACGTGCTGCTCGGCCCGGACATCGAGCCGGGCATGCGCCTGTCCATCGACGCGGTGGCGCGCGAGCTCGGCGTCTCGCCGACGCCGGTGCGCGAGGCGCTCGTGCAGCTGGAGCGGACTGGCCTCGTCACCCGGGTGGCCAACAAGGGCTACCGGGTGGCGCCGCCGCTCGCCGACGACCAGCTCGATGCGCTCTTCGACGCGCGGCTGGTGCTCGAGAGCGGCGCGGCGGCGCTCGCGTCGGCGCACGAGGCGGCGCTGGTGCCGCGGCTGCAGGAGGCGCTCGCCGCGCACGAGGCGATGACCGCCGTCGTGCGCGCGGCCTCCACCGAGGGCGAGCTGCCGGTGGCGCTGCTGCGCGAGTACTTCGCGGTGGACTGGAACTTCCACCACCTGATCTTCGAGGGCACGCACAACCCGTTCCTGATCGACATGTCCGAGGCGATCTCCACGCGCGTGCACCGGATGCGCCAGACCGTGCAGACCGGCGTCAGCGACGCGGACGACGCCGTGCTGGAGCACCGGGCGATCGTCGACGCGTTCGCGGCCGGCCCGGAGGCGGCGGCGGCGGCGATGCGCGTGCACATCGAGCGGGTGCGCGAGCGCTCGCGCCGCGACTCCGTCCGCTGACGCTGCGGCTGCCGCGTGGGCTGAACTCCCGCTCGCGGAATCGGCCCGGGCTCGTGGAATCGGGTGGTTCCCGCGTGCCGGAGGTCGTTCCGCGTGCCGGAGGTGGCCGGACGGTGCGCTGTCAGGGCGAGAGGTGTGCGCGGATGCCGCGACCCATGCTGGTCGAGTAGCCGCGGAGCGGCGTATGGAGACCCGGCGTCTGCAGGGGGTGGATCTCGATACGCCCGCTGCGCGGGCTACTCGATCAGCATGGACCGCGCACCGCGCGGGCTGTTCGGTCGGCAGGGGGACCGGCCGTCGGCCGGGCTGTCCGATATGCAGGCGATGAGCCGACTCATGCCGGTCGAGTAGCCGCGGAGCGGCGTACCGAGACCCGAAGTCCTGCAGAACGGTGGATCTCGATACGCCCGCGACGCGGGCTACTCGATCAGCAGGGGACCGGCCGTCGGCCGGGCTGTCCGATATGCAGGCGATGAGCCCACTCATGCTGGTCGAGTAGCCGCGGAGCGGCGTATCGAGACCGACCCTCCTGCAGAACGGTGGATCTTGCTACGCCCGCTGTGCGGGCTGCTCGATCAGCCGGAGGGCGGGACGGCGAAGGGCCCGGCCACGGGTGCGGTCGGGCCCTTCACGGTGGCGGCGGGTCAGTGGCCCGCCTGGACGCTCGTGGTCTCGAGCAGCTCGTCCGCCTTGGAGCCGCGGAAGAACTTCGTGCAGAACATCATGGCGGCGGCGAGGAAGGCGAAGACGCCGAGGGAGACGACTCCCCACACGCCGCTGTCGGTGGGGACGGCCTCGTTGAAGCCGTTGCGCATCAGCGGGGCGACGAAGCCGCCCAGGTTGCCGAGCGAGTTGATCAGGCCGATGCCGGCCGCGGCCGCCGCTCCGGTGAGGAACGCGGTCGGGTAGGCCCAGGTGATCGGTCCGACGGAGAGGAAGCTCGCCACCGCGAGGGTGATGAACAGCAGGCCGAGGATCGGCTGGCCGGCCGATCCCGCCCAGGCCGAGCCGAAGATCGACAGGCCGGTGAAGATGTAGAACAGGGCGCCCCAGGAGCGGCGGCGGCGGATCGTGTTCGCGTGCTGGCCGACGTAGTAGCAGGCGAACAGCCCGACGAGCCACGGGATGGCCGAGACGAGGCCGACCTGGAAGCCGACGTCCTGCCCGATCAGGTTCGCGACCTGCTGCGGGAGGTAGAACGTCGTGCCGTAGACCGCGATCTGCAGGCAGAAGTAGATGATCGTGAAGTACCAGACCTTCCAGCTGGCCATCGCCTTCCAGATGCCGGTCGGGCCGTCGGCCTGGCGCACGGTGTCCTCGCGCTCCATCGCCGCCGTCAAGGAGTCCTTCTCGCCCTGCGTCAGCCACTTCGCCTTCTGCGGATGGTTCGTCAGGAACTTCAGCGCCGCTATGCCGGCGAGCACCGCGAGCACGCCCTCGGTGAAGAACATCACCTGCCAGCCCTCCCACGGGGTGATCTGGTTGCCGACGCTGATCAGGCCGCCGCTGAGCGGGGCGCCGAGCATCTGCGAGAAGGGCTGCGCCAGGTAGAAGATCGCGAACATCTGCACGCGCACCTTGTTGGGGAACCACTCCGACAGGAACATGATCACGCCGGGGAAGAGCCCGGCCTCGGTCACGCCGAGCAGGAAGCGCAGGACGATGAACATCGTGTCGCCGGTGGTGAAGGCGAACGCCGCGGCGACGATGCCCCAGGTGACCGCGATGCGGGCCAGCCAGAACCGCGCGCCGAAGCGCTTGAGCAGCAGGTTGCTCGGGATCTCGAAGATCGCGTAGCCGATGAAGAAGATGCCGGCGCCGAGCGCGAACGCACCGTCCGAGATGCCCCGGTCGACCGAGAGCGCCTCCTCGGCGAAGCCGACATTGGTGCGGTCGAGGAACGCGACGAAGTAGAGGATGACGAGCATCGGCATCAGATGCCGCGACGCCTTCGAGATGGCGGATTTCAGCGCGGGATCACGGGTGGATCCGAGGGCTGGGGACGAGGTGGTCAAGGCGCTCTCCTTTGAGTCGGCCGAATGCGGTGAGGGGTGGGAGGGGTCAGGAGCCGAGCGCGGGCAGGATCTGCGCCATGCCGACGGCGACGAGGATCACGCCGACGCCGAGGAAGATCCAGCGGCCGAGCGACCAGGTTCCGGTGAGCTTGTTCATGGGGTGTCCGTTCGAGTCGGGGCGAGAAGGGATCGGGAATCAGTGCATGTAGAGGCCGCCGTCGACGTTCAGGGTCTGACCCGTCACGAAGCCGGCGTCCTCGCTGATGAGGTACGCGATCGCCGCGGCGATGTCGCGGGGCGTGCCGATGCGCGGGAGCACGCCGTCGGCGGCCATGGCCGTCTTGCGCTCCTCGGTGAGGGTGCCGCCCATGATGTCGGTGTCGATCGGGCCGGGGGAGATCGCGTTGACGGTGATCCCCTGCCCGCCGAGCTCGCGGGCGACGCTGCGGGTGAAGCCGATCACGCCGGCCTTGGCCGCGGAGTAGGCGGTCTTGCTGAAGGTGCCGCCGCCGCGCTGCGCGGAGACGGAGGAGAGGCTGACGACGCGGCCGACGCCGCGGGTGACCATCGACTCCACCGCGCGGCGAGTGCTGAAGTGCACGCCGTTGAGGTTGACGTCGAGGACCCGCTGCCACTCCTCCGGAGTGACCTCGAGGTACGAGACGGGGGAGGCGATCCCGGCCAGGTTCACCAGCGCCACGACCGGCGGGAGGGCGGCCTCGAGCGCGTCGAAGGCGGCGCGGACCTGCGCGTCGTCGGCGACGTTCGCGCCGGCTCCCGCGGCCTGGACGCCGTGCTGCTCGGCGATCTCGGCGGCCACCTCCTGCGCGGCCTCGGCATGGAGGTCGATGACGCCGACGTTCCAGCCGAGCTCGGCGAGGTGGTGGGCGGAGTAGCGGCCGATGCCGCGCGGGGACGCGGCGCCGGTGAGGACGACGGTCCGGGACTCGGGGAATACGGTCATGAGGGTGCTCCTTCTCGGTCGGCGCGTCAGGCGATCGGCGCGGGGCCGAGCTCGTCCATCAGCTTCTTGATGGCGACGTAGGCGCGGTTGCGGTACGCGATCAGTTCGGCGGTGCGCTCGGCGGGCACGTCGAGGTAGCCGGCGCCGGACTTGGTGCCGAACTTGCCGGCGTCGACCAGCGCGGCCAGCGACTCCGGGGTGGTGAAGCGCTCGGGCCAGCGGGTCTGCAGCGAGGCGTAGCAGAAGGCGTAGACGTCGAGGCCGGCCATGTCGGCGATCGCGAACGGGCCGAAGACGGGGAGGCGGAAGCCGAAGGTGGTGCGGACGATCGTGTCGATGTCCTCGGGGGTGGCGATGCCCTCCTCGACGATCTGCGTCGCCTCGTGGAAGAGCGCGTACTGCAGGCGGTTGAGCACGAAGCCGGTGGAGTCCTTGACCCGCGCGGTCTCCTTGCCGGTCGCGGCGACGATCTCCTCGGCCAGGGCGATCGCGCTCTCGGCGGTGCCCTCGTGCGGGATCAGCTCGACGCCGGGGATGAACGGCGCCGGGTTGGAGAAGTGCACGCCGAGGAAGCGCTCGGGGTTCGTCACGGCCTCGGCCAGCGAGCCGATCAGGATGGTCGAGGTGTTCGAGCCGATCACGGCGTCGGGACGCGCGGCGGCGCTGATCCGGCGGAGGGTCTCGTGCTTGATCTCGATCTTCTCGGGCACGGCCTCCTCGACGAAGTCGGCGGTCGCGACGGCCTCCTCGATCGAGGCGGCGGGGGAGAGGTTCTGCCGGATGCGCTCGACCGCGTCCTCGGGGAAGAGGCCGTCGGCGACGAACTGCGCGGTCTCGGTGAGCAGTCGCTCGTAGTTGCTGCGGGCGATCTCCTCGGAGATGTCGGCGATGACGACGGTGGCGCCGGAGAGCGCGAGGACCTGGGCCATGCCTCCGCCCATGTAGCCGGAGCCGACGACGGCGATGGTGCGCGCGGTCGGGGTGGTGGTGCCGGTGGTGTCGCTCATGTCTGTCGTTCCTTACTGCGAGGCCCGGGCCGCGCGGGGCAGCAGCGAGCGGATGTAGGTCTGGTTGGTCGAGCACATGCCGAGGCTGTCGCCGCCGTAGTGCTCGGCGAGGAGGATGCCGCGGAAGCCGCCCTCCACCGCGTCGCGCAGGACCTGGCGGTAGTTGATGAGACCGGCCTCCATGGTCGAGGGGACCGAGGTGGCCCAGGAGCCGTCGGCCGACTCGTCGCGGGTGTAGTTCTTCACGTGCATGTAGTTGGCGTAGGGGAGCGTCTTCGCGAACAGCTCGCGCCAGTCCTCGACGGGGCGGTGCAGGCGGATCAGGTTCGCGACGTCGGGGTTGAGGCCGACGTTGTCGAGGCCCACCTCCTCGACGAAGCGGACGGCGCTGTCGGCGGTGCCGAGGTAGGTGTCCTCGTAGAGCTCGAGTGCGAGCGGGAGGCCCACGTCGGCGGCGTGGTTCCCGAGCTCGCGGATGCGGCTGACGGCGGCGTTCCAGACGTCGGGGTCGTCGGGGTCCTTGGGGCCCTCAGCGGTCCAGAACCAGAGGGCGCGCTTCTGCGCGGCGCTGAACGGCTGGTGCAGTCCGGTCGAGAAGACCTGCATGCCCCACTCGGCGGCCGCGTCGATGGTGCGGTGCGCGTAGGCGAGGTTCTTCTCCTCGTGCCCGGGCATGATCACGCTCTGGCGCTGCAGGTGCACGGAGGGGATGCCGATGCCGTGCGACTTCGCGATGCTGAGGAACTCGTCGCGGCGCGACGGCTCGAGGTCCGCCGGGCGGACGTGGCTGTCGGCCAGCTCGGCGAGGGTGAAGCCGACCTGCTCGACCTGGGCGAACATGTCGTCCCAGACCTCGGGGGCCGCGTCGTGCAGGGCGACGCCGTCGCGGCCGACGGGCGGGATGCCGTGCAGGCAGGTGGCGATCGGCCAGGTCTCGGCGGTCCAGCTGTCGGGGTTCCAGTCGACGCCGTCCCAGGACTGCGCCCCCTGGAAGTTCGGCGCCCCCTGGACGGTCCGCGCGGGTGTGCTCTCGCTCATCAGTGCTCCATTGCGCTCGATGCGACCGGCGTTGGTCGCACAAAAGATCCTATAGGAAATATAGTCCCGGAGCGGCGGAGCGCAAGGGGCGGGTGGTGGCGCGGCCGGTGGACCGCCACTCCGGCTACCTCCGGCACGCGGAAACCGCTCCGGCACGCCAATACCGTTCGATTCCGCGAGCCCAGGCCGGAACCGCGAGCCGAGGATTCGCCCGGCTGCCTCCGGCACGCAAAAATCCGTCCGGCACGTCGAAACCGTTCAGTTCCGCGAGCCGAGGCCGACTTTGCGAGCCGAACCTGCGGTCCTGGGCAGTCCGCCCATCCTCGGCGCGTGAGAACCTCCCCCGCACGCCGGAATCACCCGATTCCGCCAGCCGGGGAAGACTTCGCGAGCCCGACCCTGAATCACGAGCCGAACACCCGTCCCGGCCACCTCCGGCACGCGAGAACAGCTCTGGCACGTCAAAACCGTGCGATCTCGCGTGCCCGGGCCGGAACCGCGAGCCGGATTTGCACCCGGGCCACCTCGGGCGCGCGGAATCTGCTCCGGCACGTGGAAACCGTCCGATTCCGCGTGCCCGGGCCGGAACTGGGAGCCGAACATCCGCCACCGGCCTCCTCCGGCACGCGAGAACCGCTTGGGCACGCCGGAACCGCCCGATTCCGCGAGCCCGAGCCGGATCCGCGAGCCGAAGTTTCACCTCGGCCACCTCCGGCACGCGAGAACCAGTACGGCACGTCAGAACCGGCGGATTCCCCGAGCCCGAGTCGATCGAGCGAGCCGAACCTCCGGCCCCGGTCGGTCGGCCCTCTCCGACACTTCGAAACCGCTCCGGCACGTCGGAGCCGGCCGATCCCGACGGACCGGGCCGGAGCCACGAGTCCTTCGTCGTCCAGCGCGGCGGCGGCGGGCGGACAGCCGAACGGCGGGGACCCCCGAGGGGATCCCCGCCGTCAGCGGTGGTGCGGTGGTGCGGTGGGCGTCAGCTCAGCGTGGAGCGGACCGCCGCGCGCGCCTGGTCGAGCGCGCTGCGCAGGGCGTCCGTGCTCGCCGCGGTCACGGAGCCGTGCGCGGCGGCCGTGCGCAGCTCGGCGCGCAGCTCGTCGCGGAACTCGGTGAGCAGCACCTCGGCGTCGCGCAGGGCGAGCCGGGAGGCGGTGCGCGCGTCGACCGGGGCGGTGCCGGCGGCCGGGGACTCCGTGGGCGGGGCGTCCTGCGGGCGCTCGCCCGCGGGCGACTCCGACGACTCCTGCGTCGACTCCGCCGGGGCGGGCGTCCCGGCCGAGTGCTCCGGACCGCCACGCGACGGGCGCGAGTCGCGGGCGGCGCTCGCCAGATCCGCGCGCAGGCTCTTCATCGCCTCCGCGACGCCGAGGCGCACCTCGTCGGCCAGGCGGCGGACGGAGTCGGTCAGCTCCTCCTCGATGTCGCCGAGGTCGGTCGCGCGGTTCGCCAGCTCGTCGCGGCCGGCGTCGGTGATGGAGTAGACGGTCTTGCGGCCGTCGGCCTCCTTGGTGACCAGGCCCTCCTCCTCGAGCTTCGCCAGGCGCGGGTAGACCGTGCCGGCGCTCGGGGCGTAGGTGCCGCCGAAGCGCTCGCTGAGCGCCTGGATCAGCTCGTAGCCGTGCTTGGGCGACTCCGCGAGGAGGTTGAGCAGGTAGAGGCGCAGGCGGCCGTGCGCGAAGACGGGGCTCACAGCGCGCTCGCGTCGGTCAGGCGCTGCGCGGCGGGAGCGGCGGGCGAGCGGCGGACGACGGTGACGGCACCGGTCACCGAGTTGGCGGTGACGTCGACCCACTTCGAGTCGAGCGAGCCGGTGGTCGCGGTGTAGCCGCGGCCGAACGTGCCCTTGACGACCTCGCCGTCGAGCTGGAGCGTGCCGGTGGCGGTGTTGATCCGGTAGCGGGCGCCGAGGCCCTCGTCGATCCGGATGGTGAGGTCGCCGCTGACGGTGTTGCACTGGATCTCGTCCGGTGCGTCCTCGGCGTCGACGAAGACGCTGCCCGAGACGCCGTCGACGGAGAAGCGGGTGAGCGCGCCGGCGGTGGTGACGTCGCCCGAGACGGTGTGCGCGGTGACGCGGCCGGTGTGGTTGCGGACGGAGAGCTCGCCGTGGACGGTGTTCGCCTCGATGTCGCCGCGCAGGCCGTCGATGACGATGTCGCCGCCGACCGTGGAGACGCGGGCGTCCGAGTGCAGACCCGAGACGAGGCCGTCGGCCGAGACGGTGTCGAACTTCAGCGCGACGCCGCGGGGGACGAGCAGGCTGATGTCGGCGCGGTCGCCCTTGCGGCCGAGGCCCTTGGCGACGTCGACGACGGTGTCCCAGCGGAGCTGGATGTGGTCGACCTCGAGGCGGTCGCCGTCCATCGAGACCTTGAGCGGGCGGCCGGAGACGCTGTGCACCTCGACGCGGGCGGTGGGCTCGTCGTGCCCGATGACGTCGATCTGACCGCCGACCAGGGCGATCTTGATCGCGCGGACGACGTCGATGTCGATGACCTTCGTCTCGCCCGCCTGCACGAGCCATTTCTCGAGCGACATGGTGCTCCTCCTCCTGTGCCCTCGTGGGGCGATCGTGCTGCTGGTGATGCCGGGACGACTCGCGATATAGCGCGAGTCGATGGAAGTCACGATATATCGCGTCTTGCTCCGCGGGCAAGGGCGCTCGGCGATCGCTCAGGAGACGCGGTCCGTCTGCTAGACCGGGAGCATGGATCCGCTCGCGGCACTGCAGGAGATCGCCGCCCTGCTCGAGCAGGAGCGGGCGTCGAAGTACCGCGCGAAGGCGTTCCGGAAGGCGCTCGCCGTGCTCGAGGGCATGGGCGAGGGCGAGCGGGCCGATCTCGCGCTGGTCCGCGCGGCGCCGGGGATCGGCGACACGACCTTCACCGTGATCCGCCAGGCGCTCGAGGGGCGCGTGCCGGACTACCTCGCCGAGCTGCGCGGGACCGCGTCCCTGCCCGAGAGCGCGCTGCGGAGCCTCCTCCGCGGCGACCTGCACAGCCACAGCGAGTGGTCGGACGGAGCGACGCCGATCGCGGCGATGGCCGACGCGGCCCGCGCGCTCGGCCACGAGTACCTCGCGCTGACCGACCATTCGCCGCGGCTGCGGGTCGCGCACGGGCTGAGCGCCGAGCGGCTGGCCGAGCAGCTCGAGCACCTGGCCGGTCTCGACACCGGATCGCTGCGGCTGCTCAGCGGGATCGAGGTCGACGTGCTGGAGGACGGCGCGCTCGACCAGTCGGAGGAGATGCTCGCGCGGCTCGACGTCGTGGTCGCGAGCGCGCACTCGAAGCTGCGGATGCCGAGCCGCGAGATGACGGCGCGGCTGGTCGCGGCGGCCGCGCATCCGCGGACCCGGGTGCTCGGGCACGTTACCGGGCGGCTCGTCACGGGGGAGCGCGGCACCCGGCCGCCGTCGACCTTCGACGCCGGCGCCGTCTTCCGGGCCTGCGCCGAGCACGGGACCGCCGTCGAGATCAACTCCCGTCCCGAGCGGGAGGACCCGCCGGACGAGCTGATCGCGCTGGCGCTCGAGGCCGGCTGCCTCTTCTCGATCGACAGCGACGCGCACGCCCCCGGGCAGCTCGGCCTCCTCGACTACGGCGCCGAGCGCGCCGAGCGCCTCGGCGTCCCGCCCGCCCGCATCGTGACCACGTGGCCCCTCCCGCGACTCCTGGAGTGGCTGGAGCCCTGACCCCCGCCGCGAGATGCCACTTGTGCACACTTCTCACGGCGTGTCGCGTGCACAAGTGGCATCTCGCGGAAAGCGAAGTCGCGGGTGGTACCCCCTTGACAGGAGGAGCTAGCGCGGGGGGAGTTCCGGCGCAAGTAGTGATTTCCCAGCGTCGGGAGCGGCATGCTCGTGGGGGCCGTCTCCGAGGCGCGCCCTCCTCCGCTCCGACCAGACCAGGTGATCCCGTGGCCACGCAGACCGTTCTCGACGCCGTGCGCGCAGCGCCCACCCTCCTCGAGGCGATCCGGGCAGCCGACGCCCTGACCATCGCCGCCGTGAGCGACGGGGGTGGACGCGCGGTCCGCCTGCTGACCCGCGCGGCCCTCGACCCCGCCGACCAGCTCACCGCCATCGCCGCGGTGCACTCGCTCGCGCAGGTCTTCGACGAGGAGGCCGACCTCGCGCTGCTGCGGCTGCTCGCCGACGAGCGCGCCTTCATCCGCGAGCACGCCGCCTGGGCGTTCGGAGGCCGCCTGCCCCGGCCGGCCGCGGTCGGCCCGCTGCTGCGCATGGTCCGCGACGGCGGCTTCGCCGGCATGCTCGCGCAGCGCACCCTGCTGCTCTGGGCGTCCTCCACCCCCGACCTCGTGGCGCTCGCACTCGAGGGCGCGCTGATCGGCGAGCGCGACCGCTACGTCCGCGCGCGCTACGTCGAGACGATCGGCCTGGTCCCCGGCGCGATCGCCGAGCGGACCCTCCTGCACACCGCCGCCGACGAGGGCGAGGTGTTCGAGGCGCGCGCCGCGGCCGCCGACGCGCTCGGCGAGCGGCCCTCCGACGACGCCGCGCTGATGCTCGCCCGCCTCGGCGAGATGCCGGAGCCGCTCGGTCCCGTCGCGCGCGTCGCCCTCGCCGACCGCGCTATCGCTCCCGTCGCCGACGCCGGCCCCACCGTCGCGCAGCTCTTCGTGCACGCCGACATCGACGGGACGCTCACCCGCGTCGGCGCGGGCGACAACGGCGGCATCGCCACCCTCCTCGTCCGCCTCGGCGACGCGCTGACGGAGGAGGACTGCATCGAGCGCGTCCTCACCCTCTCCCGCGGCACCTGGGCCGAGGCCGAGCGCGCGCTCGCCGAGCTGCCCGCCGCGGGCCACGGCTTCGCGCCCGTGCCGTTCGTGGGCGCCGCCGTGCCGATGCCGCTCGCCTGGCCCCGCCGCATCGCCGCCGAGCGCGGGATCCGCCGCTACCTCCGCGCGGCCGGCCGCGTCGACGTCGTGCACCTGCGGATGGCCGACGTCGGCTCGCTCGCCGCGGCCGCCGTCGCGCGCGAGCTGGAGATCCCCGTCGTCTTCACCGTCGCACCCGACCCGCACGCCCTGATCGCCGGGCTCGACGAGGCGGGCACGCTCTCGCGCGCCGACTTCGGCGAGCGCGACGCCGTCGAGCACTTCTGGTTCCGGGTGCGCCTGGTGCAGCGGCTCGCCGCCGACGCCGCGCACACCGTGCTCTTCCCGCGCGCCGAGCTCGCCGAGACGATGCGCGACATGCTCGGCATCGACATCACCGCGCACCCCGAGCGGCACACGATCGTCCCCGAGGGGATCGACGTGCGCCTGGTCGAGCGCGGCGAGGAGGCGGCGCGCGATGCCGCCGCCGGCGAGCCGATCGCCCTCGACGCCGGCGACGACCTCTCCGCCCTCGACGCGCTCCTCGCCGAGCTGCCGGCCGAGCGCCGCGGGCTGCCGCTGCTGCTCAGTGTCGGGCGGCTGCACCGGGTGAAGGGCATGGCGACGCTGGCCGAGGCCTGGGCCGGCTCGCCGCTGCGCGACCGCGCGAACCTCCTCCTCGTCGGCGGCGACCTCGACGCGCCGACCCCCGACGAGACGGAGCAGCTCGACCGGATCCGCGCCGTCGCCGCCCGGCCCGGCTCAGCGGGCGGTCTGCTGCTCGCCGGGCACCGCCCCAACGGCACCGTCGCGCGCTGGCTCGGCGCCGTGCGTCACGGCCGCCCCGGGCTCGCCGCGGCCGGCGGCGCCTACGTCTGCGCGAGCGTCAAGGAGGAGTTCGGCATCGCGCTGCTCGAGGCGCTCGCCGCGGGGCTGCCGGTGGTCGCTCCGGCCACGGGCGGCCCGGCGACCTACGTGGAGGAGGGCGTGACCGGCTTCCTGGTCGACACCTCCGATCAGGAGGCGCTCGCCGTCGCCGCCTGCCTCGCGCTCGACCTCGCCGCCGGTCCGCTCGCCGAGTACTCCGCCGAGCGCGGCCGCGCCATGGTGCGCGAGCGCTACACGATCGAGGCGATGGCGCACGCGCTCTCCGCCGTCTACGCGCGGGCGACCGCGGAGCAGGAGCGCCCGCTCGGCTCGGACCTCGTGCTGGGCGCCTCGTGACCCTGCTGATCGTCAGCCCCGACTACGCCTCGCACCTGCTGCCGCTGGCGACCCTCGGCACCGCCTGGCGTGCGGCCGGCGAGCGCGTCGTGGTCGCGACCGGCGACGCGACGCGCTCGATCGTCGACGGCTTCGGCTTCGAGCACGTTCCGCTGCGGCTCGGCCGCGGCTCCAACCCGGGCACCATCCGGGCGGAGGAGCAGGCGCCCGACGAGGGCGACTCGCTCCGCGGCTTCTTCGACGCGACCCGCCGCGGGATGGTGCCGACGCTCGAGTACCAGGCCGGCGAGCGGCTGACCGACCTGCTCTGGGACCCGGCGGGCGTCGCCGCACGGCTGCGCGAGATCCTGGACGAGGTCCGGCCCGACGCGATCGTCGTCGACCACCTCGCCTTCACCGCGCGGGTCGCGCTGCGGGCGCTCGGCGTGCCCTACGGCGACGTGGTGCTCGGGCACCCGAGCGCGCTGACGGTGCCGGGCGAGGTCTACGGCTTCCCGCCGGTCTGGCCCGACGCCTTCGAACCGCCGGCCGAGGATCTGGCTCGGCTGCGGGCGCTCTGCGAGCGGGTCCGCGACTCCTTCACGGCGGAGTGGAACGCCGCGCTCACCGCGCTCGACCCGGCCGCGCCGCTCAGCCTCGACGCCTTCGCCGAGAGCGGCGACGTGCTGCTGCTGAACTACCCCGGCGAGCTGCACGACGCGGCGCGGACGGCGCAGCTCCCGCCGCACGCTTTCCTCGGCTCGGCCGTCCGCGGCGAGCCGCGCGACGCCGAGGTGGAGGAGTGGCTGGCCGGCTCGAACGACCCGGTCGTCTACGTGAGCTTCGGCAGCTTCCTCTCGGTGCGCGACGACGTGCTCGCGCGGGTGGTGGCGGCGCTGGCCGGCGTCTCCGTCGACGGGCGGCCGGTGCGCGTCGCGCTGGCCTCGGGCGCGACCGATCCGTCGGCCCTGGGCGACGTGCCCGCCGGCTGGCTGGTCCGCGGCTTCCTGCCGCAGGTGACGCTGCTCGGGCGGGCCGCGCTGGCGGTCACGCACGGCGGCAACAACAGCGTGACGGAGTCGATGACGGCCGGCGTGCCGCTGGTCGTGCTGCCGTTCTCGACGGACCAGTTCGCGGGGGCCGCGGCGCTGGAGGACGCGGGGGTCGCGGAGGTGCTCGATCCGAACGCGGCCGGGGTGCCCGAGCTGGCGGACGCAGCCCGGCGGATGCTCGCGCTGGGCGGTGCGGCGCGGGCTCGGCTGGACGAGCTGTCCGCGGCGCTCACCGGGACGACCGGCCCCGAGCGGGCCTACGCGGCCCTGGTGCACGCCGCGTCGTGAGCACCGATCAGCCCGGCGCCGACGGACCCGCCGCTGACGGGCCTGCCGCTGCCGGGCGCTCCGCTGCCGGGCGCTCCGCTGACGGGCGCTCCGATGACGGGCCCCTCGCCGACGGACCCACCGACGACGGGCGCTGGCTCGTCGTCAGCGGCCGCCGCTGGCGCCGGACCGACCCGAGCCTCCCCGAGGACGTCGTCGCGGCGCTGAAGTCGCACCTCGGCCGCGGCCGCTCCGGCGTGCGCACGGCGAAGAAGGCCGGCGACGACGCCGCGGTCGCCGCCGCCCGCACGCGGACCGGCCTGGCCAAGCACGGCCTCGGCGAGCGCGGCCCGAAGTGGTGGGACGAGCCCGAGTCCGCCCGCCTCGACCGCGCCCTGGCGGCGCTCCGCGACCTCGACGCCCTGTAGCCCCTCCGCACTTCCCGCGAGATGCCACTTGTGAGCGCCCGCGTCGGCGTGTCGCGCTCATAAGTGGCATCTCGCGGAGGGGGGCAGGGGGCGCGCGTCAGAGCAGGGACTCCGCGAGGGAGAGGGCGCCGCGGACGCCGGCCTCGTCGCCGAGGGCCGGGGGGACCAGGCGGAGGTGGGCGGCGCCGGTGCCGTTCGCGCCGGGGGCGCCCATCAGGCGCTCCACCTCGGCCTCGGTGGCGGCGAGCAGGCCGGGCGTCTTGGCGACGCCGCCCCCGACGATCGCGAGGCGGACGCCCGCGACGTAGGCGAGCGTCGTCACGAGCTGAGCGAGGTAGTAGGAGCTGAAGCGCAGGTTCGCGGCCGCGTCCTCCGCGCCGAGGCTCGAGCCGTCCACACCCCAGCGCGCCGAGATCGCCGGTCCGGCGACGAGCCCCTCGAGGCAGTCGCCGTGGAACGGGCAGGTGCCCTCGAAGCGGTCCTCCGGGTGCCGGCGGGGCAGCACGTGCGCCACCTCGGGCCAGCCGCTGCCGGCGAGGAGACGGCCGCCCGCGACGAGGCCGCCGCCGACCCCGGTGCCGACGGTGAGGTAGACGAAGTCGGGCTCGCCCTGCCCGGCGCCCCAGCGCGCCTCGCCGAGGGCCGAGCCGTTGACGTCGGTCACCAGCGCGGTCCGCGCGCCGGGAGCCGCCGCCTCGAGCGGGGACAGCACGTCGGTGCCCTCCCAGCCGAGCTTGGGCGTGGAGGTGAGCCGGCCGTAGCCGGGGGAGGCGGGGTCGATGTCGAGCGGGCCGAACGAGGCGACGCCGATCGCGGCGACCGTCCCCTCGACGCCGTGGTCGCGGGCGAACGCGGCCAGGTCGCCGAGGGTCTCCGCGGGGCCGCGGGTGGGCAGGGTCGTGGTGGCGAGGATCCGCTCGGGGTCCTCGCGCGCGGCGACCGCGGCGACGACCTTGGTGCCGCCGGTCTCGATGCCGAGGAGGAGGGCGCGGGGCGCGGTGCCGGAGGTCACCGGGTCGGCAGGACGTGCACGGGCGGACGGCGGCGTCGAGGAGTCACGGTGAGGCTTTCCGTTGAGCGCGGCGGGCCGCGGCGGACACGATGCTCGAATGCTAACGGCCGCACCCGGAGGGTGCTCAGCGCGAACCTCGGGCTCCGGGCCGATCGAGCAGGGCGCCGCGGAGCGGTGGCGGCGGAGGTCCTGGTGATGGTGGGTCTCGATACGCCCTTCGGGCTACTCGACCAGCATGGGGTGGCATTGCGGGGTGCTCGACCTGCAGGAGAGCGGATGACCGGGCGCGAGCATCCTCCTTGCTGATCGAGTAGCCCGCGGAGCGGGCGTATCGAGATCCACGCTCCGCCCTGGCGGTGGCGCAGCGACTCCGGTGGTGGTGGGTCTCGATACGCCCTTCCGGATGCTCGACCAGCAGGGGGCGGGCGTCTCTTCCACGGAGATCCGACGTCCCCGGGAGTGGTCGCCGGACTTCCGCCCTCCCCGGGCGTCACGGCCGGCGCCACGGACGGACGGTCCATCCCTTCGGAGGCGTCCTCGCCGCAGTGCCGCGATCCTGCGCGCGAGACCGCGATAGTGAGCGATTCCGTGCGTCTCCTGGCGGAAATCGCAGGATCCGCGCGTGCGAGACTGGCTGCGAGCGTGCTCCACCCGCCTCGCGGGGACGGAGCCACTGGACCCGGTCCGCTCATCCGCATCCTTTCGCAGGAGGACTCGAATGACCGATACCGCCGTGCTCGCCACCGCCCCGACCCGTGCCCCCGTCGCCAAGACCGTCCTGATGTGCCGCCCCGAGCACTTCACCGTCGTCTACCGCATCAACCCGTGGATGGACCCGCAGGTCCCCACCGACACCGCGCTCGCCGTGCGCCAGTGGCAGACGCTGTACGACACCTACGTCGAGCTCGGCTTCGACGTGCAGCTGATCGAGCCCGAGGCCGGCCTGCCCGACATGGTCTACGCCGCGAACGGCGGCTTCGTGATCGACGGCATCGCCTACGGTGCCTCCTTCACGTACCCCGAGCGCCAGCCCGAGGGCCCCGCGTACATGGACTGGTTCCGCGGTGCCGGCTTCGACGTGCGCGTGCCCGAGGAGGTCAACGAGGGCGAGGGCGACTTCCTCCTCGTCGGCGAGCGGATCCTGGCCGGCACCGGCTTCCGCTCCGCCTCCGACTCGCACGCCGAGGTCGCCCGGATCTTCGGCCGCGAGGTCGTCACCCTCGAGCTGGTGAACCCGTCGTTCTACCACCTCGACACCGCGATCGCCGTGCTCGACGACACGAACATCGCCTACCTGCCGAGCGCGTTCAGCGAGGAGGGCAACCGCGTCCTCCGCGAGCTCTACCCCGACGCGATCCTCGTCTCGGAGGAGGACGCGTCCGTCCTCGGGCTCAACTCCTTCTCCGACGGCCTCAATGTCGTCATCGCCTCACGCGCGGCCGGCTTCGAGCGCCAGCTGCGCGAGCGCGGCTACAACCCCATCGGCGTCGACCTGTCCGAGCTGCTGCTCGGCGGCGGCGGCGTGAAGTGCTGCACCCTCGAGCTGCGGCGCTGACCCCCCCCTTCTCCCTCACCCACTCTCCAAAAGTTGTCGTACTCGGCACTCGAGTACGACAACTTCTGAGGAGTCGATCGTCCTCAGGAGGCACGACATGAGCATCACCGAGACCGACCGTTCCGCCGAGCTGATCGCCGCGGAGGAGGCGCACGCCGCGCACAACTACCACCCGCTGCCCGTCGTCGCCGCGACCGGCGAGGGCGCGTGGATCACCGACGTCGAGGGCCGCCGCTACCTCGACTGCCTCGCCGCGTACTCCGCCGTCAACTTCGGCCACTCGCACCCGGTGCTGCTGGACGCCGCGCGCGCGCAGCTCTCCCGGGTCACCCTCACCAGCCGTGCCTTCCACAACGACAAGCTCGGCCCGTTCGTGACGGCGCTCGCCGCGCTCGCCGGCAAGGACATGGTCCTCCCGATGAACACGGGTGCGGAGGCCGTCGAGTCCGGCATCAAGGTCGCCCGCGCCTGGGGCTACCGGGTGAAGGGCGTCGCGCCGGGCCGCGCGAACATCATCGTCGCGGCCGGCAACTTCCACGGCCGCACCACGACGATCATCTCGTTCAGCGACGACGCGGAGGCGCGCGACGGCTTCGCGCCGTTCACGCCCGGCTTCCGGACGGTGCCGTTCGGCGACGCGGCGGCCCTCGAGGCCGCGATCGACGAGGACACCGTCGCCGTGCTGATCGAGCCGATCCAGGGCGAGGCGGGCATCGTCGTCCCGCCGGCCGACTATCTCCCCGCCGTGCGCGAGATCACCGCGCGGCACAACGTCCTCTTCATCGCCGACGAGATCCAGTCCGGCCTCGGCCGCACCGGCGCGACCTTCGCCTGCGACCTCGTCGACGTGGTCCCGGACGTCTATCTGCTGGGCAAGGCGCTCGGCGGCGGCATCGTGCCGGTGTCGGCGGTCGTCGCGAACGCCGACGTGCTCGGCGTGCTCCAGCCCGGCCAGCACGGCTCGACCTTCGGCGGCAACCCGCTCGCCGCCGCCGTCGGCCTCGCGGTCGTCGAGCTGCTCGCCACCGGGGAGTACCAGGCACTGGCCCGCGAGCGCGGCGCCCAGCTGCACGCCCGCCTCACCGCCCTGATCGGCCGCGGTGTCGTCGCCGTCCGCGGCGCCGGACTCTGGGCCGGCATCGACATCGACCCCGCCCTCGCCTCCGGCCGCGCCGTCTGCGAGGCCCTGATGGCTCGCGGCGTCCTCGCCAAGGACACCCACGGCTCGACGATCCGCCTCGCCCCGCCCCTCGTCGTCACCGCCGCCGAGATCGACTTCGCCGTCGACGAGCTGGAGGCCGTGCTCGACTCCCTGCGCTGACCCCCTCCGCGAGATGCCACATGTGCACGCTTTCCACGGCGTGTCGCGTGCACAAGTGGCATCTCGCGGAGGGCGCTGAGCCCCCTCGACCGGCGACGGCGAGGGGGCTCCGTCGTGCCAGGGCTCAGCGCGGATCCGGCGCAGTGCGGGCAACTTCCGGCGGATGCTGTCATGCTGGACGCGGCCGCCGCGGTCCCTGCAGCGATCCGAGCACTCCGGATCCACCTCCTCACCGCGACCCGCGCCCCACCCGCACCGCTCCCGGTGCCGCACGATGCGGCGCGGAGCACGACCCGGGTGGCCGCGGACGAGGCCGTGCAGAGCACCGGAACCACCCGGCGCCTGCGACCACACAGACCACCTGCGCCGAGGCGCTCCGCACGATGCGGGGGCCGCGCGCACCAGCACGACGCCACGTCCCCCACCGGAAAGCACCCATGCGAAACGCCAGAACCGCCAAGCCCGCGCGCCACCACCTCGAACTCCCCGCCCCCAAGCCGCTGGAGAAGGGCGGCATGCGCATCACGCCGCTCGGCGGCCTGGGCGAGATCGGTCGCAACATGACCGTCTTCGAGCACAAGGGCAAGCTGCTCATCGTCGACTGCGGCGTGCTCTTCCCCGAGGAGAACCAGCCCGGCATCGACGTGATCCTCCCCGACTTCGCCGCGATCCGCTCGCGCCTGAAGGACATCGAGGCGATCGTGCTCACCCACGGCCACGAGGACCACATCGGCGGCGTGCCGTACCTCCTCAAGGAGCGCGGCGACATCCCGATCATCGCGTCGACCTTCACCCTCGCGCTGATCACCGCGAAGCTCACCGAGCACCGCATCACCCCGCGCACCCGCCCGGTGAAGGAGGGCGACCGGATCGACGCCGGCGTCTTCGACCTCGAGTTCCTCGCGGTCAACCACTCCATCCCCGACGGCCTCGCGGTCGCCATCCGCACCGAGGCCGGCCTCGTGCTGCACACGGGCGACTTCAAGATGGACCAGTTCCCGCTCGACGGGCGCACCACCGACCTCCCCGGCTTCGCGCGCCTCGGCGACGAGGGCGTCGACCTCTTCCTGGTCGACTCCACCAACGCCGACGTCCCCGGCTTCGCGATCTCCGAGGGCGACCTCGCCCCCGCGATCGACCAGGTCTTCCGCACCGCCCCACGCCGCATCGTCGTCTCGAGCTTCGCCAGCCACGTGCACCGCATCCAGCAGGTTCTCGACGCCGCGCAGAAGCACGGCCGCAAGGTCGCCTTCGTCGGCCGCTCGATGGTCCGCAACATGGGCATCGCCGCCGAGCTCGGCTACCTCAAGATCCCGGCCGGCCTCGTCGTCGACATGAAGGTGCTCGAGAAGCTGCCCGCGACCCAGATCGTGATGATCTGCACCGGTTCGCAGGGCGAGCCGATGGCGGCGCTCTCGCGGATGGCCAACAAGGACCACATCATCGACATCGGCCCCGGCGACACGGTGCTGCTCGCCAGCTCGCTGATCCCCGGCAACGAGAACGCGATCTACCGGATCATCAACGCCTTCACCCGCTGGGGCGCGACGGTCGTGCACAAGGGCAACGCCAAGGTGCACGTCTCGGGCCACGCCAGCGCCGGCGAGCTCGCCTACTGCTACAACATCCTCCGCCCGACCGCGGTCCTGCCCGTGCACGGCGAGTGGCGCCACCTCACGGCGAACGCCGCGATCGCGACGCGCACCGGCATCGACGAGAAGAACGTCTTCGTCGTCGAGGACGGCGTCTCGATCGACCTCGTCAAGGGGCGCTCGCGGATGAGCGGCCGCATCCCGGCCGACCTCGTCTTCGTCGACGGCACCACGATCGGCGTCGCGACCGAGGACGCGATGATCGACCGCCGCGTCCTCGCCGAGGAGGGCACCATCACGGTGCTCGCCATCGTCGACCTGGACCGCGGCACGCTCGGCGAGCCGGTCGAGTTCTTCACTCGCGGCTTCGTCGAGGAGCCGAGCTGGAAGGAGAACGCCAGCAAGGCGATCGACGACGCGGTGCTGCAGGCCGCCGGCCAGCCGACCGACCGCGACGCGATCGAGAAGCTGATCACGCGCACCCTCGGCCGCTGGCTGACCCGCCGTCACCGCCGCAACCCGGTCATCACGACGATCGTCGTCGAGGAGTAGTCCTCGCACCCCGTGCACAACTGAGGCTGGATGGCCGCGATCGCTCGTTTCTCGGGCCGATCCGGCCATCCAGCCTTATCTGTGCACGCGTCGCGGCGGTGAACCGCGTCCCTCGGGCCACCCGCCCGCGAACTGCCCGTTAGGGAACCGTATGGATCCGGGCGTTCTCGGCTCCGGAGCCGCCTCCGCCGAGTAGACACGTCCAGTGACCTCCTCTCTCGTCCGCGGTGACGCCGACGCCCTCGAACCCTCGCCCCTCTCCTCTGCGTCCTCCTCCGGGCGCCGCGGCGGAGTGAAGGCGTGGCTGCTCGAGGGGCTGCGGAGCGACTCCGGCGCGCACCCCGGGCCGCACTCCACCACCGAGAAGACGCACTCCTGGTGGCGCGTGATGTGCCTGACCGGCGTCGACTACTTCTCCACCCTCGGCTACCAGCCCGCGATCGCGGCGCTCGCGGCCGGCCTGGTCTCGCCGCTGGCGACCATCGTCCTGGTGCTGCTGACCCTGTTCGGCGCGCTGCCGGTCTACCGCCGGGTCGCCCGCGAGAGCTTCCGCGGCGAGGGCTCGATCGCGATGCTCGAGCGGCTGCTGCCCTGGTGGGGCGGCAAGCTCTTCGTGCTGGTGCTGCTCGGCTTCGCGGCGACGGACTTCATGATCACCATCACCCTGTCGGCGGCCGACGCCACCGCGCACGCCGTCGAGAACCCGTTCGCGCCGGCCTGGTTCCACGGCGCGGAGGTGCCGCTGACGCTGGGGCTGGTCGCGCTGCTCGGGATCGTCTTCCTCCGCGGCTTCAAGGAGGCGATCTCGATCGCGGTCGTGCTGGTCGCGGTGTTCCTCGCGCTGAACGCGGTCGTCATCGTCGTCGCGATCGCGCACGTCGCCGAGAACCCGGTCGTGATCGGGAACTGGTGGTCGGCCCTGACGACGCAGCACGGGAATCCGCTGATCATGGTCGGCATCGCGCTGATCGTGTTCCCGAAGCTGGCGCTCGGGCTCTCCGGCTTCGAGACCGGCGTGGCGGTGATGCCGCAGATCCGCGGTGACGCGAGCGACACCGACGCGGCCCCGCTCGGCCGGATCCGCGGGGCGAAGCGGCTGCTGATCACCGCCGCCGTGACGATGTCGGCGTTCCTGATCACCTCGAGCTTCGTGACGACGCTGCTGATCCCGCAGGCCGAGTTCCAGCCGGGCGGGCAGGCCAACGGCCGCGCCCTCGCCTACCTCGCGCACGAGTACCTCGGCGACGCCTTCGGCACCGCCTACGACGTCAGCACGATCTGCATCCTCTGGTTCGCGGGCGCCTCGGCGATGGCCGGGCTGCTCAACATCGTGCCGCGCTACCTCCCGCGCTACGGGATGGCGCCGCAGTGGGCCGCGGCGGTGCGCCCGCTGGTGCTGGTCTTCACGGCCGTCGCGTTCCTGATCACGATCCTCTTCCGGGCCGACGTCGACGCTCAGGGCGGCGCCTACGCGACCGGCGTGTTGGTGCTGATCACCTCCGCCTCCGTCGCCGTGTTCCTCTCGGCCAAGCGCAAGAAGCAGCGCAAGCGGGCTGTCGGCTTCGCGGTGATCGCGCTCGTCTTCGTCTACACGACGGTCGTGAACGTGGTCGAGCGGCCGGACGGCGTGCGGATCGCGAGCCTGTTCATCCTCGGGATCCTCGTGGTGTCGCTGATCTCGCGGGTGCAGCGCTCGTTCCAGCTGCGGGCGACCTCGGTGACCTTCGACGCGCAGGCGCTCGACTTCCTCAGCACCGACGCCGACGACTACGGCGTGATCCGCGTCCTCGCGAACGAGCCCGACGACGGCTCCGAGCGCGAGTACCGCGACAAGCTCGCCGAGGAGCAGCGCGACAGCAACCTGCCGATGCGCGGCCCGGTCCTCTTCCTCGAGGTGCACACCACCGACTCGTCCGACTTCGAGGAGGACCTCGTGGTGCAGGGGCGCGTCTGCCACGGCTTCCGCGTGCTCACGGTGACCAGCGGCAACATCCCGAACACGATCGCCACCGTGCTGCTCGAGATCCGCGCCCTGACCGGCGTCGTCCCGGACGTCTACTTCGAGTGGACCGAGGGCGGCCCGCTCTCCAACATGTTCCGCTTCCTGATCACCGGCACCGGCGAGGTCGCCCCCGTCACCCGCGAGGTCCTCCGCCGCGCCGAGCCCCGCCGCGAGCGCCGCCCGGGCGTCCACGTCGGCTGACCCGCGCCCGCCCCTCCCCGCCGCGAGATGCCACTTGTGCGCGCGACACGCCGTGAGAAGCGTGCACAAGTGGCATCTCGCGGGAGGGGCCGACCCTGAGCGCACCCGACGTTCGGCGACGGGGAGTCGACGGGGAGCGTGGATCGGTCGGTAGCCTCCCGCGATGATCGTCCTCCGTTCACCCGGCGTCGCGACGGACGAAGCGCGACCGACGGCCTCCGTCTACGTCGACGGGTTCAACCTCTACCGGAGAGTCCTCCAGTCGGAGCCGACGCTCAAGTGGCTCGACCTCGCACGCCTGCGCGATCTCCTTCTGCCGACCTTCGACGTGGTCCGGGTCCGGTACTTCACGGCCATGATCCGGGCGACGCTCGGGACCGACCCGCAGGCGCCGGTCCGACAGCAGACGTATGTGCGCGCGCTGCGGACTTCTCCGCGGATCACCGTCCACGAGGGGACGTTCCGGATCGATCGTCGGATCATGCCGGTCCATCCTGCGCGGCTCGACGACGGCGGCCGGCTCGTGACGGTCGGAGTGCGCAAGACAGAGGAGAAGGGGTCCGACGTCAACCTGGCCGCCCACATGCTCGTCGACGCGTTCCGGGGCGAGGCGGAGACGTTCTTCCTGCTCTCGAACGACTCGGACTTCACTGAGGCCTTCCGAATGGTGCGCGACGAGGCAGGCGGGGAGATCGGCTTGATCTCGCCCACGGAGAGGCCCTCGGCCTCGCTGCTCGCGGTGGCTCCCGCGCACATCCGCAAGATCTGCCGTGGTGCGCTCGAGCGGAGCCGGTTCCCGGAGGTGCTTCACGACGACCGCGGCGTCCTCCGCCGCCCCGCTGCATGGGGCGGAAAGAGCTGAGGCCCCTTCCGGAGAAGGGGCCTCGCGCCCGGTAGCCGAAGCGTCCGGGGGTGTCCCCTCAGCGTACGCGCCTCCCCCTGCTCCCCGCCGCGAGATGCCACTTGTGCGCGCGACACGCCGCGAAAGGCGTGCACAAGTGGCATCTCGCGGGAGGGGCGGGTCAGTCGCGGACCGTGGAGAGGGGCTCGGTGATGCTCTCGAGGCTGCGGCGCTCGGCGTCGACGCCGAAGATCAGGGCGACGACGCCGCCGACGATCATCACGGCCGCGCCGACGAAGTAGCCGACGGTGAGCGGTCCGCGGTCGCTGCCGTCGCCGATCAGCACGCCGTAGAGGGTGGGCGCGACGGCGCCGGCGATCTGGCCGAGCGTGAAGAAGTACGAGATGGCCTGGCTGCGCAGCTCCAGGGGGAAGATCTCGCTCACCGTGAGGTAGGCGCTCGAGGCGCCGGCGGAGGCGAAGAAGAACGACACGCACCAGAGGATCGTCTGGGTCGTCGCGGTCAGCACGTCCATGCTGAACAGCAGCGCCGACAGCGCGAGCACCGCGCCGGAGACGCCGTAGGTCAGGAAGATCATCTTCCGCCGGCCCCAGACGTCGAAGAGGTGGCCGAGCACCAGCGGCCCGACGAGGTTGCCGATCGCGAACGGGAAGAAGAAGTACGAGACGGCGTTCTGCTCCACCCCGTAGAAGTTCTCCAGCACCAGCGCGTAGGTGAAGAAGATCGCGTTGTAGAGGAACGACTGGGTGATCATCATGGTCGCGCCGACCAGCGTCCGCTTCGGGTACTGCTTGATCAGCACCCGCGCGATGGTGCGGAACGGGATGCTCTCGGTCGCCTTCACCGTGATCGCCTGCGAGTCGTCGACCGGCTCGAGGACACCGCCCTCCGACTCGACGCGGCGCTCGATCTCGTCGACGGTGCGCTCCGCCTCCTCCTCGCGGCCGTGGGTCATCAGCCAGCGCGGGCTCTCGGGGATGTGCCGACGGAGGTAGATGATCGCGAGTCCGAGGATCGGGCCGAGGAAGAAGCCGAGGCGCCAGCCGACGTTCTCGGCGAAGAGCTGGTCGTTGAGGAAGAAGAGGTTCGCCGCGGAGCCGAGCGCCGCGCCGCCCCAGTAGGTGCCGTTGATCGCGATGTCGACCCGGCCGCGGTACTTGGAGGGGATCAGCTCGTCGATGGCGGAGTTGATCGCCGCGTACTCGCCGCCGATGCCCATCCCCGCGAAGAAGCGGAAGACGGCGAGGAAGAGGTAGTTCGGCGCGAGGCCCGCCAGGCCGCTCGCGACCAGGTAGATGACCAGCGTCAGGATGAAGAGCTTCCGCCGCCCGAGCCGGTCGCTCAGCCGCCCGAAGATCAGCGCGCCGACGATCTGGCCGACCAGGTAGACCGTGCCGAGCACGCCGACCTGCGCGGCCGAGAGGTCGAACTCCTTCGCGAAGCCGGCGCTCGCGACGATCTGGATCTCGAGCCCGTCCAGCACCCAGGAGAAGCCGAGGCCGACGACGATCGACCAGTGGAACCGCGTCCACGGCAGCCGGTCGATGCGGGCGGGGACGAGGCTCCGGACGGGGCCGCGCTCTTCGGTGTCGGTGGACATGGCTCGCGCCTTCCTGTCGCCCCGGCTGCGCTGCTGATGCGCGCGGTCCCGGACGCGGCGAGACGACGATAGACCCGTGCATCGCCGGGCTATGCACCCCTTGCCACGGCGCCGCTGCCGGGTGTATCCGGCGACGTGCGCGCCTGCCCGCTTCCGCGAGATGCCACTTGTGCACGCCTTTCACGGCGTGTCGCGTGCACAAGTGGCATCTCGCGGAGGGGGAGGGGCGGGGTGGGCGCGCGGGGGCGGCGTGGGTAGCGTGGGGGGATGATCGATGCGACACCCGCCGGAACGCCCGCCTACGTCCTGAGCGAGGGGCCCGTCTGGGACGGGGAGACCGGCCGGCTCACCTGGGTGGACATCGAGGCGGGCGCGGTGCTGTCGGCGCCCCTCACCGCGGACGGGCTCGGGGCGATCACCCGCACGGACGTCGGCGAGCAGGTCGGCTGCGCGCTGCCGCTCGGCGACGGCCGGGTGCTCGTCGCACTCACCCGCCGCCTCGCGATCCTGGAGGTCGACGGCTCACTGACCCGCGGCTCCGAGCTGCTGCCAGAGGGGCACCGCTTCAACGACGGCTCCATCGACCCGCAGGGCCGGCTGGTCGTCGGCTCGCTGACGCTGGGGGAGTCCGTCGGCGACGACGTGCTGCTGCGCCTCGAGCACGACGGAGCGGTCACCGTCCTCGACCACGACCTGCGGCTCTCGAACGGCCTCGGCTGGTCGCCCGACGGCTCGGTGATGTACTCGGTCGACACGGAGTCGGGCGTCGTCTACCGCCGCCCGTACCTCGACGGGGTGAACGGCCCGCGCGAGACCTTCCTCGAGCCGGAGGAGGGTGTCTTCCTCGACGGCATGACCGTCGACTCCGAGGGCCGGCTGTGGTGCTCGGTCTGGGGCGGGAGCGGCGTGCGTGTCTACGACTCCGAGGGCCGACGGCTGGAGGGCGAGGGCATCGCGATCGACGCGCCGCACTCCTCCAGCATCGCCTTCGCGGGGGAGGCGCTCGACGTCGCCGTCGTCTCGTCGGCCTCGCGCGACCTGTCGGCGGACGAGCGGGCGCGGTACCCGCTCGCGGGCGGGCTGTGGCTCGCACGGCCGGGCGCGACCGGGCTGCCGGCGCCGCGCTGGGTCGAGGCGCCGCTGCCCTGACGAGGTCGAAGGTCGCTTCGGGGCGGGGCTCGTTCCAGGTTGGGCCGGCGACGGATCGGGGCCGGACTTCCGGACCCGTGGTCAGTCGGCGTCGACCGGCGCGGCCGGCTCCGACGCGGGCTGCGGCGTCAGGGTGACCCGCGAGATCCGGTAGCGGTCGGTCTCGGCGACCCGGAGCACGTGGTCGCCGACGACGAGCGTGTCTCCCACGACCGCGACCCGGCCGATGCGGTCGAGCACGTAGCCGCCGACCGTCTCGTAGGGGCCCTCGGGCAGCTCGATGCCGAGCAGCTCCTCCAGGTCCTCGAGGATCATGCCGCCGTCGAGGTCCTGCAGCTGCTCGGCGGCCTTCGCGTCGACGTCCTGGCGCGCGCCGTCGTACTCGTCGTAGATCTCGCCGACGAGCTCCTCGAGCAGGTCCTCGAGGGTGATGATGCCGTCCGTCCCGCCGTACTCGTCGATGACGACCGCGATCTGGTGGCCGTCCTGCCGCATGGTGCGCAGGGCTGCCAGCACCTTGGTCGTGCCGGGGACCGCCAGGATCGGGCGGGTGATGTCGGCGACGCTGCTCGCGGTGCCGTCGCGGCCCGCCTCCGGGAACGCGGCCATCAGGTCGCGCACGTGCACGAAGCCGAGGACGTCGTCGCGGTTCTCGCCGACGACCGGGTAGCGCGAGTGCGGCCGGCCGAGCACCTCCCCGTAGCCCTCGGCGACGGGCAGATCGCCGCGGAGGAAGTCGACGTCCGGCCGCGGGCGCATCACCTCGGCGACCCGCCGGTCGTCCGCGCGGAAGACGTCGGCGAGCAGCTGCCGGCTGTCCTCGGCGATCTCGGTGTTGCTGGAGATCATGTCGCGCACCTCGTCCGCCGAGACGCTCTCGCCCTTCTCGCGCGGGTCGGCACCGAGGAGGCGGACCACCGCGTCGGTGGAGACCGACAGCAGCCAGATGATCGGGCGCATCAGGCGGGCGAGCGTGTTCAGCGGCGGGGCGAGCACCCTGGTGAACGCGACCGACTTCTGCATGGCCAGGCGCTTGGGGACGAGCTCGCCGAGCACGAGCGAGAGGTAGGCGATGACGAGGGTCATCAGGATCAGCGCGACCGTCGACGCCGCGCCGGTCGACAGACCGAGCGACTCGAGCGGCGGCACGAGGTCCGGCGCGATCGTCGAGGCGCCGTACGCGGAGGAGAAGAAGCCGGCGAGCGTCACGCCGATCTGCACCGCCGAGAGGAAGGTGTTCGGGTTCCGCACCAGCTCCGCGATGCGGCGGCCGCGCTCGCTGCCCGCCTCGATCGCGCGCACCTGGCTCTCGCGGAGGCTGACGATCGCCATCTCGGTGCCCGCGAACACCCCGCCGATGAGCACGAACAGCACGACGAGGCCGATGTTGAGGAGGGTGTCCAGATCCACGGTGCTCAGAGTACGGACGCCCGCTCGGAGAACGCCTCGCGCCGTCTCAGGCGGCGGCGCGCCCGCGCCCACCCTCACTCCTGAAAAGTTGCGGTAGTCGCGCCCGACTACCGCAACTTTTCGAGGGTGGGGAGGGACGCTCATGGTCGGGACGCCGCCATTCCTCCGAAGTTGCGGTAGTCGGCGACGAATACCGCAACTTCTGAAGAAACGGCGGGCGCGCGTCCCTCGCCGAGCGTCCGCTGTCTGGAAGTTGTCGTACCCGTAGGTCGACCACGACGACTTCTGGAGGCCGGGCGACTGCCCGGCCTCCGGCCCGCTCGAACCCGCAGAAGTTGCGGTAGTCGCGCTCGACTACCGCAACTGTTGGAGTGTGGCGAGGGACGCTCGTGGGTGGGATGCTGCCATTTCTCAGAAGTTGCGGTACTCGGCGGCGACTACCGCAACTTTTGGAGAGTGGGCGGGTGCGCGTCCGTCGCTGAGCGTCCGCTGACCACAAGTTGTCGTACCCGTAGGTCGACTACGACGACTTTCGGGGGGCCGGGCGACTGCCCGTCTTCCGGCCTGCCTCAATCCTCAGAAGTTGCGGTAGTCGCGCCCGACTACCGCAACTTCTGGAGGCTGGGGAGGGGGGGGCTCGTGGTCGGGGCGGGTCCACTCCTCAGAAGTTGCGGGAGTCGGTGGCGACTACCGCGACTTCTGGAGGGTGGGTGGCGGAAGGCGGCGCGGTCAGGCGTCGCCGGGGCGGACGCCGATCGTCAGGATGAGGTTCGCGTAGATGCGGCGGTCGCCGCTGGCGATGGTGAGGGCGACGTCGTCGGTGCGGGCCTCGGCGTAGAAGGCGTGGCGCTCGACGGAGGTGAAGGGGACGCCGTCGAGGGTGGCGCGGAAGGCGTCCTGCGCGGGCACGTCGAGGCCGGGCGCGGGCGTCATCACGGTCGCCTCCTCGACGACGATCGCGGTCAGCAGCGCCTCGAGGATCTCGTCGACGGTGAGCGTGTCCGGGCGCAGGTTGAGGTGCACGAGCGCGGAGTTCTTCCCGAGCGTGGTGCCGACGGGGTAGTTGCCGTCGGCGATCAGGATCCGGGAGCCGTGGCCGGCGCGGGCGAGCGCGTGCAGGATCTCGGGGTGCAGGAGGGTCGTGGTCAGCATGGTGCTCCTCGGTGAGGGGGGTGGATGTCAGTGGTGGACGTGGGCGACGGAGGCGCCGGCGATCAGCCGGCCGGGAAGGGTGCGCGTCTCGAACGGCTCGGGGCTGCCGTCGAGCCGGCGCTCGATCAGCGCGGCGGCCTCGGCGGCGATGGCGTCGGTCGGCTGCTCGACGATGGTCAGCCGCGGTCGGACGACCCGCGCGAGCTCGACGGTGTCGAAGCCGACGATCGAGAGGTCGGCGGGCAGGCGCAGGCCGGAGTCGCCGAGCGCGGTCAGCGCGCCGACGGTCAGCTCGCGGTTGCTCGCGAAGACGGCGGTCGGCCGGTCGCGGCGGGCGAGGATCCGCTCCATCGAGGCGATGCCGCTCTCGACGCTCAGCGGGCCGAGCTCGACCTCGGCCGGCCCGAGGCCGCGGGAGGCGAGCTCGTCGAGGACGCCCGCGGTGCGCTCCCGGGTGGTCGACACGTCCGGATCGCCGCCGAGCACCGCGATCGCGCGGTGGCCGTGGTCGGCGAGGTGCCGGGCGGCGGAGGCGCCGGCCGCGCGGTTGTCGAGCACCACGCGGTCGGTCTCGAGCTCGTCGTCGACCCAGTCCACGGTCACGACGGGGGTGCCCTGCTCGGAGGCGCTGCGGAGCGCGTCGACGTCGCCCCGGGTCGGGACGGCGACGATCCCGTCCACCATCTTCTCGAGCAGCAGCCCGACGGCGGCTCCCGGCTCGGGCAGGCTGACGCCGATCAGCACGCCGATGCCGTCGCCGCGCAGGGCCCGCTCGAGCCCGGCGATGATCGACAGGTGGAACTCGTTGTCGAGGGCCGGCAGCAGCACGCCCACCGTGCGGGAGCGCCGCGAGCGCAGTCCGCGCGCGAAGCCGTTGACGCGGAAGTCGAGCCGCTCGGCCGCCGCCTCGATCGCGGCGGCGTTCTCGGGGCGCACCGGCAGGCCGTTGTAGTGCTTCGAGATCGTCGAGAGCGACAGCCCGGTCAGCCGCTGCAGGTCCTTGTACGTCGCCATCTCAGAGCGCGGGCGAGCCGTAGCCGTCCCAGCCGGGGATCGTGCCGTCGGCGTCCCAGAGGTCGAGCCAGTCGGTGCTGCCCGGCCAGAGGAAGACCTGGCCCTTGATCAGCCGGTTGTTGCGCTCGGCGCCGCGCAGCGACTCCTGCTCGGCGGCGGTGAGGGCGAGGGAGGCGGCGGCCAGGTTGGTCTCGATCTGCTCGGGCTTCACCGCGAACGGGATCGGGATCTGGCCGCGGTTGACGGCCCAGGCGAGGCAGACGACGACCGGGTGCACGCCGCGCTCGCGGGCGATGGCCTGCACGGCGGGGTGCTCGATGTCGACGAGGTCGCCGTCGACGCGGTCGCGCTCGGGGCGGGACGGCGAGCCCAGCGGCGAGTAGCCGATCGGCTGGATGCCGTGATCGAGGCAGTAGCGGAAGAGCTCCGGCTGCTGGAAGCAGGGGTGCAGCTCCATCTCGTTGAGCGCGGGCGCGATGCGGACGTCGGCGAGGATCCGCTCGAGCTTCGCGATCGTGACGTTCGAGGTGCCGAGGTGGCGGACCAGACCGCGGTCGACGAGCGACTCGAGCGCCGCCCAGGTGCGCAGGAACGCGGCGTGCTCGTAGGGGCGCGCCTCCGGGTCGCGGGCGTCGGTCTCGGCGTGCGGCGGGTGGTGGTTGGGGAACGGCCAGTGCACGAAGACGGCGTCGAGCACGTCGAGGCCGAGGTCCTCGAGCGAGCGCTCGACCGACGCGACCGCGGCGTCGGGCTCGTGCGCGTCGTTCCAGATCTTCGACATCACGAAGAGCTCCTCGCGCGGCACGCCGGAGTCGGCGATCGCGCGGCCGACGCGCGGCTCGTTGCCGTACACCGTGGCGCAGTCGAGCAGGCGGAACCCGGCCCGGAGCGAGTGCTCGACGGCGAGGCCGACCGTCTCCGCGTCGTAGCGGTCGGAGCCGAAGGTGCCGGCGCCGATCGAGGGGATGCGGCGGCCGCTCGCGAGGGTGCGGTGCGCCGGCGGAGCGGCGGTGCGGGGGTCGGCGGCGGTGACGGCGGCGTCCATGCCACTCCTCGGGGTCGTGAGGCGAAACGATTCGCAGTCAGCCTAGGTGCATCCCCACTCGTCGGACCAGGGCCGGGAGGCGAAACGACGCGAATCGTTTCGCCTCCCGGCGTCCACGGTCTCGATCGCTACTTGCCGGTCACCGCGTCCTTCACGGCGCCGACGGCCTTCTCGACGATGTTCGGCTTCGGCGAGGTGCCGTAGAAGCGCTCGTCCGGCTGGGTGGGCGGCGGCATCGGCACGCCGTCGTCCGGGCTCGCCGTGCGGTAGCTGAACTCGCCCTTGCCGTCGGGCGTGGGGCCGGAGGCCCAGCTGCCCTCGGCGGCCGCGGCGCCGTCCGAGAAGTTGATGTACTCGTACGACACCGAGCGCTCCTCCTTCGAGAGCGGGAAGTTCGAGGGCACCGGCAGGTCCTCCGCGCCCTCCGCGCGCAGCTCGGCGGCGGCGGCGATCCACTGGTTCTGGTGCATCGTGTCGCGGGCCAGGAGGAACGAGAGCAGGTCCCGCACGCCGTGGTCGTCGGTCATGTGGTACAGCCGCGCGACCTGCAGGCGGCCCTGCATCTCGGCGTTCGAGTTGGCGGTGAAGTCGGCCAGCAGGTTGCCGCTCGCCGTGATGTACGAGCCCTGCCAGGGGTTGCCGTTGCTGTCCACGGGGCGGACGCCCGCGCCGGCGACGATCGCGGCCTGGATGTCGGTGCCGCCGATGACCGCGCCGAGGACCGGGTCCTTCTTGATGGCGTCCTCGGACTGCTCGACGGGAGCCTTCTCGAGCAGCTGGGCGATCATGATCGCGATCATCTCGGCGTGGCCGAACTCCTCGGCGCCGATGCCGTAGAGCAGGTCGCGGTACTTGCCGGGCTCGTGGGCGTTCCAGGCCTGGAAGCCGTACTGCATGGCGACGGTGATCTCGCCGTACTGGCCGCCGAGCACCTCCTGGAACCGGCGGGCGAAGACGGCGTCGGGCTTGGAGGGGGAGGACTTGAACTGGAGCTCTTGACGGTGGAAGAACATGCGGTCGTACCTTTCCGGGAGCAGTCGGTGCGGACCTCGTCGCCCGCCTTTCGACGGTAGGCAGGGCCCTCCGGCACTCAGAAGGGGCTTGACCTCTCCTGCCGCTGCTCCCGGATCGGCGCACCCGGCGCTCCCGGATCGGACCAGCCGCGCTCCCGGATCAGACCAGGCGGCGCGACCCCTCCGTGACCACGCGGAACCAGCGGGCGCCGTAGCCGTCGACGCCGACCGTGACCGTGCCGTCGTCGCCGATCGGCTGCGACTCGCCGCCGAGGGAGTCGACCAGGCGCGAGCGCGGCTCCGAGTCGGGCAGCGTGATCGTCACGGTGCGCGGGCTCGAGGCGAAGCTGTGCACGGCGACGGTCGTGCCGGTCGACGCGGACATCCGGTGCGCGAAGACGCAGGACTGGTCGGCCGGGAGGTGGGTGTACTCGCCCCAGCCGATCTCGGGCGAGCGGCGGTAGAGCCAGGCGAGGCCCTTGATGTGCGCGAGCAGCGAGCCGGGGTCGCGGAGCTGGGCGGCGGCGTTGACGTGCTCCGGGCCGAAGCCGCCTCCTGGCGGGGCCGCGATCAGGTCGCCGGCGTCGGCGCGCGAGAAGCCGCCGTTCGCCGCGGAGGTCCACTGCATCGGCGTGCGCACGCCGCTGCGGCCGGGGATGTCGGCGTTCTCGCCCATCCCGATCTCCTCGCCGTAGTAGAGCACGGGCGCGCCCGGCAGCGAGAACAGCAGGCTGTAGACCATCCGGATGCGGCGCGGGTCGCCGTCGAGCATCGGCGGGAGGCGGCGGACGATGCCGCGGCCGTGGATCCGCTGCGACTCCTCCGGCGCGAACGCGGCGAAGACCTCGTCGCGCTCGTCGTCGGTGAGCTGGGACAGGGTCAGCTCGTCGTGATTGCGGACGAAGTTCGCCCACTGGCTGCCGACGGAGATCGGCGGGCGGCTCGCGATCGCCTCGACGAGCGGCGTCGCGTCCTCCCGTGCGAGCGCCAGGTAGAGGCGCTGATTGCCGATGAAGTCGAACTGCATCGACAGCTCGTCGGCGTCCTCGCCGCCGAAGAAGGCGAGCTGCTCGCCGCGGGTCGTGTTGACCTCACCGAGGAGCATCGCCTCGCCCGAGCGGCGGCTGATGAAGCGGCGCAGCAGGCGCAGCCACTCGTGCTCGTCGCGGGCGCCCGGCTCGATCAGGTAGGGCACCGCGTCGACGCGGAAGCCGTCGACCCCGAGCTGCAGCCAGAAGCCGACCAGCTTCGCGATCTCGTCGCGCACCGCCGGGTTGTCGGTGTTGAGGTCCGGCTGGTGCCGGTAGAAGTTGTGCAGGTAGTACTGCCCGGCCTCCTCGTCGTGGAACCAGACGCCGTCCTCGACGTCCGGGAAGACGTTGGCCGGCTGGTCGGCCGGCGGCTCGTCGCGCCAGACGTAGTAGTCGCGGTAGGGGCTGTCGGGGGAGGAGCGCGCGGCCTGGAACCACGGGTGCTGGTCGCTGGTGTGGTTGACGACCAGGTCGACGATGACGCGCATCCCGCGGTCGTGCGCGGTGCGGATCACCTCGACGACGTCGCCGTGGTGGCCGTAGCGCTCGTCGACGCCGTAGAAGTCGCTGATGTCGTAGCCGTTGTCCTTGCCGGGCGAGGAGTAGAACGGCGCGAGCCAGAGGCAGCCGACGCCGAGCTCGGCGAGGTAGTCGATCCGGTGCGCGAGGCCCTCGAGGTCGCCGACGCCGTCGTCGTCCCAGTCCATGAAGGTCTTGACGTCGAGGTTGTAGTAGACGGCGGCGCGCCACCACAGGTCGCTGGTGTCGGTGACCCTCATGCGGACGCCTCCGTGGTGGCGGCCGGGCGGATATGCGCGGGGGCGGTGCCGCCGGTGAGGGCGGTGGGGGCGAGGGGGGTCATGGCGCTCCGGGGTCGGTCGGGGAGGGTCGCCCTCGACGCTAGGTGCGCGATGGATCTGCGTCTGCTCGTTGATTTCTCAGGGAGCGGGTGCGTCTCTCTGCACGACAGGCTCCAGGCGACCCACTGGGTGCTTGGGAAGGACGGAGAAGCCGCACATGGCCGCCCTGCTGTCCACCGACGGGCCGTCGATGGGGCGACGGACGAGAACCTGCCAGGAGAACCGCTGCGTCAGAGGTCTTCCTCGCTAGGAAGTCTCGCCCGCGATGATCCTCAAGGCGAGGTGGAGGGCGGACGCCTCGATCACCTCTCCGGTGATGGCCGAGAGAAAGCCCGCCACGGTGAGGTGAGCCGCTTCGGAGGCGGGGTAGTCGATGGTGCTCAGTCGAGGCACCATGACCTGCCCGACTGGTGTGTTGTCCATGCCGATGACCGCGAAATCCTCCGGGATCCGGCGCCCACGAATCGTGGCTGCCGAGACCAGTGCTGCTGCGACATCGTCGTTGTAGCAGGCGACCGCGATCGGCATGCCCGCCAGGGAGTCGACGACAGCCAGTGCCTCGTCTCGGTCCACGCCCAGCTTCACGATCGCCGGCTCGGGGAGGCCCAGCTCCTGGCACTCGTCGCGCACACCCGACTCGCGCTCGTCCCCGAACACGTCTTGACGTGTGTCTCGAAGACGAGCGAAGGCGATCCGGCGATGCCCTCGCTCGCTGAGGTGACGCACCTGGAGCCGTCCGATGTCGACGTTGGCTCCGCTGTGACTGTCGAGAGGGGAGGATGCGATGAACTGCACTCCCCGCGCACGCATGATCTCCTGCTCCATCATGGAGAAGGGCATGAACGAGAGCACGCCGCGCGGACTGGCCGTCGTGATCATGCGGTCGAACATCTCGGACGACGGCGTCGAGAAGCGCAGCAGCAGGGTCAGGCCGTGCCCGGCGAGCTCCTCGGTCGCCTTCTCGAGGATGTCCTGCAGGTTCACGCCGAAGGTCGTGTCGGGGATGAGCGCGATCACGAGGTCGCTGGTTCCGCGTACGAGACTCCGTGCGGCCGCGGACGGCTGATACTTCAGCTCCTGCACCGCCCGTTCGACCTTCTCGCGCGTAGCTGCCGCGAACTTCGCGCCGCGCCCGTTGAGGATCTCACTCACGGTCGAGCGCGACACGCCGGCATAGAGGGCGACGTCGCGACTGGTGGTCGGCATGCGCTCTCCTTTTCTCTCCGGTGCGGGCGTTCCCTCAGGGTACCGATGCCGCGCAGCGTCGGAGGGCGGTGCCGCGTGACAATCGAGTCGGTGGGCTGTATTGTCTCGTAACAATCCCACCAACAGTCACTGGTGTGCAGATTCTGGCCGCGCGTCCCGCTCGGCGTTCACAACAATGGAGTTCTGATCTATGACTGGAAAGTCTTCTGACGGCGCCTCGTCGCCCTCCGCTCCCGACCCTCGGTTCGACGAGCTCCCGCTCAATCAGCCGGCGACGATCCAGGTCGGAGCGGAGCGCATCACGGACGCGATGGCCGGCGACGCCGATGCCAAGCTGCCGAAGCTGCGCGCGGGATACCTGCTGGCGATCTACTTCGCCCAGCTGACGCTGTACGTGGCGTTCATCGTCCCGATCGCGTTCTCACTCGCCATCCGGGTCGCCCAGGTGGCCCCGGACAACCGCGACGCGGTGCTGGCCATCGCCGTCGGCCTCCCGGGTCTGTTCGTGGTCCTGGGCACCCCGCTGGTCGGCATCTTCAGCGACCGGACCCGCTCCCGCTTCGGTCGCCGTCGTCCCTGGCTCCTCTTCGGAAGCCTCCTCGGTCTCCTCGGATCCGCGGCGATCGCCCTGATCGACGGCGTCCCGGGACTCGTCATCGGCTGGTGCGTCGCGTACACCGGTTACGGCATCGTCTCCTCGATGCTCAACACCCACCTCGGCGACTCCCTGCCGGCGCTGCAGCGCGGACGGGTCATGGGCATCCTCGGCGCGATCACCCAGATCGCCCCGATCCTCGGCATCACCGTCGCAGGCGGGTTCGTCGAGAGCCCGATCGGCCTGTTCCTGCTGCCGGCCGGCATCGCGTTCGTCGGCGGTGTCTTCTTCACTCTGGTGATGCGCGACCCCCAGGTGACCGGCGAGCGTCCTCCGCTGAATCTGGGGAAGGTGTTCCAGGGCTTCTACTTCAACCCGCGCCGCTACCCCAACCTCGCCTGGGTGTGGATCAGCAAGGCCCTCGTCTTCCTCGCCATCTCGATGTCCGGGCTCTACGGCGTCTACCTCCTGACGAGCCGCCTCGGACTCGCCCCGGCCGAGGTCGGCGCCCTCCTGGCCGCCATCGGCATCCCCGGCGTCGTCGCCGGCATCCTCGGCGCGGTCGGGTCCGGCTACCTCTCCGACAAGCTGAAGACGCGCAAGCCGTTCCTGATCTTCAGCGCCGTCACTCTCGGAGCGAGCATGATCGTCACCGGCACCGCGACGACCATCCCGCAGTACGTCATCGGCGGGCTCATCCTCGCGCTCTCCATCGGCTGCTACGGAGCGGTGGACCAGGCGCTCGCGCTCGACGTCCTTCCGCGCGACACCGACGAGAACGGGCGCTTCCTCGCGATCATCGGCATCGGCAGCACCCTGCCGCAGGCCATCGGCCCCTTCATCGCCGGCCTCGTCCTCGCTCTCGGCTCCGGGGACTACACGGTGGTCTACATCGCCGGCGCCGCCATCGCCGTGCTCGGTGCGGTCGCCATCGCGCCCATCACCGCCGGCCGACGCGCCGACCTCGCCACCCACAGCATCAAGGTCATGGACTGACCGGGGTGACCGCATCCGCGACTCCACTGGCGTGGGGGATCGTCGGCACCGGAGCCGTCTCACGGTTCCTCTGCTCCGACCTCGCGCAGGTGGACACGGCGCGCTTGCGCGCGGTGTGCTCGCGGAGCCTCGTCACCGCCACCGAGTTCCGCGACGAGCACGCGGCTGAACGGGCCTACGGAGACCTCGACCGGATGCTCGAGGACGACGAGCTGGACATCGTCTACATCGGCACCCCGCACGCGACTCACCTGCCGATCGCGCTCGCCGCGCTCCGTGCCGGCAAGCACGTCCTGATCGAGAAGCCGATCGGTCTCGACGCGGAGGAGGCGCGGATGATCGCGGACGCCGCTCGTCGAGCGGACCGGTTCGCCATGGAGGGGATGTGGATGAAGTTCGCCCCCGCCTACCGGCAGCTGCTGTCCGAGGTGCGGGCCGGCGCGATCGGGGAGGTGCGCAGCATCCGCGCCTCCTTCGGGCTCCCGTTCGATGTGGCGGAATCGACGCGATGGTCCACCGAACGCGCGAGCAGCACGCTGCTGGATCAGGGGATCTACCCGGTCACCCTCGCGCTCGACCTGCTCGGAGCTCCGTGGCGCATCCGCGCAGACCGGACGCTCCGCCACGACGGCGTCGACCTCACCACCCGAGCGAGCTTCGAGTACTCGGGCGGGCGGTTCGCCGACCTCGCCGCCTCGATGGTCGAGTACATCGACCCCACCGCCTCCATCAACGGCATGACCGGCTGGATCGACATCGCAGCGCCCTTCTGGGCGACGACCCGGTTCACCACCCACACCGGGAGCATCCCGGAGGCGCTCGGATCACCGACGACGACCCTCCTCGAGGCGGAGGGATACGGCTACGTGCCGATGCTTCGCGCAGTGACCGAGGCCGTCACCTGCGGAGCGCTCGAGCACCCTCTGCACACGCTGGAGGCCTCGGTCCGGACCCTCGCCGTCCTCGACCGCATCCGGTCCGCCGCCCGGGCCGCCTGAACACGTCCACCACCCAGAGCCGGCCCCCTTGCCGCTCACCGGGGCGACAGCCCCTCACGAAGGAGCAGACCCATGACGACCACCTCGTTCAACGACGACTGGAGCGTGCGCGACAAGACGAGCATCTTCGAGAGCCTCCAAGGGGCCGCCGAGACGGAGACCGTCCGGCTCCCGCACGACGCGCTGATCCACCGCGACCGCTCCAGCGCCGCGGGACGCACCTCGCACACGGGCTACTTCCCGAGCGCTGTCGTCGAGTACTCCAAGACGATCGACGTCCCCGAGGAGTACCGGGACAAGCGCGTCACGCTCGAGCTGCAGGGCGTCCACCGCGACGCGATGGTCTACGTGAACGAGGAGTTCGCCGCGCAGCGCCCGTTCGGCTACTCCACCTTCTACGTCGAGCTGGACCCCTTCCTCCACTACGGCGCCGCCAACACGATCCGCATCGAGGCCCGCGCCCACGAGGACTCCCGCTGGTACACCGGCGTCGGCCTCCACCGCGACGCGCTGCTGCACGTCACCGAGCTCGTGCACGTCACGCCGACAGGCGTGCAGATCACCACCCCCGACATCGACGCCCGCCGCGCCGTCGTCGAGGTCGTCACCACCGTCCGCAACGAGAGCACCGGCACCGCGCAGCGCTCCGTCACCACCGTCCTGCGCAGCCCCGACGGACGGAGCGTCGCCACCGACACCGCCCCGATCACCCTGCGCGCCGGAGCGACGTCCGTCACCCGCCAGCGGCTCTACGTCGCGGCCCCGCAACTGTGGGACGTCGACAGCCCCTTCCTCTACACGGCGGCCACCACCCTCGCCGACACGGGCACCGCGGTCGAAGAGCGCGAGACCCGCTTCGGCATCCGCACCCTCCAGCTCGACCCGATGGAGGGCCTGCGGATCAACGGGACGAGCGTCAAGCTGCGCGGCGCCTGCATCCACCACGACAACGGGATCCTCGGAGCCGCCACCATCGGCCGCGCCGAGGAGCGCCGCGTGCAGCTGCTCAAGGACGCCGGCTTCAACGCGATCCGCAGCTCCCACAACCCGCTCAGCCAGGCGATGCTCGACGCCTGCGACCGCCACGGGATGCTCGTGATGGACGAGACGTTCGACATGTGGACGATCGGCAAGTCCGCCTTCGACTACTCCCTCTCCTTCCCGGAGTGGTGGGAGCGCGACGTCGAGGCGCTCGTCGCCAAGGACTTCAACCACCCGTCCGTGATCTTCTACTCCATCGGCAACGAGATCCCCGAGACGGGGAACCCCCTCGGCACCGACTGGGGCCGCAGGATCGCGGAGAAGATCCGCTCGCTGGACGAGACCCGCTTCGTCACCAACAGCATCAACGGATTCGTGGCCGCGATCACCGACGTCGCCCGGATGATGGCGGCGCAGCGCGAGGGCGAGGCCCCCGCGGGTGTGAATGCGGCGGGTGACTTCATGGGTGCGATCAACGCCTCCGACATGGTGACGCAGCGGACCGCGGAGTCCTTCGCCGCCGTCGACGTCGCCGGGATCAACTACGGCGAGACCCGCTACGTCGCCGACCGGGACGCGTTCCCGAACCGCATCATCGTCGGCACCGAGACGTTCCCCCGCAACATCGACGTCAACTGGCGCCTCGTCGAGGAGAACCCGCACGTGATCGGGGACTTCACCTGGACCGGCTGGGACTACCTGGGCGAGGTCGGCATCGGGCGGGTCCAGTACCTCGCCGAGGGGGACATGCCCGCGTTCGCGGCCCCCTACCCGTGGCTCGCCGCCTGGTGCGGCGACCTCGACATCACCGGATTCCGCCGCCCGATGTCCTACTACCGCGAGACGGTCTTCGGGCTCCGCCACGAGCCCTACCTCGCGGTGCGGCCCCCGCAGCACCACGGCGCCGTCGTCTTCCCCAGCCCGTGGGCCTGGTCCGACGCGGTCGCCGACTGGAGCTGGGACGTCCCGACCGGTTCCCCGACCACAGTCGAGGTCTACAGCGACGCCGACGAGGTCGAGCTGCTTCTCAACGGCGTGAGCGTCGGCCGCGCGCCTGCAGGCCGCGACAACAGCTTCCGCGCGCTCTTCGAGGTCGGCTACGCGCCTGGTGAGCTCACCGCCGTCGCCCGCACCGCCGGAGCCGAGGTCGGCCGGGCGACCCTGCGGACGGCGACCGGAGACGTCCAGCTGTACGCGGAGTCCGACCGCGACCGCCTGGTCGACGACTCCGCGGACCTCGCCTTCGTCACCATCGAGCTGCGCGACACCGAAGGCGTCCCTGTCATCGGTGCCGACCGGCTCGTCAGCGTCGAGGTCGGCGGCGCCGCGATCCTCCAGGGCCTGGGCAGCGGGCGCCCCGACCCCTCGGAGAAGTACGACGCGGCCGAGCACACCACCTTCCAGGGGCGCCTGCTCGCCGTCGTGCGGCCCGCCGGCGCCGGACCCGTCACCGTCACCGTGACCGCCGAAGGGCTGGAGCCCGTCGTCCTCAGCCTCGAGGTCGGCACCGCGGGGGAGCGGAGCCGCGAGGACGTCCTCGACCACCAGGGCGCACCGCTCTCGTGACCCCGCGGCACCGTCCGCTCACCCCCACCATCAGCTCGGCCGCAGGCCGATAACCACTCAGGAGAAGCACATGTCGACCTTCCGTCCCGGATTCCTCTGGGGAGCCGCCTCGGCCCCCCACCAGATCGAGGGCAACAACCTCGCCAGCGACTGGTGGCGGAACGAGGGGATCATCCCCGGTCTCGAGCCCAGCGGCGACGCCGTCGACAGCTACCACCGCTACCGCGAGGACATGCAGCTGCTCGCCGACTCAGGGCTGGACACCTACCGCTTCGGCATCGAGTGGGCCCGGATCGAGCCGCGCGCCGGCCAGGTCTCGCGAGCCGAGCTCGCCCACTACCGGCGGATGATCGACACCGCCCTCGAGCTGGGCCTCACCCCGGTGATCACCCTCAATCACTTCACGGTCCCGCTGTGGTTCGCGGAGGAGGGCGGCTGGACCGGCGACACCGCGCACGAGCGCTGGAGCAGCTTCGTCGACACCGTGATCCCGATCCTCACCGGAGTCGAGTGGATCATCACCTTCAACGAGCCGAACATGCTCTCGATGATGCTCAACGCGCAGAACGTCTTCGCGGACGCGGACGCGGACACCGGCGACTGGGTCAGCCCCACCGTCGAGGACCAGGAGAACACGGGGCGGGCCGCGATGCTCCCCGACCCGGACCCGGAGATCGGACGCCGTCTCGCCGAGCTTCACCACGCCGTGAGCGACCGGCTGCGCGAGCGCACCGGAGCGAAGGTCGGCTGGAGCATCGCCTGCCTGGCCCTGACCGCCGCGCCCGGCGGCGAGGACGCCCTCGAGCAGGTCCGCTACGTCTGGGAGGACCTCTACCTCGAGGCGTCCCGCGGGGACGACTTCCTCGGCGTCCAGGCCTACTCCTCGCAGGCCGTCGACAGCAACGGCCTCGTCGCTCACCCGCCGCACCCGGACAACACCCTCACCGGCGCGGCCTACCGCCCCGACGCGCTGGGCATGGCCGTCCGCCACGCCGCCGACGTCGCAGGGGTGCCGATCCTGATCACCGAGAACGGCATCGCGACCGCGGACGACTCCCGCCGCATCGACTACATCGAGGGAGCGCTCGCAGGACTGGCCTCGGCCGTCGCCGACGGCATCGACGTCCGCGGCTACCTGCACTGGAGCATTCTCGACAACTACGAGTGGGGCCACTGGGGACCCACCTTCGGGCTCATCGCGGTCGATCGGGAGACGTTCGTGCGGACCCCCAAGCCGAGCCTCGCCTGGCTCGGCCGGCGCGCCGCTGCCGAGAGGGACGCCTCTTGACGGCTGAGACACGACGCACGTCCGCAGACGACCGAAAGGACCTCGTGTCCACCTCTGAGCTCTCCTCCGGCACCGCCGGCGTCGCCACCGACGAGCGCCTCCCCAGGAAGGCGAAGCTGATCATCGGGCTGCTCCTGGCCTCGGCGTTCGTGGTGATCCTCAACGAGACGATCATGGGAGTCGCACTCCCGAGTCTCATCCGCGACCTCGGCATCACCGCCGCGACCGCCCAGTGGCTGACCACCGCCTACCTCCTGACGATGGCGATCATCATCCCCACCACCGGGCAGGTGCTCCAGCGGTTCGGCACGAAGTCGGTCTTCATCGCCGCGATGACGCTGTTCACCCTCGGCACCCTCCTCGCCGCGGTCGCCCCCGGCTTCGAAGTGCTGCTGGCCGGCCGCGTCGTGCAGGCCAGCGGCACGGCGCTGATGATCCCGCTGCTGATGACCACCGTGCTGACCTTCGTCCCGGCCTCCCGACGCGGCCGGATGATGGGCCTCATCTCGATCGTGATCGCTGTCGCTCCGGCGGTCGGCCCGACCATCTCGGGACTCATCCTCAACTCGCTGTCCTGGCGCTGGCTGTTCATCGTCGTGCTCCCCATCGCGCTCGTCGCCCTGATCCTCGGCGCGATCCTGATCACGGACATCGCCGAGACCCGCAGGAGCCGGTTCGACGTGCTCTCGATCCTGCTCGCCGCGGTCGGCTTCGGCGGCCTGATCTTCGGGCTCAGCAGCCTGGGGGAGGCCGCGGCCGGCGAGGTCCTGCTCCCGCCGGCGGTGCCCGTGGCCGTCGGTGTCCTCGCCCTGGTCGTCTTCGTGCTCCGCTCGCTGGCGCTGCAGAAGCAGGACCGGGCGCTGATGGATCTCCGTCCCTTCCGCTCGCGGGCGTTCTCGATCTCCACGCTCCTGGTCATCGTCAGCATGGCGACCCTCTTCGGGTCGCTCATCCTGCTCCCGATCTACCTCCAGGACGTGCTCGGCCTCGACACGCTCCAGACCGGCCTGACGCTGCTCCCGGGCGGAGTCGCCATGGGCGTCGCGGCCCCGATCGTCGGCCGGCTCTTCGACCGGTTCGGACCCAAGCCGCTCGTCACCCCCGGCGCCGTGCTCCTCAGCGCCTCCCTCTGGGGACTGACCACCGTGAACGAGACCACCGACGTCGCCCTGGTGATCGCGGTCCACGTCGCCCTCAACATCGGCCTCGGCTTCATGCTCACCCCGCTGCTCACCTCGGCTCTCGGGTCGCTCCCCAAGAACCTGTACTCCCACGGCTCCGCGATCGTGAACACCCTGCAGCAGGTCGCCGGCGCGGCCGGCACCGCCCTGTTCATCACGCTGATGACCACCGGGACCGTCGATGCGACAGCAGCCGGCTCCGACGCGGTCGCCGCACAGGTCTCCGGCGTGCACACGGCGTTCGTGTGGGGCGCGTGGATCTCGCTCCTCCCGGTGCTGCTGTCCCTCTTCGTCCCGCGGCCGCCCGCCGTCGACCGCGGCGACACGATTTTCGCGCACTGATCCGACGATCACCCCCTGACGACAGCCGCGGACACCGCGGCGTCCCATTCGCAGAAGGAGAACGACATGGCACTCACGCCCAGCACCACCGCCCCCGAGGGATCCGCCCCGCAGCGCTTCGCGGGAAGGACGATCATCGTCACCGGGGCGGGCTCCGGCATCGGACGCGCCACCGCTCGACGCATCCTCGATGAGGGCGGGCGGGTGATCGCCGTCGACGTCGTCCCGGCGGGCATCGACGCGCTGGCCGAGGCCGCCGCCGAGGGCTCGGTCGTCGCCGTCACCGCCGACATCACCTCGTCGGACGGGATCGCGTCGATCGTCGACGCGGCGGGGCCGAACATCGACGGCCTCGCGAACATCGCCGGGATCATGGACGGGATGACGCCGCTGCACGAGACGGACGACGCGCTCTGGCGCCGGGTCCTCGCCGTGAACGTCGACGGCACGTTCGCGCTCAGCCGCGCCGTCCTGCCGTCGATGCTGGAGCGCGGCCGCGGTTCGATCGTCAACATCGCCTCGGAGGCCGCCCTGCGCGGAAATGCGGCCGGCACCGCCTACACCGCGTCCAAGCACGCGGTGGTCGGCATCACCAAGAGCTCCGCGTTCCTGTACGGCCCCTCCGGCATCCGCACCAACGCGGTCGCCCCCGGACCTACGGCGACGGGCATCGAGGGAACAGCGGCCTCCGAGTTCGGCATCGGACGGCTCGGCCCCTTCTTCGCGCAGATCCCGCCGATCGCGACGGCCGAGACCATGGCCGCGTCCATCACCTGGCTCCTCAGCGACGACTCCGCGAACGTCAACGGCGTCGTGCTCGCCTCCGACGGCGGCTGGTCCGTCCAGTGATGCCGTCCAGGAACGACGACCACCACGCGCCCCACCGACTCGACGGAGAGATCACCCCCGCATGACCGACACCACCGCTCCCAGCACGCCGACCACCGACACCGAGACGGCCCTGCTGCGCCTGCGCACCGGTACGCCGACCACCCCGATCAGCCCGACCCTCTACGGCCTCTTCCTCGAGGACATCAACTTCGGCTGCGACGGCGGGCTCTCGGCCAACCTGGTCAACAACCACAGCTTCGAGGGCGTCTACCTCACCAACGGCACCCTGCCGTACGCGCCCCTGGATCTGATCCCCGACGGCGCGCGCGAGCGGTTCGCCGCCATGGCCCCCGAGGATCTGCCCCTGCAGGCCACCACGCCCGCCGGCCGGCACCTCGACCGGCTCCGGCACTGGCGCGTCACCGGCGGGCGCCTCGAGTCCGCCAGGAACGGTGCCGCTTCACCGGGAGCGTCCTTCGCTCGACTGCGTCTGGACGAGGAGACGGGCACGCTCGAGAACCAGGGCTACCCGGGCGAGCTGCCGGGCATGGCCTTCGACCCCGAGCGGCCGATGCTGCTGAGCCTGCTGCTGCGCACCGACGCGTTCGACGGAGCGCTCGAGGCCCGCCTCGTCGGCGCCGACGGCACCGTCCTGGCGAGCGGAGCACTGCAGCACACCGCGGGCGGGTGGCAGGAGTGCCGGGTCCGGCTCGTCCCCACGGCCACGGCGCTCGGGTCGCTGCAGATCGTCGCCACCGGCGCCGGAGCGATCGACCTCGACGAGGTGCGCCTCGTGCACGAGGACCACTGGGGTGCGGGCGACCCGCGCTGGAGCCAGGGCCTGCTCCGCCGCGACCTCGTCGAGGCGCTCGGCGCGCTCGCCCCGCGCTTCCTCCGCTTCCCCGGCGGTTGCATCGTCGAGGGCTGCGGCGACGGCAGCCACTACGACTGGAAGAAGACCGTCGGCCCCGTCCTCACCCGCCGCGCCGAGTACAACATGTGGGGTCAGTCGCGCGCGGACGGCGACTACAGCCAGAGCAACCAGATCGGCTTCTACGAGTACTTCCTGCTCTGCGAGGACCTGGGCATGGCACCCATCCCGGTGGTCTGGGCGGGCGACAGCTGCCAGACCCGGCAGGACGAGCACCTGCCGCTGGAGAGCGCCGAGTTCGCCGCCGTGATCCAGGACACCCTCGACCTGATCGAGTGGGCGACCGGCGACGCGACCACGAACCACTGGGCCGCTCTCCGCGCCGCCGCCGGCCACCCGGAGCCGTTCCCGCTGCAGCACCTCGGCATCGGCAACGAGAACTTCGGCCCGGAGTACCTGGCCCACTTCGCGCGGATCAGGGACGCCGTGGACCGAGCGCACCCCGGCCTGACCGTCATCGTCAACGGCGGAGTGATCCGGCCGGGGGAGACCGCCGACCCCGCGTGGGAGATCTACGGCGAGGACGAGAACGTCCTGGTCGACGAGCACTTCTACAACTCGCCGGCCTGGGTGTTCAACGCGACCGAGCGCTACGACTCCTACCCGCGCGGTGGTGCGCGACTCTTCCTCGGCGAGTACGCCGCCTACCTCGGCTACGACCTCGGCGACCGGCACCCGACCGTCCCGGAGAGCATGCTGGCGCCCGAGCCGAACACCTGGCTCAGCGCGCTGGCCGAGGCGGCGTTCCTCACGGGCGTCGAGCGCAACTCCGACGTCGTCGCGTTCAGCTGCTACGCCCCGCTGCTCAACCTCGTCGAGCACGGGCAGTGGCCGCACTGCCTGATCGACTTCAGCCCGAGTCGCGTCGTGCGCACCGCCAACTACCTCGTGCAGCAGCTGTTCGCCACCCGCATCGGCGAGCACGTCGTGCCGATCGACGGCGCACTGCCCGAGGGCGTCTTCGCCTCCGCCAGCCGCGGCGACGGAGTCCTGCACCTGAAGCTGGTCGCGATCGGCGCGGAGCCGGTCGCGCTCACCCTCGCCATCGACAAAGCACGGGACGGCTCGGTGCCCGCCACCGTCATCGGCGCTCCGCTCGAGGCGGTCAACCGACTCGCGTTCGACGGAGAGCCGCGGATGGAGGTGGAGCCGCGCACGGTCGACGTGGACGTCCGCGGAGGATCCGTCGATCTGATCCTGGAACCGACCAGTGTGCTCGCGGTCTCGTTCCCCGTCGTCGCAGCTCAGGACATCCGATGAGCACGTTCGATGCCGCCCGCATGGTGGAGAAGCTGACCCTCGAGCAGAAGGTCGCGCAGCTCCGCGGCCTGTTCGCGACGGAGTTCTTCACCGCCTCGGGCCTCGATCCGGCCCGCGCGTCGGTCCTCCGCCCGCACGGAGTCGGCCACATCTCCATGGCCTGGTTCCTCGCCGAGACAGCCGACGAGCTGCGCTCGCAGCTCGACGCGATCCAGGAGTACGTGCGCGAGAGCTCCCCGTTCGGGATCGGCGCGATGGTGCACTTCGAGGCGATCAACGGGGTCGTCCACGACTCCGGACCGCAGTTCCCGACGGCCTGGGCGCAGGCCGCCTCTTGGAACCCCGCGCTCATCCGTCGCGCGGCCGCCGTCAGCTCCGCGCTGACCGAGCGGATCGGCGGCCACGCCGTGTTCTCTCCGGTCATGGACCTGGCACGCGATCCGCGCTGGGGCCGGGTGCACGAGACCTACGGCGAGGACACCGAACTCGTGGCGCAGTGCTCCGTCGCATTCGTCCAGGGCATCCAGGGCCACGACGGCGAGCGTCCCATCCTCGCCACGGGGAAGCACTTCCTCGGCTACGGCGCCTCCGAAGGCGGTCTCAACCAGGCCGTCACGCAGCTGGGCCGTCGAGCGCTCGTCGACGAGTACGCCGAGCCGTTCCGCCGTGCCATCGCCGAGGCCGACCTCGCGCTGATGATGAACTCGTACAACGAGGTCGACGGGGTTCCGGCAGCGGCGAACCGGTGGATGCTGACCGATCTTCTGCGCGGAGAGCTCGGGTTCTCCGGCCCCGTCGTCAGCGACTACTCGTCGATCGCGATGCTGCGCACCGTCTATCACACCGCTCCGGAACCCGGCGAGGCAGCCCGTCGAGCGCTCGACGCCGGGCTCGACGCGGACCTCCCGGGCGGCGAGGAGTACGCGCTGCTCGAGGAGGAGGTCCGGTCGGGACGCCTGGACGAGCGCGTCGTCGATGTCGCGGTCGAGCGCACCCTCGTGGCGAAAGCACGCGCCGGACTCGTCCCGGAGTTCCGCCGGACGAGCAGCGCTCCCCCGGTGGACCGCGAGGAAGCCACCGAGGTCCGGAAGACCCTCGCGGATGAGTCGCTGGTGCTCCTCAGCAACGACGGTGTGCTCCCTCTCTCGGACGAGAAGGTGAAGATCGTGGTCGTCGGGCCCGCGACCGACGAGCTCCGCCTCCACTTCGGCGCCTACACCTCGGTGTCGAACATCGAGATGTTCCGCGGCTCCATGGCGCTCCGGGCCGGGGAGATCCCCGGGATCACCGCCGAGGAGGCCATCTTCACCGACATCTTCCAGGCCCGGATGCCCGGGATCGAGCCGACCTTCGAGGAGGCCGCGAAGAGGCTGCACCCGGACGCACCCACTCTTCTCGGAGCCCTTCGCGCCCGGCGCCCCGACGTCGCTTTCGTCGAGCTCGGCGATCTGACGCCAGATGCCGCCGTCCTCGACGAGGCCGTGGTGGCCGACGCCGTCCGCGGAGCAGATCTCGTGATCGCCGCGGTCGGCGAGCGCACCGGCTGGGTGGGCAACAATACCGCCGGCGAGGGCCAGTCCACCAGCGAGCCCCGCCTTCCCGGGAACCAGGAGCAGCTCGTCGCGCTCCTGGCCGACACGGGAGTACCCGTGGTGAGCGTCATCGTCACCGGCAGGCCCCTGCTGCTCACCGAGATCGTGGCGCAGTCGAGCGCCGTCCTCCTCGCACCTCTCCTCGGCGAGGAGGGCGGAGAGGCGATCACCCGCGCGCTGTTCGGCGAGGTGAACCCCAGCGGCAAGCTTCCGAGCACCTTCCCGCGCTCGATCGGGCAGATCCCGATCTACCACGGGCACCACTTCGGCAGCGGGTACGACCACCCGACGGGCATCCGCCACGGCTACAACGACCTCGCCTCGCAGAGCCCCCTGTTCGCCTTCGGACACGGGCTGTCCTACACCGAGTTCGAGCTGACCTCCGAACCGCCCGAGCCGACGGTGGAGCCCGACGGCCGGTTCGCGCTGACGGTCACGGTCCGCAACACCGGGTCCCGGGCCGGCGACACCGTGGTCCAGCTCTACGCCCGCGACGAGGAGGCCTCGGTCGTGCGCCCCGTCCGCCAGCTCGTCGCCTTCGAGCGAGTCGCACTCGACGTCGGGGAGGAGAAGACGATCGAGCTCTCGGCACCGGTGGCGCGACTCGCCTTCACCGGCCTCGACGACCGACGAGTGATCGAGGCCGGACGAGTGACCCTGACCGTCGGCTTCGCCTCGGACGACATCCGTGCGACCTCCGAGGTGGAGATCCTCGGTTCCGTCCATCTGCTCCGCTCTTCACCCGCAGCTCTGCCTGCCGAACCCCGAGGACGACACTCATGACACTTCTCGACAGCGGTCCTCTCGGACCCGAAGCCGGTGTGGTCTCGTACCGCCGCCTCCCAATGACGGCCCTCCGCCGCACGCCGGACCTCGACCTGGACGGGGCCTGGTCCTTCCAGCTGCTTCCCTCGTGGGACGCCGACCTCACCGACGAGTGGGCCGACGTGATGGTGCCCGAGCTGTGGACGATGCGAGAGGCGAGCGATCGCCCGCACTACACCAACATCACGATGCCGTTCGATCTGGTCCCGCCTCAGGTTCCGAGCGCGAACCCGACCGGCGTCTACCGCCGCTCGCTCCAGCTGACCGGGATCGGCGAGGACCGAGTCGTGCTCCACGTGGGCGCTGCGGAGGGGTATCTGCAGGTCCGCGTCAACGGGAGGACGGCGGGGGAGAGCACCGACTCCCACCTCGCCGCCGAGTTCGACATCACCGCCGACGTGCGGGAGGGCGCGAACGAGATCGAGCTGCGCGTCGCGAAGTGGTCCGTCTTCACCTACCTGGAAGACCAGGACCAGTGGTGGCAGTCGGGCCTCAGCCGTTCGGTGCAGCTCCACCGGCTCCCCCGAGCACGACTCCAGGACATCAGACTCGTCGCGGACTACGACCCCGACACCCGCCTCGGATCAGCCCGGATCGTCGCCACCGTCAACGGCGCGGACCAGAGCTTCGAGAGGACGCACTCGGTCCGGGTGAGCGTCGCCGGCAACGTGGTCGAGAGCCCTGTCGGCACGCGCCAGACCGCGCTCACCATCCCGCCCAGCTCCGCGGACCGCACCCGACCCCCGGCACCGCTGATGCCCGACGGGATCATGGACCTGATGAGCCTGCATGCGGCCGGGGCGACGCTGTCGCCCGAGGCGGCGGCCGGTGCCGCCGCCTCGCATGCGGCGATGCATCCTGCCGAACGCCCCGGTGCCGCGACGATCAAGCTGGCCGACCTCGCCGTCCAGCCGTGGTCCGCGGAGACGCCTCACCTGGAAGCCGTCCTCGTCGAGCTCGTCGACGCGAACGGCGTCGTCGCCGACCGCACCGAGATCCGAGCGGGCTTCCGCCGAGTGGAGATCGCTGGGCGGGACCTGCTGGTGAACGGTCGCCGGATCTGGATCCAGGGAGTCAACCGTCACGACTTCCACCCGGAGACCGGTCGCGTCCTCAGCCGTGAGGACTACCTCGCAGACCTGTCGCTTCTCAAGCGCTTCAACGTCAACGCCGTGCGCACCTCGCACTACCCCAACGACCCCGTGTTCCTCGACCTCTGCGACGAGCTCGGCCTCTACGTGTTCGATGAGGCCGACATCGAGGGTCACGCGTTCGCCAACCAGATCTGCAACGACCACCGCTATCTGGAGGCGTTCGTCGACCGCGTGTCACGCATGGTGATCCGCGACAAGAACCACCCCTCGGTGATCGCCTGGTCCCTGGGGAACGAGACCGGCTACGGAGTGAACCACGACGCCGCGGCCGCCTGGGTGCGTGGCTACGATCCCACCCGCCCTCTGCACTACGAGGGCGCCATCGCGGCCGACTGGCACGGGGGCCGCGCCGCCACCGACATCGTCTGCCCGATGTACCCGCCAATCTCCGCCCTCGAGGCGTTCTCCGCGCACGCGGACGCCGACCGGCCGCTGATCATGTGCGAGTACGCGTACTCGCAGGGCAACTCCACCGGAGGCCTGGCGGACTACTGGCGCGCGATCGAGTCGCTCCCCGGCGTGCAGGGCGGATTCATCTGGGAGTTCAAGGATCACGCGCTCGACATCGACGGCGACCGCCACTACCGATACGGCGGCGACTTCGGCGACGAGCCGAACGACGGCCCCATCGTGCTGAACGGCGTCGTCTTCGCCGACGGCACCCCCAAGCCCGCGCTCTACGAGGCCCGCGGGCTATTCAGCCCGGTGCGCATCGTCTCCTCGATCCAGGAGGCGCTCGAGGGCAGGGTGACGGTCCTGAACCGTCAGACGTTCGCCGATCTGTCCTCGCTCACGTTCGCGTTGGCCACGGAGACGACGGAGGGTTCGACAGAGCGGTTCACGGTGGAGGTCCGAGCCGATGCGGGGGAGACGGTGACCGTCGAGGTTCCCGACGCGCTGCGTCGCAGGCTCGTTGACGACGACGCCCTCGCCCTCACGCTCGACGTCCTGACCGCCGAGGACACGGTCTGGGCTCCGGCCGGGACCGTTCTGGCGCAGCACCAGCTGACGCTGCCGCTGCCCCCCGGGAACTCCGCGACCAGGCCGTCGTCGGGCCGTCCGGTCGGAGCCGACGGCCGACTCGCGCACCCCCTGCTGGCGGTCGCTCCGCGCCTGAACCTGTGGCGCGCGCTCGTCGACAACGACACGTCCTTCTTCCTGGACCAGCGCTTCATCCGCACCGGCTTCTTCGAGCTGACGGAGGACTCCGTCTCCCTCGACGACGAGCCCGACGGTGCCGTCCTGGTCCGCACCCGCTACAAGACGGCCTTTGGGGACGAGGTCATGCACTCGCAGCGCATCACCCGGGTCTCGCCCGACGAGTTCGAGTTCGTCGAGACCGTCCAGCTGCCCGAAAGCACAGTGGACGGGCTGCGCGTGGGAATCGAGTTCGAACTGGCCGGCGCCTTCGACGACCTGCAGTGGGTCGGGCTCGGGCCGTGGGAGAACTATCCCGATCGCCGGGCCTCCGCGCTGCTCGGCCGATGGTCCTCCACCATCGACGACGCGGCAGTGCCCTACGTGCTCCCGCAGGAAAACGGCGGGCGCGGCGAGGTGCGGTCGGCGCGCCTCTCCGGACCGGCAGGAGTGGTGACCACGACGCACGATTCGCCACTGCAGCTCACCGTCTCCCGCCACACGGTCCCGGAGCTCGAGGCCGCTCAGCACTGGTGGGAGCTGCCGGAGAGCCGCCGGACCATCGTGCAGCTGGACATCGTGCACCGGGGCCTCGGCACTGCCCAGCTCGGACCCGACACTCCCCTCGAGTACCGGTTGTCCGATCTCGAGTACCGCTGGTCCTGGAGCCTGCGACTCGGAACCGCCGCGGACTCGTGACCCCCCTCGGGCACTCGTGAGCGCTCCCGCCAGGAGCGCTCACGAGTGCCCTTCCTCATCCCCTCAACCAGCCCCTAGGAGCACTCCGTGTCAGCACGCTTCCCGATTCCGACCACCCTCTCGCCCGAAGCACGGGCGGTCCTCGCCGCCGTTCATGAGCGTCCCCCGCTGCCCACCCCCACCCCGTCCGACACCGAGGGCTGGGCGTTCCTCGAGGCAGCGGCCGCATCGACGGAACCCGAGGTCCTCGAGATCATGGCCCTGTCCACCGTCGGAGCCGTCCCGTCCGACGAAGAGGTCGACGTCGTCGACCGCACGGTCGGTGACGCCACGTTCATCGTCGCCACCCCGCGATCCACGACCTCCGAGGACCGCCGCGTCCTGCTCAACATGCACGGAGGAGGCTTCACCTTCGGCGGAGGCGCGACCGCACGACGATCGACGCAGCTGCTGGCCGGGAACATGGGGCTGACGACCTGGGGGATGGATTACCGGCAGCTGCCCCACCACCCCTTCCCGGCCGGGCTCGACGACTGCATGACGGTCTACCGCCTCCTCCTCGAGGATCGCGCTCCGGAGGACGTCGTCGTCGTCGGGCAATCGGGCGGGGCGAATCTCGCCGCCGCTCTGATGCTGCGGATCCGGGACGAAGGACTCCCCACTCCCGCCGGTCTCGGACTGGTATCGCCGCCGACGGACTTCACCTTCCAGGGAGAGACCTGGTACACCAACGCCGAAGGCACCTCCTCCGACGGGTTCGTCAACATGCTCGCTCTGTACAAGGGGGAGTACCCGGCGGAGCATCCCTACATCTCGCCGCTGTTCGGCGAGTGGGACGACAGCTTCCCCCCGATGATCATCACCTCCGGCACCCGCGACATGCTCCTCTCCGACGCCGTCCGGCTCCATCGGACACTCGTGAAGGCCGGCGTGAAGACAGAACTGCACGTCTGGGAAGGCGCACCGCACGGCTTCTTCATGGGGCGCGCGCCGGAGGACCACGAACACGTCCAGCAGGTGCGCACCTTCCTGCACGCCCAGCTCCAGTAACGGGCAGCACACCACCCGCGGACGGCCTTCCGGCGGCATCGCGGAAGAGCTATGGACTTTGTTGTCACGTGTCGGCTAGCATCCAGTGTCGCGTGTCACTAACTCGCCGGAGGATGCTCGAGCCCCGGTGATCGAAGGCGCCGACACCCACACCACGACAAGGGAGTCAACGAATGAAGGTTGCGTCAGCACTCAAGGCGGTGGCGGTCGCTGCCGTCGTCGCGATCGCACTGGCGGGCTGCACCGCCGGTGGATCGTCGGGAGGATCGGGCGGCGGGGAGCAGACCCTGCACCTGTCGCAGGGCGGTACTCCCTCGAACTTCACGATCGGCGAATGGGGCGGTGGCGAGAACCTCCTCTCCACGGCGGTCTACGACACGCTCATCACGATGAGCCCCGACGGTGAGCTGCTCCCGGGGATCGCCGAGTCCTGGGAGTACGACGACAGCCGAACCGCTCTCACCCTCGACATCCGCAGCGGCATGACGTTCACCGACGGTGAGAAGCTCGACGCCGAAGCCGTGGCGGGATCGCTCGAAGCTCTGAGGAAGGGAACCGTCAGCCAGGCCGCGTGGGCGAGAGTCGCGTCGGTGGAGGCCACGGACGAGTCGACCGTCGTCGTCACCCTCTCCGCTCCGGATGCCGCGTTCCTCCCCGCTCTGACCAACTCGAACGGCGCTGTCGGTGCTCCCGAGGTGCTGACCGACGCGAGCTCACAGCTGGAGCCCGTCGGATCAGGTCCGTACATCCTCAACACCCAGAAGACGGTGGCGGGCTCGAAGTACGTCCTGGACCGGAATCCGGACCACTGGAACGTCGATTCCTACCCCTTCGAGCACGTCGAGGTCTCGATCCTCGCCGACCCCACGGCGACGCAGAACGCGCTCCGCTCGGGTCAGCTCGATGTGCTCGGCGCGGCCGAGAACGCGGACCAGTACCCCGCCGCTCAATTCGACTCCGGACCGAACAAGCCGACCTCCATGGCTATCCTCTGGCTCTCCGACCGCGCAGGAACGATCGTGCCCGCTCTGGCGGACATGCGCGTCCGCCAGGCGATCAACCTCGCGTTCGACCGCGACACGATCGCGTCGAACCTGATCGGCGACGGATCCTCGGCAACGAACCAGGTCGTCAGCGACATCGACTCCGCCTACTCAGAGGACCTTCTCGATTTCACGCCCTACGACGTCGAGAAGGCCAAGGCGCTGATGGCGGAGGCCGGCTACGCGGACGGGTTCACCGTGACGATGCCGAGCACGCCCTATTCGCTTCAGTACGAGTCCGTCATCACGCAGTCGCTGGCCGACATCGGCATCACGGTCAATTACGAGTCCGTCGCGCTGACCGACTTCTTCACGAAGGTCGCCACCAAGAACTACGCGATGTACTTCATGTACAACGGCACGAGCGGCGACAACGCCCTCGACATCAAGAACTCGCTCGGCGGCATCTTCGACCCGTTCACCAGCGCCACGCCCGAGCTCACTCAGCTGATCGCCACGGCAGACGCTGCGCCCGACGAGGACCAGGCAGCGGCCTGGGGTGATGTGAACGAGTATCTGGTGCAGAACGCCTGGAACGCGCCGCTCAACCAGGTCAACGGTTTCTGGGTCGCCTCGAAGAAGGTCACGTACACCGCTCCCACGCAGTACAACCTCAACCTGCTGCCCTACGCGCCGGCCGGCGAGTAGCACTCATTCCGATCGAGTGGCGCGGGGAGGTCCTCCCCGCGCCACTCCGGGGGTCATCATGCTGACATACCTGCTGCGTCGCCTCCGCGACGGGCTCATCCTCATCTTCGTCGTGACGGGCATCACGTTCTTCATGACCTACGGCGCGAACCTGCCGGTCGCGTTCAACATCCTCGGCCCGTCGGCCACACCGGAGCAGATCGCTCAGCTGAACGGTCAGCTCGGTCTCGACCGGCCGGTGATCGAGCAGTACTGGAGCTGGCTCACCGGCGTGTTCCAGGGAGATCTCGGCACCTCGTACTTCACGAGCGAGCCGGTCGTGACGTCCCTCTCGACCCGACTGCCGGTCACCCTCTCCGTCGTCCTCGTCGCCTCGGTCCTTGTGATCCTGCTCAGCACGATCCTCGGAGTGGTGTCCGCCGCCCGAGGCGGGATCGTGGACACGATCCTGCAGGGCATCTCCACGATCGCGTTCGTCTTCCCGGGGATCGTCCTCGCGATCGTGTTCGTCTACGTGTTCGCCATCCAGCTGGCGTGGGTGCCGGCGGTGGGGTTCACGCCGCTGGCGGAGTCGCCGTCCGCCTGGTTCTCGTCCATCGCGCTCCCCTCCCTCCTGCTCGCCATCGGCGGAGTCGCGTCCCTGGGCGCGCAGATCCGCGGGGCGATGGCAGACCAGCTCGAGCGGGACTACGTCCGGACCCTCCGGACCCGTGGTGTCTCGGAGGGGAAGATCCTCCTCAAGCACGCGCTGCGCAACGCCGCCGCTCCGGGGCTGACCGTCTTCTCCCTCGAATTCATCGGCATGTTCGGCGGAGCGCTCTTCATCGAGAAGATCTTCGCGCTCCCCGGCTTCGGAACGTTCGGTTACCAGTCGTCGATCCAGGGGGACCTCCCCGCGATGATGGGCGTCGCGCTCTTCGCCGTCGGTCTCCTCGTCATCGTCAATCTCGTCGTCGACATCCTCAACGGATGGCTCAATCCCAAGGTGAGGACCCAGTGACCACCGCAGCCGACCTCGCAACCGTTCTTCCCGATGCGCCCGGTACCCGACGCCCGGCGGGGGCGTTCACCCGCCTCCTGCGCAAGCCGATGGGGATCATCCCACTGCTCATCCTGGCCGTGCTGATCGTCCTCGCGATCCTGGCCCCTGTCCTCAGCACGCACTCACCCACCTTCGCCTCGCTCGAGCAGGTCAATGCCCCTGCAGGCACCCCCGGTTGGCCCCTCGGCGCTGACCAGTACGGTCGCGACATCTGGGCGCGCGTCCTCACATCTCTGCAGGTGTCGTTCATCTCCGCCATGCTCGGAGCCGGCATCGCCGTCGTCGTCGGAACGACCTTCGGCCTCATCGCCGGGTACGTCGGCAAGCGGACCGACGCGGTGTCGTCCTGGGTCTTCAACCTGGTCATGAGCTTCCCCGGGATCGTTCTGCTCATCGTGCTGTTCCCGGTGACAGGTGGCACCTATCAGGCGACGATGCTCGTCTTCGGCTTCCTCCTGTCTCCCGGCATCTACCGGCTCGTCCGCAACCTCGTCCAGGGCGTTCGCAACGAGCTGTACGTCGACGCGGCCCGCGTCGCCGGCCTGTCGAACCGCAGGATTCTCACGCGTCACGTCCTCTACGTGGTGCGCGGTCCGATCGTCATCGCCCTCGCCTTCCTCGCCTCAGCAGCGATCGGCGTGCAGGCGGGCCTCGCCTTCCTCGGCTTCGGTGCGGTCAGCCAGCCGAGCTTCGGCAGCATGACCTCGGACGCCTTCACCAACATCTACACCGCCCCTGAGCAGCTCATCTGGTCCGCCGGCGCCCTGGCTCTTCTCAACGGATCACTCGTTCTTCTCGCCAACGCCTACCGCGACGTCCTCTCAGCTCCGCAGGCGAAGGCCAAGCGTCGGCGCGTCAAGACGGGAGAGGCCGTCGTCGAGAAGGCCGACACATCAACAGCCGCTCCCATCGCTCCGTCCGACCACGGTCTGCTCCGGGTGCGAGGACTGCGCGTGAGCTATCCGCAGGCGGACGGGAGCAGGAAGGACGTCGTCCGCGGGGTCTCGCTCGACATCGCGCCCGGCGAGATCGTCGGACTCGTCGGCGAATCGGGCTCGGGCAAGACGCAGACGGCCTTCTCGATCCTCGGTGTCCTCCCCAAGCAGGCCTCGGTCGTCGCGGACGCCCTCGATCTCGCGGGAGAGTCGTTGCTGAGCAAGGACGCCACGGCGATGCGCCGGCTCCGACGCGGAGTGATCTCCTACATCCCGCAGGAGCCGATGTCGAACCTGGATCCGTCGTTCACCGTCGGCAGTCAGCTCATCGCCGGTATCTCCGCCGGAATGTCGCGCAAGGAGGCGAAGGACACGATCATCGGTCTGCTCGCGCGAGTGGGCATCACCGATCCCGAGCGGACCTACAACTCCTATCCGCACCAGATCTCCGGCGGCATGGCGCAGCGTGCCCTGATCGCCGGCGCGGTGGCCTCGCGTCCCAAGCTCCTCATCGCCGACGAGCCCACGACGGCGCTCGACGTCACCGTGCAGGCGGAGATCCTGGATCTCCTGCGTGATCTGCAGGCCGAGTACGGCATGGGCGTGCTTCTCGTCACCCACAACTTCGGAGTCGTCGCAGACCTCTGCGACCGCGTGATCGTGATGCGGGAGGGCGAGCTCGTCGAGTCCGGCGACGTTCGAGAGATGTTCCACCACCCGCAGCACCCGTACACCCAGCAGCTCATCGGGGCGATCCTCGACGAGGACACCGTTCGCACCGATCCTCCGCGCGTTGCGACGGAGACCACAGGGAGCACAGAATGAGTCCACTTCTCACTGTCGAGGATCTTCGACTGCGCTACCCGAGCCGAGGCTTCCGGTCCAAGGGGACGGAGGTGCTCAAGGGCGTCTCGCTGGAGATCGCCGCGGGAGAGACGCTCGGCCTCGTGGGCGAGTCCGGGTCCGGCAAGACGACCCTCGGCCGCGCCATCCTCGGTCTGGCGCAGCCGACGAGCGGCGCGATCCATTTCGACGGACAGGACATCACGCGCCTCGATGCCGTAGGACGCCGGAGTCTCGCGAAAGACGTCCAGGTGATCTTCCAGGACCCGTACACGTCACTCAACCCCACGCTGCGCATCGACGACATCCTCAGCGAGCCCCTGATCGGGCAGGGAGCCGACCCCAAGGAAGCCCGCGCCTCGGTCGGTGGACTCCTGGCCCGCGTCGGGCTGCCGGCGGATGCTGCGCACCGCTACCCGAGGGAGTTCAGTGGGGGGCAGCGCCAGCGAGTCGCCATCGCACGAGCGCTGGCGCTGAAGCCGCGACTCGTCATCTGCGACGAGCCCGTGTCGGCGCTCGATCTCACGACGCAAGCTCTTGTCCTCGATCTGATGATCGAGCTGCAGCGCAGCACCGGCGTCGCCTATCTGTTCATCACCCACGACCTCTCGGTGGTGCGCCACATCAGCCACCGTGTCGCGGTGCTCTACAAGGGCGAGATCGTCGAGACCGGACCGGTCGCCGCGGTGACGGACACTCCGCAGAACGACTACACGCGGCGCCTGATCCTGGCCGCGCCGACGGCCGACCCGGACCGCCAGCGGGAGCGTCGCGAGGCGCGCCGGCGCTTGGCGGCGGAGACGCACTGAGCGGTTCGCCTTCCTCCCGGATGTGACGAAGGCCGCCGCCGGACCCCGGAGAGAACGTGTCGGAGAACCTGTCGAGAGGACAGGTCTCGTGACGGGTCCTCTCCGGGGTTCCGTCGTTTCCCGTATCGGGTCGACTCGCCGTCGTGCGCTCGAGGCAGCGGCAGGGGCCGGGCCCCGCCCGGGATCCGTCGTCAGACCGGGGCCTCGGAAGGGTCCGCCGCCTCGTCCGACACGCGGGTGGCGAGCGGGATCTCCTTGACGAAGCACATCAGCAGGGCGGACAGCACCATCAGCGGGACGAGGAACAGGAACACCGGCGCGAGCGCGTCGGTGTACGCGTTCACGACGAGCAGGTGCTCGGCCGGCGGGAGCGCGTTGATGGCCGCGGGCGTGAGGCTGTTCGCCCCCGCGACACCCTCTCCGGAGGAGGTCTGCAGGTTCGCGGTCAGCCGCGCGACGAAGAGGCTGCCGACGAGGGCCGACCCGACGAGGGCGCCGACCTCGCGGAAGAAGCTGTTGGACGCCGTCGCCACGCCGAGCATCGAGTGCGGCAGCGAGTTCTGCACGATCAGCACCAGAACCTGCATGCCGAGGCCGATCCCCACGCCGAGGATCCCGACGTAGATCGCGGCGAACACGGGTGGCGTCGCCGCGTTCATCGTCGAGAAGAGCAGGAGAGCGACGATCACCGTCAGTGAGCCGGTGATCGGCATCCACTTGTAGCGACCGGTCCGCGTCACGAGGTTGCCGCCCACGATGCTCGTGATCATCAGCATGCCGATCATGGGGAGCATCAGCAGGCCGGACTCGGTCGCGTTGATCCTGTTCACGATCTGCAGGAACGTCGGGATGTAGCCGAGCGCGCCGAACATGGTGAGCCCGAGCATCAGGCCCGCGACCGTGGGCAATGTGAAGGCGCGTGCGCGGAATAGTGCGAGCGGGATGACCGGCTCCGCCGCTCGGTGCTCGGTCCAGACGAACAGCGCCGCGGCAACGACGAATCCGGCGATGAGACCGAGGATGACGGGGGAGTCCCAGTCGTACTGCGTCCCGCCCCACGAGGTGACGAGCACGAGGCAGCTCACCGCCGCGGCGAGCAGGGCGATGCCGGCGACGTCGATGCGCGGGCGCCGGCGGGGCTTCCGGGGCAGGTGGATGAGGCGCCAGGAGATGAGGAAGGCGGCGGCGCCCAGGGGGATGTTGATCCAGAGGGCCCAGCGCCAGGTCAGAGCATCGGTGAACCAGCCGCCGAGGAGCGGGCCGAGGACCGACGACAGGCCCCAGACGGCCGCGATGTAGCCACCGTACTTGCCTCGCTCGCGAGCGGGGATCACGTCGGCGATGATCACCTGCGACAGGAGCATCATTCCTCCGCCGCCGACCCCCTGGATCCCCCGTCCCAGGATGAGCATCTCCATCGAGGTCGCCGCACCGCCCACGACCGAGCCCAGGACGAAGATCGCGATGGCCGTGAGGAACAGGCCCTTCCGGCCGACCGCGTCGCCGAGTCGGCCGTACACCGGCATCGTCACGGTGACTCCGAGGATGTAGGCGGTCGCCACCCACAGCATGTGATCGACACCGTCGAGCTCTCCGACGATCGTCGGCAGCGCAGTGCCGAGGATCGTCTGATCCAGTGCCGCGAGGAGCATGGTGACCAGCACGGCGATGAACACCCACACGACACGCGGCCGGGCCGCCTCCTGGTCGCCGGGAAGGTTCGGGGCGACAGTCCTGGACGTCATGAGGCGCGCACCCGCGACGCGATCTCGGCGATCGAGTCGAAGGCGGTGTCGAAGTGCTCGGCCAGAGTCCTCGTGCCCGTGATGTCCCCGCTCCAGAGCTGGGCCGCGATGGTGTACGCGGCGCCGATGACGGCGATGCTCGTGACGGCCCGGAGGTGCACAGTGGTCGGCGGAGCGCTCGGTTCCTCGACCGAGAGCAGCTCCTCGAGAATGGCGAGCAGCTCGTCGCTGACGTCGCTCATCCGACGGTAGTCGCGGGCGATGAGCTGCGGGCAGCGGCCCATGGCCTCCCGGCGGAGGCAGGTCCGCTCGGCCTCTCCCGGCCCGGTGTCGGCGAGCGAGTCGCGGATCGTCTCGCGGACGCGATCGAGGGCGGAACCGGTGCGGGCCACCATCGCACCACGATCGAAGTGGGCTCCGGCGCTCCTGACGTTCCCCAGGGCGGCGTCCTCCTTGCCCGAGAAGTAGTTGAAGAAGGTCCTGCTGGTCACGTCCGCGCGATCGCTGATCGCCTCGACCGTCGTCTCTTCCAGTCCGCGCTCTCGGACGAGTTCGAGGGTCGCCCTCTGGATCGCCACCGCGGTGGCCTGCTTCTTGCGCTCGCGGCGCCCCGATTCCATCACTGGTGAATCATTGCACGATGTAAAACTTTTCTCGATGTAAACCTTTGCCGACTGTCCGCGCCTCGCAGCGGACGGGGCCTGCTCAGCTGGATTCGCCGGGCACCAGTGCCACGAGCGACTCGGTCGCGACCGACACGTCGGCCTCCAGGTCGGATTCGGGCCGGCCGAGAAGGCGCTTGAGCTCCACGACGAACTGCGCGTCGATCCCGGCCAGGTTGATCGCGATCGTGGTGAGCCGGGGGGAGATCAGCTGTCCGACGTCAATGCGGTCCACTCCCACGACCGCGACCTGATCCGGAACGCTCCATCCCATCCGCCGGACGACGGCCAGCACGGCGATCGCGACCTCGTCGTTGTAGCAGGCGATGCCGACCGGCCCGTCGATCCCCTGCAGAATCGGCGCGAGAGCAGCGACCGCCCCCTCCGGATCGAGAGGGACCGGAACGACCTCGGGTGCCTGGGCACCCGCCGTCGCCGCACCCTCTGCGACCCCCTCGGCACGGCGGATGCCGAAGGGACCGACCCGATCATCGGCGAGGATCGCGTAGAGGAGGCGGCGTTCGGGCCCCTTGAGGAGCTCCTGTGCCTGCATCCGGCCGACGAGGTGATCGAAGCTGCTCGAATCGCCGGGGTCTCCCGACGTCCTCGGCAGAACGGGGGTGCCTGCGGCTTCGAGCTCCGCGATCGTCTCGCGATCGAAGACGGAGAGGTGGAAGACGGCGGCGGGGCGGAGGTCGAGGATGGTGGTCAGCGTCGCTCCGATGTCGCTTCCGACGTAGCGGACGACGGCATTGAGGCCCAGCCGTTCCGCCTCGGCGGAGAAGCGCTCGATCGTCTGCTGCAGGCGGGTGCCGAAGGTGATGTTCGGCACCACGATCACGATCAGATCACTGACTCCCGACACCAGCGCCCGCCCGGCCCGGGACGGTCGGTACTGGAGCTGGGCGGCGGCGGCTGCCACCCGGTCGCGGGTCTCCTGAGGGAATCGCGCGTCGTTCCCGTTGAGGATCTGGCTGATCGTCGTCCGGGACAGTCCCGCGAGCTTGGCGACGTCCCTGCTCGTGGCGCGAGGGCTCGATCTCTCCGTGGGCACGCTGGGAGTCTCCCATACGGTCCGTGCCCAGAAAGGGCGGCATTGCGAAGTCGAGGCTCGGTCTCCATACTGAGTGACACGTGACACCGGACAGCTTCTGACCGGACGCCTGCAGCCCCACCCCTCGACAGCGACGCCGACGGAGTTCAGCGATCACCCTTCGGGAGATCAGGCGCAATCGGCGCTCAGCATCACGAGTCAGGCACGACGCCGAGTCCTTCCCGTCCGACCGACGTCCCACTATCGGAGACCCCATGACCACTCCTCTGTACCGTGACGCCTCGGCGTCCTTCTCAGACCGCATCGACGACCTCCTCGGGCGGATGACCGTCGAGGAGAAGGCCGGGCAGCTCACCCAGTACTTCTATTTCGGGGCTCCCGAGATGCCCGCGGACTTCGATATCGACGCCCTTCCTCCGGAGCATCGTGCTTTCCTCGAACAGCCGAAAGCAGTCGACAGGGTGCTGGAGAAGGGCGCGGTCGGATCGATCCTCTTCGTCACGGACGTGAGGCTGACCACCCGGCTGCAGAAGGTCGCGGTGGAGGAGACCCGGCTCGGGATCCCGTTGCTGTTCGGCTTCGACGTCATCCACGGCTTCCGCACCGTCTTCCCCGTTCCGATCGCTCTGGCCGCGAGCTGGAACCCGGCGATCATCGAGCGGGCACAGACGGTCGCCGCCCGTGAGGCGCGCGCCGTGGGCATCCACTGGGCGTTCGCGCCCATGATCGACATCGCCCGCGACCCCCGCTGGGGACGCATCGTCGAGAGCGCCGGAGAGGACCCGGTGCTCGGAGCGGCTGTCGCAGCGGCCCAGGTCCGTGGATTCCAGGGAGACCTCGGAGAGGACCGCGTCCTCGCCGGCCCGAAGCACCTCGCCGGCTACGGCGCCGCCCGAGGCGGACGCGACTACGACGACGCAGAGGTCTCCGACTCCGAGCTGCGCAACGTCTACCTCCCCCCATTCCGCGCGGCGATCGACGCCGGTGCGGCGAATGTGATGAGCGCCTACATGGACCTCAACGGTGTCCCCGCCTCGGCCAACCGCTGGCTGCTGACCGAGGTCCTGCGAGACGAGATGGGATTCGAGGGCTTCGTCGTCTCCGACGCGAACGCGGTGCGCTCTCTCGAGACGCAGCACTTCGCCAGCGACCTGACCGACGCTGCGGTCCGCTCCCTCGAGGCCGGACTCGACATGGAGATGGCCATCTCGGACGCTGCCTTCTCCCGTCTTCCCGAGGCCGTCGCCCAGGGGCGCATCGACGAGAGCGTCCTCGACACCGCTGTCCGCCGCGTGCTCGAGGCCAAGTTCCGCCTCGGCCTGTTCGAGCGGCCCTACGCCGACGCCTCGACCGTCGACGACGTGCTCGACGCGAGCGACCACAGGGAGATCGCTCGGATCGCCGCGGCGCAGTCCTTCGTCCTCCTCAAGAACGCCGACAACGCGCTTCCGCTGTCCTCGGAGCGCGTCGGCACGGTCGCGGTCGTCGGGCAGCTCGCCGACAGCCCCCGGGACATGCTCGGGCCGTGGGTCTTCAACCACGACACCGCAGAGACGGTCACCGTCCTGGACGGTCTCCGCTCCCGGCTCGGAAGCGACGCCGTGATCCACGCGCCCGGCGCGGGAATCCTCGAGCGCATGTTCCCCACAGCGATGGACCAGGCGGATCCGAGCATCGCCTCGACCCCGGACGACTGGGACGACGACAGCGAGATCGAGCGCGCGGTCGCCGCTGCCGCCGCGGCCGACGTCGCGGTCGTCGTGGTCGGCCATCGACAGAACCAGGCCGGCGAAGGAGCCTCCACGTCGACGCTCGATCTGCCCGGCCGCCAGCAGGAGCAGCTCGAGCGGATCGCCGCCACCGGCACGCCCGTCGTCCTCGTCGTCGTCACCGGACGCCCCGTCGACCTGCGCTGGGCGGACGCGAACGTCCCCGCGATCCTGCAGGCCTGGTACCCCGGCACGCGGGGCGGTGACGCCATCGCCGCGACCCTGCTCGGCGAGGACTCGCCGGCCGGCCGTCTTCCGTTCACCTGGCCGCGCCACGTCGGGCAGGTGCCGATGATCCACTCCCACCTGCGGACCTTCGCGCCCCAAGATCAAGGGAAGCGGTACTTCGAGGAGGAGAGCACGCCGCTCTACCCCTTCGGGCACGGCCTCTCCTATGCCGAGTTCGAGTACTCCGGCCTGCGCCTCGACCGCGACACCATCGCGGTCGGCGACACCGCGTCGGTCTCGGTCGACATCCGCAACACGTCGGATCGCACGGCGGACGACGTCGCGCAGCTCTACATCCACCAGCGGCACGGTGCATCCTCCCGTCCGCTCCGCGAACTCAAGGGCTTCGAGCGCATTACCCTCGCGCCCGGCGAGCAGCGCACCGTCACCTTCCCCGTCGGCCCCGACCAGCTGCGCTACTGGAGCGCCGCCACGCGCTCCGACACGCAGGACGCGACCACGGTCGACCTCGGCGTCGGCCCCTCGTCGACGGTCCCTCTCGACATCTCTCTCACCATCACCCCGGCCCGCGCCCGATGAGCACGCAGGAGCAGCACATGACGACCCCCCGACCCGCAGTACTGTGCAATCCGCTGGATCTGGCCTACCGGTTCCAGGAGATCCACGAGGGCGGGCCCGATCGAGCAGGCCGAACGGTGCACCGCGAAGCGGCGGACCCGTCGATCGTGCGGTTCCAGGACCGCTTCTTCCTCTTCGCATCGCAGTCCGGCGGGTTCTGGCACTCGAGTGATCTCGTCTCGTGGGAATTCCGTGCGACGACGAAGCTGCCCGAGTTCGACTACGCACCGGATGTCCGCGAGGTCGACGGTTCCCTCGTCATCTGCGCCTCTCGCGCGGGCGACAGCCCGTACTTCCGCAGCGAGAACCCTCTCGAGGACGACTTCGTCGAGATCAGTGCCGGCTTCCCGTTCTGGGACCCGCACGTCTTCCAGGATCGGGACGGTCGCACCTACTTCTACTGGGGATGCTCGAACAAGGAGCCGATCAGAGGCACCGAGGTCGACAGAGTGACCTTCGCCCCCCTCGGGGAGACACTCGACCTCATCAGCGCCCACACGGATCAGCACGGCTGGGAGCAGAGCGGCGAGGACTACATCATCAAGCCCCCGACGACCGAGCGTGAACGGCTGATCCTGCAGCACGTCGGCACGGAACCGTACATCGAGGGTGCGTGGATGACTCCGCACGCCGACCGCTACTACCTGCAGTACTCCGCTCCCGGTACCGAATGGAACACCTACGCCGACGGCTACTACGTGGGGGAGACCCCGCTCGGACCGTTCGCTTACTCCCCGCACAGTCCGTTCTCACTGAAGCCCGGAGGCTTCATCACCGGCGCCGGTCATGGGAGCACCTTCCAGGACGCGCACGGGAACTGGTGGCACGCAGCGACCATGCGCGTCTCGGTGAACGAGTCGTTCGAACGCCGGATCGGACTCTTCCCGGCCGGGTTCGACGCGGACGGTGTGCTGTTCTGCAATCAGAACTTCGGCGACTACCCGACGCTCGTCCCGAACGGCCCCGCCGATCCCTGGACGGACACCTTCGCAGGGTGGATGCTGCAGTCACTCGGGGCAGCGGCCACGGCCTCGTCGTCGAAGACTGATCGCGATCCCGCCTCGGCGGTCGACGAGGACATCCGCGACTGGTGGGTCGCAGGTTCGGCAGAACCCGGAGAGTGGCTGCACCTCGATCTCCGCTCGGAGCGCACCGTTCACGCGATCCAGGTGAACCTCGCCGACGACGACCTCGCCGCCATCGCACCCCTGCCGGACTCGGGTCAGCAGTTCGATTACCAGTACCGGGGGCACTTCGCGGGGGATCAGCCGACCGAATTCCGCATCGAGCTCTCGGTCGACGGAGTGGACTGGACGACCGTCGTCGACCACGGTGCGGGTTCGGCTGAGGCACCCCATGCCTTCGCGGTCCTGGATGAGCCCGTGCGGGCGCGCTTCGTCCGCCTGACCGGTGGGCGCATGCCGTTCGGCGGCCCGCTGGCCGTCAGCGGACTCCGGGTGTTCGGGCTGGGCGACGGAGACGCGCCGGCCCCCGTGATTCCCGCGGCCTCTCGTGTCGACGAGCTCACCGCGGACCTGGAGTGGAAGCCGAGCCACGGCGCCCAGGGCTACAACGTCCGCTACGGGATCGCTCCCGACAAGCTCTACAACAGCTGGCTGCTCTACGGGCAGACCTCACTCCGGCTCCCCACCCTCAACGCGGGTCACGACTACTGGGTCGCCGTCGACGCCTTCAACGAGAACGGGATCACCCCCGGCGCAGCGACGCCGCTGCGGGTCGGACCGTGTCGGTCGGCAGAGGAGTCGTGACCGTGGATCTTCCCCGGGAGGACTCGCCGCCACTGGTCCGCACGACGGCAGGAGCGGTGCGCGGGGAATGGGTGGACGGTGCTGCCCGCTTCCTCGGCATCCCCTACGCAGAACCGCCGTTCGGCGAGCTCCGCTTCCAGAGCCCGGTCCCCCGGCGACCCTGGGAAGGAGTCCTCGACGCGCGGCAGTACGGTCCCACTCCCCAGCGGGAGGCGCCGGGAGGGGCGACCACCATCCCGGAGCCGAGCATCCCGGGTGACGACATCCTGAGCGTGAACGTCTTCACGCCGCGTCCGGGTGACCCTGATGCCGCGCTGCCCGTGCTCGTGTGGATCCACGGCGGCGGGTACGTCTCAGGGTCGCCCGCGAGCCCCTGGTACGACGGACGCTCCTTCTCGAGGGACGGAGTCGTGACCGTGACGCTCGGCTACCGGCTCGGCTTCGAGGGATTCGGCTGGTTGCCCGATGCGCCTCAGAACCGCGGCGTGCGCGACTGGGTCCTCGCTCTCGAGTGGGTGCGCGACACCATCGCCGACTTCGGCGGGGATCCCTCCCGGGTCACCCTCGCCGGGCAGTCGGCGGGCGGCGGCGCCGTCATGACGCTGCTCACGCTGCCTGCGGCCGAGGGGCTCTTCTCGCAAGCGGTCTCGGTCTCGGGAGCACCGGCAGACATCTCGGTGGACGACGCGAGGTCGAAGGCCGAGGACATCGCCGGCCGTCTCGGCGTCCCCCTCACGGCCGCTGCGTTCGCTGCCGTCCCGGAAGCCGATCTGATCGCGGCACAGGTTCTCGGGTTCGAGGGCCGGGCGATGTCGAATCTCGTCGAGGTGCTCGCCCTGATAGGCGAGCTGAACGGGAGCCTCGATCTCGGACCGGTCGTCGACGGCGAGTACGTGGTCGACACGGTGGAGAACGGGATCGCCGCCGGGAGAGGCTCCGGCGTTCCGCTCATCATCGGTGCCACGCAGGACGAGTTCAGCGGAGCCTTCACCGCCCTTCGCGACAGCGTCGACCTTCTTCCCGCTCACGACGTCCTGACTCACCTGGGCGTCGACGGCGCGATCATCGACGACTTCATCGCCTGCCAGCCCGGTCGCTCCTCGAGCCGGATCGCCGGGCAGTACATCACCGATGTCATGTTCCGCGCCCGGATCATCGACTGGATGCGTCTGCGCGAGGGGGAGCCGACCTGGACCTACGACTTCACGTGGAGATCCGCGGTCTCAGGGCTCGCCGAGCACTGCATCGACGTGCCGTTCCTCTTCGACGTCCTCGATGCGGACGGAGTGGAGCGCGTGCTCGGGCCACGACCTCCGGCTGCTCTCGCAGACGCCGTGCGCGGCGCCTGGGTGCGCTTCATCGGGAGCGGTGATCCCGGCTGGGATGCCGAGCGGGTCACCGTGCTCGATGTCATCGGGCGGACGGAGGACACGATGGTCAGCGCACGGGTGCTGGCTGCTGCAGCTCGACACCCGCGCTCGATGCCGGAGGATCCCGATGCCGACGTCAGCGCCGGGCGCGCATGATGCCGAGCGCGTCCCAGCCGGCCTCCGCGTCTTCGACGAGGGCCGGGGTACCAGACGCCGGTTCTTCAACCGCCCGGCAACATGTTGAATCCCGATGCCCAGCCATCGCCCTTGCCAGACTTGATCTTTCAGACGGACAGTCGGCGGTCACCCGCGGCTCGTGCGAAGTTCCCGGCTGATCGCGCGCAGTCCGGTCTCGAGGGCTTCGAGCTCCGCGAGCGAGAGGCGCGAGAGCACGTCCTCGCCGAGCTCGGGGCGGGCGGCCATCAGCTCGCGGACGACGGCGCGGCCGAGGTCGGTGGCGTGGATGCGGCGGACGCGCTGGTCGGCGGCGTCGGTCTCGCGGACGACCAGGCCGCTCGCGGCGAGGCGATCGATGAGCTTGGACATCGACGGCATCGAGACGCCGAAGCTCTGCGCGAGGCCCGCGCCGGTCGCGCCTTCCTCGGTCGTGACGATCACCGAGAGCGCCTTCAGCTGCTGGATCGTGAGGTCGGTCGTCAGCAGCGGAGCGAGCACGCGGGGGATCGAGCGCACCGTGATCGCGATCGACAGGCGCTCGATGTCCGAGA
>NZ_SNYD01000010.1:0-86571 GCF_004362935.1 Rathayibacter sp. PhB1
CGTCGTCGACACCGCCATCGACGGCGGCCCCGACGGCGTCGGCCTCGTCGACCAGGAGCTCCTCGCCATCACCAACGACAGCGCCGGAGTCGCCGAGGAGGGCTCCTGGACCGCGAACGCGGCCCTGACCCTGAAGACCCCCACCACCGTCGACGCCGGCGACTACAGCTCCACCCTCACCCTCTCGCTCTTCGAGTGAGCCGACCGGTCGAGTAGCCGCCGTCGCCGGATCGCGCGCTGCTCGATCAGCATGAGACGGACGCTCCGCGCCCCATGCTGGTCGAGTAGCCGCCGCCGGCGGCGTATCGAGACCCACCCCGCCGAACACGCCGGATCTCGATACGCCCGCTCCGCGGCCTGCTCGATCAGCATGCAGCGGACCCGCTCCGCGGGCTGGTTCCGCGAGCGGTCGGCCCGCGCTGTCCATGCTGGTCGAGTAGCCGTCATGGGCGGCGTATCGAGACCCACCCCGTGAGAACCTGGACTCCCCATGACCTCCGTGCTCCGCGCCCTCCTCGCCGTCCTCGTCGGCGCGCTCGCGCTCTCCGCCGCTCCCCCGGCCCTCGCCGCGACCGACCAGATCACCTGGGCGGTCAGCCCCGCGACCGACGGCGCCGTCGACAAGCGCTCCTGGGTCGAGCTCGACCTCGACCCCGGCGCCACCGCCGACCAGCAGGCCGCGGTCCGCAACCTCAGCGACCAGACCGTCACCTTCCGCATCGACGCGGCCGACGGCTACTTCACCGACAAGGGCCGCTTCAACATGCTCCCCTCGGACCAGGAGTCCGTCGACGCCGGCACCTGGATCACCGCGCCCGAGACCGTCACCGTCGAGCCCGGCGGCACCGGCATCGTCCCCTTCACCGTCACCGTCCCCGACGACGCGGAGCCCGGCGACCACGCCGCCGGCCTCGCCGCCTCCCTCGTCTCCGTCGGCACCGACGTCGGCGGCTCCTCCGTCGGCGTCGAGAGCCGCATCGGCTTCCGCGTGATGACCCGCGTCACCGGCGACGTCGCCCCCGCCGTCGCCGTCGAGAACCTCGCCGGCGACTACCGCCTCTCCTGGAACCCCTTCCAGCCCGGCGCCCTCACCGTCACCGCCGACATCGTCAACACCGGCAACGTCCGCCTCCTCCTCGACGGCAGCGCCACCGCCCAGGGCGCCACCGCCCCGCTCGTCGCCGCCGACGCCGCCCAGCAGGAGCTGCTCCCCGGCGACCGCCGCGCCGTCACCCTCCCGCTCGACGACGTCTGGCCGCTCTTCGCCGTCGGCACCGACCTCACCGTCGCCCCGACCGTCGTCACCCCCGAGGGCCTCGACCCCGTCGACATCGCCCCGCTCACCGAGTCGACCACCACCGCCGCCGTCCCCCTGCCCCAGCTGGCCGTCCTGCTCGGCCTCGCCCTGATCCTCGCCGCGCTCCTCGCCGGCCGCACCCGCTCCCGCCGCCGCGTCGCCGCCCTCGTCGAGCAGGCCAAGGAGGAGGGCCGCCGCGAGGCCGCCCACCAGCCCTCCTGACGCCGGCCCCGTCCGCCCCCCTCCGCGAGATGCCACTTGTGCACGCTTTTCACGGCGTGTCGCGCTCATAAGTGGCATCTCGCGGAGCGGGGAGGGTGTTGCACTGGTCACCCGGAGGTCTACTGTCGGGCGTGCTGCCGCTCGATGACGCGCGCTTGACCGGATCCCCGCAGATGCAGCCTCTGACTCCGGGCGTGTTCTTCTCCGTTCCCCTCCGGGCCCCGCCCCCTGGGTTCTCCCCCTCAGCGCGCACCGTCCCCTGCGCGCAGGATCTGGAGCGACCATGTCGGCTCTGCGGGCGGCACTCGCCCTCGTCCTCGTCCCCCTGCTGACCGCGGGCGCCGTGCAGGCGGCGGATCCGCCCGCCGCGCCGCTGCCGTCCGCCTCGGCGATCCTCGCGAAGACGTCGCTCGCGGCCGACTACTACCGCCCGATCCTCCGCCTGGCGCCGGTGTCCACCCTCGCCGGCTGGTCGTGGGCGACCTTCGAGCAGGGCGAGAACGCGCTGTACTCCGCGTCCGGGAATCCCGCCTACCTCGCCGACGGCATGACCTGGGGCGGCCTCACCTCCTGGAAGGTCGCGTCCACCGGGCTGGACCCGGACGACCTCAAGGCCGGCCAGGTCTACCACGCGCTGAACGCGTCCGACCCGCGCGCCTCGCTGACCTCGATGGACGCCCGGATGGCCCAGGGGCTCGCGACCCTCCCGCTCGACCAGTACGACTGGTCGGACGCGCTCTTCATGGGGCTGCCGAACTGGGCGTCCTGGTCGAAGCGGAAGAACGACCCCGCCTACCTCGCCAAGATGGACGCCCTCTACGAGTGGTCCCGCGACCAGGGCGCGCAGAGCGACCGCTGCGCGGGCAGGGCGGTGCCGCAGTCCGGGCTCTTCGACGCCGCCGAGGGACTCTGGTATCGCGACTGCCGCTACGTCGGCGTGCCCGACGCCGGCGGGAACAAGGTCTTCTGGGGCCGCGGCAACGGCTGGGCGATGGCCGCGATGGCCGACGTGATCGACGCGCTCCCGGCGGGAGACGCGCGCGCCGTCCCGTACCAGGCCATGCTGCGGACGATGGCCGCCCGCGTCATCGGACTGCAGGGCTCCGACGGGCTCTGGCGATCGAGCCTCCTGAACAGCAGCGCCTTCCCCGCGCCCGAGACGAGCTCCACGGCGCTGTTCGCCTACGCGCTGGCCGCCGGGATCTCCTCCGGCACTCTCGACCGGGCGACCTACCTGCCCGCCGTCACCCGGGCGTGGCAGGGATTGACGACCGTCTCGCTGAAGCCGAGCGGCTTCGTGACCGGCTGCCAGTCGGTCGGCTTCCAGCCCGCCGGGAGCTACGCCGCGGCCGCACCGCGCACGGCCGCGACGGTCACCTCGGCCGGCACCCTGATCGCCGACTCGCCGCCCTTCTGCGTCGGCGCCCTCCTGCTCGCGGGCAGCGCCATCGCGGCGCTGGGCGGCGGATCGACGCCGACGCCGACCGTGACGCCGACAGCCACCGCGACACCGACCCCGACCCCGACCCCGGCTGCTACCGCGACTCCGACCCGCACGCCCACCCCCACTCCCACCCCGACGCCCGGCGTCTCCGGACCGGGTCGCTACCAGGAGACCTCGCCCGCCCTCACGCGCTCCGGAACCTGGACGACCCTCAAGGCCGCGTCCGACGACGGCGGCGGCTCGGCCTACAGCACGGGCGCCACCGCGACCACGACGATGACGTTCACCGGCACCGGCGTGCAGTGGATCAGCCGGCTCTCGCCGTCCGGCGGCATTAACGAGGTCTACCTCGACGGCGTCCGCGTCGCCCGGATCGACCGCTACAGCAGCACGACGCAGTACCGGCGGACCGTCTGGACCAGCGCCGTGCTCCCCGCCGGCGTGCACACCGTCTCCTTCCGCGCCACCGCCGACCGCAACCCCGCCGCGAAGGGCCGGACCCTCCTCCTCGACGCCGTCCTCATCACCGGCTGACCCCTCCCGCGAGATGCCACTTGTGCGCGCTTTCCACGGCGTGTCGCGCGCACAAGTGGCATCTCGCGACACTCTCCACCGGGTCGGACTGAGTGGTACCGTTTCTGGTACGACTCTGGAGGACATCATGGCCATCACGACCAGCGAGGCGCGTCGAGATCTATTCGGACTCATCGAGCGCGTCAACCTCGACCAGACGGAGGTCGAGATCACGTCCAAGCGCGGATCGGCGGTCCTGATGTCGAAGGACGAGTACGACTCGCTCGTCGAGACGAGCTATCTGCTCCGCTCCCCCGAGAACGCCCGCCGACTGCTCTCGGCGCTCGAGAGCGCGCGTTCCGGGGACACAATGGAGCGGGACCTGCTCGAGCCGTGACCCGCCTGCTCGCCTGGACGACCGAGGCCTGGGACGACTACCTGTTCTGGCAGACCCAGGACCGCAGGACGCTCAAGCGCGTGAATCTGCTGATCGCCGATGTCCTGCGCGACGATCCGTTCGAGGGGATCGGCAAACCGGAGCCGCTGAAGCACGCGCTCGCCGGAGCCTGGTCGCGCCGGATCGACGAGGCGAATCGCCTCGTGTACGTCGCGGACGCCGACCGCGTGACCGTCCTCCAGGCCCGCTACCACTACTGAGGGCAGCCATCCGGTCCGCCCGCGTCGCCGGCATCACATCGCGAGATGCCACTTGTGCACGCTTTTCACGGCGTGTCGCGTGCACAAGTGGCATCTCGCGGAGGGAGGGGCTACTGGTACGTGATCAGGTCGGGGAGGGGGGCGACCTCCGACATCGTCTGGGCGGGGGTCAGCATCGGGAGGTCCTCGTCGTAGAAGTTCTTCCAGCCCCAGGCGATGCCCTCGGGAGCGCCCTCGTGCAGGGCGTTCCAGGTGGCCTGCTTGTCGGGCTGGCCGCCCTGGCCGTCGACGTGGATCAGGAACTCGAGCTCGGGGCGGTCGCGGCGGATGCTGTCGCGGTCCTGCAGCATCGACAGCCGGAACTGGTGCAGCACGAACATCTTCGGCGGCAGGCCCTCGCGCTGCACGAGGTCCGCGAGCCAGCTCGAGACGCTGTCGACCTCGGCGGCCTGGACGCGGCCGATCTGCGCGAGCGGCACCTCGTCGGGAGCGAGCCGCCACTCCGGATCGAGCGCGAGGCCGACGTTCGGGAGGCGCAGCAGCTCCTCGTAGGCCTGCGCCTGGCTGAGGAAGTCGGAGCGGCCCGGTTGCAGGTCCAGCACGACGTACATGCCCGCCGCGGCGGCCGCGTCGATGTAGGGGCGGATGCCCGACGGCTCGAGCTCGTTGGAGTAGTCACCGTCACCGCCTGCGCTGCCCGCCGCGACGGTGGTGATGATCTCGAGGCTCGGCACCACCTGCAGATCGGTCAGCGAGCGGTACGGCTCGGCCACCGCCTCCGCCCGCGCGATCGTCGCATCGAGGCCCTGCTCGCCGAGCACGCCGAGGACGGGTGCGCCGGGCGTGCCGTAGATCGCGACGTAGAGGTGTCCGCCGAAGAGGCGCTGCCCGCCGCCGGGCAGCTGCCAGCCGCTCGCGGCGGCGCGCACCGACCACTCCGGCAGCGACTGCGCGGCGAGCACCGGGCCGAGCAGCAGGGTGCAGGAGGCGCCCGCGTCGGCGATCGCGGTGACGGCCGACCCCGAGGCGAGCAGGTCGGTGACGCCGTCGTCGACGAGGCTCACCGGCACGCCGACCGCGCGCGCGTTCGCGACGGCCGCGACGTCGGCGGCCTGGGCGAGGGCGGTCACCCCGGCGAGCGGTTCGGCCCGCGCCGGCAGCGCGCCGAAGGGCGGCTCCGCGGGGGCGCCGGGTGCGAGGGCGACGAGGGAGGCGAGGGAGGCGGCGTCGAGCGCGCCGACCGCGACTCCGGTCGCCTCCTCGATCGCGGCGGCCTCGGCGGCAGCGGTCACGGTGTCGACACCCGCGCGCTCCGCCACGGCGCCGACGGCGACGACACGGGTGGTGCCGAGCCGAGCGAGCTCGGCGTCGATCGAGGAGCCGGACGGCGAGGCCGAGGCCGTCGCGGTCGACGTGGATCCGGCACTCTCCACCAGCAGCGGCACGCCCCAGGCGATGCTCACCTGCGCGGCGAGCAGCACCGAGGCGGGCACGTCCTCCACCACGACGACGAGCGGCGCCGCGGTGAACAGCAGAGCGCTCGCACTCGCGGCGTCGGCGGCGAGCGCCACCGGACCGGCGGGCGCGGCGGCCTGCGTGCGCGGCGCCTCCTGCGGCTCGGAGTCCGAGGGGGACGTGGAGTCGAAGGTGCAGGCGCTCAGCAGCGGCAGGACGGCGAGTCCGCCGAGCACGACGCCGCGGCGGGTGAGGCCGTGTCGAGGCGGAAAACGATGGATCTCGGGGGGCATGCGCGGACCTCTCCTCTCGGAGCCGACGGGCTCACTGGTGCGCGGTGGGTCTCGCTCCAGTGTCGCAGGCGCTGCCCCCCGCCCGTGGGACCGGGGGCCGGAGCCGACCGGTCAGACCGTGCGCGGGGCCTTCGCGAGGTTGGCCTCGAGCTCCTCGCGGTTCTGCCGCACCACGTAGGCGGGGCGGTCGCGCTCGACGCGCCAGGACTCGCTCAGCGGCGTGATCGCGACGGTGTCGAAGCCGAGGCGGTCGTAGAGGTCGGTGACGAAGTGCACGGCCTCGGGGTAGTCGCTCGACGTGGCGAGGGCGCGGCGGTCCTCGCTGCCGGCGGGGGTGCCGTCGGTCGTGATGTCCGCGGCCATGATGTGGTTGAACGCCTTGACGACCTTCGACTCCGGGAGGTGCTTCTGCAGCATCTCGCTCGTGGTCGTCTCGCCCTTGTCGAGCGCCTCGATGCGGCCGTCGCGCTCGAAGTAGTAGTTGTTCGTGTCGAGGACGATCTTCCCGGCGAGCGGCGCGACCGGCACCTCGTCGAGGTTCTTCAGCGGCACGGTCACGACCGCGATCTCCGCGGCCTCGGCCGCCTCCTGCGCCGTGGCGGCGCGCGCCTTCGGGCCGAGCTCCGCGATGAGGTCGGCGAGGGTCTCGGGACCGCGCGAGTTGGCGATCACGACCTCGTCGCCCTGGGCGAGGACCGCGCGCGCGACCTGGCTGCCGATGTTGCCTGCTCCGATGATTCCGTAAGTGGTCATGGGGAAGGGAACGCCCGCGGAGGGGAGGAATTCCGTCGTGGGGCGCACTCCCACGCCGCGTCCAGGCACCGCGGACGCGCGTCGCCGCGATAGGTTCGAGCGTCCGCTGACGAACGACCCCGGAGACCGCGATGCCGCAGTTCGACCTCCCGCTCGAGCTCCTCGAGCAGTACCAGCCCGACCTGCCGGAGCCCGAGGGCTTCGCGGACTTCTGGCGCGAGACCATCGCCGAGGCCCGCGGCCTCGCGACCGAGCCCGTCTTCGAGCCCGTCGACGCCGGCTTCCCGCTCCTGGAGATGTTCGACGTCACCTTCTCCGGCTTCGGCGGCCACCCGATCCGCGGCTGGCTGATCCTCCCCCGCGGCGTCGAGGGCCCGCTCCCCGCGCTGGTCACCTACATCGGCTACGGCGGCGGCCGCGGCCTGGTCGACGAGTGGACCGCGATGAGCGCCGCCGGCTACGCGCACCTGGTGATGGACACCCGCGGCCAGGGCTCCGGCCACCGCGGCGGCGACACCCCCGACCCGGTCGGCAGCGGCCCGCACGTCAGCGGCTTCATGACCCAGGGCATCGAGTCGCCCGCGGACCACTTCTACCGCCGCGTCTTCACCGACGCGGTGCTCGCGCTCGACGTGCTGCGGGCGCACCCCGCCGTCGACCCGGCGCGCGTCGCGATCTCGGGCGGCAGCCAGGGCGGCGGCATCTGCCTCGCCGTCGCCGGCGTCCTGGGCCTGCTCGGCGAGTCGGAGTCGGCGCGCGCCGCGATCATCGACGTCCCGTTCCTCAGCCACATCGGCCACGCCGTGCGGATCGTGGAGTCCATGCCGTACGGCGAGGTCGTGCGCTACCTGCGCACCCACCGCGGCTCGGAGTCGTTCGTCTTCGACACGCTGTCCTACTTCGACGGCACCTCGTTCGCCCCGCACGCCGAGGTCCCGGCGATGTTCTCCGTCGCCCTGCTCGACGAGATCTGCCCGCCCTCCACCGTCTACGCCTCCTACAACCGCTACGCCGGCCCGCGCGAGATCCGGGTCTACCCGTTCAACGGCCACGAGGGCGGCGAGGTGTTCCAGATCCGCGAGCACGTGCGCTTCCTGGCCCGCGAGCTGGCGTAGCGGGCGAGCAGTTCGAACGGCTCAGCCCGACTGCGCGTCGAGCATCGCCGTGCCGATGCGGTCCTCCAGGTCGGCCAGCTCGTCGAGGACGTCGACGGCCACCCAGGCCTGGTCCCGCTTCCGGTCGGTCAGCGGAGTCAGCACCCCGACGGCGACGAGCTGCCCGATCGCCGCGCCGACGCTCGAGGGCGCCCGTCCGGTCAGGGCGATCGCGCGGGCGGTCGTGACGATCGGGTGGTCGAGCAGCCCGTCGAGGAGGAGCGCCGCCGCGCTCCCCGCGCGCGGCCGGACGGCGGCCCGCCAAGCGGCCGGGAGCGACTCGAGGACGGCGGCCGTCCGGGCCGATTCCGGAGCCGCGACCGCGCAGGCCCGCGCGAGCTCGTCGACGAAGGGCGCGAGCGCCCCGTCCCGGCAGTCGTTCACCAGCTCGAAGTAGCGCTCGCGATCCGCGACGAGCGCCGACGCCACCGGGACGACCGTGGTCCTCGTCAGCCCGCGACGGCGGAGGATCGCGGTGATCAGCGCGCGGCCGATGCGCCCGTTGCCGTCGGTGAAGGGGTGGATCGACTCGAACTGCGCGTGCGCGATCGCGGCCTGCACGATCGGGTCGAGGTCGCTCCGATTCGAGAACCGGATCAGGTCGGCCATCAGCGCGGGGACCGTCTCGGGCGGCGGGGGGACGTGCACCGCGCCCCGCGGGGAGTGGTCGCTGCCGCCGATCCAGTTCTGCATCGGCCGGTAGGCCCCGGCGGAGCGGGCGTCCACCGGGTCGTCGGCCATCAGGACCCGGTGCGCCGTGAGGATCGCGGCCTCGTCGATCAGGCCCGTCCGGCCGGCGGCGTCGACCATGCCCGTCATCGCGTCGGCCGCGGCCACCATCGACGTCGCGCTGGAGTTCGCGCGGATGCCGACGGTGGCGCGGGCGCAGTCCTCCAGACTCGCCTCCTCGTCTTCGATCTTGGAGGAGGAGACCGCCTCGGTGCGGAGCAGGAGCCGACCGAGCACGCGGAGCCGGCTCCCGTACTCGGCGTCCAGGGCGATGACCGCGTGTCGCGCGTCGTCGAGGGCCGGCCGGGAGGCGGGCGGCGGCTCCCAGGAGCACTCCGCGATCAGCGGCGGCAGGGCGACCACGACCTCGCTGAGCATCCGGTCCGCGCGCGTGCCGGCCCGGACGGTCTGTCGCCAGGGCCGCGTCTCGTGCTCGTGCGCCGGCCACTCGGACGTCATCGGGCTCCCCTCGACAACCCGAATCAGCGGGTGCGTTGTTTCGGGTTAAGGCTACAACCCGAATCGAGGGCGGCGCTGTTTCGGGTTGAGGGTGCAGTCCGACGGCCATCGCTTTGTGACGTCGTGCGACGACAGCGGTGCCGATTCCCGGCCACTCTGGGCACGATCGAGGGATGACTCGTCAGATCCGCTTCAACGCCTTCGACATGAACTGCGTCGCCCACCAGTCCTCGGGCATGTGGCGCCACCCTCAGGACCAGTCCTGGCGCTACAAGGACCTCTCCTACTGGACCGATCTGGCGAAGCTGCTCGAGCGGGGAACCTTCGACGGCATCTTCATCGCCGACGTCCTCGGCACCTACGACGTCTACGGCGGCTCGAACGAGGCCGCGATCCGGCACGGCGCGCAGGTCCCGGTGAACGACCCGATCCTGCTCGTCTCGGCGATGGCCGCCGCGACCGAGCACCTCGGCTTCGGCATCACGGCCGGCACCGCCTACGAGCACCCGTACCCGTTCGCGCGCCGCATGTCGACGCTCGACCACCTGACCAAGGGCCGCGTGGGCTGGAACGTCGTCACCGGCTACCTCCCCAGCGCCGCGCGCAACATGGGCCACGAGGACCAGCTCGAGCACGACGACCGCTACGACGTCGCCGACGAGTACCTCGAGGTCCTCTACAAGCTGTGGGAGGGGTCGTGGGAGGACGACGCCGTGATCCGCGACCGCGAGTCCGGCGTGTTCACCGACCCGGCGAAGGTGCACGAGATCGGCCACCGCGGCAAGAACTTCACCGTCCCCGGCATCCACCTCTCCGAGCCGTCGCTGCAGCGCACCCCCGTCATCTACCAGGCGGGCGCCTCGCCGCGCGGGATCCGCTTCGCGGCGGGCAACGCGGAGGCGATCTTCGTCGCGTCCTCGACCAAGGCGGGTCTGAAGGCCACCGTCTCGCGGATCCGCGACGCGCTCGAGGCGGCCGGCCGCGACCGCCACTCCGCGAAGATCTACACGCTGCTGACGATCATCACCGACGAGACCAGCGAGAAGGCGCACGCGAAGCACCGCGACTACCTCTCCTACGCGAGCGAGGAGGGCGCGCTGGTCTTCATGTCGGGCTGGATGGGCATCGACCTGTCGCAGTACGACCTCGACGAGCCGATCGGCAACGTCAAGAGCAACGCGATCCAGTCGACCGTCGCCAACTTCCAGGAGGCGAACGAGGACGGCAGCGAGTGGAAGGTCCGCGACATCGCCAAGCTCGGCGCGATCGGCGGGCTCGGCCCGTTCATCGTCGGCTCGCCCTCCGAGGTGGCCGACCACCTGCAGGAGTGGGTCGAGGACACCGACGTCGACGGCTTCAACCTCGCCTACGCGATCACCCCGGGCACCTTCGAGGACGTCGTCGAGTTCATCGTGCCGGAGCTCCGCCGCCGCGGCGCCTACCCCGACGAGTACGTCGAGGGCACCCTCCGCCAGAAGCTGCACGGCCGCGGCGACCGCCTGCCCGAGGAGCACCTCGGCGCCGGCTTCCGCTACCACGCGGACGCCTGACCTCGGGTCCCTCCCTGCTGATCGAGCAGCCCGCGCAGCGCCCTCCATGCTGATCGAGCAGCCCGCGGAGCGCCCTCCATGCTGATCGAGTAGCCCGCGCAGCGGGCGTATCGAGATCCACCAACGTCGGAACGCGAGTCTGCAGACCCGCCCTGCTGGTGTTGGCGGGTCTCGATACGCCCCTGCGGGGCTACTCGACCAACATGGGGCGCAGCGGGCGTATCGAGATCCCCCACCGCACGCACAGAAGCACCCCGCCGCAGTGCGCGACGGGGTGCTTGTGTGCGTGGGCGAGGAGCGTCAGCCCTCGAAGGTGGCGTCGAGGGTGATCTCGACTCCGGTGAGCGCCTTGCTGACGGGGCAGGTGTTCTTCGCGTCCTCGGCGGCCTTGAGGAAGGCGGCCTCGTCGATGCCGGAGACCTCGCCGCTGACGACGAGGGCGATCTTGGTCAGCTTGAAGCCGCCGGCCGAGTCCGGGCCGAGCGAGACGTCGGCGCGGACGTCGAGCGCCTCGACGGTGCCGCCGGCCTGGCCGAGGACGGCCGAGAACTGCATGGCGTAGCAGGCGGAGTGCGCGGCGCCGAGGAGCTCCTCGGGGCTGGTCGAGCCGTTGGCGTCGTCGGCCGCGCGCTTGGGGAACGAGACGTCGTAGGTGCCGAGCTTCGAGCTCGAGAGCTCGACCTGGCCCTCGCCGGTCTCGAGCGAGCCGTTCCAGGCGGTGCGTGCAGAACGAGTGGGCATGGTTCCTCCTTCGGGGCGGGGAGCACCTGCCGTACCGGCGCTCTCCCTGGAATTCCGAGCCTAGGGGAACGATCGTTCTCCTGCAACGCGCTGGCGCGGAACGTCGCCTGGGAAAGCACCGGCTCAGTGCAGCAGCTTCAGCCCGATCACGCAGCCGACGATCCCGAGGACCAGCAGCGTGCGGACGAGCGAGAAGCCCTCGCCGCCGAAGAACATGCCGTAGAGCACGGTCAGCGAGGCGCCGATCCCGACCCAGACCGCATAGGCCGTGCCGGTGGGCAGGTCGCGCATCGCGTAGGCCAGCCCGGACAGGCTGGCGACGACGCCGACCCCGAAGATCACGGACGGCCAGAGGCGGGTGAACCCCTCGGACTTGCCGAGGGCGGTGGCCCACACGGCCTCGAGGACACCGGAGACGATCAGGACGATCCAGGACACGACGACTCACTCCTTCGAGTCAGTCTTGTCGTGCTGCCGGGTACTGCTCCCTCGTCCGGTTCGCCGTCATCGGCTCCCGCCAGCCTGTCACCGCGCCCTGGGCAGGCCCTGGGCAGCGCCGGCGGGGGCGGGGCAGCGCCGCTAGGCGAGGACCCGGTGGCCGCCGCCGCGCTGGCGCGCCATCTCGGCGCCGAGGCGCTCGGCCTCCTCGCGGGAGTCGTGGCGGGTGAGCGGGACGGCGGCACCCGCGATGCGGTTGTGCCAGCCGGCGTCGTCGGCGTAGGTCTCGATCGCGGCGATGCGATCGCCGGTGGTCCTGCTGGTGTGCGCGCTCAAGGGCGCCTCCGTCTCTCCCCGCCTCTCGGAGAGACCGGGCCCACCAGACAACCCCGCGCGGCGGCGTCGGCCACAGGGGGTTGACGGCCCCGCGGGCCGGAGAGGAGGCTCAGCCCGCGACGGAGGCGGCGGGATCGAGGTGGTCGGCCAGCGCGTCGATCGCCTGGTCCCAGCCGTCGTAGAACGAGTCGTCGCCCTGCTCGCCGTCGACGCCGGCCAGCTCGAAGGTCAGCCGGGTCAGCTCGCCGGCCGAGCGGATCGACACGGTCACGACGGGCGCGTCCGCGTCGCCGGGCTCGCCCCAGGTGAAGACGAGCTTCTCGGGAGCCGTGATCTCGCGGTAGACGCCGCCGGTCGGGTAGGTCTCCTCGCTCGCGGTCGAGACCATCGTGTAGGCGTAGCGGCCGCCGACCTTCAGGTCCACCTCGACCGACTCGCGCGGAGTGGTCAGCCCGCGCGGGTGCCACCACTGCGCGATCTCGTCGGGATCGGTCCACGCGCTCCAGATCTCCTGGGGCGTCGCGTCGAACAGCCGGGTGAGGGTGAAGCCCTGAGCGTCGTCGGTCATGGTCGTGCTCCTTGCTGAGCGTCGGAAGGGATGCGCGCGAGCGTACTCCGGGGGCCTCCGAGGCTCCTCCACTCGGTCCCCCGCGCGCAACCCGGACCGTGCTGATGGAGGGAGAGGACGCGCGGCGCCCCTTCTCATGCTGGTCGAGCAGCCCCGCAGGGGCGTATCGAGCGGCGAAGCCGCTTCACGTCTCGGTGGTGAGGGAGAGTACGCGCGGCGCCCCCTTCATGCTGGTCGAGTAGCCCCGCAGGGGCGTATCGAGACCCGACGTCGTCAAGAGGGCTGGTCTGCAGACTCGTCCTTCAGACGGTGGGCGGATCTCGATACGCCCGCTGCGCGGGCTACTCGATCAACATGGGGAGACCGCTGCGCGGGCTACTCGATCAACATGGAGAGGGCCCGACCGGCGGGCTACTCGGTCAGCATGGGGAGCTCGATCCGCGGGATGCTCGATCAACTTGGAGAGGGCCCGACCGGCGGGCTGATCGATCAGCGTGGGGCGGGCGCGGGTCAGCTGCCGAGGCGGCCTGTCAGGCGGCGGTGGAAGCCGGTGCTGCGCTCGTCGAGGCCCTCGATGGTGACGGTGGCGCCGTGGTCGCGGTACTTCGTCTCGATGGAGTCGAGGGCGGCGACGGTGGAGGCGTCCCAGATCTGGGCGCGGCCGAGGTCGATGACGACGGCGGCGGGGTCGTCGGAGTAGGCGAAGCGGTCGACGAGGTCGTTGCTGCTGCCGAAGAAGAGCGGGCCGGTCACGGTGTAGCGGACGGACGCGCCGTCGTCGGCGAGGGCGCGCTCGACCGCGATGACGTGGGCGACGCGGCGGGCGAAGAGGATCATCGCCAGGATCACGCCGACCAGCACGCCCAGCGCGAGGTTGTCGGTCGCGACGACGACCGCGACGGTGACGACCATCACGAGCGTCTCGGGCACGGGCATCCGGCGCAGGGTCGAGGGACGGAGGCTGTGCCAGTCGACGGTGCTGATCGCGACGATCATCATCACCGCGGCGAGCGCCACCATCGGGATGCGGCCCATCACCGAGCTGAGCCCGGTGACCAGCGCGAGCAGGAAGACGCCGGCGACGATCGTCGACAGGCGGGTGCGCGCGCCGCCGGTCTTCACGTTGAGCACGGTCTGGCCGATCATCGCGCAGCCGGCGATGCCGCCGTAGAAGCCGGCGAGCAGGTTCGAGACGCCGAGCGCCCAGGACTCGCGGCCCTTGTGCGAGGGGGTGCCGGTCATCTCGTCGACGAGCTTGGCGGTGAGCAGCGTCTCCATCAGGCCGACGAAGGCGACACTGAGCGCGGTCGGCAGGATCAGCTGCAGCGTCGCGAGGTCGAGCGGCACCAGGAACGGCGTGATGCCGGGCAGCTGCCCGGTCAGCGGTCCCTCGTCGGCGACGTCCGGGACGGCGAGGTTCGCGAGGATGACGACGGCCGTCACGACGACGATCGCGACGAGCGGGGCCGGCACCGCGGTGGTGAAGCGGGGCAGCACGAAGATGATCAGCAGGGTCGCCGCGAAGAGCGCGTAGGCGATCCACGGGACGTCGATGACGTGCGGCACCTGCGCCAGGAAGATCAGGATCCCGAGCGCGTTGACGAAGCCGATCATCACGGAGCGCGGGATGAACCGCATCAGCCGGGCGAGACCGGCGAAGCCGAAGACGATCTGGATGACCGCGGCGAGGATCACCGTCGGCAGCACGTACTCGACGCCGTGCTCGGAGACGAGCGGCGCGATGACAAGCGCGACGGAGCCGGCCGCCGCGGTGATCACGCCGGGGCGCCCCCCGAGGATCGACATGGTCAGCGCGAGGACGATCGAGGCGACGAGGCTCACCATCGGGTCCACTCCCGCGACGACCGAGAAGGAGATCACCTCGGGCACCAGCGCGAGGGTCGTCACCATGCCGGCGAGCACCTCGCGGGAGAGCTGGCGCGGCGAGCGGAGGGCGTCGAGGACGGTGATCGCGCGGTTCGCGACGGCGGGGCGGGGCCCGGGCAGGCTGGTGGGGCTGGTGGGGACGGACACGACGGTCTCCAGGGGCGGACGGGCTCGGCGGGAGCGGCGGTCGGAAGGGGAGGAGCGCGGCGTCGCGCGAGCCGGGCCCGCGCACGGGGAGAATGGTGCGGGACCCTCGACGGCAAACCTACCGCAACGTGAGGGTTCACCGGGACGGAGAGACGATGGCGGACGACCGCACGACCGAGCTGACGGCCGAGGAGGTCGAGGCGACCATGCGCATCGGCGAGCTCGCCGACCGGTCGTCGCTGTCGCTGCGGACGATCCGGCACTACGACGAGGTCGGGCTGCTCCGGCCGAGTGGCCGCACCGAGGGCGGGTTCCGCCTCTACACCGAGCGCGACTTCGACCGCCTGCTGCTCATCCGCCGGATGAAGCCGCTCGGCTACACGCTCGACGCGATGACCGAGCTGCTCCGCGCCGTCGACAGCCTCGAGCAGGCGGAGTCCCCGGAGGAGACCGCCGCGATCCGCGCGCAACTGGCCGCGTTCGAGGAGGAGGCGTCGCTCCGCCGCGCGAAGCTGCAGGACCAGCTGGCGATGGCGGACGAGTTCCTCGCCCTGCTCCGCGCACGCTGAGGCGGCGAGCAGGGCGAGGCGATCGGCCGGGCCCGGCTACAGGATGAAGAGCATCTCCTGGTAGGTCGGCAGCGGCCACAGGTCGTCGGCGATGAGCCCCTCGATGGTGTCGGCCGCCTCGCGGACCGCCGCCATCGCCGGGATCAGCGCGGCGCGGGCGTGCTCCGCCTCATCGAGGGCCGTGTGGCCCGGCTCGACCGCGAGCGCGTCCTTCAGGGTGGCGAGCGCCGTGCGCAGGTCGGCGATCGGCGCGCTGACCTCGTGCAGCGGCGCGAGATCCGGCTCGACTCCGGCGGCCTTGAGCGCGCCGACGTTCAGCGCGACCTCGGTCTGGTGCCGCACGGCGGCCGGCAGGATCGAGGTCGTGCCCATCTCGAGCGTGAGCCGCGCCTCGACACCGACCGACAGCGCGTACTGCTCGAGGCCGATCTCGTAGCGGCTGTGCATCTCGCGGTGGTTGAAGACCCGGTACTTCTCGAAGAGCTCGAGGGCGGAGTCGGTGATCAGCTCGGGCAGGGCGTCGAGCGTCGTGCGCAGGTTGGCGAGCCCGCGCTTCTCGGCCTCGATCGGCCAGGCGTCCGCGTAGCCGTCGCCGTTGAAGACGACCGCGCCGTGCTCGGTGATGATCGCGGTCAGGAAATCCTGCACCGCGGTGTCGAAGTCGGTGCCGGCGGCGACCGCGGTCTCGAGCTCGGTCGCCGCGAAGTCGAGCGACTCCGCCATGATCGTGGCGATCGTCACCATCGGGCCGGCGACCGACTGCATCGAGCCCGGCGCGCGGAACTCGAAGCGGTTGCCGGTGAAGGCGAACGGGCTGGTGCGGTTGCGGTCGCCCGGGTCGGTCGGGAGGATCGGCAGGGTGTCGACGCCGATCTGCATCGCGCCGCGCCCCTTGGACGAGGTCGCCGGGCCCTTCGCGAGCTGCTCGAAGACGTCCGCGAGCTGGTCGCCGAGGAAGATCGAGATGATCGCGGGCGGGGCCTCGTTGGCGCCGAGGCGGTGGTCGTTCGAGGCGGAGGCGACGGAGGCGCGCAGCAGCCCGCCGTAGCGATGCACCGCGCGGATGACCGCGGCGCAGAAGACCAGGAACTGCGCGTTCTCGTGCGGGGTGTCGCCGGGGACGAGGAGCGAGCCGAGCTCGCTGTTGCCGAGCGAGAAGTTGACGTGCTTGCCCGAGCCGTTGACCCCGAGGAAGGGCTTCTCGTGGAAGAGGCACTCCATCCCGTGCTTCTTGGCGACCGACTTGAACGTGGTCATCAGGAGCTGCTGGTGGTCGGCCGCGATGTTGCCGCGCTCGAACATCGGGGCGATCTCGAACTGCCCCGGCGCGACCTCGTTGTGCCGGGTCTTCGCGGGGATGCCGAGCTTGAACAGCTCGCGCTCGGTGTCCATCATGAAGCCGAGCACGCGCTCCGGGATGGCGCCGAAGTAGTGGTCGTCGAACTCCTGGCCCTTGGGCGGCTTGGTGCCGAAGAGAGTGCGGCCGGCGTTCAGCAGATCGGGGCGGGCGAGGAAGAAGTGCCGGTCGATCAGGAAGTACTCCTGCTCCGGTCCGCAGAACGAGACGACGGGCTTCGGCGCGACGTGCCCGAAGAGCTTCAGGATGCGGACGGCGTGCTCGCCCATCGCCTGCTGCGAGCGCAGCAGCGGCGTCTTGTGGTCGAGGGCCTCGCCGGTCATCGAGACGAAGACCGTCGGGATGCAGAGCGTGTTGCCGTTGGGGTTCTCGAGCACGTAGGCCGGGCTGGTGACGTCCCAGCCGGTGTAGCCGCGGGCCTCGAAGGTGTTGCGGAGCCCGCCGTTGGGGAAGCTCGAGGCGTCGGGCTCGCCCTGGACCAGGGTCTTGCCGGCGAACTCGGCCAGCGCGGAGCCGTCGCCGACCGGCTCGAAGAAGCTGTCGTGCTTCTCGGCGGTGAGCCCGGTGAGCGGGTAGAAGACGTGCGCGTAGTGGGTGGCGCCCTTCTCGAGCGCCCAGTCCTTCATCGCCGAGGCGACGGCGTCGGCGACCAGCGGGTCGAGCACGGCCCCGTGCTCGATGGTGGCCATGACCGACTTGAAGACCGACTTCGGCAGGCGCTGCCGCATCACGATCGTGCTGAAGACGTTCGAGCCGAAGATCTCGCCCGGCGCCTCGGTCTGATCGAAGACGACCGCGGGCGGGACGTAGGCTTCGACGTCCTTGATCGCGTCGCGGCGGACCGTGTTCCCACTCATGTGTGCCCCGTTCAGCGGCGTCGTGCTCCGCGCCGACCGCGGAGACCGTGGCCAGGCTAGGGAGCGCAGATGCCGGGGCTGTTTCGGGGCGGTGACGTTCTTCTCCGGCCTGTCGCTCTCGCGCGTCTGCTTGCATGGGGGGATGAGCCTGCAGCGGACCGACGTGCTGGTCGTCGGCGGCGGACCGGTCGGCGTGCTGCTCGGCGCGCTGCTCGCCCGGCGCGGGGTCGAGGTGCAGGTGTGGGAGCGGCGGACCGCGGTGCCCGCGGGGTCGCGGGCGATCGGCATCCATCCGCCCTCGCTCGATGCGATGGCCGAGGTCGGTGCGACCGAGCGGATCCTCGCCGAGGGCGTCCGGGTCGCCGAGGGCGTCGCGGTGAGCCGGCGCCGGGTGCTCGGAGCGCTGTCGTTCGCGCGGGCCTCGCGCACGCATCCGTACGTGGTCACCCTCGATCAGCACCGGACCGAGTCGATCCTGCGCGAGCGGCTTCGCGAGGTGGCGCCGGATGCGCTGCGCTCGGGTGTCACGCTGACCGGGCTCGACCGCGGGCGCGACCACGTCGACGCGACCGGGGCGGACGAGCACGGCGCTCCGGTGACGGTGCGCGCCGCCTTCGTCGTCGGCGCGGACGGGGCGCGCAGCGCGGTGCGCGAGCTGCTCGGGATCCGCAGCAGGGGCCGCGACTACCCCGACTCCTACGTGATGGGCGACTTCGCCGACCCGGAGCCGGCCGCGCGGGCGTCGTCGGCGCTCGTCGACGTCGGGCCGGACGGCGTGATCGAGTCGTTCCCGCTGCCGGGCGGGCGGCGGCGCTACGTGGCGCTCGCGGGTGACGATCTGGTGGCGCCCGCGTGGCGGCCGGACGCGGCGCCCGATCCGGCCTCCGCCCTGGCGCTCAGCACCGTGGTGCGGGCGCGGACCGGCGCGGAGCCCGACCCGGCGACCTGCACGATGCTCAGCGGCTTCCAGGTGCGGCGGCGCGCGGCCGAGCGGATCGGCGTCGGGCGGGTGGTGCTGATCGGGGATGCGGCGCACGAGATCAGTCCGATCGGCGGGCAGGGGATGAACCTGGGCTGGCTGGACGCGGCCGAGCTCGCGCCGCTGCTCGCGGACGCGGTGCGCAGCGGTGCGGCGGGGCCGTTCCCCGCGTTCGCCCGGCGGCGGATGCGGGTGGCCCGGCGCGCGGCGCGGCAGGCCGAGCTGAACATGGCGGCGGGGCGGCCGACCGGCGGCGCGGGGCTGCTCGGGCGCGAGGGACTGCTGCGGGCGCTGCTGGCGCTGCCGACCTCGGACCTGCTGGCTCGGGTGTACTCGATGCGGTGGTCGTAGGGCCGGCGGTCGGGCTGCTGGGGCTGACGGGGCTGCTCAGGCGACGAGTCGCGCGCCCGCCAACCCGAGCTCGACGACGAGGACGAGCGACGAGGCGATCACCAGGCGGAACAGCGTGCGGGTCGGCGTGCCGGTGAGCACCAGGCGGATGCCGGCGGCCGCGAGGACGAGGACCGCGACGGTCGCGACGACGGCGAGGACGACTCCCGCGCCGCCGACCGGGTCGTCGCCGACGACCTGGCCGAGCAGCACGAGCACCGCGCCGAGCATCAGCGAGCCGAACGCGACGACGCCGGAGAGGCGCAGACCGAGGCGGTGCGGGAAGCCGCGGACGCCGGTCGCCGCGTCGTCGACGAGGTCGGGGAGCACGTTGGTGCAGTGGATCGCGACGCCGAAGACCGCGCCCGTGGCGACCGCCCACCAGGCCGGCAGCTGCCCGCCGCCCGCCGCGACGGAGACGACGGGGAGCAGCCCGAAGGCGACGAGGAACGGCACGACGGAGAACGCGGTGCGCTTGAGTCCGGCGTCGTAGGCCCAGCCCGCGGCGACGAGGACGAGGTGCGCGACGGCGGCGACCGGCCCGAGCAGGAGCGAGAGCACGACGGCGACCGCGGCGGTGCCGAGTGCGGCGGCGCGGACCTCGCCGACGCTGATCCGGCCGAGCGCGACGGGCTTGTCGGTGCGGCCGACGGCGCGGTCGCGGTCGGCGTCGATCCAGTCGTTCGCCAGCCCGATCGAGAGCTGCCCGGCGAGGACGGCGAGCGCCACGAGGACGACGATCCCCGGTGCGTGCCCGGACGCCGCGGCGAGCACGGTCGCCAGCACGGTGACGGTGACGGTCGGCCCGGGATGCGACGAGGCCAGCAGGAGGCGCACCCGGGACGTCATCCGGCCAGCCTACGGCGGGCGTGCGCGCGGCAGCGCGGGGCGACAGAGCGGGCAGAGGAAAACCCCGGGTCAGTAGCCTGATACCGGGGTTCCCGTGTCGTGGCCAGAGGGACTTGTCGCCGGAGCGGCATCGGTCATCAAAGGCTCTCGATGCGTCGAGTGTACGCCGGGAGGGCGGAAGATGCCGAGCAGCGCTGGACCGTGGGTCGTCGAATGGCTCACTGTCGAGCGCTTCGCGAAATACGTGCGCGCAGCAGGGGGCGATCACGCTCGCGCTCTCGCCTTCTACGAGTGGAACGCGCGCCTGTCGGCGGAGCTGCTCCACGACCTCGGTCACCTCGAGGTAGGACTGCGGAACGCGTACGACCGAGCGCTGCTCGCCCACCCTGCGATTCACGGCCGCGACTGGATCGAGCAAGCGACGTATGAGCAACTACTGCCCGTGCACCTGGCTCTCGACTCTCACGGTGTGCCTCAGGACAAGAACGCGACCCCGCGCTCCGCGATCAAGGCCGCCCGCAAGTACGCGAGGTACACCACTGGCGGACCGACGCCTCGCGGCAAGGTCATCGCGGAACTGATGTTCGGCTTCTGGACCTACCTCTCGGACGGGCTCCACGAGAAGACGCTCTGGGTGCCGGCATTGAATCGGGCATACCAGCCCGGGACCGATCGCGTGAAGATCCACGACGCCCTCACGGACCTGCGTGATATCCGGAATCGTCTGGCACACAACGAGTCCGTCTTCGACCGCCGTCCCGAGAACATCCGCCGCTCGCTCGTCTTCGTCGCCCGCTCGCTCTCGCCCGACCTCCGAGACCAGATCGTCAGCACGAGCCGAGCGTTCGAGACGATCTCCGCGCGTCCGTGACCGCGGCGCCTCCTGACTGGCCAACTGCACTGTGCACAGGGGAACCCCAGAAAGGTGCCAGGCGGCGCATCGGGTCGGAGCCGTAGGCTCGGAGCGTTCTGAAACCGCTCCCACACCCCGGGGGCGGCGACCCCCACGACGCCAAGGACGACGCCGATGAACCGCATGCCGAGCAACCGCACCACCGTGATCACCGCGCTGGCCTGCGGCCTGCTGCTCTCGACCGGAGTGGCCGCCCAGGGCGCCGCCGCCGACACGGCCGCCGCGTCGCTCGAGGACCACCTCGGGCCGGATAGCGCCGCGGGCGACACGCTGCTGGTGAACGGGCGCGCGTACCCGCTGCAGTAGCGGCCGGGGCTCGCCAGAGCAGTTCCCCGGCTGAGTAGTTCTCTCCAGACCGCCCCGAACGGGTGGTATCCGCTCCCTGTGAATCTCATCACACTGAGGAGCCTCCTCGACGAACGTGGTGCAGCCGCGCTCGGGACCCGCAGGCACAGCACTGCCACCCGCTCGCCGCTCGCCCTGGAGTCGTCATGCCCGAACACCGTCCCGCCCGCGCGCGGGTCCTCGCCCTCGCCACCGCCCTCGCGGTCGGCTTCGGGCTGCTGGTCGCTCCGGCGGCTGTGGCGGCGGAAGCCGCACCGTCGGCCGCGCCGGTCTCGGAGACCTCCGGTCAGTGGCACACGGACGCGCCGGCCGCCCGGCAGGCCGCACCGCAGGCAGTGGAGCCGCGAGCGCTGGTCGCCGCGACTCCGCCGGCGAACGACCTGCGCGAAAACGCGACCGCAGTGACGACACTGCCGTTCTCGACCGTCGCCCCTTACGCGGGCGCGACGCTTTCCGACGGCGAGGATTCCACCTGTCGCACGACCGACCCCGACTACTCGGAGTTCTTCACCTACGGATACGGCTCGACCTGGTTCAAGTACGTCTCGACGAAAAGGCAGACTCTGACCTTCGGGGGTTCATCGACGATCGTCAGCGCGTTCGCCGATGGGCCGATCACGGACGCGGCCCGCATCAGCTGCACCGAGGTCGGATACCGCGAACGGAACTTCGTCCAGGCGGAGGCCGGGAAGACCTACTACTTCCAGGTCAGCGTCGACCACTACTCGACCGAAACCGGGGAGCCCGCGAACGCCGAGTTCTTCCTTTCCGCCAGCGCCGCCGTCCCGAACACCACCTACTCGTCGGCATCGGTGATCTCGAGCGTTCCCGCGACGATCCAGGGGTCGACCTCGAAGATCGACAACAACTGGTACGAGCCCTACTCGGGCTGTGACTACAACCCCTTCATGGGCTCCGTCTGGTACAAGTACCGCGCACCCGCGACCGGAAGCGTCCAGGCGGACCTCGGCGACAGCTTCTCTCCCGTGAATCTCGGGGTCTACGAGTCCGATGGAGTCACTCCTGGAGCGATGCTGGCCTGCCCGTACCAGTACACCGAGACGGGCAGCACGGGCGAGTACGACTACTCCTTCGACCGGGCCAACGCCAGCTTCGCCGTGCAAGCCGGTAAGACCTACTTCCTGCAGGTGTCCAACTTCGACTTCAACAAGGGCGACTTCGTTCTGACGCTCGCCAACGTCGGCACCCTCACCGCGCCGACGCCGACCATCAGCGGGTCCGCGACCGCCGGCGACACTCTCATCGCGGTTCCCGGCACCTGGGGTCCGTCACCCGTGGCCCTGTCCTACCAGTGGCTGAGCAACGGCGACCCGATCAGCGACGCGACCGGTCCTCAGTACGTCGTCTCGCAGTGGGATCTCAACAACGCGATCACCGTGCAGGTCACCGGCACCAAGGCCGGCTACGCGACGGCCGCGCGCACCAGTGCCGCCGTCACCGTCACCTCCGGCTCGCTCACGAACTCCGTGCCGACCGTCACCGGGTCCGCCGCGATCGGCGGGACGCTCACCGCGAACCCGGGCAACTGGGGTCCCGCGCCCGTCGAGCTGGCGTACCAGTGGAAGCGCAACGGGACCGCGATCGCGGGGGCCACGGGCAGCAGCTACGTCGTCACGTCGGCCGACTCCGGGACCGCGCTCACCGTCAGCGTGACCGGCACGAAGTACGGGTACACGACCGCGACCCGCACCAGCTCGGCCACCCAGGTCGGGCTGCCGCTGCAGACGCTCATGCCGACGCCGACCATCTCGGGCAGCACCACCGTCGGATCGACGCTCACGGCGAACCCGGGAGCATGGGACTCCGGCGTGACGCTGAGCTACCAGTGGAAGAAGAACGGCGGCACGTACATCTCCGGCGCCACCGCGAAGACGTACGTCCTCAAGGCCTCCGACGCCGGAGCGACGCTGACCGTGAGCGTCACCGGCACGAAGACCGGGTACTCCCCCGCGACCAAGACGAGCGCGACGACCGCGGCCGTCACCAACGGCGCGGTCATCACCGGGGCCACGCCGACCATCACCGGCACCGCGACCGTCGGGCAGAAGCTGACCGCGGTCCCCGGGACCTGGACGCCCTCGCCCGTCACGCTCGCCTACCAGTGGCAGCGCAACGGCACCGCGATCAGCGGGGCCACGGCGACGACCTACACGCTCGTCGCGGCCGACGCCGGAGCGGCGATCACCGTCGCGGTCACCGGCACGAAGTCCGGCTACACCGCGGTCACGAAGACCAGCGCCGCGGTCACCGCGAAGGCGGCACTGCAGACGCTGATGCCGACGCCGACGATCACCGGCACGACGAAGGTCGGCTCGACCCTCACCGCGAACTCGGGGACCTGGGACTCCGGCACGACGCTGACCTACCAGTGGAAGAAGAACGGCGGCACCTACATCTCCGGCGCCACCGCGAAGACCTACGTGCTCAAGGCCTCCGACGCCGGCGCCACGATCACCGTCTCCGTCACCTCCACGAAGACCGGCTACTCCCCCGCCACCAAGACCAGCGCCACCACCGCGCTCGTCACCGGCGGCGTGCTGACCGGCGCGACCCCGACGATCACCGGGACCGCGAAGGTCGGCCAGACCCTCACCGCGGTGCCGGGCACCTGGTCGCCGGCGCCCGTCACGCTGAGCTACCAGTGGAAGCGCGGCGGCACGGCGATCTCGGGCGCGACGTCGGCGACCTACAAGACGGTGTCGGCGGACGCGGGCAAGGCGATCACGGTGACGGTCACCGGCACGAAGGCGGGCTACACGACGCTGAGCAAGACCAGCGCGGCCAAGACGGTCGTCAAGTGAGCACGGTCGCGAAGTAACCCGCAGGACACCTGAGGGGGGCCGGGGCGTGCGAGGCTTGATGGTCGCCGCCCGCCCCTCCTCCCTCAGGACACCGTGAACACCCCTCCGCGCACCAGCTCCAGCACCCGCACGACCTCCCCCGCAGCCTTCCCCTGGATCGGCCTGCTCACGCTCGCCGGCGCCGTCTTCGTGTCGGTGACCAGCGAGTTCCTGCCGACCGGCCTCATCCCGGACATGTCGCGGGACCTCGGCGTGAGCATCCCGCTGACCGGTCAGCTGGTGACGATCTTCGCGGCGACCGTCGTCATCGCGACGACGCCGCTGACGCTGGTGACGCAGCGGTTCTCGCGGAAGAGCCTGCTCCTCGTCGCGCTGTGCACGATCGCGGTCGCGAACGTGCTGGCCGCGCTCGCCCCGACGTTCGCGCTGCTGGTCGGCGCGCGCATCCTCGGCGGGCTCGCGCACGGACTGTTCTGGGCGATCGTCGCCGCCTACTCGGCGCACCTCGTCGCTCCGGAGCACCTCGGCCGGGCGACCGCGATCACGGCCGGCGGCGGCTCGGCGGCCTTCGTCCTCGGCGTGCCGGTGGGCACCGCGCTCGGCCACGCGTTCGGCTGGCGTCCGACGTTCGCGATCCTCGGCGCGATCGTGCTGCTGCTGGCGCTGCTCGTCGTGAAGTTCCTGCCGGCGGTCGATCACAGCATCCCGCTGCGCACCGGCGAGATCCGGTTGCCCGCCCGCAAGGACCGCAGCCTGCCGCGCATCATCGGCGTCTGCGTCGTCATCCTGCTGGTGCTGATCGGCCAGAACACGCTCTCGACCTACGTCACGCCGTGGCTCGAGAACGCGTCGTTCTCGCCTGACAGCGTGCCGCTCCTCCTCTTCGCGTTCGGCGGCGCGGGCGCGGTGGGCCTCGTGCTCGCCGGCTTCGCGACCGACCGCTTCCCGCGCTCCGGCTTCGTGGTCGCGGCGATCGCCGTGGTGCTCGCGCTGGTCGCGCTCGGGCTTGCCGCAGGCTCGCGGGCCACGGTCGCGATCGTCGTCGCGGCGATCGTCTGGAACATCGCGTTCGGCGGCATCCCGGCGATGCTGCAGACGCGGATGCTGCGCACCTCCTCGTTCCAGCTGCGCAGCCTCGCCGCAGCGCTGCAGACGACCGCGTTCAACATCGGCATCGGCGGCGGCGCGATCGTCGGCGGGCTGACCATCGACCTGAGCGGACTCGATCTGCTGCCGTGGGTGGCGATCGTGATGATCGCGGTCGGGCTCGTGGTGAGCCTGATCGTGGAGGCGCGCTCGTCGGCCGCGGTGCGGCGCGAGCAGGCCGCGGCGGTCCGCTAGAGCGAGGCGTCTCCTCCCCGCGGACGACGACCTGCCCGACGAGTGCGGGATAGCGTGAAGCGCATGAGTCAGAGCACGATCCCCGTCCCCGGGCAGCCGTACTACGGTGCTCCTCCGCTCGCCGCGGTCCGGCGCTTCTTCTCGCAGTACGCGCGCTTCCGCGGCAGGGCGAGCCGCGCGGAGTACTGGTGGATCATCCTCGCCGGGACCCTGCTGAACCTCGCGCTGCAGCTGATCGACGGCTCGGAGCCGGGGCTGCAGCTGTCGTTCACGCCGTTCCGCTCGGGCGAGCTGGACTTCGCGACGCCGTGGGTGGCCGTGCTGGCCGGGGCGATCGCGCTCGGCACGCTGGTGCCCTCGCTCGCGCTGATCTGGCGACGGCTGCACGATGTGAACTACAGCGGGATGTGGATCTTCGCGCTGTTCATCCCGATCGCGGGCGCGGTGTTCCTGCTGATCCTGTTCGTGCTGCCGCCGCGGCCGGAGGGGATGCGCTTCGACTGAGGCTCGCGGTGTCGCTCGCGCCCTCTACGGTGAGGGCGTGACTGCGCGCGGCAACGACTTCGACGCCCTGCGGCTGGTCGCCGCGCTGATGGTCGTCGTCGGGCACGGCGCCGTGCTGCTCGGCGAGCCGGCGCCGCGGCTGCTCGGGCTGCCCGTGCACTCGCTCGGCGTCTCGGTGTTCTTCTGCGTCAGCGGATTCCTGATCGCGGGGAGCATGGAGCGCGCGCCGAGCGCGGGGCGGTTCCTCTGGCACCGGGTGCTGCGGATCTTCCCGGCGCTGATCGTCGTGGTCGCGGTGAGCATGCTCGTGCTCGGGCCGCTGGTGTCGTCGCTGCCGGCCGGGGCGTACTTCTCCTCGCCGCAGACCTGGGCCTATGCGCTCAACGTGCCGCTGCTGGCGCAGTACGAGCTGCCGGGCGTCTTCGACTCGGCGGTGCACGCGCGGCCGGCGGTGAACGGCTCGCTGTGGACGCTGGGGGTGGAGTTCTGCTGCTACCTCGGGGTGCTGGCCCTGCGGTGGGTGCCGGGGCGGGGGCTGGCTCGCGGGGTGCTCGCGGTACTGGCGCTCGTGGGGCTCGCGGTGGTGACGGGGCTGGGCGGAGCGCTCGGGTCCTCCGCGGAGCTGTGCGCGTTCTTCGCGGCGGCCGCGGCGGTGCGGCTGCTGGTGCCGGCTCGATGGCTGCGCTGGCCGGCCGGCGTCGTGGCGCTCGCGGTGCTGCTCCTGGCGGCCGGGACTCCGCTGCAGCAGGTGGCGCTGTGGGTCGCGCTGCCGGTGCTCGTGATCGTCGTGGGCACCGGGTCGCTGCCGGTGCTGCGGCGGGCGGCGCGGTTCGGCGACTTCTCCTACGGGCTGTACCTGTGGAGCTATCCGGTGCAGCAGCTCGTGCTCGAGGTGCTGGGGCGCCTGCCGATGGCGGCGAATCTGGCGCTCGTCGTGGCGGTGACGCTCCTGCTCGCGGTGGCCTCGTGGTGGCTGGTCGAGCGGCCGGCGCTGCGCTGGAAGGACCTGCGGTGGAAGGACGCGCGGCTGTCGGGGCGCTCCATGCTGATCGAGTAGCCCGCGGAGCGGGCGTATCGAGATCCACCGGCGTCTGGACGTGAGTCTGCAGACCCGGCCTGCTGACGAGGGTGGGTCTCGATACGCCCCTCCGGGGCTACTCGACCAGCATGAATTCGGCGCTGCCGTATCTTGCGCCCATCGCCCTGCGGAGCTGCTCGACCAGCGCGGAGGGCCGCCGGTGCAGGGGCGGTTCATGCTGATCGAGTAGCCCGCGGAGCGGGCGTATCGAGATCCACCGGCGCCGGAACGGGAGTCTGCAGACCCGGCCTGCTGACGTCGGCGGGTCTCGATACGCCCCTCCGGGGCTACTCGACCAGCATGGAGGGCCGCCCTGCGGGGCTGCTCGGCCAGCAGGGTGGGGCTACGCGCACCAGTCGCGGGAGACGCCGTTGACGCTGCGGGAGGTGTCGCCGGTGCCGAGGTCGACGAGGACGGTGGAGGTGGCGCTGAAGCCGGGGACGTCGGGGTAGTCGTCGGGGACGCCCTCGGCGGAGACGGCCTCGACGGCGGCGAACTGGCCGTTGGGCGAGAGGCAGACGCCGCGGATCCGGCCGGTCGGCGAGGTGCGGAAGATCTCGGTGGTGCCGCTCGCGTCGACGCGGACGACGGAGTACTGGGCGGTGCCGGTCTCGGGCGAGTAGTCGGCCTCGAGCTCCAGGTAGCTGTCGGAGTCCAGGAGCAGCAGCTGCACCGGCGAGGTGGTCGGGCCGACGTCGGCGGGCGGCAGGGCGAGCGTCTCGACGGAGCCGTCGGCGAGGTCGATCACGGAGCCGGAGTCGGGGTCGGCGACGACCAGCCGGTTCGCTCCGGGGACGAAGCCGCGCAGCTCGGCGTGCTGGCCGAGCGGGCTGATGGTGCCGGGGGTGAGCAGGTCGACGAGCAGCACGGTGTCGTCGAGGGAGTGGGTGACGACGGAGGTGGTGCCGGGGACGAACATCCAGTCGGTCGCGCGCAGCGGGCCGCCGTCGATGCCGGTGATCGGCACGGCCTCCGCCTTCTGGTCGGTGAGGTCGTAGGCGTAGAGCGCGCGGTCGAGCGGGCCGGTGGGCGCGGAGCCGGTGAAGGTCCAGCCGAGCACGCCCTTCTCGGGCGAGGCGTGCAGCTCGCGGACGACGCCGGGGCCGGGCAGCGGGATGACGCCCTCGGAGCCGGTGTCGAGGGTCAGCGTGCGGATGAGGGTGGTGTCGTCGGGCTCGAGGGTCACGACGACGAGCACCGGGCCGACGACGGCGTAGTCCTGGATCCGGTCGGCGGTGTAGAGGACGCGGGTGTCGCCGCCGGAGAGCGGGCGGACGCGGATCGCGTCGGGCTGGGCGGGATCCTCGGCGGTGCGGTCGAGGGTGTAGAGGTCGGGGTCCTTGGTGGTGAAGGCGGCGGAGAGGTCGGACTCGGCGCCGGTCGCGATGCCCTGCGCGCCGTCGATGGCGATCTCGTACTCGGTGACGTAGCGGAGGGTGTCGTCGAAGGTGACGGTGAGCACGCCGCCCTCGAGCTCGGCCGTGTGCGGGGTCTCCGGAGTGACGCGGACGCGGTCGAGGGCGTCGGGCTCGATCGCCTGGTCGAGGTGCACGCGGGCGCGGCCGCCGTCGCGCTCGACGACGCCGGAGGTGCTGACCTCGAGCGAGGCGACGCGCGGGCCCTTGGCGATCGTGGCGGCGGTGAGGCCGCCGACGGCGAGGACGAGGACGGCGGTGACGCTCCAGAAGACGCGGGAGAACGCGCGCTCCCCGCCCCGGCGCTCAGTAGACATACGGCATCGCCGGCTCGTCGATCGGCGTCACGACGTCGGGCTCGAGGACGACCGCCTCGGCGCTGGTGACGCTCGGGTTCGCGCCGAAGCCGCCGGTCACCTCCAGCCACTCGCCCTCGGTGTACGTGTCGGCCCAGCCCGGCTGGTGGATCGGCACGCCGACCGGCTGCGCGTCGACGGCGCAGCAGGTGACGATGAAGCGGGCGACGTAGAAGACGTTCTCCGGGTCGCTCGCGTCGGGAGTGACGAAGCCGCTGACCGTCGCGGTGCGCCCGGCCAGGAACTGCTCGCTCGCGCCCTGGCGCAGGAGCGTCGCCCAGTCGCGGACGGTGAAGGACGCGGTGTCGCCGGTGGGCGCCTGCGCGGTGACCGAGGCGTCGACGGCGCTGGTGTTGACCTCGCGCTGGGTCGCGGTCGAGGCGGTCAGCGCGGCGGGCGGCACGACGAGCAGCGCGACGGCGGCGCAGGCGATCACCGCGAGGCTCCCGAGCGCGGCGAGGCCGGCCCGCCAGCGGCGGCGCGGGGCGTGCTCGTGAAGGTGGTCCTCCGCACGCCCGTCGTCCTCCTCCGCCCCCGGCACGATCGCGAACGCGCAGATCAGCAGCACCGCCGCGACCGCCGCGAGGATCACCGAGAACTCGAAGTAGCGCGGGTGGATGTAGAGGCCGAGCCGGCCGGTCGCCGCGAGCCAGAGCGTCGAGACGACGCCGATCAGGCTGAGGACGACGCCCTTCCAGCGGGCGAGCAGGCGCTCAGAGCGCATGGTTCACCGCCAGGCCGAGGACCGCGGCGCAGAGGCCGACCAGCGCGGTGATCCGCACGAGGGTGCGCGCGGAGAAGGTGGTGCGCAGCAGCGCGAGCATCTTGATGTCGATCATCGGGCCGAAGACGAGGAAGGCGATGATGCCGCCGGGCAGGAACGTCGAGCCGAAGGAGAGGACGAAGAACGCGTCGACGTTGGAGCAGATCGAGATCACGAAGGCGAGCACCATCAGCGCGAGCACCGACCAGAGCGGGTCGCCGCCGAGGGTGGTCAGCACGTCGCGCGAGACGCCGACCTGGATCAGTCCGGCGATCGCGGCGCCGACGAACAGGGCCGGCAGCATCGCGCCGGTCTCCTCCGCGAAGAGCAGCACGCTGCGGCGGGCCTTGGCGCGGACGGTGCGGGAGGGCCGCTCGCCCGCCTCGCAGGCCGCGCGGAACCGCGGGGTCAGCAGCGCCATCGGGTCGGTGTGCCGGCTGAAGATCCAGCCGACCAGGTTCGCGATCACGAAGCCGCCGACGATGCGCCAGACCAGGATCCCGTCGGCCCAGCCGAACGCCTGATAGGTCGTGACGATGGTGATCGGATTCACGATCGGCGCCGCGAGCAGGAAGGTCATCGACTCCGAGACGGACAGCCCCTTCACGATCAGCCCGCGCGCGAGCGGCACGTTGCCGCACTCGCAGACCGGCAGCAGCACGCCGAGCAGCGAGATCACCAGGCGCCGCGGCAGGGCGCGCTTCGGCAGGATCCTCAGCAGCACCGCCTCCGGCACCCAGAGCTGCACCGCGATCGAGAGCACGATGCCGAGGAAGACGAACGGCAGCGACTCGATGACGACGCTGATCGCCAGGGTGAGGAAGTCGCGGACGGCGTCGGAGAGGACGTCGCCGGCGGCGTCGGGCGACAGGACGCGGAGGAGCGCGGCGGCCGCGACCAGGGCGAGGCCGAGGCCGACCCGGCGGAGGAGGACAGCGCGGCGGGCGAGGACGGAGCGGTCGCTTCCGGGCGGAGTCGTTCCGCGCTCGGAGGTGGCGGTCGCCCTGTCGATCGTCATCCGGACCATCGTAGGCGGGCCGGCAGCCGAGGATTCCTGCGTGCGTTGCACCCCGACCCGGGAGGGACCCGCGCACCACCCCCGCTCCTAGCCTGACGACCGACGCGATCGGGAGCACCTCGCTCCGCAGAACCCGTGGAGGTCGCCGTGCGCCGCATCAGAACCCGCCTCGCCGCGCTGGCAGCGCTCGCCCTGACCGTGCCGCTCCTCAGCGGCGTGGGCGACGCTCCGGCCGACGCCGCGGAGAGCGGAGCCCCCGCTTCCGCCGCCGCCGTCGCCCTGGCGGCTCCCGCCGCCGCGGACGGCTGGACGACGGTCTTCGCCGACGACTTCGACGGCGCCGCTGGCGGTCCCGTCGGTCCGGCGTGGATCCACGAGCTCGGCACCTGGGGCACCGGCGCCGTCGACCGCACCACCGACTCCACGGCCAACGTGTTCCTCGACGGCGCCGGGAACCTCGCCGTCCGCGCACTGAGGGATCAGGCGGGGGCCTGGACGTCGGGCCGAATCATCACGCGTGACAAGTCCTTCGCCGCCCCGGCCGGCGGCCAGCTGCTGATGACCGCGTCGATCCGCCAGCCGGCCCCCGCGCAGGCGACCGGCTACTGGCCGGCGTTCTGGGCGCTCGGCCTCGACGAGAACGGCGCGATCGACTGGCCGCGGACGGGCGAGATCGACATCCTCGAGGCGGTCAACGGCACCTCGCAGGTCATCCAGACCTTCCACTGCGACCTCGTCGATGCGGGCGAGTGCGACGAGCCGTACGGCCTCACGAGCGGGCTGCAGGACTGCGCGGGCTGCCTGACCGCCTTCCACACCTACTCCGCACTGGTCGACCGGCGGGTCGCAGGGCAGGAGCGGCTGCAGTTCCTGGTCGACGGCGAGGTGCGGCACACCGTCGAGCAGGAGGGCATGACCGAGGAGGCGTGGAACGCCGCCATCGGCAACGACTACTTCCTCATCCTGAACCTCGCCATCGGCGGGGGCCTGCCCGACGGGGTGTGCGGCTGCGACAGCGCGGGCGCCCCGAAGACGTCGGGCGGCACGATGAGCGTCGATCACGTGGCCGTCTACCGGTCCGAGGCGACGGCCGCACTCGGCGCCGCCACTCCGTCGATCACGGGCACGCCGCAGGTCGGCTCGACCCTCACCGCGCAGCCGGGCGCCTGGACGCCCGCGCCGGTCGCGCTCGCCTATCAGTGGAGCGCCGACGGCGTCGCCCTGAGCGGGGCGACCTTCCCGGCCTACACCCCGACCAGCGGCACCGTCGGCAAGCGGGTCTCCGTCACGGTCACGGGCACGAAGGCCGGCTACCCGACCGAGAGCCGCACCGCGCCGAGCACCGCGGTCGTGGCCAAGGGGACGCTGACCGCGCCGACTCCGACGATCACGGGGACAGCGAAGGTCGGTTCGACCCTCACCGCGAAGGCGGGGACCTGGGGACCGGCCCCGGTCGCCCTGAAGTACCAGTGGCGGGCGGGCGGCACCGCGATCTCCGGCGCGACGTCGGCGGCCTACGTCCCGACGACCTCGGTGGTCGGCGCCCGGATCACCGTCTCGGTCACCGGCACGAAGACCGGCTGGACGAGTGCGGTGCGCACCTCCGCGGCGACCGCCGCCGTCGTGCGCTGATCCGGGCGGCCGCCCGTCAGCTGTGCTCCCCGCGGCGTCGGGGCACGATCCGCATCACCGCGGTGCCGGCCGCGATGAGCGCGAACGCCGCGAGCCCCCACCAGAGCGAGTCGAAACCGGTCGCGGCGAGCGCGCCGGCGCCCAGCCCGGCTCCGGCGGAGGACGAGAGGTTGTTGTACATGGGTTTCTCCTTCGATCACCAGGCGCGCTGACGTCGTGTCAGCGCGTCCAGGTAGGCCTTGGTGTGGACGATCTGCAGAAACAGATCGAGGAACAGCTCGTACATCAGACCGGCGAGCAGCATGTGCCGCCAGCCCCGGTCGCGGACGGTGACGACGCGCTCGACGACGAAGATCAGGGTGACGGCGAGCCAGAACGGCTGGATCGAGAGCCCGCCCATCACCAGCGCGTACACGACGGTCGCGAGGTAGACGTAGGTCACGAAGCAGCCGGCCATGGTCAGCAGCTGGCGGCCCCAGTAGGGCCAGGTGACGCGGGTGAGTCCGTACTGGACGCAGTTCTCGACGGCGCCGCGCTTCCAGCGCAGCCGCTGGTTCCAGAGCTCGCGCCAGGTCGGCATGATCTCGGTGACGAGCGTGCAGCCGGCCGGGCTCAGCACCTCGTAGCCGAGGTGCTTGATGGCGAAGGTGAGCTCGTTGTCCTCCGTCAGGACCGTCGTGTCGTAGATGCCGCCGCGACCGTCGCCTGCGGGGATGCGCCCGTCGCGCCGGGCACGGCTGATCTCGCGCAGCAGCGCGCCGCGCAGCACCGCGGCCGTCCCGGTGACGACGAGGCACTTGCCGTTCAGGCGGCGGACGTCGCGGGCGTAGCGGGCGTACTCGTTGCGCTGGAGGTGGCCGACCAGCCCGCCCCCGGGGGTGCCGCGGAAGACGCCGCCGACGGCGCCGATCCGCGCGATGCCGATCTTCAGGCGGGCGATCGCGAGGAAGTCCGGGTCGAGCGCGGAGTCGGCGTCCTGCACCAGGACGAGGTCCTCGTCCTCGAGCTCGAGCAGCAGGACCCCGAGGAACTGGTTCAGGGCGCCGGCCTTCTTTGCCGTGTTGCCGGTGGTGGCGAAGACCTCGGCGCCGTGCGCGATCGCGATCTCGGCGGTCCGGTCGGTGCAGTTGTCGGTGACGACGACGATCCGGTCCGGCGGCGAGGTCTGCGTCTGCAGGCCGAGGATCGCGGCGGCGATCCCCTCCTCCTCGTTGTGCGCGGGGAGGACGGCGACCAGGCGGCCGACGGGCTTCGAGGTGTGCCGTCCCTCGCGGGCCGGCGGGGTGGCCGGGACGGCGGGGGCGGCCGGCTCGGTGCGGGCCGGAGTCCGCGCCCAGGACCGCTCGCGGGTCGGGGCGTAGCCGATCGGCATCGCCTCGGTCGAGGCCGCGGAGCGGGTGATGAAGGGGGCGGGCAGGGGTGTGCCGAGCTCGTCGCCCCTGCGCGGCGGGGTGCTCCGCGCAGGGGTCGGCGGCTCAGCGGGCAGAGTGCCCGCGGAGTGCGCGATCAAGGCCAGGATCCTCAGTCTTCGGGTGTTTCGGGGAGGGGAGGCGCGCCGAAGTCCCTCCGCAAGCGATTCGGGTCGCCGGAGGAGAGTGATGATGAGGGGACGTGCCTGCCCTCGGGTGAGCATGTCGGCACGCAGCAGATCAATCAGCATCGGGTTGCTTGACGATCAAGGTAGACGAGCCGCGAGGTCGATGCAAGCGAATGGAGAATGATCGTTCTCCGAATATCTGCCCGTGTCACTGCGCTGGTGACAGAGCCCCTGCGACGGCCTCTTCTCGTGAAGCGGGCGGGTCGCCGCACAACATCAGCTGAGGAGGGGGTCCCTCCCTCCTGGGGGGACGCCCCCCGCTCTCAGCTGATGTTGTGCAGCAAGCGTCCTGCGGAGCAGGCACCGGCCGCCTCGGCAGCCGTCCAGGCCGCCCACCGCAGTCCGACCACGGCGCGGGCGCAGGCGCCGACGAACAGCGGGAGGTCGAGCACGGCGGTGGGCACCGGGTCGAGCGGATCGAGCGTCGCCTCCCGCACCGCCGGCACGAGCGCGACGGCGGGTGCAGGATGAGCGCATGACCCTCCTCCGCGTCCGGATGCGCCCGCGCGCCGTCGACGAGCCGCACCGGGTGTCGTCGCCGCTCGAGCTGCTCGTGGACCTGACCTTCGTCGTCGCGATCGCGCAGATCGCCGCGCAGCTCGCGCACGCGACGGAGGAGGGACACCTCGGCGAGACGGTCCTCCCCTTCGCGATGGTGTTCTTCGCGATCTGGTGGGCCTGGATGAACTTCACCTGGTTCGCCTCCGGCTACGACACCGACGACGTGCCCTACCGCCTGCTCACGCTCGCGCAGATGGGCGGGGTGCTCGTGCTCGCGGCGGGGGTGCCGACGGCGTTCGAGGAGGGCGACTTCACGGCGATCACGGTCGGCTACGCGATCATGCGGTTCGCGCTGGTGAGCCAGTGGCTGCGGGTCGCCGTGTCGACGCCGAGCCAGCGGGTCTCGGCGCTGCGCAGCGCGGGCGGGTTCTCGCTCGTGCAGGTCGGCTGGCTGCTGCGGCTCCTGCTGCCGGAGCAGTACGGAGTGGTGAGCTTCGTCGTCTTGGCGGCGCTCGAGCTGGCGGTGCCGCTCTGGGCGCTGCGGGCGGGCGAGTCGAGCTGGCATCCGCACCACATCGCCGAGCGCTACGGGCTGTTCACGATCATCCTGCTCGGCGAGGGCGTGCTCGCGGCCGTGACCGGGGTGCAGCAGGCGGTGACGGAGTCGGGCGTGAGCCTCTCGCTCGTGATCGTCGCGGCCTGCGCGCTGGTGATCGTCTTCGCGCTGTGGTGGCTGTCGTTCCTGCACCCCTCGGGCGAGCTGCTCGAGCGGCGGCGCGACCTCTCCTTCCGCTGGGGGTACGCGCACTTCGTGATCTTCGCGGCGCTCGGCGGCCTGGGCGCCGGCCTCGAGTCGGCGGTCGCGGCGACGGCCGGGCACCTGGAGGCGAGCGACACCGTGATCGGCGCCGCGGTCGCCGTGCCGGTCGCCGCCTTCCTGGTGATGCTGTGGGCCGTGCACCTGCCCCTCGCCGAGGGTCGCCCGCTCCGCGCCGCCCTCGTCCTGCCCGCCGCCCTCGCGGTGCTGGCGACCCCCCTCCTGGCCGCGCCGCTCGGCGTCGCCGCGGTTCTGACGGCGATCGCCCTCCTCTGCGCCGCCCTGGTGGCCACCGCCCTGACGCCCACGCGGGTCTGACCCCCGCCGCGAGATGCCACTTGTGCACGCGACACGCCGTGAAAGGCGTGCACAAGTGGCATCTCGATGGCCGGAGAACGAAGTCGACCCCGGATGTTCATCCACCCCCTCTAGGGTGACGTCACTCAGGACCGGTCCGCCGGCGATGGACCGGATCCGGTTGCCGCGATCCCGCGAGGGGTGCCGGCCGGCAGTCGCCTCGCCCGTTCGCGGTCGCTCCCCCGAGGCCGCACGACCGCGGCTGGAGTCAGCATGGCGCACCCCCTCACCCCCACGCAGCACCTCCCCTTCGCGCACGGCGGCGGCGCCGTCGTCGGGATGCTCTCGACCTTCCCGCCGACCCGCTGCGGCCTCGCCACCTTCTCCCAGTCGCTCGGCGACGCGCTTGCTGCGGAGCACGGCGCGACGATCCGCACCGTCCGGGTGATGGACGAGCTCGCCGTCCCCGGCTCGGCCGTCGGCCGGAGTGTCGTCGCCGAGCTCGTCGCGGGCGACCCGGCGAGCATCGCGCACGCCGCGGCGGAGCTGAGCCGCAGCGACGTCGCCGTGATCCAGCACGAGTACGGCATCTACGGCGGTCCGGACGGCGACGAGGTCCTCGCGCTGATGGAGCAGCTCACGGTCCCGGCGATCGTCGTCCTGCACACCGTCCTCGAGACGCCCAGCGACTCGCAGCGCTCGGTGCTGGAGCGGGTCGCCGCCCTCGCCGACGCGGTCGTAGTGATGACGGCCGTCGCCGCCGAGATCCTCGAGCGCCGCTACTCCGTCGAGACCCGCAAGGTCGGCGTCATCGCCCACGGCGTGCCGGTCTGGACGTGGGGCGCCGAGCGCACCGCGCCGCGCGCCGACTCCGGCGACACCCCGCAGATCATCACCTGGGGCCTGATCGGCCCCGGCAAGGGCATCGAGTGGGGGATCCGCGCCACGGCGCTCCTCCGCGACGCCGGCGTCGACGCCCGCTACACGGTGTTCGGGCAGACGCACCCGAAGGTCGTCGCCTCGCACGGGGAGGCGTACCGCGAGTCGCTCGCCGCGCTCGTCGCCGAGCTCGGTCTCGGCGACCGGGTCGTCCTCGACGGCCGCTACCTCGACCCGGCCCAGCTCGCCGCCGCGGTCGCGGAGGCCGACGCGGTGCTGCTCCCCTACGACTCCCGCAACCAGGTCACCTCCGGCGTGCTGGTGGAGGCGCTCGCCGCGGGGCGCCCCGTCGTCGCGACCGCGTTCCCGCACGCGCTCGAGCTGCTGACCGCGCCGCGCGGCCGCACCGTCGCGCACGAGGACCCGGCGGCGATGGCCGACGCGCTGCGGGAGGTGCTCGCCGGGGCCGCTGTCACCGCGCCCGACACCACCGCGCTGCCCTCGTCGGCACTGCCCTCGTCGACACTGTCCTCGGAGGCGCTGTCCTGGCCCGCCGCGGCCGGCCGCTACCTGGACCTGGTCGAGCGCCTCCGGGTGGAGCGCGCGGCGTGACCTCCCGAGCGGACGGCACGGCGCCGGTCCTCTCGACCGCACTCCCCTACTCCCACCTCGACGCGCTCACCGACGCGGGCGGGCTCTTCGAGCACGCGCTGCTCGACGTGCCGCGGCGCGAGCACGGCTACTGCGTCGACGACGTGGCGCGCGCGCTGATCGTGGTGGCGCAGGAGCCGGAGCAGTCCGAGGTGACGCGGCGGCTGACCGAGCAGTACCTGCGCTTCCTCGAGCGCGCGAGTGCCGCGGACGGCACGGTGCGGAACCGCGTCTCGGCCGAGGGCGACTCCCCGGAAGAGCCGTCGCTCGGCGACTGGTGGGGCCGCGCCGTCTGGGCCGCCGGCGTCGTCGCGGCGCGAGCGGAGCTGCCGCTCAGCCGGCACCGCGGGATGCGTCTGTTCCAGCGCCTCGCCGCCCGGCGCTCCCCGCACCTGCGCGCGATGACCTCCGCTGTACTCGGCGCGGTCGAGGTGCTCGAGGCGCATCCCGAGAGCGCCGCCGCCGCGCAGCTCGTCGCGGACGGCTCGGCGCTGCTGCACCACGCGGCCGAGGCCGACTGGCCCTGGCCCGAGCCGCGGCTGCGCTACGCGAACGGCTGTCTCCCGGAGGCGCTGCTCGCGGCCGGCGCGGCGCTCGGCGACCCCGTGCTGCTCACGCGAGGCTTCCACCAGCTGGCGTTCCTGCTCGCGCTCGAGTCCGGCGAGAACGGCCTCTCGGTCTGCGGAGTCGCGGGCCGCGGCCCCGGCGAGACCGGCGCGCTCTTCGACCAGCAGCCGATCGAGGTCGCGGCGCTCGCGGCCGCCTGCGCCCGCGCGCTGACGATCGAGGAGGACCCGCTCTGGCGCGACGGCCTGGCCGCGTGCTGGGCCTGGTTCCGCGGGGTGAACGACTCCGGGACCGTGATGATCGATCCGGTCACCGGCGCCGGCTACGACGGCCTGACGCCGACCGGCCGCAACGAGAACCGGGGCGCGGAGTCGACCATCGCGGCCCTGCACACCTCGCTCGTCGTCCGCCGCGCGGAGCTCGCGCAGGCGGCCGCGGCGTGACGGGCGTGCCGGGAGTCGCGGGCCTGCGCGTCGGGATGCTCGCGCCCGTCGCCTGGCGCACCCCGCCGCGGCACTACGGGCCGTGGGAGCGGGTGGCGAGCCTGCTCACCGAGGGCCTGGTGCGCCGCGGGGTGGACGTGACGCTGTTCGCGACCGGCGACTCCGCGACCGCCGGCCGGCTCGCGAGCGTCGTGCCGGTGGGCTACGCCGAGTCCGGCGCCGACGGGCGGGTCCAGGAGTCGCTGCACATCGCGCAGGCGCTCGCCCGCTCGCGGGAGTTCGACCTCGTGCACAACCACCTCGACTGGCTGCCGCTCGCGCTCGCCGCGCAGTGGCCGGTGCCGCTGGTGACGACGGTGCACGGCTTCTCCGGCCCGGGCATCCTGCCCGCGTACCGCGAGGCGCTGCGGCACCCGCTGACCGCGAACCTGGTGTCGATCTCGGAGAGCGACCGCTCGCCCGAGCTCGACTACGTCGCCACGGTGCACCACGGGATCGACCTGTCGGAGCTGCCGTTCTCGGCGCAGCCCGGCTCCGACGACCTGGTGGTCCTCGGCCGCATCCACCCCGACAAGGGAACGGCGGAGGCGGTGCGCATCGCCGCCGACGCGGGCCTGCGCCTCGTGATCGCGGGCATCGTGCAGGACGAGCGCTACTGGCGCGAGGAGGTCGAGCCGCACGTCGACGGCGACCGGGTCGTCTACGCCGGCTCCGTCGGGCCGGCCGAGCGCGCGGCGCTGCTCGGCTCGGCGGTCGCGATGCTGCACCCGATCGGCTTCGACGAGCCGTTCGGCCTCTCGGTGGTCGAGGCGATGGCCTGCGGCACCCCCGTGATCGCGTACCGGCGCGGATCGATGCCCGAGATCGTCGACGAGGGCGTGAGCGGCTTCGTCGTCGACTCGGCGGCGGAGGCGGTCGCCGCGGTGCCGCGCGCCCGCCGGCTCGACCGCGCGCGGGTCCGCGAGACGGCCGTCCGCCGCTTCGCCGTCGAGCGGATGGTCGACGACTACCTCCGCGTGTACGCACGGGTGCTGGGGCGCTGACCCCCCCCTCCTCGCGAGATGCCAGTTATGACGCGATTCCACGGCGTGTCGAGCTCATAAGTGGCATCTCGCGCGGAGGGTGTCGAGGTGCCTCCGATCGCGATCCGCCCCTACACCGAGTCCGACGCCGCCGGAACCCTGGCCGTCTTCCTCGCCGCCGTCACCGAGACGGCCGCCGCCGACTACTCCCCCGAGCAGATCCGCGCCTGGGCCGGAGAGCGCGACGTGCCGACCTGGCATTCCGCGATGCTGACGCGGAACGCCTTCGTCGCGATCATCGACGGCGAGCTCGCCGGCTTCTCGGACGTCAGCGCCGACGGCTGGATCGACATGATGTTCGTCGCCCCGCGCTTCCTCCGCCGCGGCGTCGCGAGCCGCTTGCTCGCCGAGGCAGAGTCGCAGGCGCCGGCTGCGCCGGAGCTGTCGGCGGACGTGAGCATCACCGCGCGCCCCTTCTTCGCGCACCACGGCTTCGTCGCGGTCGCCGAGCAGCACCCGGTGCGCGCGGGCGTGGAGCTCGTGAATTGGCGGATGGTGAAGCGGCGCGGGTGAAGCGCGGCGCGGATCAGGCGCCACCGGACTGCGGTCGGACATCGACGCGTCTATCGTCCGTCCATGCGAGTGGGCGTCTACATCGATGGGTTCAACCTCTACTACGGAGCGCGCCGGATCTGCGGCCGCGGCACGACGGGGTGGCGCTGGCTCGACCTTCGCGCGCTCGCCGCGAGCCTCCTCAACGGTCCCCGCGCGGGATGGGGTGCGGTATCGAGCACGCGCATCGTCTTCTGCACCGCACGCGTCAGCGGGGCCTCTCATCCGCAGGGGCAACGCGATCAGGACACCTACCTCCGTGCACTGCAGCGGCATGGATCCATCGACGTCCTCGCTCTCGGGAGCTACGTCTCGCGGGTGGCGACCGCTCCACTCGCGACGCCGGACCGACGCGGGCGACCGGTCCTCAGCACCCCCTCCTGGCCGCTGATGATCAGGGACCGGGACGGAGCCGACGCCCCAGGAGCCACCTTCATGGCCTCGATCGCCCGACGGGAGGAGAAGGGATCCGACGTGAACGTCGCCTCGCACCTCCTGATCGATGTGCTGGAACGCTCGGTCGACGCCGCCGTCGTCATCAGCAACGACAGCGATCTCGAGTTCCCCATCCGCGTAGCGCGTCGTCGCGTGCCGGTCGGGGTGGTCAACCCCACTCCCGCCTACCGCGCCGGCGCGCTCGCGGGAGAACCCGGCGAGGGTGCGGGCAGTCACTGGTGGTACGAGCTGACCGACCACGACCTTCGGAGTTCGCAGCTTCCCGAGCGGATCGACAGGCTCTCCCGACCAGACGGTTGGTGACAATCCGGCGCCACGTCGCCGCCCGCAGGCGGCGTTCGGCTATGCTTTCCGGATACCACCCGGCCCCTCTGGGGTCGGGTTTTCTCTTTGTCCCGCCTGGTGGACGGCGGGTCAGGCCGTCTCGGGCGCCCGCAGCGTCGGCGGCACCAGGCCCTCGGCCGCCAGCAGCCGGGCCGCGCCGAGGGTCGCGAGGTCGTCGCCGTGCGCGCCGATCAGCTGCGCGGCCAGCGGCAGGCCGGACACCGCGCCGAGGCCGATCGGGAGCACCGTCGACGGGCCCATGGCGAGGTTCGCCCGGCAGCTCCAGCGGCCGATCGCCCGGCGGTCGGCCTCGGCGAGCGGGAACGCGGGCGCCGCGAACGGCACCACCGGCGCGAGCACGACGTCCACCCCGGCGATGGCCCGCTCCCACTCCGCGCGCAGCCGCAGCTGCTCGTCCCAGTCGGCCCAGACCTGCGCCACCGGGGCTCCGGAGCCGCCGGGGTAGCTGATCTCGTGCAGGACCAGCCGGTCGAACAGCGCCTCGGCCTCCGCGGTGCCGAGCACGGACGGCCCGAGATCGACCACCGTCGCGCCGGCGGCGCGCAGTCGCTCGGCGAGAGCGGCGAGCGCCGCCGCCGTCTCGTCGTCGACCGGCGCGCTCTCCTCCGCGAGCCACAGCCCCACGGTCAGCTCGCTCAGCCGGGAGAACCGCGGCTCGGGCAGCGCGAGCCGCCACGGTCCGGAGGAGACCGACCCGGCGAGCACCGCGAAGAGCGCCGCGGTGTCGTCGGCGCTCCGGGCGATCGGCCCGGCGGCGGACGCGGAGGGCTCGAGCCGGGTGCCGACCGGCCAGGGCAGGTGCCCGCGCTTGGAGACCACTCCGCTGCTCGGCCGGTGCCCGCAGACGCCGTTCCAGGCGGCCGGCACGCGGATCGACCCGGTCAGGTCGCTGCCGAGGTCGCCCCAGGACAGGCCGGACGCGACCGCGGCGGCGGACCCGCCGGAGGAGCCGCCCGCCGTCAGCTGCGCGCCCCACGGATTGACCGCCCGGCCGTGCAGCGCGCTCGCGGTGTCGAACGAGTCGAGGAACGGCGGCACCGCCGTCTTGCCGAGGATCACGGCGTCGGCGGCCCGCAGCGCGGCGACCGCCGGGGCGTCCGCGACGGAGCGGTGCACGCTCTCCGCGGTGCCGACGCTGCCGTCGAGCCCGGCGACGTCGAACGAGTCCTTGACCGTGATCGGGACGCCCGCGAGCGGCCCGAGCGGCTCGCCCCGCCGGCGGCGCTCGTCGACCGAGGCGGCGGCGCGGAGGACCGCCTCCTCGTCCCACGCCACGACCGTGCCCGACTGCGCGGCGATCGCGGCGAGCCGATCGGCGGCGACCTCGACGGCCGACACGGCCCCGACGGCGAGTGCGGCGCGCAGCTCGGCGATGCTCCCGACGCTCACGCCCCGGTGCTCGCGACCGCCGCCCGCTTCAGCAGGTGCCCCGCCGCCGCGTCCGCTGCGAGCCGCGCGACGCACGCCTCGAAGTCGCCGAGGACGACGGTGCTCGACGAGGACAGCATCAGATTGAACGGCGCGCCGAAGTTCTCGACCGTGAAGCCGTCCGCGTCGGTGAAGCCGCCGGCGCCGTCGGGGGTGACCGGTCCGAAGAAGTCGCGGGTGCGCTCGACCGCGGTCGCCCCGTCGGAGGCGTAGACGTAGCTGGCCTTGCCGCGCGCGACCGCGTAGCCGACCTCGAAGCAGGTGCCCGCGTCGGGGTCCGGGCCGCGGAAGTGGTTGAGGTTGGCGAGGATCGCGTCGGCGCGCTCGATCATCGCGATGTTGTTCGCGTAGATCAGATCCGCGAGCGCCTCGCCCTCGAGCGCGGGTCCCTGGTCGGCCTCGGCCTGGTCGGCGTCGGCGCCCTTGTCCAGCGGCGAGATCGGCTCGAGCCCGTAGCGGCGGCAGGTGGCGCGCATCCGCTCGGCGATGGCCGGCCCGTCGGGTGCGAAGACCTCGAAGCCGGCGAGGTAGACGCCGACAGCGGGCGTGGTGGTGGCGGGGGTGGTCATGGCGGTGCCTCTTCCGTGATCGCGACAGCAGGATCGGGAATGTCGCGATGACGAGGAGCCCCGCCTGTCGTTTTTCCCGTGCCCGTCGACACTATGCGGCGGCGGATCACCGACTCGTTTCGCCAGGTTTCGGGCGCGTAAACCTTCCGTCGTCGGTTCGTCGGGGCGCGCAGGGGCCGCATAGGGTCCTTCGGAGACGGTCCCCCTGATCCGTCGCCCGCGGCCGTCCGCCGCTGCCCCGCCCCGCCCGAGGAGTCCCGCCGTGCCCGAGTCCACGCCCCTGCACCGCCTCAGCGGTGCCTGGCGTCTGGGCACCTGGCGGCTCTCGAACTCGCGCGCGCCCGCCGCGGGCTGAGCCGGCACCACCCCTCCTCCGCGCACCGACGGCTCCGTCGTGCGCGCTCCCGACCGCGCCCTGCCGCGGTCCGTCGCGGACGCCTCCAGCGCGCCCGCACCTCCTCTCGAGCGCTCCGCGCTCCCCTCCCCGTGAAGGTCGTCATGCCCGCACCCCTGCTCCGCCGCGCTCCCCGCGCCGTCCTCGCCCTCCTCGCCGGCGCCTGCACCGTCGGCCTCCTCGCCGGCTGCGCCGGCTCCGACAGCTCCGCGTCCGAGGGCGGCGGCACCCAGGCCGCCACCCTCCAGCTGGGCTGGATCGCCAACGTCGAGAACATGGGCCCGTTCATCGGCGAGCGCGACGGCGACTACGCCGACGCCGGTGTCGACATCACGATCACGCCCGGCGGCCCGAGCACGACCGTCGAGCCGCTGGTCGCCAGCGGCAAGGCGCTCGTCGGCCTCTCCTCCGCCGACGTCGTCGCCCGCGCCCGCAACGAGGGCGCGCCGCTGGTCATCGTCGGCGCGACCCTCCAGGTCAACCCGATGAGCATCATGTCGCTCGCCTCGTCGCCCGTGAACACGCTCGACGACCTGGTCGGCTCGCGCCTGTGCATCCAGACCTCGGGCGTCTCGATCATGGACGGCATCCTCACCGCCAACGACATCGAGCCCTCGGACGTCGAGTACGTGACGGCCGACTTCGACCCGTCGCCCCTCGTCGCGGGCGACTGCGACGCGTTCGTCTCCTTCCTCAACAACCAGCCGGTCACCCTGAAGCTGCAGGGCATCGACACCGTCGCCTTCCCGCTGAGCGACTACGGCTACGAGGCCTGGGGCAACGTGCTCTTCACCACGGAGGAGGCGCTCGCCGACGAGACGCAGCGCGCCGCCGTCAAGGCCGTCGTCGAGGGCACCGTCGCCGGCTGGACCACCGCGCTCGCCGATCCCGACGACGCGGCCGCCTACGTCGTCGACGGACCCGGCAAGAGCCAGAACCTCGACCTCGAGCAGCAGAAGCTCGCCGCTAAGGCGTTCGTCCCGCTCGTGCAGACCGCCGAGACCGAGCAGAACGGCCTCCTCACGATGAGCCCCGAGGGCATCGCCGCGAACATCGCGACCCTCGAGGGCCAGGGTGTCGAGGGCGACCTCGACTCGCTCTTCGACACCTCGATCCTCGACGAGATCCACGCCGGCTGACGCCGCGCCCACCCTTCTCCAGCGACACGCTCCTCCTGAAAGCGAGACCACCCATGCCCGTGCACTTCTCCGAAGACCCCTGGACCCGCGTCACCTCCGTCCGCGGCTACCCCGCCGACGAGCTCATCTCGACCCTGCAGAAGTCGATCCGCCGCGGCGACACCCAGCTCGCGCTGCTCGTCGGCCGCGAGATGTTCGAGTCCAGCGCCGACCTCGAGGAGATGATGTGGGCCCGCCTCAACGTCGTCTCCTGCGAGGACGTCGGCGACGGCAGCTACTCCGAGCCTGTCGTCGTCAACAGCCTCTACCTGATGCACCAGCGCCTCGACCGCTCGTTCGGCGACCGCTGGCTCTTCGCGACCCACGCGATCCGCTTCCTCTCCGAGCGCACCAAGGACCGCACCTCGGACGAGCTCGCGAACCTGACCATGCACCTCATCAACGCCTCCGAGAAGCCGTTCGAGATCCCGGAGTACGCGCTCGACGTGCACACCCGGCGCGGCCAGCTCGCCGGCCGCTCGGTCGACGACTTCTGGGGCGACGGCGGCGGCTCGGAGCTGGTCAACGAGGTCGCGGGCCGCGACAGCGCGCTGAAGGACGAGATCCTCCGCCTCCGCGCCGCCGGGGAGTGGAAGGCGTGACCCTCGGCCTCTCCGCCGCGGGCGTCGTCAAGGAGTTCGACGTCGGCCGCGGCACGGTGCGCGCGCTCGACGGCGTCGACCTGGAGACCCGGGAGGGCGAGTTCACCGCCCTCCTGGGGCCCTCGGGCTGCGGCAAGTCGACGCTCCTGCGGATCTTCGCCGGTCTCGAGGGCGTGAGCGGGGGCGTCGCGCAGCTGCACGGCGCCGACCCGGAGCGCGCCCGGATCGACCACCGCGTCGGAGTGGCGTTCCAGGACTCGGCGCTGCTGCCCTGGCGCAGCGCCGCGTCCAACATCGCGCTCGCCTACGAGGTGTCGGGGCGGCGCACCGACCGTGCCGCGATCGCCGCGCTGATCGAGCTGGTCGGCCTGACCGGCTTCGAGAAGGCCAAGCCCGCGCAGCTCTCGGGCGGCATGCGCCAGCGGGTGTCCCTCGCTCGCGCGCTGGCCATGGAGCCGGACGCGCTGCTGCTCGACGAGCCGTTCGGCGCGCTCGACGAGGTCACCCGGCACCGGCTGAACCTCGAGCTGCAGCGGATCTGGACCGAGCGCGCCACCACGACGCTGCTCGTCACCCACAGCATCAGCGAGGCCGTGTTCCTCGCCGACCGCGTGGTGCTGATGGCGGCGCGGCCGGGCCGGATCGTCGAGATCGTCGACATCGACCTGCCGCGCCCGCGCACCGCCGAGCTGCAGCAGACGCCGGAGTTCCACACCTACTGCGACCGGCTCTCGCGCGGCCTGTTCGGCGAGACGATCGCGGCGGGAGTGCCGCGGTGACGGCGCTCGCCCCGCCGGAGCAGCCGAGCACCCGCACCAGCGCCGTGCTGATCCGCCGTCGGCCGCGCGGCGTCGTCGGCCGCGTGGTCCCGATCCTCGGGCTGATCGCGCTGTGGTGGCTCGTCGCGCTCGTCGCCGCTCCCCTGCGCGTCGTCCCGACGCCGTGGGCCGTGGTGGGCGCGTTCGTCGACGACCTGTCCGTGCTGCCGATGAACGTCGGCGCGACCCTCGCCAACGCGGGCATCGGCTACGTCGTCGGCAACGCGGTCGCCGTGCTCGCCGCGATCCTGTTCGTCCAGGTCCCGTGGACCGAGCGGGTGCTGCTCCGGATCGCCGTGATGAGCTTCTGCGTGCCGCTGGTGGCGATCACGCCGATCCTGGTCGTGGTCTTCCCGGGCGACATGCCCAAGCAGATCCTGGCCGGGCTGTCGGTGCTGTTCACCACGCTCGTGTCCTGCCTGCTGGGCCTGCGCTCGGTGAACGGCGCGACGGTGGACCTCGTCCGCTCGATGGGCGGCTCGGACCGCGTCGTGCTGCGGAAGGCTCGGCTGACGGCGATGCTCCCGGGCCTCTTCGCCGGCCTGCAGATCGCCGCGCCCGCCGCGATCCTCGGCACCATCCTCGGCGAGTACCTCGGCGCCTCCCGCGGCCTCGGCGTGATGCTCGTGCAGGCGCAGTCGTCGTTCCAGGTGCCGCGGACCTGGGCGGTCGCACTGACGATGTCGGCACTGGCCGGGCTCGTCTACTTCGCGGCCGGACTGATCGGGCGCGCCGCCACTCCGTGGGTCTCGCGCGACGTCTCGACCGCGGTCGGCCAGAGCATCGCGACCGCCTCGGGGCTGCGCGGCGGCCGGAGTGCCGTGACGGCGCTCCTCGGGCTACTCGGCTCGATCGCGGTGGTCGTCGCGGTCTGGTGGGGCGCGATCCTGGCGTTCGATCTGTCGCCGTACTTCGCGAAGACGCCGCTGGACGTGCTGACCCATCTCTTCGCGGATCCGGACGCCGCCGAGAATCGGGGGCTCATCCTCGACGGCCTGGCGATCACCCTCCGCGACGCCGGGGTCGGCTACGTCATCGGCACCGCCCTCGCCTGCCTCGTCGCGGTCGGGATCGTGCTGTCGCGCTGGGTCGAGCGCACGGTGCTGCCGGCCGCCGTGGTGATGCGCTCGATCCCGCTCGTCGCGATGACCCCGCTGCTCGCCCTCGTCTTCGGGCGCGGGCTGCTCGGCGTGACGGTGATCGTCTCGCTGGTGACCTTCTTCCCGACCCTGGTGAGCGTCGCGGCCGCCCTGCGCGCCGCGCCGGTCCTCGCCTGCGACCTCGTCGTCTCGATGGGCGGCTCGACGGCGATGGTGACCCGGAAGGTCCGCCTGCTCTACGCCCTGCCCGCGATCTTCGCGTCGGCCCGCATCGCCGTCCCGGGCGCCTTCGCGGGCGCGACGCTGGCGGAGTGGCTCGCGACGGGCGAGGGCCTCGGCAGCATGCTCGTCCGCGACTACGCGGCCTCGCGCTTCAGCGCGCTGTGGTCGGAGACGGTGGTCGTGGTCGCGGTGGCCGTGGCGCTGTACGCGCTCGTGAGCATCGTGGAGCGCCCGGTCGTGCGGCACTTCGCGACAGGACAGGGCTGAGGGGCCGCGTGCCCGCCGGACGGGGGGCGTCAGGCGGCCCTGCCGGGGGCGCCGGCCGCTTGTAGGCTGCACCACCATGGGGAATCATCGACGCTCGTCCCGCCTGCTCACCGCGCTGCTCGCCGCCGCCGTCGGGGTCGGAGGGGCCCTCGTCCCCGTCACCGCGGCCACGGCCGCGGACGACGCGACGACCTCGACCCAGTCGACCCAGTCGGTCGAGACGGGCGCGCTCGACCCGTCGCTCGACCGTGCCGACCAGGGGCTGCCGCCGCAGTCGACCCAGGTCTACAGCGAGGGCCAGACGAAGAGCTTCCGTGCCGACTTCATCGTGAGCGACGCGAACTTCTTCGACAGCGACGCGATGACGACCCAGCAGGTGCAGAACCTGCTGAACGACAAGGGGAGCAGCTGCACGACCGGTGTGGACGTCCCCTGCCTGAAGAACTTCTCGCAGCGCACGAGCTCGAAGCCCGCGGACGCGATGTGCAGCGCCTACGCCGGAGCGGCGAACGAGAGCGCGGCGTCGATCTTCACCCGCGTCGGCGCGGCCTGCGGCATCAATCCGCTGGTGCTCGTCGTGCTGGTGCAGAAGGAGCGCAGCCTCGTCACCACGACGACGCCGACCGCGAACGACTACAACAAGGCGACCGGGTTCAACTGCCCCGACACCGCCGCCTGCGACCCGGGCTCGGCCGGCTTCTTCACCCAGGTGTACAGCGCGGCGCGCCAGTTCAAGCGCTACGCGAACCCGCCCGGATCCGGCTCGAACTTCACGACGTACGCGCCCGGCAGGACGCCGTCCATCGCCTACTACCCCGAGTCCCGCTGCGGCTCCTCGCCCGTCACCGTGCGCAACCAGGCCACCTCGGACCTCTACTACTACACGCCGTACCAGCCCAACCGCTACGCGCTGACCGGGCAGGGCGACGCCTCCTGCGCCACCTACGGCAACATCAACTTCTGGTTCCTCTTCAGCGAGTGGAACCCCGCGGGCACCCTCGCCAACGCGGGCATCGCGCCGGTCGGCCAGGTCGACGGACCGCAGATCTCCAACAACACCCTCACCGCGACCGGCTGGACCGTCGACCCGACCACGCAGCAGGCCGCGCTCAGCGTCACCGTCACGATCACCGCTCCCAACGGGTCGCGCACCGTGCGCACCGTGAACGCCGACGGCGACCGCGGCGACATCTCCTCCCGGGAGTACCCGGCGGCCGGCCGCCGCCACGGCTACACCGCCACGGCCCCCGCCTCGGCGACCGGCACCTACACGGTCTGCGCGAGCGCCGCCTCCGTCGGCTGGAACCGCTGGGTCGGCACGGGCGACTCGCGCGGTCCGGGCTCGAAGGACCTCGGCTGCTCCTCCGTGCAGTACCAGGGCGGGAGCAGCACCAGCCGCGACGTCCTCACCGCCGGCGGCGAACTGCGCCGGGGCCAGCAGCTGACCTCCGCCGACGGAGCCTCCCGGGCGGCGATGCAGGGCGACGGCAACCTCGCCGTCTACTCGCGCACCGGCGTGCGCTGGGCGGCGGGCACGCAGCCCGACGGCGACCGCCTCGTCATGCAGACGGACGGCAACGCCGTCGTCTACACGGCCTCCGGCCGGGCGGTCTGGGCCTCCGAGACCGCGGGACAGCCGGGTGCGCGGCTGGTCATGCAGAACGACGGCAACCTCGTCGTCTACTCCACCTCGGGCCGCGCCCTGTGGGCGAGCGACTCCGCCCCGAAGCCCGCGAGCGGCGACACGCTGGCCGCCGGCAGCCGCCTGACCGCCGGCCAGAAGCTGCGCTCGAGCGACGGGACCAGCGAGGCGGTCATGCAGACCGACGGCAACCTCGTGGTCATCACCCGCGGCACCCCCCGCTGGGCGACCGGCACGACGGGTGCGGGCAACCGCCTCGAGATGCAGGCGGACGGCAACGCCGTCGTCTACACCACCTCCGGCTCCGCCCGGTGGGCGACGAACACCAGCGGGAACCCCGGGTCGAAGCTGGTCATGCAGAACGACGGCAACCTCGTGCTCTACTCGCGGGACGGCCGGGCGATCTGGGCCAGCAGGGGCTGATCGGGGCCTGCGGGCGCTGATCGGGGTCGGCGGGCGCTGATCCGGGCCTGCGCGGCGCGGATCGTGTCCCGCTGACGCCGACGTCGATGACGGACCGCCCAGCTTCTCGCACCCGGACCGTGTGAGGATGTTCCGGCGCGAAAAGTGGGCGCTCCGTCGTCCCACGTGAGCGCAGACCGGGCGCCGCTCGTCGGCGTGCACCACCAGCCCGACCAGACTGCGAGAACCGTGACCCCGACGATGTCCTCCTCTCCGAACCAGAACCGCTGCTCTCCTGAGCGGAAGCACTGCCTCCCGCATCGGGCCGGCCGCACGACCGACCGGTCACCGCGACCCGACGACCGGAGCGGACGGTGACCGCGGGACGCCCGGACCCCGGGTCGCCCCTGGGCAGGGGCCTGGGCCGCGGCCGCCGGCTCGTGGGACGCGGTCTCGGCCGTCTCTACGACGTCGCGAGCCGCCCGAGCTCGCGGCGGGCCGAGGAGGAGCGCGCGTCCCGGGACGAGGCGGAGGAGGCCCGCTCCCGGCTGGTCCTCGACCAGCTCGCCCAGGTGACGCGTCAGCTCGCCGAGGTGACCACCGCCGTCGAGGCGCTGCAGGGCCGGATCGCCGAGATCGAGGCCGGCGACGACCGTCGGAGCGCTCGGCTGTCCGAGATCACCGAGGCGACCGAGGGGAGCGCACGGCACCTCGAGGACCTGATCACGTCGACCGCGCGCGAGAGCACCGAGGTCCACCGGGCCCTCATCGACTCCATCGCCCTCCTCGGGCGCGCCGTCTCGTCCGCGGCGACGGACGACGGGGCCGGCCGGTGAGCAGCGGCGTCTTCGTCGACCTGACCCCGACGCAGGATCAGCTGCACTCCGAGCGCGGGATCGCGGTCTACACCCGGGGCCTCTTCGCCGCGATCGAGGCGCTCGAGCCGGGTGCCGTCGAGGCGTTCGTGCTCGCCCCCGGCGCGGGCACTCCCCCGCTGCCGGCCGGGCTGCAGGAGTCCGGTCGCGTCGTGACGACGCAGCCCGGCGAGCTGCCGGACGCGCGACTCTGGCACATCCCTTCGCCCTTCGACACCTCTCACGACCCGTTCCGGATCCTGAACCCGCGACGCGTCCCGTACGTCGTGTCGCTCTTCGACATCATCCCGTTCGTGTTCGACGACGAGTACCTCCGCCTGCCGTCGGCCCGGGCGCGCTACCTCGCGCACGTGGAGCTGGTGCGCCAGGCGGATCGCGTGCTGTGCATCTCGCAGGCGGCGGCGGACGAGGCGATCGAGCGCCTCGGGCTGGACCCCGACCGCGTCGTCGTGACGGGGATCGCCGTCGAGGAGCACTTCGCCGCCGACGTGCCCGCCGAGACCGCGTGGGAGCGCGCGGCGGCCGACGTCGAGGGGCTCCGCGCGGGCTTCCTGATGTACACCGGCGGCAGCGACCTGCGGAAGAACATCTCGGGACTCCTGCGCGCCTACGCGCTGCTGCCGAGCGACACCCGGCGGGCGCACCAGCTCTGCGTCGTCTGCCGCCTCGATCCTCCGACCCGGCACCACTACCGGACGATGGCGGCCGAGCTGGGGATCGCGGACGACGTGCTCCTCACCGGGTACGTCGAGTCCGAGACCCTCGCGGCGCTGTACCGGAGCACAGAGCTGTTCGTGTTCCCCTCCTTCTACGAGGGCTACGGGCTGCCCGTCGCCGAGGCGCTCGTCAGCGGCGCGCCGGCCGTCGTGTCCGACAACTCCTCCCTGGTCGACCTCGTGCCGATCGACGCCGCCAGGTTCGATCCCCACGACGACGCCTCGATCGCCGCGGCCATCCGCCGCGGTCTCGAGGACGAGGCGCTGCGCTCCGAGCTGCAGGCGCTGTCCGGCACGATCCCCACCACCTGGGACGGCATCGCCGAGGCGACGATCGCCGTCTACCGGACCGTGCTCGACGAGGCGGTCGCGCCGCCGCGGCGGACGCACCGCACGGCGGTCGTCGCCGAGGTCGCGCTGCTCACCGGAGCCGAGCGGGAGGCCGCCGCCGTCCAGGTCCGCGCCCTCGCGCTGCAGGGGCCGGTGACCTTCTTCGAGGACGCGTCCAATGAGCGCATCGCCGGGGCGTCCTCCTACGTCCACCTCGCCGCGTACCTCGTCGCGGAGTCGATCGACGGACCGTTCGACGACCTCGTCCAGCTGACGGGGCGGGCGCCGCAGCCCGGCGCCGACGCCCTGCGCGCGCGGCTCCGCCGCGGCCGCGCGCTGGCGCTGGACGCGCCCGCGCCGCCCGCCTAGCGCCTCCCCGCCGCTGAGTCGCCTTCCCGCCACTGAGTCGCCCGAGAAGGCTCGTTCCCACCCCCGAGAACGAGCCTTCTCGGGCGAGTCAGCGCTGCAATTCGAGGACCGCCTCCACGCTCAGGTCTTGGCGGGCGAGCCTGTCCTACACACGGTCGCTTTCAGCGAAGAGGCGGATTCTCCGCTCTAGCCCACCTGAAAATCCTCGGTGCGAAGGTTCGCTCAGAACTCGAAGACAGTGTCCGGGTCGTCCCAAGCGGCTCGCAGCTCGGCTAGATTCCCGAGATCGGCGAGCGGAGACGTGCGGGCGACCTCGACGATGCCGCCGACAACGATCTTGAGCGCCTCGCCGTCTCCGGAGCGGAGTGCGATGCCGAGCCCCGCGAAGAGCTGACGATGCGTCTCTCGCCGCTCCTCGAACACGCGATCGAAGTAGTCCTTCAGGACTCGCTCGGACGCTTCGATCCGAGCGACTTCGGTTTCGCGGTAGGTCTTCAGCTTCTCCCGCTTCGTGCTCTCCACTTCGTGGATCTGCACTGCCTCGCGCGAGGCTTCGACGAGCTGTGTCAAAGCGCCGAGAGCATCAGCCGCCGTGAACTTGCCCGCGACGGCGGTGACCACCCGTCCCACCTTCGACGACTCGGACGTCTGCCTCTTGATCTCATCAACCATGGTCGCACTCCTTCTCTTGCCTGCGGTAAGTGAACACGAGTTCTCCGGTCTGTTCGTCAAGTGCGCCGTTCTCGTCCGCGATAGGTGCCGTCGCCACGCCACGCACTGCCGTGACGAGGATCACGGCCGCCTGGAACCGCTTCGCGTGCATATCGGCGTCGAACGGCTCCGACTCAAGTACGTCGATCGCGTCGACCGTCTGCTCGATGAGCCTTATCAGGATCGCGTCGATCTCCTGCGCCCGCGTCTGTAAAGCCTGCAAGAGTTCGTCGCGCTCATTCAGTCGAGCGATCTCGATGTCGATCTCGGTCTGATGGATCGCAGCGTCCGTCTTCGCCTTCGTTCCGCGGTTCTTGACCGTGATCCCCGCGAGGAGGAGCGAAGGTCCGACGATCGCCACGTTCAACATCACCGCTCCGAGAGCCATTCCGCCACCACCGGCGGCAAGCGCACCTCCGCCGAGCCAAGCCATCGTCGCGCTTGTTGCGGCCGCTCCGCTCAAGCCGCTGATCGCGGTGCCCGTACCCGCCGTTGCCAAGGTCGTGACACCCATGCGCATCGCAACCGGCGTCGCCACTCCCGCGATCGTCGACCCGACGACACCCCGCACCCATCCCGCGAGATCCCTGTCGAGACGGGTCAGCCCTACGACCGGCTTCTCGGTGCCATCGAGTCCGTCGAGGATCAGATGCTCATGAGCGCGGACCTGCCGAGCGTTTCGCTCCAGGAAGGCCCGCATTCGGAAAATGACCTCCTCCTGCGCTCGATACTGCGACCGGCCCAGCTCCTGCAACGCATCGTTGGTCTTTTGCACCTCCGCGAGATGCTGGTCATGCCTCCCGGCGTACTTGGCCGCGTGGGCCTTCATGTCGGCCTTCGCCTGCTTGATCTGCGCACCGCCCCAGACGCCGACAGCACCGCCTCCAGCACCGGTCACGGCGGTGGCGACGATAATGACGAGAGGAATGAGCGGAAGGACCACAGCGGCTTCTCCTGGGTAGTTGGCAATCCGCAGATCAGGGGAATTCCTACCCGCTGCGCAAGCTTAGAACGTGCTCTCGGAACAGCTTTCATCAGTTCACCTCCTGCTCGTGCGCGCCACGATGATGCAGTTCGGCATCGTGCGGATGACCGACAACATCCGCAGCCTCGTGGACTCGTCCATCGCCGACGCACTGCGCCTCCGCAAGGTCGTCCAGACTCCCTCGGGCAGCTACACGACGCCCTGACCCCCTTGTCCGCTTCAGGACACGTCCGCTACCGGCTCTTCCGCCGGAGGCCCGGCGGCGCCAGACTCGACCGACCCCTCTTCGCCTGTGGCAGCGCCACTCCCGCACCCACTTCAGGAGCCCGCCCGTGAGCACGAGCGCACCCCAGGCCTCCGCCGCGACCGGGGCCGGCGAGGCCGAGAGCGCGAAGACAGAGACCGCCGCGACGGGGACCGCCGCTATCACCGCGACCGAGACCTCGACGACCGAGAGCGCCGTGACCGCCGCCGCCTCCCGCCGCCCGCTCCGCGCCTGGCTGAGCCAGGGCTCCTACGGCCCCACCGATCTCACGCGGCGCGGCGTCCTGCTGGTCGTCGTGTCGGTCCTCGCCGTGCTCGTGCCGGTGGTGACCCTCACCCTGCTCGACGTCGACTCGCACGTCTCGCTCAAGGTCTGGATACTGGCCGTCACCGTGATCGCGCTGCTCGGGGCGCTGCTGCGCGTCGTCGCGGACATGCGGCCCGGCCCCCGCAGCGACCTCGACCGGGCCGGCAAGGCGGTGGGGGCGGTCGCGGCGCTGTTCACCGCGCTCGCCGTCATCATCGACTGGAGCCTCCTGCACCTGTAGCGGCGCACGCGGAGGGATCCGCGCTCAGGACTCGGGCAGGAACCGCACCGGCAGATCCGCGATGGACAGCCCGGACTCGCGCAGGGCCTCCTCGACGGCGGCGTGCTCGCTCTCGGGGGCGGTGACCTGGACCTTGTCGACGCCGTCCGTCTGCGTGCCGTCGCTGCTGTCGAAGAAGCCCGTCACGCCGTGCCGCCCCAGCAGCTCGGCGAGCAGGGCGGCGTAGCGCTCCTGCTCCCCGGACCGGACCAGCGCGCTGATCCGGGAGCCGCTGATCTCGATCGGGCGGTCACCGGCGATCCCGGCCGCGGCGCGGAGGTCCTCGGCGTGGGCGACGAGCGGCAGGAGGGCGTCGGGGGCCTCGGGGTCCTCGATCGCCAGGAGGGAGAACCGGCCGGTCCGGCCGTCGGTGCCGTCCCAGACGGCGGCCTGCAGATCGAGTCCGCTGACGACGTCGTCGAGGGGGCCGAGCAGGCCGGCGGGATCGACGTCGAGCTCGGGGCAGCGGCTCGCGCCTCCGGAGCCCTCCCACGGGCCGTGCACGGAGACCGCGTTGCCGCCGTCGGTCAGCACCCGGAACGTCCAGGCGACGTGGTCGGCGTACTCGGTGGAGCAGGCGGTCTCGAGCACCGCGGGGAGGCTCGCCTCGTCGACGTCGAGGACGAGGCGGGACGTCGGGTCGAGGAAGACCGGCGCCTCGACCCAGCGGGCGGACTCCCGCACCTCGACTCCGGGGACGCTCGCGATCTGCGCCGTCAGCCGGTCGAAGCCCGGATCGGGGCGGTCGAACGGCGTCTCGCTGATCGTCCAGCTGAACAGGGTCGCCCCGCCGACCGCGAGACCGGTCGCGGCCACCGCCGCCAGGGAGAGCCACCATCGCCGCGTCATGCGACCAGGGTGCCTCGCCGACGCCCGTCCCACCAGTGCTGAGGGCAGCGCTCGGGCGAACGCGGGGTGAACGGACGTCGCCGGGCACAATGGGACGGTGCCGCCCACCCCCGCCGAACCGCACCCGGATCCGCAGCCGGACCCCGCCGCCGATCCGCGCGACGACCTGCCCGGTGACGGCCGCGACGAGACCGAGAACGAGCGGCTCGACCGCAACTGGAGCGAGATCCTGCAGGAGCTGCGGGTCATCCAGACCGGGACCCAGATCCTCACCGGGTTCCTGCTGGCGATCGCCTTCCAGCAGCGCTTCGAGGACCTCGACCTCTTCCAGACCGACGTCTACCTGGTGCTGATCAGCGGCTCGGTGCTCGCGACCCTGCTCGGGCTCGCGCCGGTCAGCCTGCACCGCGAGCTGTTCCGCCGCCGGGCGAAGCGGACGCTGGTGCGCGCGGCCGACGTCCTGCTGCGGCTGACGCTGATGGCGGTGGCGCTGGTGCTCGTGGGGACGGTGCTGCTGATCTTCGACGTCGTCACGACACGGCCGCTGGCGATCACGATGGCGTCGGTCACGGCGGTGCTCATCGCCGGCATCTGGCTGGCGCTGCCGTGGCGGATCCGGCGGCGCGGGTAGGCGCACGGCGGTTGCAGGGGGTGGATCTCGATACGCCCGCTGCGCGGGCTACTCGATCAGCATGAAGGCGCGGATCTCGATGCGCCCGCTGCGCGGGCTGCTCGATCAGCATGAAGCGGGCCGGCAGGCATGCTGGTCGAGCAGCGCGCAGCGCGTATCGAGACCCCGCATCGGCGCAGGATGACGGACGCGCGGCGCGCGCCCCGCCCGGGCCGACCGCGCCGTCGCGCCAGTCGTCTGCGCATCCCCGCCAGCGCCGGGGCTTGCGCCCGCCGCTCCGCACCGGAGCGCCACCGCCTGGTCCGCCGTCCGCGGTGGCGGCTCGCCCGCCGCCGCTCCCCCGCGCCGACCGCGGCGACGCGCTGATCCCGCGGTCCGCCGCCACCACCCGCGCCCGTCGGCAGCGCGCCCGCCGCCCGCCCGCGCGCCGCGGCCGCCGCGCGTCGCCGTCGGCGACCACTCGCCGCTGAGCGCACCCTGCACGCAGCCTGAGAGCACGTCACTGGATTGGACCCGCGCGTGCCCAGTCCGGGGGTCAAGGCGCCTCGACCCGAAACGTATCTTGATGCCTGCTCCACCCGGACCGCCCGCCGGAGCAGCCCGGAGGGATCGGATCATGACGGAAGTGCGCGCGCTCGCCCGCCACCGTCGCCCGACCCCGGCCGCCCCGCACCGCTCGCTCGCACTGACGCTGATCCTCATCCTGCTCTCGGCCGTGCTCGTCGTGCTGCCCGCGCCGCGCGCTGAGGCGGGGACCGTCCTCGTGCAGGAGTCCTTCGGCACCACGAGCGTCCCCGATCCTGCCTGGCAGGCCCTCGATCAGGCCTGTCTCACCAAGGCGACCGCCGCGCCCCCCTCGGGATCCTCCAACCTCGGCGTCTGTGCGAACCGCACCGGCGCCCCGCTCGCGTCCTCCGCCCTGGGGTTCCTCCAGCTCACCGACAACCGCATCAATCTGAAGGGCGGTGCCGTCTTCAACCGGCCCATCCCGGCGACCGGCGGGCTCGACGTGCAGTTCGACCAGTACCAGTACGGGACGGTCGGCCTCGGCACCGGTGCGGACGGGATCGGCTTCTTCCTCACCGACGGCTCGAAGACCCTGACCGCGGCGGGTGCCGCCGGCGGAGCGCTCGGCTACGGGCAGAACACGTCCGGTGCCACCGCAGCGAACGGCGTCAACGGCGGCTACCTCGGCATCGGGCTCGATGCCTTCGGCAACTTCTCGAACACGGCGGCCCAGGTCGGCGGACTCGGCACCGGCTGCCCCGCGAGTCCTGCGCCGCCCGGGCAGCAGGCGAATCGCATCGTCGCTCGCGGCCCGGGGCAGGACCGGGCGAACTACTGCTACATCGCCAATGCGCCGGCGCCTCTGCTCGGTCCCGTGCGCACGACGCTCGTCCTCGCCGACGCGCAGAATCCGACGACCGCGTACGGCCGCACCGTCCGCATCACCGTCTCGCCGGCCGTGCGCCCCCTGGTCACCGTCTACTGGGGCAACTCGGCCGGCATGGACGCTGCGAGCCTCACCCCGCTCCTGTCGTTCACGATGACGACGGACGCTCCCGCCACCTTCAAGCTCGGCTTCACCGCGTCGACGGGCGGGTCGAGCGACACGCACCTCATCCGCAACGTGAAGGTGTCGACGATCAACGATCTCGGCGCTCTCAGCCTGATCAAGCAGATCGACCGCACCACCGCGCAGCCGGCGAGCTACGGCGAGGGCTCGACGATCCCCTACCAGTTCGTCGTCACCAACACCTCGTCGCTCGCGTCCGTCTCGAACGTCGCGGTGGCCGATCCCGGCGCGACCGGGATGTCCTGCCCCGCCACGACGCTGGCGCCACTCGCGTCCGTCACCTGCACAGCGACCCATCGGGTGACCGCGGCGGAGGCTCTCGCCACCACCTTCGTGAACACCGCGACCGCCACGGCGCTCAGCGGCACGACCACGCTCACGAGCAACAGCTCGACCGTCACCGCCCCCATCACCGCCCCCGCCCCCGCGATCACCCTCGTGAAATCCGGCGCCCTCACCGACACCAACGGCAATCAGCAGGCCGACGTCGGCGAGCAGATCGTCTACACCTTCCGCGCCACCAACACCGGCAACGTCTCGCTGCAGAACGTCGCCGTCACCGACCCGAAGGTCGCGTCGATCACCCCGGCGAGCGCCGCCCTCGCTCCCGGCGCGCAGGCCGTCTTCACCTCCGCCGCGTACACGGTGACCCAGGCCGACATCAACAGCGGCACCGCGATCCCCAACACGGCGACGGTCACCGGCCGCACCCTCGCGGCCAGCCCCACGACCGTCACGGCGAGCTCGAGCACCACCACGCCCATCCGCTACGCGCCGGCCCTGACGCTCACCAAGAACGGCACGCTCAACGGCGCCGCCGCGGTCGGCTCGACGATCACCTACTCCTTCACCCTCGTGAACACCGGCAACGTGCCGCTGACGTCCGTCGCGATCACCGACCCCAAGGCGACCGTGGTCTACGGACCCTGGCCCGGCACCGCGGGCCAGCTCGGCCTCAACCAGCAGGTCACCGCGACCGCCAGCTACACGCTCACCCAGGCCGACATCGACGCCGGCTCGGTCGTCAACACGGCCACCGCGACGGGCACCCCGCCCACCGGCGCCGCCGTCACCAGCACCGCCACCCGGACGATCACGCTCACCCGCGCCGCCGACCTCGCCTTCACCAAGACCGCGAACCCGGCCTTCATCAGCACCGCCGGCACCGTCGTCACGTACACCTTCCGCGCCACCAACACCGGCAACACGACCCTGACGAGCGTCGGCATCACCGACCCCAAGTCCGGCCTCTCCACCCTCGCCTTCACCTGGCCCGGCACCGCCGGCCGGCTCACCCCCGGCCAGGTCGTCACCGCCACCGCCACCTACACGACCACCGCGGCGGACGTGACGGCCGGCACGATCTCGAACACCGCGACCGCCACCGCGACCCCGCCGACCGGCTCCGCGATCACCCGCACCGCCTCCGTCACGATCTCGGTGATCCCCGACCCGCTGCCCGACGCGGCGACGGTCGTCCAGGGCGGCTCGGTCGTCGTCGACGTGCTCGCCAACGACGGCGCCGCGGCGACCGGTGCGACCTTCTCCCGGGCCCAGCTCTCGGCGACCCCCAAGGTCGTCGGAGGCGCCGCCACGCCCGCCCCCGCGACGCCGGTCTTCGGCTCGGTCACCTGCGTCGACAGCGGCGCCACCCGCGGGCAGTGCACCTACCGCCCGGTCGCCGCCTTCGTCGGCACCGACGTCTTCGACTACGCGCTCTCGGGCACCTACGGCACCTGGAACGTCCGCGTCACGATCACCGTGACCGCCCTCAACCACGCGCCGATCGCCCGCCCGGACCGCGCCGTCGCGACCGCCGGCGGCCCCGCCGTCACCGTCTCGCCGCTCGCCAACGACACCGACGAGGACGCGGGCACGACGCTGACCCTGAGCGCCGTCGGCACCGCGAGCAGCGGCACCTTCTCCTGCACGGGCGCGACCTGCAGCTACACGCCCGCCGGGGCCTTCACCGGCACCGTGCCGATCGCCTACACCGCGAGCGACGGCGCGCTCACCGCGAGCAGCACGATCACGGTCTTCGTCGACCCGGCACCGCTGGTCCCCCGCGGCTTCACCGACACCGACACGACGAGCGGAGCGATCGGCCTCGGCGCCTGGACCCGCTCCTCCGTCGTCGCCACTCCCGTCGCGAGCTGCACCGCGAACCGCCCGAGCACGCTCGTGAGCTGGTCCGCCGCGCCCGGCGCCACCGGCTGGACCCTCGAGCGCCGCCTGGCCGGAGCGACGCCCAGCGCCTGGACCGTCGTCGCGACGCCCGCGGCGAGCGCCACCTCCTTCACCGACGACCGACTCGGCGAGGGCCGCAGCTACCAGTGGCGGGTCCGACCCGACCTGCAGCGCTGGCTCGGCACCGCGTCGGCCCCCTCGACCGCCGTCGCCCAGCCGGCCGTCGCCACCGCGAGGGGCTGCTGATGCCGCGGCCGCCTCGCCCCACGAACCCTCCCACCCGTCCTGCACACGCCCGCGTGAGGGAGACCAGGCCCGCACCGGGCACCCATCTGAAAGGAACCGTCATGACCGCCACAGCCTCCACCGAGAACGACTCCCGCAAGCGCGCCCCCTGGAAGAGGATCGCCCTCACCGGCGGTGTCCTCCTCGCCGCGGGCGCCCTCGCCGGCGCCGGCGCCTTCGCCGTCTTCACCGACTCCGGCACCGCGGTCGGCAACGTCGACGCCGGCCAGACCGACATCAACGTCACCGGAGCGTTCACCGTCACCGACATCGCCCCCGGCGACACGATCCAGCGCCAGCTGACCCTCGTGCTGCCGAACGCGACCAACGACGGCGACCTCGTCTCCACCGTGCGCTTCTACCAGGACGTCACCTCGGAGACCGCGGGCACCGACGACCCGCTGCTCGCCGGCCCCGGCGAGTCGCTGGTCACCGGCACGGACGGCCTCAACTACCGGCTGCTGACCTGCACCGTGCCGTGGACGACCGCCGCGACCGCCCCCGCGGTGAACGGCCCGTACACCTGCGCCGGCACGACGACGACGACCGGCAGCGGCAAGCTGTCGACCATCGGCGGAGTCGCCAACGCCGCGAACTTCACGCCGGCGAACTTCGGCCTCACCCCCACGGCGACCGGCACCTTCCCGTCGGACGCCGGCGACGTCTCGCTGAACACGCTGATCGAGCTCGTGCTGCCCACCGCGGCTGACAACGACTACGAGAACGCCGCCGCGCAGATCACCTTCACCGCCGCCGCCATCCAGCGCGCCGGCATCCAGAAGTAGCCGACCGCTCCCGCCCCGGCGCCGTGCCCGCCCGCACGCGCGGCCGGGGCGGGAGCTCCTCCTCCTCTTCCTCCCCCTCCTTTCTTCCTTTCGGAGCCCCATGCCAGCCCTGCGCGCGATCGGCGCCGTCCTCGCGGCGGTCCTCCTCGCGCCCGCGGTGTCCGCGGCGTCGGTCGCTCCGCCCGCCGCGCTGCTCGACGTGCGCGAGCTGACGGCTCCCGCCGCCCTCACCGGCCTCGCCCCCGGCGACACCACCGAGTGGGCCGCCGAGGTCACCAACGTCGGCGCCTCGGCGCACCAGGTCTCGATCGCCTTCGCGGTCGACGGCGGCGACGCCCTCGCCACCGACCCGCGCGCCGGGCTCCAGCTGGTCGTCGACCTCTGCCCCTCCGCCTTCACGATCGACGACGTCCTCGTCGCCGACGGCCGCTCCGTCGAGCGCTACCGCTGCCCCGAGGGCGTCGAGCCGATGGGCACCGGACCGGCCGCGTCGCTCGGCCGGCTCGACGGGTCCCGAGCGCTCGGCCGCGGCGAGACCGTCGGCGTGCGGGTCCGGGTGAGCTTCCCGGCCGGCTCCGGCAACGCGCTCGAGAGCACGTCGGCCGCCCTGCGCGTGCTCGTCCGCGAGACCGGGGCGATCGACGACTCCGGCGCTCCCGGGGACGGCCCTTCCGGGAACGGCGGAGTCGGTGACGGCGCCGCCGGGAACGGCGCAATCGGGAACGGCGCAATCGGGAACGGCGGACCGGGGAACGGCCTCGCCGTCACCGGCCGCGACGTCGGCGCCGCGCTGCTCGGCGGCCTGCTCGCCCTCGGCGCCGGGCTGCTGCTCGCCGCCACCGGCCGCCGCCGGAAGGAGGCTCGGTCGTGAGCAGCACGGACGGGACCAGATCCGTCGCGAGCAGACCGGTCGTCACGGGCCTCCGCCGCCTCCTCGGCCTGGTCGTCGCGCTCGTCGCGATCGCCGGCGTCGCCGTCTTCGTCGCGTCCGCCCTCGGCGTCGTGCGCCTCGTGCCCGTGCTCTCGAACTCGATGGCGCCGGACATGCCCGTCGGCTCGCTCGCCGTCACCCTCCCGGTCGACCAGGCCGCGGTGCGCGCCGGCGACGTGATCGTCTTCACCGACCCCGACGTGCCCGAGCGCCGGGTGATCCACCGCGTCACGCTCGTCTACTCCGAGGCCGAGGCCGCCGAGCTGCGCGGCTGGTCGCCGGGGCTCCTCGCGCTGACCACCAAGGGCGACAACAACCCGCAGGCGGACCCGTGGATCGTCACCATCGCGGATCAGCGGATCTGGCGCGAGGAGTCGGTCGTGCCGCTGCTGGGCTGGCCGAGCATCGCGCTCGCGCAGCCCCAGGCCCGCTTCGCGTTCTTCGCGGTCGGCGGCGCGCTGGTCGTCGGCGCCGTGCTCGTCGTCATCTGGCGCCGGCCGGCGGAGGTGCGGTCGTGAGCGGCACCGACGTGAGCGGGACGGTCGAGACCGGCGCGCCCGCGGCTCGCGCGCACGGCCGTCGGCGCGCGGCACCGGCCCGCCGCCGCTCCCGCGCACCGCTCGCCCTCGCCGCGGCGATCGCGCTGGTGCTCGGCGCCGGCGCCTCGGCCTCCGCGCTGTTCCTCGACCGCGCGACCGCCGGCGCTCAGGTCGGCGCGGGCACCGTCGTCGCGGAGTTCGACGCCACGGGAGTCACCACCGTGCAGGTCCCCGTCACCGATCTGCTGCCCGGCGGCACGGCCCGGCGCCTCGTCGACCTCACCAACGCCGGCACCGTCTCGATGAGCGCCCTGCAGCTCGAGTCCGCCGCCACGACCGTCGGCGCGAGCGCCTCCGACGGCCTGCAGCTCGCCCTCGAGCGCTGCTCGGTGGCCTGGTCGTCCGACGCCGCCACCTGCCCCGGCACCACGACCACCGTCGCGGCCGACCGCCCCGCCACGGCCCGCATCGACCTGCCCGCCTCCCCCGCCTTCGCCATCGGAGCGACGGATCACCTCCGCCTCACCCTGCGGCTCCCGGAGTCGTCCCCGTCCGCCGCGCAGAGCACCTCCGGCACCCTGACCCTCGCCGTCCTCGGCGTCCAGGCCCCGGGCAAGCACCGCTGACGCCGCCGCCGACCATGCTGGTCGAGCAGCCCCGAAGGGGCGTATCGAGACCCGCCCTCCCCAGCACGGCGGGCCCGGCGACCCCACTCCAGACGCCGCCGGATCTCGATACGCCCGCTCCGCGGGCTACTCGATCAGCATGTGACGCCCCGCTCCGCGGACTGCGACGCCCAGGCACCACCAGCCTCGGCCGCATGCTGGTCGAGTAGCCCCGCAGGAGCGTATCGAGACCCACCGTGTCCAGGACCGCGGACCTGACGACCCCACTTCAGGCGTTGCCGGATCTCGATACGCCCGCTCCGCGGGCTACTCGATCAGCATGGAGGGACGCGAGCTCCGCACAACATCAGCTGAGAAGGGGTGCCCTCCGCTGACAGAGGAGGCCCACCCGTCTCAGCTGATGTTGTGCGACGCCCACCACCGCCTGCCCGCCCCATGCCGGTCGAGTAGCCCCGACAGGGGCGTATCGAGACCCACTGAATCCGGGACGGCAGGTCTGCAGACCCACCTCCCGGCGTCGCCGGATCTCGATACGCCCGCTCCGCGGGCTACTCGATCAGCATGGAGGGCACCGCGCCGCCGACAGGGCAGCCGCCCACCAGCATGCTGGTCGAGTAGCCCCGACAGGGGCGTATCGAGACCCACCGTCTCCCGGACGGCAGGTCTGCAGACCCCACCTCTCGGCGTCGCTGGATCTCGGTGCGCCCGCTGCGCCGGCTGCTCGATCAGCAGGGGGGCTGCAGGGTCGCGAGTGCCTCGTCGAAGCTCTCCGCGGAGGCGAGCACGCCCTCCGGGCCGATCGCGATCCAGCGGCCGCGGTCGCGCAGCAGCAGGCCGAGCTCCTCGGACGGCCGGCGGCGGGTGCGGCGCAGCTCGAGGACGAACGCGCCGGGGCCGGTCTCGCGGATCTCCGGCGTCCGGCGGTCGGGCAGTCTCAGCGGTACACGCTCCACTCCTTCTTCATCACGCGGGTCTCCTGGCCGTCGACCGCGACGATCCAGGCGCCGTCGGTCTTCGCCAGCACGCGGCCGCGCAGGTACTGCGGCTCCCAGCCGTCGGCACGGTGCACCCACTTCACGAAGCGCGCGAACCGGCCCGGCATCACATCGTCTCTGGACATCTGGTCCTCCCCGTCGTCGGGGCCGCGCCCGCAGCCGTCGGGGGACGACGGAGTCTCCGGATGCGGCCGGATGACAGGACTGTAGGACGCGCTCAGCGGCCAGGAGGAGACCCTTGACGGATTCGCCGGCGTGGGCAACAGCTGTCGGGGAGCGCCCGGATCAGCGCCCGAGCAGCCCCAGGACGCGCCGCTTGAGCGGGTGCAGCCGGTACGCCGCGTACCGCACCGCCGGATGCGACAGCGCGCGCAGCCGCCGCGGCAGCGTGCTCCGCGCGGCCACCGCCTCCGCGTAGATCGCCGCCTGGGTGCTCGCCGCCGCCGCGAGGCTGAAGCGCTCGACGACCACCTCGCGCCCGAGCGCGCCGAGCCGTTCCCGCAGCTCCGCGTCGCTCGCGAGCGGGGCGAGGATCCCGGCCAGGCGCCCCGGCCCGTCGACGCCGTCGCCGAGCGAGTACCAGCCGCCGTCGAGGAAGAACGGCAGCGACTCCGGGGTCAGCAGCCGCCAGAACGCCTTCTCGCCCTGCACGATCAGCGGCTTCGCGAACGCCATCCCGCGCAGCGCACTGCTGCCCATGCCGAGCACGATGTCGGCGACCGCGTAGGCGTCGCGCGGGTCGAGCATCTGCCCGGTCAGCGTCACCAGCTCGCGCGAGCGCCCCGCGTTCACCCGGTCGGCCGCGGCCTGCAGCTCGCCGCGGACCGGGCCGTCGCCGACGACGATCAGGCGCAGGCGGTGCTCGTCGCCGATCGCGCCGACCGCCTCGATCGCCGCCAGGATCCCCTCGCGCTTGAGGTCGACCACCAGCCGCGCCACCGTGACGACCGCGATCTCGCCGTCCTGCACGTCGAAGCGCTCCCGCAGCTCCGCCGTCCGCGCCGCGTCCGCGACCGGCGCGTTCAGCTCGGTGTCCACCGGCGGCTCGATCAGGTGCAGCGTCGGCCGGCGCCGAGACTCCTCCTCGAGCAGCTCGACCACGCCGACGATCATCGGGAAGGCCGCCGGCACGAAGTCGGGCACCTCCGGCGAGAGCACCGTGGTCACCACCGGCACGCCGTCGATCAGGTGCGGCCCGAAGGCGGCGTCCATCGTCGGCGCCCACTCGTAGGCGTGGATCAGGTCGATCCGCCGCTCGCGCACGATGCGCCGCAGCCGCGCCATGCTCCGGAAGGACAGGCGGGGCCCCTTCTCCGGCGCCTCCTCCCAGTCCAGCCCGAGCTCGGCGACCAGCGGGCGCAGATCGCCGTCCGGCCCGTAGACCACCGCCTCGTGGCCCAGCGCGGCCATCCGCCCCGCGAGCTCGATCCCGTTGATCTGGCTGCCGCCGACCTCCATCGTGTGCAGGCAGGTGAGGATGCGCATCAGACGGCCGGAGCGGGAGGCGCGGCCGGGGTGGACGGGGCCGCCTGAGCCTGAGCCTGAGCCTGCGCCGCGACCTGCCGCCGGGCCTCGTCGATCGTCGCCAGCACCGAGACGACCTCGTGGTGCGGGTGCACCGGCGACTCCACGAGGCCCGCGGCGACGTAGGAGGCGAACGCCGTCGCCTGGAAGGACAGCGCGCCGTAGGGCCACGGCCCCTCGTCGGTCCAGACCTCCGAGTCCTGCCCCGAGCTCATGCTGCCGAGCGTCAGCGTCACGCCGCTCGGGCCGAAGAACGGGCTGTGCACCGCGAGCCGCCCCTCCGAGCCGAGGACCATCGCCTCGACCGGCAGTGAGGTCTGCAGCGAGGTCGACAGCAGCGCGCGGGCGCCGGAGGCGGTGGTCAGCAGCAGGTCGGCGCTCGCGTCGACGCCCGTGCCCGGGTCGACGGTCCCGGAGGCGACGACCGAGACGGGCGCGCCGAGCACCGAGGACGCGAACGAGATCGGGTACACCCCGGCGTCCAGCAGCGCGCCGCCGCCGAGCTCCTTCGCCCAGAGCCGCCCGGTCGGATCGACGGGGACGGAGAAGCCGAAGTCGGCGGTGACCAGGCGGAGCTCGCCGAGCACCCCGCTCTCGACGACCTGGCGGATGACGTCGGCCTGGGGCAGGTAGCGCGCCCACATCGCCTCCATCACCAGCAGGCCGGCGGCGCGGCCCGCGTCGGTGATCTCGCGCGCCTCGTCCGCGGACATCGCGATCGGCTTCTCGATCAGCACGTGCTTGCCGGCCGCGAGCGCGGCGAGCGCCTGCGCGCGGTGCAGCGGGTGCGGGGTCGCGATGTAGACGGCGTCGATCGCGGAGTCGGCGACCAGCTCCTCGACCGTCGCGTGCACCGTCGCGATGCCGTGCTTGTCCGCGAAGGCGCGGGTCTTCTCCGGGTCCCGGGCGGTGACGGCGACGGCGCGCTGCACCGAGCGCGAGTGAATCGCGGCGACGAAGGCGTCGGCGATGCCCGTGCCGATCACTCCCCAGCGCAGGGCGGGGACGGAGGCGGGGTCGATCGTTCGCGGAGCGGGGAGGGTCACGGGCACCGCTGCATCCTACGGGCGCGGCCCCGCGGGATCGAGGGACGGGGCGGCCCCCGAGGGCTCCGGCCACGGGATCCGCTCGAACAAGGCCCGCAGCCTCGCTCCGCGGCCGGGATGCACCGCGCTCACCCAGGCGATGCGGCCGAGGAGGTGCGCCCGGAGGTCGGGCACGCCCGCCCGGTTCTGCCCGGCCGGCCCGTGCACGGCGCAGTTGTGCAGGATCGCGTGCAGCCGGTCGACGTCGGCCCGCCGGACGGCCGGGTGCGCGTTGACCACGATCCCGGTCACGCTCTGCCGGGTGGACGCGGGGCGCAGCCGCGTCTTCCGCGGGTTCACGGCGTAGCCCGCGTCGTCCACGATCCGCGCGGCCCCGCGGGCGAAGGCCTCCGCCCGCCGGGCGAAGCGCGTGCCGCCGCTGAAGGCGAGGTCGTCGGCGTAGCGGGTGTAGCGGGCGCCGGCCGCCTCGGCGTAGCCGGTCAGCCGCGCGTCGAGGCGGCGCAGCGCCAGGTTCGCCAGCGCGGGCGAGGTCGGCGCGCCCTGCGGCAGGTGCGCGAGGGCGAGGGAGCGGCGGAGCGCGGCCCGCTCCTCCGGCTCGCCGCCGGCGGGCATCCGGTGGATCGCGGCGACCGGCACGGCGTGCGTGCACAGCCCGGTCAGTGCGAAGGCGACCGCCTCGGGCAGCCCCTCGCCGCGCAGCAGCCGGAAGACCCGCGCCGCGGTGACCTGCGCGAAGAAGCGCTGCAGATCGAGGGTGATCAGCATCGCCGAGCCCGCGTGCACGGCCGCCCCGGTGATCGCGCTGCGCCCCGGGACGAAGCCGTGCGCGGCCGGGTGCACGGGGGCGAGGCCGACGATCTCGTCGAGGACGCTCCGCTGCACCGCCCGCAGCCGCGTGCGCGGCACCTCGAGCAGCCGCGGTGCCCGGCCCGGCCGCTGCCGCCAGACGTGGTCGTAGTTCTGGAGAGCGCCGGGGTTGAGAGCACCGTGCGGCGTCCGGCGGTTCCACTGCCCGAGGTCGGCGAACCCGTCCAGCTGCGCCGGCGCGAGCCCGAGCAGCCGCGCGAGGTCGTCCCTTCCGTCGATCGCCGGCACCGGCGAGGAGGAGGGCACGGCCCGCGCGGGAACGGGCGCGAGGTGCGCGACCACCGGCTGCGCGCGCTCCGGGAGCAGCCCCGCGACCACCTGCGCGAGCTCGCGCGGCGCGTCGAGCGGCGGATGCGGGAAGGCGACGAGCACCGCGGTGACCAGCGGGCCGATCCAGCGGCGGCGGGCGCCGAGGGAGTCGGCGGCCGCGGCGCGCAGCCCGGCGGGGGTCCACTCCGCGCCGAGGAACGCGTGCGCGAGCGCCTCGACCACCGCGTCCCGTCCGTGCACGACGACCCCCCGCCTCGTGCGCTCCAGCCTAGGCTGGGCGGCACCGCCCCTCCGGGCGAGGCGGACGGGGCACGCGCTGCTCCGTCCTCTCCGGGGTCACCCCGGGGCACGTGGATCGACCAGGCATCACGCCGCAGGCACCCACCCGCGCTCCGCGCGGCACAGCGCCCGCACAGCTCGACAGGTCGCCCGGAGGGACGGCCTCGCCGCCCCCGGACCGGAGGGGTCCCGAAAACGCACTCCCTCGATCCGGGGGTCGACGCGCGCGGGGGCCCGCTCTAGCCTTCAGGCACGTGCACGTCGTGACGACGCCGTGAACGATCACGGAAGGAGCCCGGATGGACACCTGGAGGCACCGTCTCCCGATCGAGGACTGGACCCCGCTGTTCTCCGGACCCGTCGACTCCGTGCCCGCCGAGGCGCTCGACGCCGCGGCGCGCATCCTCCGCCTCCTGCCGGACATCGAGCGGCTCACCATCGGCACCCCCGACGGCCCGATCATCGCCGAGCGCGGCTCGTCGGCCTCGGCCTGGCAGGCGGCCGACCGGGTCGCGATGGCCCTGCTCGCCTCCTCCCCCGCGGTGACGGGCATCACCGCCTCCGCGTTCGACGCCCGCGACGGCGTCCGGCACGCCACCCCCGCCGACCCGTTCCTCACCCGCGAGGGCGGCCGGGCCGCGGCCCTGCGCGCCTCGATCGACCTCGGCGAGATCTCCGCCGAGGAGGCGGAGCGCCGGCACGCCGAGCTCCTCGCCGGCGAGGACGCCGACGACCCGCTCGAGGCCCTCTGGGACGCGGACTCCGCCTCGCGCCACTGACGCGCGCCGGCGGGGCCGGTCGCCCCGCCGCTCAGGACCCCCGCCGCTCAGGGCACCCCGCCGCTCAGGACCCCCGGCGATCGAGCCGGTCCAGCCGCGCGTTGTACGCCGCGAGCTCGGCCTCGCCGTCCCGGTCGGCCCGGCGGTCGTAGCGCTTGGCCGTCCGCTCCTCCGAGCGCACCCACTGCGACACCACGACCAGCGCGATCAGCACCATCGGGATCTCGCCCGCCGACCAGGCGATCCCGCCGCCGACGCCCTGATCCGCGAGCAGCGCGTCCGTGTCGGTGTACCCGAGCGCCGTCCACCAGGGCGCGGCGAGGACGGTGGTCTGCGACATGATCGCCAGGCCGAAGAAGGCGTGGAAGGCCAGCGTCGCGAGCATCACCAGCAGCCGCAGCACGTGCCCCGGGCGGTCCGGCCCCGGGTCGACGCCGATCAGGACCCAGAAGAAGAGGTAGCCGGTCGCGAGGAAGTGCAGGGTCATCAGCACGTGGCCCTGGTGGCTGAACATCGCCCACTCGAACCAGCCGGTGTAGTAGAACGCCACCAGGCTCCCCGCGAAGAGCACCGCAGCGACCGGCGCCTTCGACAGCACGGCGAGGTAGCGCGAGTGCACGACCGCGAGGATCCACTCGCGCAGCCCCCGACCGCCGTCGCGGCGCACCGGCAGCACCCGCAGCGCGAGCAGCACCGGCCCGCCGAGCACCAGCAGCGGCGGCACGACCATCATCAGCAGCATGTGCTGGATCATGTGCGTGCTGAAGTGCACCTGCCCGTACACGCCCGGCCCGCCGCTGGTCGTGTAGGCGAGGGCGGCGCAGCCGGCCACCCAGGCGAGCGTGCGGCCGAGCGGCCAGGCGTCGCCGCGGCGCCGGAGCTTCAGCACCGCGTGCACGTAGAGGGCGGCGCCGACGACGGCGATCCCGAGCCAGACGGCGTCGAGGTGCCACTGGTCGAGCATCCGCTCGGGCGTCACCTCGGGCGGGTAGCGGAAGCCGAGCAGGCTGCGCCGCGCGTCGCCGCTCACCGGGTCCTGCGAGACCGGCGGCGCGCTGTTCGAGAGCGCCACCGAGACGCCGATGGTCAGCGCCATCACCAGCACCTCGCCGACCGCGACCGCGGTGAACGCGCGGCGGTCGGCCGGGTCCGCGCGCAGCCGCGGGATCAGCCGCAGTCGGTGCCAGGCCCCGGCGCCGCCGAGCGCGAGCAGCGCGACGGCCTTGACGATCAGCAGCTGCCCGTAGGGCGTGCCGAGGTCCTCGAGCCCCTCGATCCGGAGCGACGCGTTGACCAGCCCGGAGAAGGCGACGGCGCCGAACGCCCAGCCCGCCAGCACGGAGTAGCGCGCGACGACGGTGCCGATCTCGCCGCCGACGGTCCGCCGCAGCAGGATCGCCGCGGCGAGCCCGCCCGCCCAGGCCGTCACTCCGATCAGGTGCACCGCGAGGCTGTTCACCGCGTTCGCATGCTCGTCCGCGCCGGCCGCGTGCCCGGAGAGCGAGAGCGGCAGGAGCGCCAGCACGGCGATCGCGGTCGCCGCCGCCACCCAGCCGAGCCGCCGGGAGAACAGGGTGAGCAGCAGCACCGCCGTCGCGCACGCCGTGGACGCCACGAGGGTCTGCCCCAGCTCGAGCTGCGTGGCGTAGAAGACGAGCTGGGTCCGGAAGCCCGGCGCGTCCAGCGGCTGCCCGATCGCGTTCGCCGCCGTGAAGACGAGCACGGCGAGCGCCGACGCCACCCAGACGGCCGCCGACCAGGTGGCCCAGCGCAGCGCCCGGTTCTGCGAGTACGAGACGATCCCGGGCGCGATCCGCTGCCCGGGCAGGAGGAAGGTCGCGGCCGTGAGCAGGCCGATCGTCAGCGACGCAGCGGTGTCGTGCACGACCCGCGCGATCGGCAGGCCTCGGGTGACCAGCTCGCCGGGGTCGATCAGGCGCGTCTCGGTCGAGAACGCGCCGGTGTACGTCAGCCCGGCGAGCGCGACCGCGACCGCCGCGGGGACGGCGAGCAGCAGGGTCGCCTCCGCCGCACGGAGCGGAGCGGCGGCCGGCCGCCCGGGCGGGAGGAGGTCGTCGTCGGGGCCTTGACCGCCGGGGCCGCCGGGACCGTGGTCGTCGTGGCCGAGGGGTGTGGAGGACGGTGCATGCGCCACAGCAGTGGCTCCCTTCGCGCGGCCGGTCCGGAGGGACGGGGCATCGCGCACAGACCCCGCCCGCGGGCAGGGGTCGATGAGGACGCGCAGCGCGCGTCGAGGATCAGGAGGCGGGGGCGGCGGGCGGCCCGCGGCGGGGCACGGCGTCGGCGAGCACGTCCGCCACGACCGGGAGGATCGCGCGCGGCGCGGACGACGAGCGGCGCCCGGTCGCCGCCGCGGGGACCGGGACGGCCGGAACCCGCACGAGTCGCGCCGCCGCGTGGACCGTCGTCGCGGCGACCGCGATCAGCAGCGCCTCGCCCCGGTGCAGGACCGCGATCGTGACGACCGCCGCGAGCAGGTGCGCGATCCCCATCGAGGAGTCGTGCCCGCCCGCGTGGGCCGTCGCGGCGCTGACGTCGATCGGGCCGCCGTGGGCGTGCACCGCACCGGCCGGCCCGGCCGCGGCGCCGATCTCGAAGAGCGCGTGGAAGAGCAGCTGGCTCACTCCGACCGAGGCGGCCAGGCGCGCGAGCGAGAGCCCGCGGCCGGCGAGTGCGACGCAGACCGGCACCGAGAGTACGAGCGGCACCGCGAGTCCGAGCAGGCCCGGCACCTCGCCGCCGCCCGCGACGTGCGAGAACAGGGCCGTGAGGGTCGCCACCGTCGTCGCCACGACACCGCGGAGGGTGCGGAGCGAGCGGGAGGACGACACCTCTCCAGTGTCGCAGGCGGATCGGCGCGGGCACCCTTCGCATCCGAGCCGATATGTGCAAGAGTGTGCATACGACAATACGTCCGCGGTCGTCGCGGCGAGTGGAGCACGGCGAGTGGGGCACAGGGAGTCGCATGGGACACGACCACGGGCACGCCGGCTCCGCCGCCGCCCGCCACCGGCGCCCCCTCGTCATCGCCTTCGCGCTCACCGCCGCCTTCGCGGTCGTCGAGTTCGTCGTCGGCCTGACCACCGGCTCGCTCGCGCTGATCTCCGACGCCGCGCACATGGGCACCGACGTGATCGCGCTCGGGATGTCGATCGCCGCGATCTCGCTCGCCGCCCGCCCCGCCGCGAAGGCGCGCACCTACGGCTCCTACCGGCTCGAGGTGCTCGCCGCGCTCGCCAACGGCGTCCTGCTCTTCGGCGTCGCCGGCTTCGTGATCGTGGAGGCGGTCCGCCGCTTCGCCGAGCCCCCCGCGGTGCCCGGCGCGCCGCTCCTGATCACCGCCGTCATCGGCCTGGCGGTCAACCTGGTCAGCCTGCGCCTGCTCTCGGCCGGCGCGAAGGAGAGCATCACCCTGCGCGGGGCCTCGCTCGAGGTGCTCGGCGACGCCCTCGGCTCGATCGGCGTGATCCTCGCCGCGATCGTGCTGCTGACCACCGGCTGGGCCTGGGCCGACCCGATCGTCGGCGTGCTGATCGGCCTGCTCATCCTGCCGCGCACCTGGTCGCTGACCCGCCAGGCCCTCGGGATCCTGATGGAGTCCGCGCCCGCGCACGTCGACCTCGCCGCCGTCGAGCGCGACGTCCGCGCCGTCCCCGGCGTGCTCGCGCTGCACGACCTGCACGTCTGGACCATCACCTCCGGCATGGAGAGCGCGACCGGCCACATCGTCGTCGCCCCCGACGCCGACTACCGCGAGGCCCTCGCCGGCGTGCTCGCCGTCCTGCGCGAGGACCACGGCATCGACCACGCCACCATCCAGTGCGAGCCCGAGGCGTTCCCGGAGCGCCCGCACGCGATCTGAGCGCCGCGCCGCCGCTGCTCCTCCCCACTCCTCCGCAAGAGTTGTCGTACTCGACGCCCCACTACGACAACTTCTGCGCAGGGCCGCGACGGAAGCGGGCACGCCTCCGCGAAAGTTGTCGTACTCGGCGCTCCGGTACGACAACTTCTGCGGAGTCGCGAGCACGCCCGCCGCCCTTCCGCCTGTTGACGTCAACATGTACAGTCGGAGGCACCGGGCGTGTTCACGTGAACAGCTCCCCTTTCAGAGTTGAAAGAGAGACGCATCGATGTCGATGTCCACTGCCAGACGCACTCGCCGGAAGGCGGGCCGGATCGCCGCGCTCGCCACGAGCGCCGCCCTCGCCGCCGGAGCGCTGCTCGCGCTCCCCGCGGCCGCCGCCCCCGCGCAGGCCGCCGACGCCTTCCGCATCACCCCCAACCCCGCCGCGGCGGGCGAGTCGTTCGAGGGCTGGGGCACCAGCCTGGTCTGGTTCGCGAACGCCACCGGGAACTACCCCGAGGCCCTCCGCGAGGAGCTGTATCAGAAGGTCTTCGGTGACGACGGCCTCGACCTCAACATCGCCCGCTACAACATCGGCGGCGGCAACGCCTCCGACGTGAAGGACTACCTCCGCCCCGGCGGCGCGGTCGAGGGCTGGTGGAAGCAGAACCCGGCCGGCTACGCCGCGACCTACGGCGGCACGAGCACGAACTACGCCGACCGCGACACGCTGCTCGCGAAGTGGAACGCGGGCGACGCCTCCTCCTACGACTGGACGAGCGACGAGACGCAGCGCTGGTGGGTCGAGAAGCTCGCCGAGGAGAAGCAGATCTCGCACTGGGAAGCGTTCGCCAACTCCGCCCCCTACTTCATGACCGAGAGCGGCTACGTCTCCGGCGGCTTCAACGCCACCAGCGAGCAGCTGAAGCCCGCCGCGGAGGCGAAGTTCGCACAGTACCTCGCGACCGTCACCGCGCACATGGAGGACGAGTACGGCATCGAGTTCGACACCCTCGACCCCTTCAACGAGCCGAACACCAACTACTGGGGCACGCAGCTCACCAACGGCGTCCCGACCGGCGGACGGCAGGAGGGCATGCACATGGGCCCGACCCGCCAGGCCGACCTGATCCCCGACGTCGCCGCCGCCCTCGACGCCTCGTCGAGCGACGCCGGCATCGCCGCGATGGACGAGACCAACCCCAGCATCTTCAAGACCAACTGGGCCGCCTACTCCGCCGCCGTCCGCGCCGAGGTGGACCGGATGAACGTGCACACCTACGGCACCTCGGACCGCCTCGCGGTCCGCGACCTCGCCAAGCAGGCCGACAAGGACCTCTGGATGAGCGAGATCGAGGGCAACTGGGTCGCGGGCTACGACCCGGTCAACATCGAGAACGGCCTCGGCATCGCCGGCCGCATCAACGACGACCTGCGCGAGCTCGAGCCGAAGGCCTGGGTGCTCTGGCAGCCGGTCGAGGACCTCTACAACATGAGCCCCAAGGGCGAGAACCTCAACTGGGGCTCGATCTTCATCGACCTCGACTGCAAGCCCTACCAGGAGGCGGGAGCCGAGGTCTGGAAGTCGGCGCGCCGCGTCGCGGACGCCGGCGGCGACTCCACCAAGGCCCCGGTCTGCGGCGTCGAGACGAACTCGAAGTTCAACACGATCCGCAACTTCACCAAGTTCGTCCACGAGGGCGACCACCTGATGCCCACGAACGACACCTCCTCCACCGCCGCCGTCCGCGGCGACGGCAGCGGCGCGACCGTGGTGCACACCAACACCGCCGCGACCGCGAAGACCGTCGTGCTCGACCTCTCCCGCTTCGGCAGCATCGCCGCCGGCGCCACGGTCACCCCCTACGTCACGACCCAGGCCGCCTCGGCCGCCGCGCCCACCGGCAACGCGCTCGTCGCGAAGCCCGCAGTGACCATCGACCGGGAGTCGCGCACCGCGACCGTCACGGTGCCCGCCAAGTCGGTCACCTCCTTCTCCATCGACGGCGTCTCCGGCGTCGCCGACTCCGCCCCCGCACTGCGCGACGGCCACCGCTACCAGCTGGTCGGCACGCAGAGCGGCAAGGCGCTGACCGGCAACCCCACCGGCGCCGCGACCACGATCACCACCCTCGCCACCGACTCCACCGCCGCCGCGAGGCAGAGCTGGACCGTCCGCGAGGTCGCCCCCGGCGAGCGCGAGGCCACCCGCCGCGTCGTGCTGCAGAGCAGCGACGGCCGCGTGCTCGGCGCCACGAGCGCCGGCACCGACCTGCGCACCCTCTCGGTCGACGCCGCGAAGGCCGACGCCGCCACCCGCTGGATCGTCAGCACCACCGACGGCACCGCCTACACACTGGTCAACGAGTCGATCGGACTCTCGCTCGACGTCAACGGCCAGTCCAGCACCGAGAACACCACGGTCGGCGTCTACGGCTCGAACGGCGGAGCGAACCAGTCCTGGACGCTGCGCGACCTCGCCCCGTCCGCCGCGCAGACGGTCGCCGTCCGCACCACCGTCGGCGTCGCGCCGACCCTGCCCGCCTCGATCGCCCCGCAGTACGCCTGGGGCGCCGGAGCACCGATCGCCGTCACCTGGCAGCGCCCGGCCGACTCGGCCTACGCCGCCGCGGGCCGCGTCGAGGTGACCGGCACCGCGACCGACCTCTTCGGCCAGTCGATCCCCGTCACCGCGCTCGTCGACGTCGGCGGCCTCACCGCCACCGACCCGGCGTCGCTCACCGTCGCCGCCGGAGCCTCCGTCGCCGCGGTGCAGGCCGCGGCCCCCACGACGGTGCCGGCCCGCGTCGGCGCCTCGACCAGCACCTTCGCGGTGCCGGTCGCCTGGGACTGGACGCCGCTGACCACCGCCTCGCTTGCGGCGCCCGGATCGGTGACGATCTCCGGCACCGCGACGGCCGACGGCCAGACCCTCCCCGCCACCCTCACGGTGCTGGTCACCGCCGGCACGCTCCGCAACTTCAACCCCGATGCGGGCATCGTCGCGACCGCGAGCTCGTCCGAGTCGGGCTTCGGACCGGAGCGCACCCGCAACGGCGTCGACGGCGACAAGGGCTGGTCCAACTGGACGAGCGGCACCAAGGCCGCGCAGAGCAGCCTGACCTACACCTTCCCCGCCACCCGCCAGGTGCAGCAGGCGTCGGTGCAGTTCCAGCGCGACGGCGGCACCAGCTGGGCGCAGAGCTACCAGCTGCAGTACCAGGGCGCCTCGAGCAGCACGTGGACCGCGGTCCCCGGCTACGAGTCGGCGGTCGCCCTGGCGGCGCCCGCCGACGGCACCGCGCCGACGCTGAACGCGACCTTCGCGCCGGTCACGGCCAAGGCCTTCCGCATCGTGATGAACGCCTACGCCAACACGCACCTCATCGTCTCCGAGACGAAGCTGTACGAGTCGGTGGCCTCGCCCGCCGCGGTCGCCACCCTCGGCGCCCTGCGCGTGAACGGAGTCGGCGTCGCCGGCTTCGAGCCGGCCCGCGGCTCCTACCCCGTGACCGTCGACGGCACGACGATGCCGGTGCTCACCGCGGTGGCCACCGACTCGGCGACCCGGGTGCGCGTGACGCAGCCGACCACCGCGAACGGCGGAGTGGGCACCGTGGTGATCACCTCGGCCGACGGCACCGTCTCGCAGACGACGACCGTGACCGTGACGCTGAAGGCGCCCGCCGCCCTCGCCGTCGCGGTGACGGCGACGACCCGCTGCATCGCCGGCAAGGTCACCCTGACGGTCACGGCGCAGAACAACGCGACCGTCCCCGTCTCGATGACCGTCGCCTCCGCCTACGGCTCGAAGGAGTTCACCGGCATCCTGCCCGGCAAGAACGCCTCCGCCGCCTTCTCGACGCGCGCCGCCTCGGTGCCCGCCGGCCAGGCCACCGTCACCGCGACCGCCACCGTCGACGGCGCCCCCGTCACCACGGTGATCCCGGCCGCCTATGGAGCCCGCACCTGCTGACCCTCATGCTGGTCGAGTAGCCGCGCAGCGGCGTATCGAGACCCACCCACCGAACACGTGGATCTCGATACGCCCGCTCCGCGGCCTACTCGATCAGCATGAAGACGCGGCCGCACGCGAACGCGGACCGTCCATGCTGGTCGAGTAGCCGCGCAGCGGCGCGCTCATGCTGGTCGAGTAGCCGCGCACCGGCGTATCGAGACCCGCCGTCCTCAGCACGCCGGGTCTGCAGACTCGTCCTTCTGACGCAGGTGGAGCTCGATACGCGCGCTCCGCGCGCTACTCGATCAGCATGAAGCCGCGGACTCACACGGAACGCGGCGCGCCCCTTGCATGCCGGTCGAGTAGCCGCGCAGCGGCGTATCGAGACCCGCCGTCCTCAGCACGGAGGGTCTGCAGACTCTTTCTTCTGACACAGGTGGATCTCGATACGCGCGCTTCGCGCGCTACTCGATCAGCAGGAAGACGCGGACTCACACGGAGCGCGGCGCGCCCCGTGCATGCTGGTCGAGTAGCCGCGCAGCGGCGTATCGAGACCCGCCGCGGCCAGGACGCCGGCCCGTCAGTCCGTCGCCGCGTCGTACACCGCGAGCAGGCGGTCGAGGAAGGCCTGCACCGTCGCGCGCTCCGCCGCGTCGAGGTCGGCGACCGCCGCCTCGACGCCCGCGATCAGCGGGGCGACCCGCTCCTGCGCGCGCCGCGCCGACTCCTCCGAGGCGGTCACGATCAGCTTGCGCCCGTCCGTCGGGTGGCGCTCGCGGCGGACGTGCCCGGCTGCCTCGAGGCGGTTCAGCACCAGCGTCGTCGCCGCGGTCGAGACACCGAGGCGCCCCGCGAGCTCGGTCGGCGTCAGCGGCCCGCTCGACATCAGGTGCGTCATCGCGTCGAGCCCGACGGCGTCGACCGCGAGCGCGCGGGTGAGCGACTGCTCGAAGAGCCGCTGCCGCTCCGTCACCTGGCGCACGCGGGTCCTGATGCCGAGATCGGGCGTGCTGTCACTCATGCCTCCACGATAACGGTGTAGATTGCCAATCTCATTGATTATCAACGAAAGCGGCAACCATGACCCGTGTCCTGATCTCCGGCGCCAGCATCGCCGGCCCCGCCCTCGCGTTCTGGCTGCACCGCTACGGCGTCGAGACGACGATCGTCGAGCGCGCCCCCGCCCTGCGGCTCGGCGGGCAGAACGTCGACGTCCGCGGCGCCGGCCGCGAGGTCGCCCGCCGGATGGGCGTCGAGGACGACATCCGCGCCGCGACCACCGGCGAGGTCGGCACCCGCTTCGTCGGCCGGGGAGGCCGCACCCTCGCCGAGTTCCCGGCCGGCACCACCGACAGCGGCGGCGCGACCGCCGAGCTCGAGATCCTCCGCGGCGACCTCGCGCGGCTCCTGGTCGACCGCACCGTCGCGCACACCGAGTACCGCTACGGCGACCGCATCACCGGCCTCGACGACGACGGCGCGGGCGTCGCCGTCTCCTTCGAGAACGCCCCCGACGAGCGCTTCGACCTCGTCGTCGCCGCCGACGGTATCGGCTCGAGCACCCGCCGCCTCGTCTTCGGCACCGAGCCGGAGATCCGCTCGCTCGGCCTCGAGACCTCCTACGCCACCATCCCCCGCACCGCGGCGGACGACGACTGGTGGCGCTGGTACAGCGCGGCAGGCGGGCGCAGCATCACCCTCCGCCCGGACCCGCACGGCACCCTCCGCGTCGCGCTCTCGCAGGTGATCGACCGCCGCCTCGACCGCGCGAGCACCGAGCGCCGCTCGCTCGACGAGCAGCGCACGCACCTCCGTGCGGTCTTCGGCGACGCCGGCTGGGAGGCGCAGCGCGTCCTCCGCGGGCTCGACGAGGCCGACGACCTCTACTACGAGCAGATCGGGCAGGTGCACGCGCCGCGCTGGTCGAGCGGACGGGTCGCGCTGGTCGGCGACGCCGCCTACTGCGCCTCCCCGGTCAGCGGGATGGGGACGAGCCTGTCGCTCGCGGGCGCGTATGTGCTCGCCGGCGAGCTCGCGGCGCACGTGGATCCGCGCGACGGCTTCGCGGGGTACGAGCGGATCATGCGGCCCTACGTCAAGCAGGCGCAGGCGCTGCCGCCGGGCGTGCCGCGGGTCGCGAACCCGGTGTCGCGGCTCGGAGTGGCGGCGTTCGGGCTCGCGGTGAAGGTCGCTGCCACGCCGGTGATCGGGCGGACGATGGGGCGGTTCTTCACGCCGCCCGCCGACGCGATCGAGCTGCCGGAGTACTCGCACCTGGAGCGCTGAGGACGCGGGATCTCGATACGCCCCTGCGGGGCTACTCGATCGACATAGAGGTGCGCCCCTGCGGGGCTACTCGATCACCATGAAAGGCCGAATCCATGCTGGTCGAGTAGCCGCGGAGCGGCGTATCGAGACCCGGCGTCGCCAGCAGAGCAGGTCTGCAGACTCGACTTCTGAAGCCGGTGGATCTCGATACGCCCGCGGCGCGGGCTACTCGATCAACATAAATTGCCCGCCCGCCGGAGGGCGCAGCATGCAAGAGCTGCGGGCCCATCCATGCTGGTCGAGTAGCCGCGGAGCGGCGTATCGAGACCCGACCCGTCAGTGCGCCTCGGCCGGCTCGCCGCGCTTCAGGACGCGGCGGACGCCCGTGACGGCGGCCACGACGATCAGGCCGAGCACGAGGCCGAAGATCATCGAGACGAAGGTGTCGGCGATCCAGACGACGACCGGGCCGGCGCCCTCGACCGCGTGGGTGACGACGTGCACGAGGTCGTACGGGCCGTGCCAGAAGGTCTCGGCCAGGTTCGCGGTGACGAGGTGCCCGCCGACCCAGAGCATCGCGAGCGTGCCGATGATGCTGATGGTGCGGAAGACGGCCGGCATCGAGGCGACGATGCGCACGCCGAAGCGCCGGACGCCGCGCGCCGCGTTCTTCATCAGCCGCAGCCCGACGTCGTCGATCTTGACCAGCAGGGCGACCGCGCCGTAGACGAGCACCGTCATGCCGAGGCCCACCACGGCGAGCGCCCCGAGCGTCCCGCCGAAGCCGAGGTCGGTGTCGAGCCCGTCGAGCGCGATCAGCATGATCTCGGTGCTGAGGATCAGGTCGGTCCGGACGGCGCCGAAGACGAGCTTCTTCTCGTCGCGCGCCTCCGTCTCGCCCGCCGCGTGGTGCACGCCGAACCACTCGAGCACCTTCTCCGCGCCCTCGAAGCAGAGGAAGGCGCCGCCGACGATCAGCAGGTAGGGCAGCACCCAGGGCGCGAACGAGGAGAGCAGCAGCGCGATCGGGATGATGATCACGAACTTGTTGACGAGGCTGCCGAGCGCGATCCGCCCGACCACGGGCAGCTCGCGCGCCGGGGTCAGCCCCTGGACGTACTGCGGAGTGACGGCCGCGTCGTCGATGACGACACCGGCCGTCTTCGCGCTCGCCTTCAGGGCGGCGGTGAGGATGTCATCGACGACGGCGAGCAGGCCGACCGACATGGGTGCTCCTTAGCGAGGACGGGTGAGAAGCCTCACAGTATCGCCCGCAGCCGACACCTCCGAGCGGTCCGGGCGGCCCGGGCGCCTCAGCGCGGCGCCGGCCCCGTGCTCTCGCGCACGACGAGCTCCGTCGGCGTCAGCGTCACGCCCGAGCGCTCGCCCGACTCCAGCTCGCGCAGCAGGATGTCGACCGAGCGGCGCCCGGTGTCACCGAACGACTGGTGCACGGTGGTCAGCGGCGGCCAGAAGCTCGCCGACTCCTCCATGTCGTCGAAGCCGACGACGCTGACCTCGCCCGGCACCGCCCGGCCCGCATCGTGCAGGGCCCGCAGCACGCCGAGCGCCATCTGGTCGTTCGCGGCGAAGACCGCCGTCACGTCCGGGTCCGCGGCCAGCTCCCGGCCGATCCGGTACCCCGACGCGCTCGACCAGTCGCCGACGAGCGCCTCGGGCACCGGGGCGCCCTGCGCGCGCAGCGTCGACTCCCACGCCTCCCGGCGCCGCTCGGCCGAGTAGGAGCGCTCCGGCCCGGCGATGTGGTGGACGGTGCGGTGGCCGAGCCCGAGCAGGTGCTCGACGGCCTGGCGCGCGCCCGAGACCTGGTCGGTGTCGACGACCGGGTAGCGGTCGCCGCCGGCCGAGTCGACGACCACGACGGGCAGATCCGGCGGCAGCACGATGTCGGCCTCGTCGAGCAGGTGCGCCTCCATCACGATGATGACGCCGTCGACCGCCTCCTCGCTCAGGCGGTGGAAGGCGACGGACACCTCGCCCTGGGTCGGGTGCGGGACGGGGATGAGGGTGATCGAGTACCCCGCGTCGGCCGCGGCGACCGCGATGGCGTCGAGGGTGCGCATGTTGCCGAAGGAGGAGAGCGTGAACATGATCACGCCGATGCTGTGGAAGCGGCCGGTGCGCAGGGCCCGTGCCGCGCTGTTGGGCCGGTAGCCGAGGGCGCGCATCGCCTCGAGCACGCGCTCGCGCGTCTCGGTGTCGACGTTCTGCTTGCCGTTGGACACCCGCGAGACGGTCTGCCCGGACACGTTCGCGCGTCGCGCGACGTCGGCCATCGACACGCTCCGTCGGCGTGGGACGGCGGTCGCCGCGTTCGTCTCGATGGCCATGCCGTCCCTCCACGAGTCCCACGCCGGTGGCGGAACATCGTTTCCCCATCGAAACCTAACGGATCGTGCGCGTGTTGACGTGGCCATGCTACGGTGGCGTCCTGCCATGTTGACGTGAACATGTCGGAACCGACCCCGAACGGAATCTCCTCGATGACGACGACGTCTCCCCCTGTCCCGCTGCGCGAGGTCACCCCTCCGGCCGCACCCCTCGCCGTTCCGCGCAGTCGCGCGAAGAGCGAGTGGAAGGGCCTGGCCTTCGTGGCCCCCTTCCTCGTGGTGTTCCTGCTGGTCTTCATCGCGCCGGTGATCTACTCGATCTACCTCAGCCTGTTCCGCGAGCAGCTCATCGGCGGCAACGCCTTCGTGGGCTTCGAGAACTACCTCGCGATCTTCCGCGACCCGAACTTCTGGGAGGGCTTCGGCCGCGTCCTGCTGTTCCTGGTCGTCCAGGTCCCGGTGATGCTCGTGCTCGCGCTCGTCGCGGCCCTCGCGATCGACAGCGGCCGGCTGCACGGCACCGGCTTCTTCCGCATCGTCGTCTTCCTCCCCTACGCGGTCCCCGCGGTCGTCGCGGTCCTGATGTGGGGCTTCATCTACGGCGACAACTTCGGCCTCACCGCCAACGTCAACGACCTGCTCGGCTCCGACCTCATCGCGCCGTTCTCGCGAGACTGGATCCTGGTCTCGATCGGCAACATCGTCACGTGGGAGTTCGTCGGCTACAACATGCTGATCTTCTACTCCGCGCTGAAGACCATCCCCGGCGAGCTCTACGAGGCCGCCGAGATCGACGGCGCCGGCCCGCTGCGGGTCATCCGCTCGATCAAGCTGCCCGCCCTGCGCGGCGCGATCGTCATCGCCTCGATCTTCTCGATCATCGGCAGCTTCCAGCTGTTCAACGAGCCGAACATCCTCCGGACGCTCGCGCCGAACATCATCACCACCTACTTCACGCCGAACATGTACGCCTACAACCTGTCCTTCGCGGGTCAGCAGTACAACGCGTCGGCCACGGTCGCCATCGTCATGGGCGTGATCACCGCGGTGATCGCCTACGTCGTGCAGCTCCGCGGCGCGCGCAAGGAGAACTGATGGCCATCGCAACCGCACCCCGCCCCACGAAGGCCGCCCCGGCCAAGCGCCCCGCCCGCCGCGGCTCCTCGGTCGCCCCGAAGAAGTCGATCGCCTTCACCCTGCTGATGTCGGCGTTCATCCTCTACAGCCTCGTGCCGCTCGCCTGGCTCGTGATCAACGCGACCAAGACGCAGGCCGGCCTGTTCTCGAGTTTCGGCCTCTGGTTCGACGGCGACTTCGTCCTCTTCCAGAACATCGCCGAGACGCTCACCTACCGCGACGGCATCTTCCTCCGCTGGCTCGGCAACACGCTGCTCTACGTGGTGGTCGGCGCGGGCGGAGCGACCCTGCTCGCCACGCTCGCCGGCTACGGCCTCGCGAAGTTCCGCTTCGCCGGGCGCAAGGCGGTCTTCGCGGTCGTCCTCGGTGCGATCGCCGTCCCCGGCACCGCGCTCGCCGTCCCGACCTTCCTGATGTTCAGCCAGCTCGGCCTCACCAACACCCCGTGGGCGATCATCATCCCCTCGCTGATCAGCCCCTTCGGCCTCTACCTGGTCTGGGTCTACGCGGTCGAGTCGGTGCCCACGGAGCTGCTCGAGGCGGCGCGGATGGACGGCGCGGGCGAGTTCCGCACCTTCTTCACCATCTCGATCCGCCTGCTCGCCCCCGGCATCGTCACCGTGCTGCTGTTCTCGGTCGTCGCGACCTGGAACAACTACTTCCTCCCGCTGATCATGCTGAGCGACCCGCAGTGGTACCCGCTCACCGTCGGCCTCAACCAGTGGAACGCGCAGGCCACCGGCGTCAGCGCCCAGCCGATCTACAACCTGGTGATCACCGGCTCGCTGCTGACGATCATCCCGATCGTCGTCGCGTTCCTCGGCCTCCAGCGCTTCTGGCAGTCCGGCCTGAGCGCCGGCAGCGTCAAGGGCTAGGCCCTCCCCCGTACCCACTCCCCGGTCGGAGCGTCCTGCCCCGCACCACTCCACCCGCACCACCCCACAGCACGAAGAAGTGAAGGGAATCACCATGAAGATCGCCCACTCCGCCCTCCGGCGGACCCTGACGGTCGTCGCGGCCGCAGCACTCGCCGCGGGCTCGCTCGCCGCCTGCTCGTCCGGCGGCACCACCGGCGGCGGCACGACCGCCTCCGGCACCGCGGCCGACCTCGACGCCGCGCTCGAGACCGGCGGCAAGATCACCTACTGGAGCTGGACCCCCAGCGCCGAGGCCCAGGTCGCCGCGTTCGAGAAGGCGTACCCGAAGGTCGACGTCGAGCTGGTCAACGCCGGCACGAACAAGGACGAGTACACCAAGCTCGAGAACGCGATCAAGGCCGGCTCGGGCGCCCCCGACGTCGTCCAGATCGAGTACTACGCCATGCCGCAGTTCGCGCTGTCGGACTCGCTGCTCGACCTCTCCCAGTACGGCATGGGCGACCTCGAGGACAAGTTCTCGGCGTCCACCTGGGGCAGCGTCAACATCGACGGCAAGCTCGTCGGCCTCCCGCAGGACTCGGGCCCCATGGCGATGTTCTACAACAAGACGGTCTTCGACCAGTACGGCATCGCCGTGCCGACCACCTGGGACGAGTACATCGCCGCGGCGAAGTCGCTCCAGGCGGCCGACCCGTCGAAGTTCATCACCGCCGACACCGGCGACGCCGGCTTCGCGACCAGCATGATCTGGCAGGCGGGCGGCGAGCCCTTCACGACCGACGGCACGAACGTCACCGTGAACCTCAAGGACGAGGGCACCGAGAAGTGGACCGGCGTCTGGAACCAGCTCGTCGAGGGCGGCCTCCTCTCCGACACCCCCGCGTGGGGCGACGAGTGGTACAAGGGCCTCGGCGACGGCTCGATCGCCTCGCTGATCACCGGCGCCTGGATGCCCGGCGTGCTCGAGTCCAGCGTCCCCGACGCCTCCGGTGACTGGGCCGTCGCGCCCATCCCGACCTACGACGGCACCGCCGTCAGCGCCGAGAACGGCGGCGGCGGCCAGTCCGTCACCAAGCAGAGCGAGAACCCGGCGCTGGCCGCCGCGTTCCTGCGCTGGCTGAACAGCGACGAGGCCTCGGTCGACGTCTTCCTCGAGAGCGGCGGATTCCCGTCGACCTCGGCCGACCTCAGCAGCCCGGACTTCACCGGCGCCGAGTCCGAGTACTTCGGCGGCCAGAAGATCAACGAGGTGCTGACCCAGGCCTCGACGGACGTCCGTCCCGGCTGGTCGTACCTGCCCTTCCAGGTCTACGCGAACAGCGTCTTCGGCGACACCGTCGGCCAGGCCTACGCCAACAAGTCGAGCCTCGACGACGGCATCGCCGCCTGGCAGAGCAAGCTCGTCGAGTACGGCAACGCTCAGGGCTTCACCGTCTCCGAGTAGCACTGTTCTCAAGCAGCACTGGCGGCGTTCGAGGCCGGTCGGATCGCTCCGACCGGCCTCGACCCGTCCCACGATCCTGAGGGGGATCCCGCATGACCACCGCTCCCGACTCCGCCGCGCCGGCCGCCGCGCCGACCGCTGCGCCGACCACCGCGCCCGAGAGCCGCTTCGCCATCGGCGCGACCGACTTCGAGCTCGACGGCAGGCCGCACCGCATCCTGTCGGGAGCGCTGCACTACTTCCGGATCCACCCGGACCTCTGGGCCGACCGGATCCGCAAGGCCCGGCTGATGGGCCTGAACACCATCGAGACCTACGTCGCCTGGAACGCGCACGAGCCGCAGCGCGGCGCCTGGCGCGAGGACGCCGGGCTCGACCTCGGCCGCTTCCTCGACCTGGTCGCCGCCGAGGGCCTGCACGCGATCGTGCGCCCCGGCCCCTACATCTGCGCGGAGTGGGACAACGGCGGCCTGCCCGCCTGGCTGCTCCGCGACCCCGAGGTGGGCGTGCGCCGCTCCGAGCCGCACTACCTCGCCGCGGTCAGCGACTACCTCCGCCGGATCTCCGCGATCGTGGCGCCGCGCCAGATCGACCGCGGCGGCCCCGTCCTGCTCGTGCAGATCGAGAACGAGTACGGCGCGTACGGCTCCGACAAGGAGTACCTCGCCGAGCTGGTCCGGGTCACCCGCGACAGCGGCATCACGGTGCCGCTGACCACGATCGACCAGCCGACTCCGCAGATGCTCGCCGACGGCAGCCTGCCCGGCCTGCACCTGACCGGCTCGTTCGGCTCGCGGACGGCCGAGCGCCTCGCGACGCTGCGCGAGTTCCAGCCCACCGGCCCGCTGATGTGCATGGAGTTCTGGTGCGGCTGGTTCGACGACTGGGGCACCCAGCACCACACCACCGATGCGGCGGCGTCGGCGAGCGAGCTCGACGCGCTGCTCGCGGTCGGCGGCTCGGTCAACATCTACATGTTCCACGGCGGCACCAACTTCGGCCTGACCAGCGGCGCGAACGACAAGGGCCGCTACGCCGCGATCACCACGAGCTACGACTACGACGCCCCGCTGAACGAGAGCGGCGACCCGACGGCGAAGTACTGGGCCTTCCGCGAGGTCATCGCGCGCTACGCGCCGGTGCCGGAGGAGGTGCCCGCGGTCTCCCCGCCGGCGCCGGCGCTCACCGCGCCGCTCGTGCCGGGCCCCGCGCTGCTCGGGCTCGATGCGGTCTTCGGGCCGGCGACGCGCCTGGAGACGATGGCGAGCTTCGACGACCTCGGGCTGGCCGGTGGGTTCGCGCTGTTCACGACGACGCTGGCGGCGGGCGACGCTCCCGCCCGGCTCGTCGTCGGCGAGGAGGTGCGCGACCGCGCCTGGGTGCTGCTCGACGGCGTCCCGGTCGGCGTGCTCGCGCGCGACGACCACGAGCGGGCGATCACCCTGCCCCGCGGCACCGGCGAGCTGGCGGTCCTGGTCGAGGACCAGGGCCGGGTCAACTACGGCGAGCGGATCGGCGAGCACAAGGGGCTGATCGGCGGCGTGCGGCTGGACGGCGCGGAGCTTCGCGGCTGGGTCGCCCGGCCGCTCGCGCTGGAGTGCCTGCCCGAGTGCGGCCGGGTGCCCGGCAGCGGGTCGTTCGCGGCCGGACCGGGGCTCGCCTCCGGCTCCTTCGAGCTCGACGCGCAGGCCGACCTGCACCTCGACACGCTGCACTGGGGCAAGGGTCTCGTCTGGGTGAACGGCTTCCTGCTCGGCCGCTACTGGCGGCGCGGGCCGCAGCGCACGCTGATCGTGCCGTCGCCGGTCACCCGGGTCGGGCGCAACGAGGTGGTCGTGCTGGAGTTCGAGTCGATCGCGGAGCCGGAGATCCGGCTGCTCGCGCACGCGGACCTGGGGCACACGGAGATCTAGCGGCGGGGCGGTGGTGCGGTGGTGCGGTGGGAGTGTCCGAGGCCTCTGCTAGCCTCGGGCCGCCTCCGCCCCGACGCACGGCGGAGCAGAGGGGGAACCACCATGACGCACACCACCGCCGCCCGAGCCGGAGTCGCCCGAGCCGGACTCGCCCTCGCGGGCGCCCTGCTGCTCGCGCTGACCGGCTGCACCGCCGCCGCCGAGCCCGAGCCGACCGCCGAGGCTCTGCCGCAGCACACCGACGCCGAGCTGGCGACGATCTTCGACGACATCCAGTTCGTGCCCGCGGAGTTCACCAATACCGAGGAGATGCTCGGCTCGGTCTACCCGGGGCTCACCGCGACGGACGCCACCTGCCTCGCGCCGTTCGGCGTCGGCTGGGACGCGGATGACACGCTCACCGACGCGGGTCTCGCCTACGGGACGAGCGCCGACCGCTCGATGACCTCGGTCGTCGCGAGCACCGGCGACGCGGACACGGCCTCCGCCCTCGTCGCCTCCGCCGAGGACGCGCTCGAGCGCTGCGCCGACGGCTCCGAGCTGTTCGCCCTGCAGGGCACCCCCGTGCAGACCACCGTCGAGCAGACCGAGCCCACGATCACCGGCACCGACGAGGCCGTCGGCTGGACCGTCACCGGCGACGTCGGCGGCGCCCCCTTCACCCTCGTCGGCATCACCACCCGCGTCGGCGGCGACGTCGTCGCCCTCGTCGGCTGGGACCCGTCGACCAACACCTCCTACGTCCCCCAGGCCACCCAGCTCTTCGTCGACGCCCTCTAGCGGGAGGCCGGCCGAGCAGCCTGCAGAGCGACGGTCGGCGGCCCCCATGCTGGTCGAGTAGCCCCGCAGGGGCGTATCGAGACCCACCGTCCTCAGCACGGTGGTCGGCAGCCTCCGTCTCGACGCCGGCGGATCTCGATACGCCCGCTCCGCGGGCTACTCGATCAGCATGGGGGGCGCCCCTCCACCGACCGAGCAGCCCGCAGGGCGATACCCGCAGTGCGACGCCTGCGCCACATGCTGGATGGTCCTATGGATGTCAAGCAGTGAGTCTGGGTGGTCGGAGGTCGGTGGCGAGGTCGTGGAAGACGCGGCGTGCGACGAAGCGCTT
>NZ_SNYD01000011.1:0-14551 GCF_004362935.1 Rathayibacter sp. PhB1
CGGCGACTCCGGCGCTGTCGTTGGTGATGGCGAGGAGCTCCTGGTCGACGAGGCCGACGCCGTCGGGGCCGCCGTCGATGGCGGTGTCGACGACGTCGCCCTCGGCGACCAGGCCGGAGTCGCCGCCGTCGATCAGGTTCGGCGCCCAGCCGAGGTTCTCCGCGCCGATGATGTCACCGGTCGACGAGGTGAAGTCGCTCGCGGTTCCGAGGACGTACCAGCCGGCACCGGCGGGGATGTCCGCGGCGTCGCGGGTGTCCGTGACGGTGACCGTGGGCAGCGTGCCCGTGAACTGGCGGACCACGCTGTTCGAGCCGTTCTCGGTCAGCGCGGTGGAGTCGCTCGCGACGGTCATCGAGAGGGCGCCGCCGCCGGTGAGCGGCGCGATCTGCACGTTGACGTCGACGTCGTCGGCGCCCTGCTGCTCGTCGGCGAAGGCGGTGCCGGCGACGCCGAGCAGGAGCAGGCCTCCGGCGATGCCGGCGGTTCCGCGGAGGAGGAAGGAGCGGGTGTTCATAGCGGGTGTTCTCCGTTCTCGAGACGGCGTCGTCGCCGTCCGGTTCAGTGGTGTGGGGTCGGTGGTGTCGGGTGGTCGGTGAGGTCGGTGGGAGGGGCGAGCGCGTCAGCCGCAGCTCGCCGCCGCGTACGGCGCGGTGGCCGTGGCGGTGGCGGGCTTGCCCGCGACGAACGCGGTGGCCGTGGCGGTCGCGGAGCCGGCGGGCAGCGCGGCGGTGCGGGTCGTGAAGGAGTGGGTGACGGACTTGCCGGCGGCCACCTCCGCGAACGTCTTCGAGCCCGAGGTCGAGGTGACGACCATCTTCACCGGGAAGGCGTTCGGGTTCGTCGCGACGACCGAGAGGACGACCTTGCCCTGCACGCATCGGGTCGAGGCGGTGGCGGTCGCCGTGATGGCGGGGGCCGCCGTCGGCACCGTCTGCGGGCTGACGCTGGTGAGGGTCGGGACGACCTTCTGCATCAGTCCGGTCGTCGGGTCGAAGGTCACCTTGTCGATGGTGGTCTCGCGGTGCTGGCCGTCTCCGCCGGGGATGGCGAAGCGGTGGTAGGCGATGTACCAGTCGTCGGTGCCGGGGACGTTGATGATCGAGCTGTGGCCGGTGGCGAGGATGCCCTGCGAGGGGTCCTTCTCCAGGATCACGCCGCGGTAGGTCCACGGTCCGTCGATGCTCGTCGAGGTGGCGTAGCCGACCTTGTAGTTCTCGGAGCCGGTGTCGTCGATCGAGTAGGTCAGGTGGTAGAGCCCGTTGCGGTGGTTCATGAACGCGCCCTCGCGGAAGTCCGTGAGGCCCGAGATCGTCTTGATGGTGCCCGCCTTGACGGAGAGCATGTCGTCCGAGAGCTCGGCGTACACGGGTGCGCCGTTGCCCCAGAAGAGGTAGCTCTTGCCGGTGGCCGGGTCGGTGAACGCGGCCGGGTCGATGGCCTGGCCGGACTTCACGGACTCGCCGTTGGTGATCATCGGGGACTGCTGCGCGGTGAACGGGCCCATCGGGCTCGACGCCACGGCGACGCCGATCGTCTTGCGGTCGAGCGCCGCGTTGTGGCCGGAGAAGTAGAAGTAGTACTTCCCGCCCTTCTCGATGATCGTCGGCGCCCAGGCGTTGCCGGTCGCCCACGGGACGTTCCCGTTCGCGCCGTCGAGGGTCAGGATCGGCTGCGCGGAGCGGGTCCAGTCGACGAGGTTCTTCGACGACCAGGCGTAGAAGGTCTTGCCGCCCCAGCCGGGGAAGCCGTCGGAGGTCGCGTAGAGGTAGTAGGTGTCGCCGAAGACCGCGATGTTCGGGTCGGCGTAGAGGCCCGGGAGGACGGGACTCTTCATCTCGACGGCCTTGAGCGTCCAGGTGGTGGTCGCTCCGCCGCCGGCCGGGGTCAGCACGACGGTCTGCGGGGTGCGCAGGTCGCGGACGGTGCCGGAGGCGGGGCTCGCGGTGACGCCCGCGGCGGTGGAGTAGGTGGCGGTCAGCTTCGAGCGGTCCGTGCCGGGCTTCACCGGGAGGGTGACGGTGCGGGTCGCCTGGTCGACGATCGGTGCGGTCTTCAGCACGTCGCCGGTGAGCGTGACGTCGGCCAGCACGGTGGTGTTGCCGGAGGAGGCGAGCACCTCGGCCGAGCTCAGCGCCCGGTTGTAGAGGGCGAACTCGCGGACCTGGCCGCGGAAGCGGTTGTCGGCGTCGTAGTTCGAGCGGCCGATGGAGTTGGCCGTGGTCGTGCCGCCGCCGATGTCCTTCGGGTCGGCCGTGACGGTGCCGCCGCCGACGCGGACGCCGTCGAGGTAGAGCGTCGCGGTGGTGCCGGAGAGCGTGTAGGTCAGCTGCGCCCACTGGCCGCGGGGCACGGCCGAGCCGGAGGAGACGGTCTGCTCGGTGGTGTAGTTCCCGGTGGTGAGGCTGGTGCGGTAGTTGTTGCCGGAGGTGAAGAGGTAGCCGTCACCCGCTCCGTTGGTGGTGTTGCCGAGGCCGTAGAGGAAGTAGGCGCCGCTCTGCGCGGGGTCGATCCAGACCTCGGTCTGCACGGTGACGTCGGTGACGCCGGCGAGCAGGTTGTCCGGCAGCTTGATGTAGTCATCGGTGCCGTCGAGCTTCACCGAGCCGGTCTGCCAGGTGCCGCCCGAGACGATCGTGCCGTTCAGGCCGTTGCCCGAGCTGTCGGTGACGGTCGTGCCGGAGCCGCCGTCGAAGGTGTAGCGGAGGATCTCGCCCTTCGCGTTCACCGGCTTCGGGGTCGGGCCGGTGCTCGTGCCGCCGTAGGCCGCGTTCAGGCGGGCCTCCTCGGCGCTGGAGAGCCGCAGCACGGAGCCGTGGCGGAAGGGCTTCGAGAAGGAGTACGTGCTCGCTCCGGTGGTGCCGACGGGCAGGGCGGTGAACCGCATGTCCGCGAGGGTGTCCGTGACGTAGGCGGAGTAGCCGAACGAGTCGCCCATCACGACCCAGCGGCCGTCGGGCAGCTGGTAGACGGTGAGGCCCTCGAGGTGGTCGGCGAGGCCGCGGGAGGTCTCCTCGCCGCGGGCGATCACGCGGGTCCACGGTCCGGCGAGGCTCGAGGCCTTGTCGACGACGGTGCGCCAGTCGGAGGTGGAGAAGCGGTAGTAGACGCCGTTCTCGACGGCGATGGTGGTGTCGATGATGTTCGGGCCGTCGGCGTTGTTCGTCGACGAGTTCTCGTCGAGCCAGACCTTCGGGGTGGAGAAGCTCTGGAAGTCGCGGGTGGTGGAGACGTAGACGCGCAGCGCCCAGTCGTCCGTGTTCACCTGCGTCTTGTCGCGGCCGGACCAGTAGACGTAGTACTGACCGGTCGCCTCGTCCCAGATCGCCTCGGGCGCCCAGACGTTGCCCGCGTTCGGCGCGCCGGCGAAGACGAGGTTCTGCTGGCCCCAGTTCACGAGGTCGGTGGAGCGCCAGACGACGAGCTTCTGACTGGCGTTCACCTGGTCCCAGGAGCCGCCGCCGGCGGTGCCCTCGGCGTGCAGATCGGTGCCGAGGATCCAGTACTCGTCGCCGGTGGGGGAGCGGACCAGGTGCGGGTCGCGGACGCCGAGCGTGCCGGCGAGGTTGGCGAGCACGGCCTTGTCGTTGTTGAGCTTCGACCAGTGCAGGCCGTCGGTGCTGGAGCCGAAGTAGATCTTCTCGTAGTCGGTCGACGCGAAGTGGGTCCAGAGGTAGCCGGCGTCGTACTCGGTGTCGAGGTCAGCGGGCGCGGCGGTCACGGTGACCGGGAGCTTCCGGGTGGCGGTGGTGCCGGCGATCGTCGCGGTGAGGGTGACCGCGGTGGCCGCGGCCTGGCGCTTCACGACGCCGGTGGTGCTCACGACGGCGGTGTTCGAGGAGGCCCAGGTGACGTCGTAGGCGCCGGCCTTCGCGGGCAGCGTGACGTTGCCGCGGACGTCGCCGGCGTTCACGATGCTCAGCGCGTCGAGCGCCTTCTGCGCGTCGGCGTTCGCGTCCTGCGCGGGCACGGTGGCGGTGAAGGTGCGCGTCTGCGTCGCGGAGCCGCGGGTGACGGTCGCGGTGAGCACGGCCTGGGCGGTGCCCGTGGCGGGCCGGGTGACGACTCCGCTCGAGGAGACGACGGCGGCGTTGCTCGAGGACCAGGCGATCGCCGAGCCGTTGGGCCCGGTGGTCGGCAGGGTGAGGTTCGCGGTGACGGCGGAGAGGTCGCCGAGGGTCAGCGCGGCGGCGTCGCGGGTGGTGCGCGTGGTGTCGCTCGCCTGGAGGGTCGCGACGTCGGCGGCGCTGAGCGCGCTGCTGTAGATGCGGAAGTCGCGCACCGAGCCGGCCAGGAACTTGTCGCCGGTGTAGACCGAGCGGCCGATCGCGTTCGCGGTGGTGCTGCCGGCGCCGATCGCGCCGGGGGTGATGGTCACGCCGGTCTGCTGCGCGACCTGGGCGCCGTCGAGGTAGAGCCGCGCGGTGTCGGAGGCGTCGTCGAGCGTGTAGGTGAGCGTCTTCCAGACCCCGCGGGCGAGGTCGGCTCCCGAGTTCACGGTCTGCTCGGTGGTCCAGTTGCCGGTGGCGATGGAGGTCTTGTAGCTGTTGCCCGTCGTGTACAGGTAGCCGTTGCCCGCGTTGTTCGTCGTGTTGCCGAGGCCCCAGATGAAGTACGGCGTGCCCTGGCTCGGCTTCACCAGCACCTCGGTGCTCACGGTGATCGAGCTGAGGCCGGCGAGCACGTTGTCGGGCAGCTTCACGAAGTCGTCGACGCCGTCGAGCGTCACGCCCGCGGCGCCCGAGGCGACCGCGCCGCCGGAGAGGACACCGTCGCGGCCCTTGCCGGAGCTGTCGACGGCGGTCGTGCCGCTGGTCGCGTCGAGCGCGTAGCGGAGGACGAGATCATCGGCCGGAGCGGCTGCGGCGGACTGCGCCGTCAGCAGCGGGACGGTGAGCGCGAGAGCCGTCACGAGGACGACCGGTCGCAGGAAGGGCTTCATCGCACTAACTCCTTGTTCGGCACCATTGCTGAAGGGAAAGGGTCCGGCACGCACCGGAGATGTTCACGGTAACACGATGTTGACGTCAACGCGACGGGCATTCCTCGCGGATTCCACGCGCCTCGATCGCGGGCCGGGCGAGGCGCAGCGGGGTCCGAGCGGCGCTCAGGACGCGAGCTGCTGGACGCGCTGCTTCGAGAGGCCGAGCATCACGCCGGCGTCGGCCTGGCTCATGTGCGTCGTGCTGAGGAGGGTGCGGACGGCCTCACGGCGCAGGGCGGCGGCGCGGTCCTCGGCCTCCTCGGCCTGCGTGCGCAGGATCTCCGCCTCGTGCCACGCGGTCGCGACCTCGGCGGGCAGCTCGTAGGAGAGGCGGATCGTCAGCTCCGCCTCCTCGACGTCGAGGAGGGCCGAGACGACACCGGTCGCCATGACGGGCACCTCTCGGAGCGACCGCGCCTGCGTCACCGCGTCGAGGGCGGGGACGTGGATCATCCACCAGCGGCCCTCCCGGGTCACTACGGCATCGAAGGAGCGCTCCGTGGTGCGCAGCAGGTCCGTGCTGGTCATGACGCCCTCCTCCTCTCCCCGCGATGCCGTTCGCTCCTGTTGCGGTCCGTCATCGCCAGCCCGCCGGACTGCCCGGCTCGGCCTTGATGACCTGGCGGACGACTCCCGGAGACACCTTGCCGTGCCGCGGAATCGCGAGGACCTGCGTGCCGTCCGGGGAGCCCCAGACGTTGTGCGGACCCTTCTCGCGGAGGAGTCGCCATCCGCAGGACTCGAGGAACCGCTCGACCTCGCGCTGCTTGACTTCCTTGACCACGGTAGCGGACCATACCCCCTTGTCAAAGCAGACAAGGGGGTATGGTCGAAGGCTGGCGCGGGGCGTCGGGCGGCGGGCGTCAGGTCCGGTTGCGGGCCATCACCGCGCGCTGCAGGAGCACGAAGACGAGCAGGATGCCGCCGGTGATGATGGTGGTCGCCTCGGGCGGGATGCCACCGTCGCGGGTGATCAGGACGTTCATCAGGCCGAGGACCAGGGCGCCGATCACCGAGCCGAGGACGAAGCCGACGCCGCCGGTGAGCAGCGTGCCGCCGATGACGGTCGCGGCGATGGCGTCGAGCTCCCAGCCGGTGCCGGTGATGTTCTGCGCGCTGCCGAGGCGGGCGGTGTAGACCACGCCGGCGAGGCCCGCGAGGGTGCCGCTGATCACGTAGATGAGCAGCTTGGTCCGGACGACGGGCAGGCCCATCAGCGCGGCCGACGGCTCCGAGCCGCCCATCGCGTAGACCGTCCGGCCGAGGCGGGTGCGGTGCAGCACGAAGAACGCGGCGGCGACGACGAGCACGGCGATGATCACGCCGGGGCTGATCACGAAGTCGTTGACCTTCGGTCCGTCGATCAGCTTCATCGGCGTCGCGAGCGACAGCACGGCCGAGTCCTCGGGGAGGCGCTCCGGGACCGTGCTCAGCATCGAGGCGAGACCGCGGGCCAGGAACATCATCGCGAGGGTCGCGATGAACGGCTGGACGTTGAAGTACTGGATCAGCACGCCCGAGATCAGGCCGAACGCGGAGCCGATCAGCACCATCAGCAGCATCACGAGCCAGGGGTTCCAGCCGCTGTTGATGAGCAGCACGCCGCTCACGCTGCTGAAGGCGATCACCGCGCCGACCGAGAGGTCGATGCCGCCGGTGAGGATCACGAAGGTGAGGCCCACGGCGAGGATGATCAGGTGCGCGTTGTTGATCAGCAGGTTCGAGATCGTGCTCGCCTGCAGGATGCGCCCGTAGGCGACCTCGCCGTAGACGATCATGCCCAGGAAGATGACCAGGGCGGCGAGGGTCGGCAGCTTGTCGAGGTGCTGGCTCAGCCACGAGGTGGCGGAGGAGCGGTTCGACTTCGCCGGCGGGGCGGGTCGGGTCAGCACGGCGCTCATGCGGGGATCGCCTCTTTCTGCGGGACGCTGCGGCGCGCCTCGCGACGGTTCTTGAAGGCGGAGCGGACCCGCTCCGACTGCAGCAGGCACAGGGCGACGATGACGATCGCCTTGAAGGCGGGCGTCGCCGAGGACGAGACGCCGAGGAAGACGACCGTCTTGTCGAGGGTGGCGATCAGGATCGCTCCGACGGCCGCTCCGGTGATGTTGAACTTGCCGCCCGCGAGGGAGGTGCCGCCGACCACGACCGCGAGGATCGCGTCGAGCTCGAGCTGGTAGCCGGTGCGCGAGACGTCGACCGTCATCACGCTCGCGGTGGCGAAGACGCCCGCGACGCCGGCGAGGACGCCGGAGCCGATGTAGGCGGTCATCAGCAGGCCGCGGCGGTTGATGCCGGCGAGGCGGGCCGCCTTCGGGTCCATGCCGATGGCCTCGATCATCAGGCCGAGCGCGCTGCGGCGCACCAGGACCCCGACGACCACGACGATCGCGATGGCGAGCAGGAAGACGACGGGGAGTCCGAAGACGTAGCCGTTGGCGAGCCAGCGGAACGGCTCGTTCGTCGCGGCGGTGTTCTGGCCGCCCGTGATGACCTTCGCCAGGCCGCGGCCGGCGAGCATCACGACGAGCGTGCTGATGAAGGGCTGGAGCCCCACCACCGAGACCAGGACGCCGTTCACGGCGCCCAGCACTCCGGCGACCAGCAGCGCGAGGCCGAAGGCGGCCGCGGCGGCGCCGAGCGAGTCGGGCGCGCCCTGGGCGTTGAGGAACTCCATCGAGACGGCACCGGCGACGACCATGATCGAGCCGACCGAGAGGTCGATGCCGCCGGTCGCGACCACCAGGCACATGCCGACCGCGATCATCAGGATCGGGGCGGCGGCACGGGCGATGTCGATCACGTTGCCGACGAGGTAGCCCGTGGTCGGGCTGACGGTGACGCCGAGGTAGCTCGGGTCCTTGACGACGTTGACGAGCAGCAGCAGCACGATGGCCACCGCTCCCCAGAAGTACTGACGGCGGATCAGGCTCGCGAGGAGCGAGCCCCGGTCCGGTCGCGTGTCGCTGCTCATGATGCGGCCTCCTGCGTGGCGCCTTCGAGAACGACGACGTCCTCGTCGACGACTCCCTCTGCGGCGATGGTAGTGACGATCGACTCCGCAGTGACAGCGGGTCCGTTGAGGATCTCCGCGATCACGCGGTGGTCCTTGAGGACGATGATGCGGTCGCTGAGGCGGACGACCTCGTCGAGCTCGGACGAGATGAAGACCACGGCGACGCCCTCGCCGGCCAGGGCGACGACCTTCTCCTGGATCTCGGCCTTGGCTCCGACGTCGATGCCGCGGGTCGGCTCGTCGAGGATGAGGATCTCCGGGGCGGTGGCCAGCCAGCGCCCGAGGAGCACCTTCTGCTGGTTGCCGCCGGAGAGCTTGCTGATCGGGCGGTCCGGGTCGGCGGGGCGCACGTTGAGCTCGACCAGGTACTTGGCGACGATCTCGTCCTTCTCCTTCTTGGAGAGGGGGCGGGCCCAGCCGCGCTTGGCCTGGACGGCGAGAATGAGGTTCTCCCGGACCGAGAGGTCGCGGATGATGCCCTCGTCACGGCGGTTCTCGCTCGAGAAGGCGATCTTGTGCGCGAGGCCGGCGGTCGGCGTCGGGACGTCGATCTTCTTGCCGTGCAGCGTGATCTCGCCGGTGTCGGGCTTGTCGACGCCGTAGATCAGGCGGGCGAGCTCGGTGCGGCCGGAGCCGAGGAGGCCGGCGAAGCCGACGACCTCGCCGCGGTGCAGCGTGAGGTCGGTGGACTCGATGGAGCCCTTCTTCGAGAGGCCCTTCGCGGTGTAGAGCGGGGCCTCGCGGTAGAGGTGGTCGCTGTCCGCGCGCTCGGAGTCGAGGGAGCGCAGGGCGGCGATGTCCTTGCCGATCATCTTGGAGATCAGCGAGGTGCGGTCCAGCTCGTGGGTGAGGTACTCGCCCACGTAGGTGCCGTTGCGCAGCACCGTGAGGCGGTCGCTGATCGCGTAGACCTGGTCGAGGAAGTGCGAGACGAAGAGGATCGCGACGCCCTCCGCGCGGAGGCGGCGGATGACGACGAAGAGGTTCTCGACCTCGTTCGCGTCCAGGCTCGAGGTCGGCTCGTCGAGGATGAGCACGCGCGAGTCGCTCACCGTGGAGCGGCTGATCGCGACCAGCTGCTGCATCGCGATCGAGAGCGAGGAGAGCGGGCGGCGCGGGTCGAGGTGGCCGAGGCCGAGGCGCTCGAGGGCGCGCTTCGCGGCCTCGTGGGTCGCCCGCCAGTTGATGCCGAAGGGACCGCGCACCTCGTAGCCCAGCATGACGTTCTCGCCGATGCTGAGGTTGGTGCAGAGGTTGACCTCCTGGTAGACGGTCGAGATGCCGGCCGCCTGCGCATCGGCGGTGCCGGCGAGGCGCCGGGGCGTCCCTCCGACGACGATCTCGCCGCTGTCGATCTTGTAGACGCCGGTCAGCGCCTTGATGAGGGTGGACTTGCCGGCGCCGTTCTCGCCCATGAGGGTGTGGACCTCGCCCGGGAACAGGCGGAAGTCGACACCGTCGAGGGCTTTGACGCCGGGGAAGCTGATCGAGATGTTCTTCATCTCGACGATCGGAGGCGAATCCGCCATGTCGCGTCGTTCCGTTCTCGAGTGGCGCTGCTCTGCGCCGGAGGTGGGAGCGACCGGGACCCGCGGTGGGGTCCCGGTCGCTCCCGGTGGGGGTGTGGTGCTTAGAGGTGTTCTCTAGAACTTGCGGTCGGGCAGGGCGGTCGCCGCGGCCTCGGGCGAGTCGAAGGTCTCGCTCGGGACGACGATCGAGGACTCGACGGTCTCGCCGGCGAGGGTCTTCTCGACGGCGTCGAGGGCGGTCTCGCCGAAGAGCGGGTTGTACTCGGCGACGAAGCTGAGCTCACCGTCGGCGAGGGCCTGCAGGGCGTTCTTGGTGCCGTCGATCGTGGCGATCTTGACGTCGACGCCCGGGGTGAGGCCGGCCTCCTGGACGGCCTGGACCGCGCCGAGACCCATCTCGTCGTTCTGGGCGAAGACCATCTGGACGTCGTTGTTGTTCGACTTCAGGACGGTCTCGAAGACGCTCTTGGCCTCCTCGGTCGACCAGTTGGCGGTCTGCGCGCCGACCTTGGTGAAGGCGGAGTCGGCGCCGATGACCTCGTCCCAGCCCTCGTTGCGCTCGTTGACGACCGAGACACCGGCGGGGCCCTCGAGGGTGAAGTACTTGGCGCCGTCGGGGAAGGCGGTCTTCGCCCAGTCGGCGACCGAGGTGCTGACCGCGATGTTGTCCGGCGCGATGCGGGTGACGTAGAGGTCGCTGTTGTCCGGCTCGATGCCGCGGTCGATCAGGATGACCGGGATCTCGGCCTCCTGAGCGCGCTCGAGCGAGTCCTCCCAGCCGGAGCCCTCCGTGGCCGACAGCAGGATGATGTCGACGCCCTCGTCCACGAAGGACGTGAAGGAGTCGATCTGCGACTTCTGGTCGCCGTTGGTGGCGGGGGCGTACTTGAGGTCGTAGCCCGCGTCGGCGGTGAACGTCTCCTCGATGTTGGTCTCGTTCGCCTGACGCCACGCGCCCTCGGGGCCGACGGCCACGAAGCCGATGGTGGTGACGTCGTCGCCTCCGCCGCCTGCCGCCGTGTCCGAGCCGCCGGAGCAGCCGGCGAGGCCGAGCGCGAGTGCGCCGACTGCTGCGAAACCGAGGAACTGGCCGAAACGCCTCGTGTTGTACATGGATCTCCTCCTTGAGATCACGGACGCGCGGGAGCGTCCGTGGGTGCGGGCCCAGGGGCCCGGATGTGATGAGTGCAGTGCGGGCCTGGCGCCCGAGGTGCAGTGAGTGCAGGATGTGCGGTGGACGCCCGTCGTGCAGTGACACGTCCGGTTGCGTCCTGGGCAAAATGTTACCGTGAACAATTCTTGTGACGCAACAGCGTTCCGGCCCCTTCGGTAACGATCGTGCATTAACGCCGAGGACCCGCCGCCTCCCGGGGGAGGGGCGGGTCTCTTCATGCTGATCGGGCAGCCCGCGGAGCGGGCCGCGCGTTCTCGGCTGATCGAGCAGCCCTCGCTGAGGGCGGCCTGTTTCATGCGGACCGCGTAGTCGTGCAGAGGGCGTCTTTCATGCTGATCGAGTAGCCCGCGGAGCGGGCGTATCGAGATCCTCCGTCGGAAGGACGTCGGGTCTCGATACGCCGCTGCGCGGCTACTCGACCAGCATGGAGGCCGCTGCGCGGCTACTCGACCAGCAAGGGCTCGCTACGCGCGGGGCGTCGCGCGGCGGCGCAGCAGCAGCGCCCCGCCGCCGAGCAGGAGCGCGAGCGCTCCGAGCGGCAGCAGCGACAGGTCGGCGCCGGTGGCGGCCAGGTCGCCGTCGGGGCCGGCGACCGGCGCGGGCGCGTGCGGCGCGGGCCGGCCGGGCGCGGGATCGCCCGGCGCCGGGACCACGGGCGGCGCGGTCTCGGTCGGCATCGGCACGGGCGTGCCGGTGGGCTCAGGCGTGGGCGTGGGCTCCGGCGTCGGCTGGGGCGCACCCACCTGCGCGAGCACCGGGACCGTCGACCAGTCGATGTCGCTCGCCAGGCCGTACGAGGTGTACGACGGCTGGTTGTACGCGGTCTGCTGGCGCGCGACCTCGACCCGGTACTGCGGGTCGTGCATCAGCGTGGTCAGCTTGCGGTCGGTGACCTCGGTGCTCGAGTAGATCCGGATCGCGGTGGAGTCGCTCGTGGGCAGCAGCAGCTCCTCGCGCCAGTCGCCGAGCACGTCCGCCACCAGCGACGGGTTGCCCTTCGTGCCGTTGTTCGTGACCGTGCCGTCGGCCGAGAGCAGCATTGTGCCGTCACCGGTGACGATCGTCGGAGTGACGGGCGTCGCGTCCTGCATCGTCGTGCTGGCCACGATCTGCGTGGTCATGTCCGCGGCCCAGCGGATGCTCTGGTTGGTGCCGGGCTGCGCGGCGGGATCCCCGCCGTCGAGCGGCTCGCCGCTCGCCGAGAGCTTTCCGATCGCCCAGACCTCCTGGCCGGGGATCGCCGGGTCGATGTCGCCGATCATCCCGCGGCCGGTGTCCTTGCCGGAGTAGGCGCCGAAGAGCACCTCGCCGGTGGCCGCGTCGCGCAGCGCGTAGCCGTAGGGGGCGCCGACTCCGCCCTCGTGCACGGAGAAGATCTCGAGCCCGGGGTTCGCCGGGTCGATGTCGGTGACGTGCATCGCGTCGCCGTGGCCGAGCTTGGCCTCGGTGCCGGGCGCGCTGCTGCCCTCGGGCAGGGTGTCGTAGGAGCTGTAGAGCAGGCTGCCGTCGTCGTCGAGGGTGGCGGAGCCGTAGACGATCTCCTGGCGGCCGTCCCCGTCGACGTCCGCCGCGCTGAGCGAGTGGAAGCCCTGGGTGGTGAGCGTCGCCCACTCCGGGCTGGTGCCCTCGCGGCCGTGCGGGGTGTCGTTGAAGGGGTTGGTCAGCGGGACGTGGCCGCTGTCGGCGACCCAGCGCTGCGACAGCTCACTGCCGTCCCAGTCGTAGGCGACGACGACCGCGCGGGTGTAGTAGCCGCGGGCGAAGACGGCGGACTGCGTCTCGCCGTCGAAGGAGGCGACGCCCGCGAGGAAGCGGTCGTTGCGGTTGCCCGGCTCGATCCGGGAGTAGGCGTAGTCGCCCCAGAGCAGGCCGTCGTCTCCGCGGGCCGGCTCGTAGGCGACGGTCTGCAGCTCCTCGCCGGACTCGCCGTCGAAGACCGTGAGGTACTCGGGGCCGCTCAGGATGAAGCCCTCGAAGGTGGTGAGGTCGTTGCGATCGCTCCGGCTCGGCGCGTAGACGTCGATGAAGTAGTCGGCGAGCTCCGTCGCCCCGGCGCGATCGAGCGGGTAGTCGTGCGTCGGCGCGATGTCGAAGGCCTCCTCGAGCGTGGCGGGCCACTGACCGGAGGTGACCTCCTCGCGGGTGCCCCAGCCCTCGAAGACCTCGATGAGGTGCTCGCGGTAGCCGGCGGCGGAGAGGCGGTAGTCGTCCTGCGGGGTGACGCCCGCGGCGACGTCCTCGGGGAGGAGCGTGATCGACTCGGCGCGGGCGGGGTCGCCGCCGGGCAGGATCGTCGTGCCCGGGGCCGTCTTCGTCATGATCTCGGAGCGGCCGTCGCCGTCGAAGTCCGAGACCAGGAACTGCGTGTAGTGCGCGCCGGAGCGGATGTTCACGCCCAGGTCGATGCGGTGCAGCAGCGTGCCGTCGGCCTCGTAGGTGTCGAGGTAGGTGCTGCCGGTGTAGCCCTTCTGCGAGACGTCCTTCGCGTTCGAGGGGTACCACTTCACGACGTACTCGTAGTCGCCGTCGCCGTCCATGTCGCCGACGCTCATGTCGTTGGCGCTGTAGCTGTAGGCCTCGCCGGCCGGAGTGACGCCGTCGGCCGGCTTCTGCAGCGGCAGCGTCTCGAAGGCGTCGGCCGAGGCGGTGGCCGCCGCGCTGGGCTCGCCGAGCTCGCCGTCGACGAGCGGGACGACGCGGTACTCGTCGCCGGGCGCGCCCTCCGGGTCGTGCAGGTTGGTGCTGTCGGTGACGACGCCGATCCGCTCCGCCCCGCGGTAGACGGCGAAGTCGGCGCCGACCATCCCGCTGTCGGAGGAGCCGGTCACCTCCGTCGCGAGCAGCCGCCAGCTGACGAAGACGCCCCCGTCGGGCGAGGCGAGCGCGACGACCCCGCGATCGAGGTCCTCCAGCTGCGCGGTGAGGACGGGATTGGCGGGTGGTGCTGCGGTCTCCGCGGACGCAGGCGCGGCCCCGGTCAGCGCGAGCCCCGCGGCGAGCGCGAGGCCGAGGCCGGAGCGGAGCGCCCCGGCGGCGGTGGTCGGACGGAACGGACGTGAATTCGGCATTGAATCCCTCGGCATCGATGGTCCGGGATGCAGGAATGCGCTTTCCCCGGTCCCGCGCCACCCTACGTGAGACGTTTCACAGGGGTCAACCGTGTCCCCCGGATCTCGATACGCCCTCTGCGAGGGCTACTCGATCAGCATGCAGGCGGGGCCGCATGCACAGCAGGGGCCGCGCGCTCCCATGCTGGTCGAGTAGCCGCGCAGCGGCGTATCGAGACCCGGCCCGCGCAGAGCGCGGATCCGGAGTCGAAGAGAAGGCCCCCCGGTATTGAGGATGCGTCTGCACGAGCCCTGGGGGGATCTGTTGCGAGAACGCTAGCCAGGCACATCCGTTCCGGCCGCCGAGTGGCGCGGAACGCACCGGCCTCGAGGGACGACGGGCCCGCGTCCGATCGGTGGTGGATCTCGATACGCCCTCTGCGAGGGCTACTCGATCAGCATGGAGGAGAGCCCGCATGCTCGGGGCCGCGCGCCCCATGCTGGTCGAATAGCCGCGCAGCGGCGTATCGAGACCTCGCGTTCGGACGGTGGTGGATCTCGATACGCCCTCTGCGAGGGCTACTCGATCAGCATGGAGGAGAGCCCGCATGCTCGGGGCCGCGCGCCCCATGCTGGTCGAGTAGCCGCGCAGCGGCGTATCGAGACCTCGCGTTCGGACGGTGGTGGATCTCGATACGCCCTCTGCGAGGGCTACTCGATCAGCATGGAGGAGAGCCCGCATGCTCGGGGCCGCGCGCCCCATGCTGGTCGAGTAGCCGCGCAGCGGCGTATCGAGACCCT
>NZ_SNYD01000011.1:14556-23912 GCF_004362935.1 Rathayibacter sp. PhB1
TCTGCGAGGGCTACTCGATCAGCATGGAGGAGAGCCCGCATGCTCGGGGCCGCGCGCCCCATGCTGGTCGAGTAGCCGCGCAGCGGCGTATCGAGACCCTCGGAGTGCTACTCCGGCGCAGGCTTGTCGAACTGCTTCTTCGCCGCCGCCCGCAGCGCGCCGTAGTCGCCGCGCATCAGGGCCTCGCGCTTGGCGCGGCTCCAGTTCTGGACCCGCTTCTCCCACCAGTAGGCGTCGCCGATGCTCTCGAACTCCTGGTGCCAGAGCAGCGTCACCGGCAGTCGGGTCCGCGTGTAGGCGGCGCCCTTGCCCATCATGTGCGCGTCGACGCGGCGGTGCAGGGAGCGGGTGCTGCCGACGTAGTAGCTGCCGTCACCGCAGCGGAGGATGTAGAGGAAGGCCATGCGGACGAGGGTGGCGGGGCGCCGTGCGCCTCGGGCGGGGCGACCGGGGTTCGGGGGACGGATCGCGGAAGTGGGGGCTGTGGTGGATCTCGATACGCCCTCTGCGAGGGCTACTCGATCAGCATGCGGGCGGGCCAGCATGCTCGGGGTCGCGCCCCTCATGCTGGTCGAGTAGCCGCGGAGCGGCGTATCGAGACCCGGCGTCCGTTCGGTGGTGGATCTCGATACGCCCTCTGCGAGGGCTACTCGATCAGCATGCGGGCGGGCCAGCATGCTCGGGGTCGCGCCCCTCATGCTGGTCGAGTAGCCGCGGAGCGGCGTATCGAGACCCGGCGTCCGTTCGGTGGTGGATCTCGATACGCCCTCTGCGAGGGCTACTCGATCAGCATGGAGCGCGTCACCAGCCGTCGTCGGTCGCGTCGTCGTCCGTGGTGTCGGCGGCGATCATCTCGACGATGGTGTCGACGGTGAGCCAGGGGCCGTTGCTGACCTCGCCGATCTTCTCGCGGTCCTTGAAGACGACGATGCGGTCGCTGAGGCGCACCACCTCCTCCAGCTCGGAAGAGATGTAGACGATGGAGACCCCCTCCTTGGCGAGCTGGGCGATGTGCGCCTGGATCTCGACCTTCGAGGCGACGTCGATGCCGCGGGCCGGCTCGTCGAGGACCAGCAGGCGCGGCCGGGTGGCGAGCCAGCGGGCCAGCACGACCTTCTGCTGATTGCCGCCGGAGAGGTACTTCACGGGCATGTCCGGGTCGGCCGGCGTGATGTTCAGCGCCTCGACGTAGGTGGCGACGAGCGTGTCGGTCTCGGCTGCCGACAGCGGGTGCGCCCAGCCGCGCAGCGCCTGCAGCCCGAGCACGAGGTTCTCGCGCAGCGACAGGTCGCCGATGATCCCGTCCTCGCGGCGGTTCTCGCTGGAGTGCGCGATGCGGTTCCGCAGCCCCGACACCGGGTCGACGATGTCCGCGTGCTCGCCGTCGATCAGCACCTCGCCGCTGTCCGGCCGCTCCACGCCGCTGAGCAGCGACGCCAGCTCGGTGCGTCCGGAGCCGCGCAGGCCCGCGAAGCCGACGATCTCGCCGCGGTGCAGCTCGATGTCGGTGGGGGAGACGGCGCCCCGGCGGCCGATGCCGACTGCGCGGTAGATCGCGGGGCCGGTGGGCTGGCGGCGGTGCTCGCGGCGGTCGGAGCCGATCTGCCGGAGCGCGTCGATGTCCTTGCCGATCATCTTCGCGATCAGCTCGGCCCGGTCCATCCGCCCGGCCGGGTACTCGCCCTCGGTGCAGCCGTCGCGGAGCACGGTGATGCGGTCGCTGAGGGTGAGCACCTGCTCGAGGAAGTGCGAGACGAAGACGATCGCGACGCCCTGGCCGCGCAGCCTCCGCAGCACCGTGAAGAGCCGGGCGACGTCGCCGAGGTCCAGGCTCGAGGTCGGCTCGTCGAGGATCAGCACCCGCGGCCGGTCGACCATCGCGCGGCCGATCGCGACCAGCTGCCGGATCGCGGGCGAGAGCGAGCGCAGCGGCAGGCGCGGGTCGAGGTCCTCGAGGCCCAGCTCGGCCAGCATCTCGGCCGCCCGCGCGTGGGTGCGCGACCAGGAGATGCCGAGGCGCCCGCGGATCTCGTGCCCGATCATCACGTTCTCGCCGATGCTGAGGTTGTCGGTCAGCCGCTCGTCCTGGAAGACCGCGGTGATGCCGGCGGCCTTCGCGTCGGCCGGTCCGCTGAAGCGCCGGGTGACGCCGTCGACGACGATCTCGCCGGCGTCGGGCTGGTGGATCCCGGTGAGCGTCTTGATCAGGGTGGACTTGCCCGCGCCGTTCTCGCCCATCAGGCCGTGGATCTCGCCCGGCACGAGGCGCAGCCGCGCACCGGCCAGCGCGGGCCCGGAGGAGAAGGAGACGTGGATGCCCGTCATCTCGACCACCGGGTCCGGGCGTGCGGGACCGGGGCGTGCGGGAGTCGTCGTCGACTGAACTGACACGTGCCGTCCTCGGTTCGTGTGCGGGGCGGCGCCGGGGGAGCGTCGCGCCAGGGGTGCCGCCGATGATACGCGGTCGGGGGCCCGGCCGATCGGGGCCTTGCGGTCGGGCTGCGCCGCGGTCAGCTGCGCGGCGGCGCCGTCGAATCTCGCACCACGAGCTCGGTGGGGATGCGGGTGCGCTGCGGGATCTCCTGGCCGCGGATCCGCGCGTGGATCACCTCGGCGACGGTGGTGCCGAGCTTGTCGAAGTCCTGCCGCACCGTGGTCAGCGGCGGCAGGAAGTGCCGGGCGGTCGGCAGGTCGTCGAAGCCGACGATGCTGACGTCCTGCGGCACGCGGATGCCGCGCTCGACGAGACCGTGGATGACGCCGAGCGCCATCTCGTCGTTCGCGACGACCATCGCGGTGAACTCCGGGACGGACTGCAGGCTGCGGGCGAACTCGTAGCCGGAGTCGGGGGTCCAGTCGCCGATGACGATCGGGCGCTCGCGCATCCCCCACGCCTTCGCCCGGCTGTGGAAGGCGCGCTCACGGGCGCGGGCGTCGAGCCAGTCGAGCGGGCCGGACATGTGCAGCACGTCGCGGTGTCCGAGCGAGGCGAGGTGGTCGACCGCCTGGCTCATCCCGCCCTGCTGGTCGACGGAGACGGTGAGGAAGCTCGGGTCCTTGTCGGACTTGACGACGAGGGTCGGCACGCCGATCTCGACGGTGCGCAGCGTCGCGACGGACGAGGAGCGCGGCGCGATCACGCAGAGCGCGTCGATCCCGAGACCGGAGAGGTGCCGGATCGCGTCGACGGGGCTCATGTCCTGGTCGTCGCGCAGCGCGACGGAGGTGACGGAGTAGCCCTTCTCGCGCGCGGCCCGCTCGATGGCGCGGAGGGTGCTGGACGGGCCGAACTCAGCGCCGCTCTCGATCATCACGCCGATGCGGTCGGTGCGCTGGGTGACGAGGGAGCGCGCCGCGATGTTGGGGCGGTAGTCGAGCTCGGAGACGGCCTCGAGGACCTTCTGCCGGGTCGACTCCTTGATGTTCGGGTGCCCGCTGAGCACGCGGGAGACCGTCATGTGCGAGACCCCGGCGACCGCGGCGACATGCCGCAGGTTGGGCCGTTCGGCCATGGCGCGGACCTCCTCCGCTCCCCTGGGGGGAGAGCCGGGCACCCTCGGTGCGGCGGGATGACGAGGGCTCGACATCGCGGGTCCGTTCAGCATAGTCAGCCGTCGCTGTGCGGCACGGTGCGCGGGAGGCGAATCGGCGGCGAACCCGCTCAGCAGGAGGCGATTGACCTTGCGCAACTGCCACTGTTACCGTGAACAAACTCTCGCCCCGGCTCTCGATCCGCGCTCCCGCGGCCCGACGGGGGCGCCCGCATCACGATCGACGACGGAGTCATCCATGCACCTGACCGCGCCCGCACCGGGCCTGCGCCGCCGGCTGATCGCCGGTCTCCTGATCCTGCTGGCGGCGATCGTGGCGCTGCCGCTGGCCGCCGCGAGCCCCGCGGCCGCGATCGGCGAGTCGACCTTCACGAATCCGCTCGAGCCGGACACGGCCGACCCGACGATCGAGTTCCACGACGGGAACTACTACCTGGTCGCCACGACCTGGGACAACCGCGTGGTGATGCGCAAGGCGCCGACGCTCGCGGCGCTCGGCACCGCCACTCCGGTCACCGTCTACTCCGACACGAACCCGGGCCGGAACGCGAACATGTGGGCGCCCGAGCTGCAGCGGCTCGAGGGCCCGAACGGCTGGCGCTGGTACCTGATGTACACGATGGGCACCGCGGGGAACTTCGACGGCCAGCACCTCCAGGTGATCGAGAGCGCGGGCGACGACCCGATGGGCCCGTACAGCTACAAGGGCCGGCCGGTTCCGGTCGACTCCTGGAACATCGACGGCGCCTACCTGCAGCTGAACGGCGAGCTCTTCATGACCTGGTCGGCGTTCCAGCCGGGCAACGGGCTGCAGAGCAACTACATCGCCCGGATGTCGGACCCGTGGACCGCGGTCGGCCCGCTGAACGTTCTGTCCGAGCCGGTCGAGCCGTGGGAGACCATCGGCATGCCGGTCAACGAGGGCCCGATCCCGCTGCAGAAGGACGGCCGCACCTGGATCGTCTACTCGGCGAGCTTCTGCGGCACCGAGGACTACCAGCTCGGCACCCTCGAGTACGACGGCGCCGGCGACCCCGTGCTCGCCTCCTCCTGGACCAAGAGCGACGGGCCGGTCTTCTCGAAGGCGAACGGCGAGTACGGCACCGGTCACAACGACTTCTTCGACTCGCCCGACGGCACCGAGACCTGGAACCTGTACCACGCGAACCCCGGCCCGAACGACGGCTGCAGCCGCCAGCGCTCGGCCCGCGCGCACGTCGTGGACTGGACCGCCGACGGCGAGCCCGACTTCGGCACACCGCTCGGCACCGCCGCCCGGATCCCCGTGCCCAGCGGCGAGAACGCGCCGATCACGGCCCGCGTCGAGGGTGCGGCCTGGCAGCTGGTCAGCCGCAGCACCGGCCTCTGCGTCACGGTGTCCTCCGCGCAGAGCGGCGACGGCGCGAGCGTCGTGCAGGGCTCCTGCGCCACGCCCCGCGCGAGCTGGACGCTCGACAGCACCGGCGACGGCTTCGTCCGCATCGTGAACGCCAGCAGCGGGAAGTCGCTCGGGCCGGTCGGCTGCTCGACCGCCTCGGGTGCGTCGCTGCAGCAGTCCGCGTGGCTGACGACCTCCTGCCAGCAGTGGACGGTGGCTCCGGGTTCCGGCGGCTACTCGACACTGACGAACCGCACCAGCGGCAAGGCGCTCGACGCGGTCTCCGGAGCGATCCGCCAGTCGGCGCCGAGTGCCGCCGCCTCGCAGGAGTGGGCGCTGCGCCCGGTCGGCGCGGTCGCCGTCACCTCGCTCGTCACCGGCAAGGCCTTCGACCTGCCGAACTGCTCCACCGCCGACGGCGCGGTGCTGCAGCAGCAGGAGTGGCTCGGCTCGCCGTGCCAGCGCGTCACCTTCACCGCCGCGGCGGACGGCGCCGTCGAGATGCACCCCGTCTCGGCCGCAGCCAAGTGCCTCGCGGTCACCGGAGGCTCCACCGCCGACGGCGCGACCGTCACGCAGGGCGCGTGCGGCGTGACCGGCAGCAGCTGGCGGCTCCGCCCGGGCAACGACGGCACCGTCGAGCTCCGCGCCGTGCACAGCGGCAAGGCGCTCGACCTGTCGAACTGCTCGGACCAGAACGGCACCCGGATCGGCCAGTGGAGCGTGCTGAACAACGACTGCCAGCGCTTCCGCGTCTCGCTCGGTGCGCCGGCCGCGCCGGTCGCGCTGCAGCTCGCCGCCACCTCGTCGGTGCGCTGCGTCGCAGGCAAGCCGGTGCTCACCACGACGGTGAAGAACGCGGACGACCTGCCCGCCGACATCACCGTCACCACCGCCTCCGGCACCAAGACCTTCCCGGCGGTCGCCGGCGGGAAGAACGCCACGGCGAGCTTCACGGTGCGCCAGCCGACGCTGGTCGCCGGCTCGGCCTCGGTCGCCGGCGCGGGAGTCGACGACGCGGGCCGCGCGGCCACGCAGTCGGCCGCCTACCCCGCGATCACCTGCTGACGACCCGGGTCTCGATACGCCCCTGCGGGGCTACTCGACCAGCATGGGGCGCCTCCTTCTCTTGCTGGTCGAGTAGCCGGCGCAGCGGGCGTATCGAGACCCGCCCACCACCCGCCCCCCGTGCAAAGGAGCACCATGCCCACCCCCACCCGCCGCGCGCCCTTCCGCGCGGCCCTCGCCGCCCTCGGCCTCGGGGCGGTGCTCGCCGCCGGCCTCGTCGCTCCCACCGCGACGGCCGCCGACGCCGCGGTCCCCACCGCCGGCCTCCTCGCCGACTACCGCTTCAGCCAGACGACCGGCGCGACCGTCCCCAACTCCGCCGGCGGCGCCGTGGGAGCCGCGCGCGTCGTGAACGGGACGGACGCGCTCTGGACCGGCACGTCACTCCGTCTCACCGGCGGCGCGAAGACAAGCGCGGCCCCCTGGGTCGAGCTGCCCGACGACCTGCTCACGGGCAAGGCGTCCGCCACGGTCACGATCGAGACCCGCGCCGACGCGTCGATGCTCTCGAACTTCCACTTCCTCTGGAACATCGGCAGCGACAGCACCTCGCAGTACTGGTTCGCCTCCGTGCGCGACAAGGTGCGCACCGCGATCACGACCTCCGGCGGCGGCGGCGAGAACAACGCCCGCAGCGCGTCCGGCATCGCCGCCGACCGCTGGTACAGCCTCAGCTCGGTGATCGACGGCGCCGCCGGCACGATCTCGTTCTACGTCGACGGCACCCGCGTCGCCTCCGCGCCCACCGCGCTGCGGCCCGCCTCGGTGGCGGACCAGTCGCTGAACGCCATCGGCCGCGCGCCCTACCCCGACCCCTTCTACAAGGGGGAGGTGTCGACGTTCCGCGTCTACGACCGCGCCCTCACCGGCGAGGAGGTGGCGACCGTGTCGAGTGTCGACGCGAAGCTGCACGCCTCGTCCTTCGCGCCGCTGACCGCGGCCGTGCTCGACGGCGTCACTGCGCTGACCATCGACGACTCGACCACGAACCTGCCCGACTACGGTGGCACCGTGACCTGGGCCTCGAACGACCCGACCCTGCGTGTCTCGGCCGACGGCCGCACGCTCGCCGCCGACCGCCCCGCCGCGGGCCAGGCCGCCCGCACCTCGTCGCTGACCGCGACCGCGTCGATCCGCGGCGTCGCGCAGTCCCGCGCCGTCGCCGTCACCGTCGAGCCGCAGGTCGGCGTGGACACCCCCTACGGCTATCTGATGGTGCACTTCGTCGAGGACGCGCAGGGCTACGCCGAGAAGATCTACCTCGACGTCTCGCGCGGCGACGACCCGGAGAAGTGGGACCCGCTGAACGGCGGCAAGCCGATCCTCGCCTCCGACCTCGGCACGACCGGCGTCCGCGACCCGTACCTCACCTACAACCCCGAGACGAAGAAGTACTACATCATCGCCACAGACCTCCGCGTCTTCGGCGGCGACCAGGGCTCGGGCTCGTGCACCACCTGGTGCTACTGGACCACGCAGGGCAGCACGAAGATGAACGTCTGGGAGTCGAGCGACCTCGTCTCCTGGAGCGACCTGCGCCAGTTCGACGTCGCCCTCGACGCGGCCGGCACGAAGCAGCTCGAGGCCGGCATGATGTGGGCGCCCGAGGCCACCTGGGTCGCCGACTACAACGGGGCCGGCAAGGGTGCGTTCGTCGTCTACTGGTCCTCGACCGTGTACCCGAACGCCGCGCACACGCCGGGCACCGGAGCGTCGCGGGTGCTCTGGGGAGCGACCACCGACTTCACCCAGGCCACGTACTCCTACGGCGGCACCTTCATCGACACCGGCGCCGACGTCATCGACACGACGATGATCCAGGACGGCGGCACGACCTACCGCATCTCGAAGGACAACGGCACCGGCCGCGGCATCTACATGGAGTCGACGACCGCGAAGCAGTGGTGGCTCCCGTCCACCGCGTGGACGCAGCTGCAGGACCGCATCGGCGCCGTCTGGGCCGGCGGCAACGCCGGCGGAGTCGAAGGACCGGCCGTCTTCAAGGACCACGACGCGGATCGCTGGTACCTCTACGTGGATGTCATCCCCTCGACCGGCTACCGGCCGATGGTGACCGCCGACCTCGACGCCGGCTGGACCCAGCTCAACGACCCCGGCTTCTCGCTGGCGCCGTCGACTAAGCACGGCGGCATCGTGTCGCTCACCGCCGGTCAGTACGCCGAGGTCCGCGCGGCCGACGCCGCGACCGCCGTGCGCTCCGACCTGGGTGAGGTGGGCTCCGTCGCCGCGCTGCCCGCCCGCACCGACGTCGTCCTCGCCTACAACCGCGGCACCGCCTCGCAGCCGGTGACCTGGGACACGTCCTCCGTCGGCACCGCGCCCGGCCGCTACCCGGTCACCGGAGTGGTGCGCACCATCGGCGCGAACGACAACCAGTGGGTCGGAGCGGGCGGATCGACCGCGTACAACGCGCCGAACCGCGTGCTCTCGAGCTCGACGGCCGTGCGGGTGACCGCGACGGTGGTCGTGGCGGCGTCCACGGCGACGCTCACCGCGTCGACCCGCTGCGTGGCCGGCAAGGTCGTCGTGACCGGAGTCGTGAAGAACACGGGCACCTCGCCGCTCACCGTCGTGATCCGCTCGGCCTGGGGCACGTCGCCCACGCTGACCGCGGCCCCCGGCGCGAACGCGACGCACGCCTTCACGACGCGCGCCACCTCCGTCGCCGCGGGCACGCTGACCGCGACGGCCGGCGGCGCCACCCTGCAGGCCCCGTACGCGGCCCGCACCTGCAACTGACGCGGCCCACATGCTGGTCGAGTAGCGCGCAGCGCGGCCCATGCTGGTCGAGTAGCGCGCGGCGCGGCCCATGCTGGTCGAGTAGCGCGCAGCGCGTATCGAGACCCACCCGCCGGACGACAGCGGATCTCGATACGCCCTCTGCGAGGGCTACTCGATCAGCATGATTCGGTGCGGGTGCGCTGTCTTTCGCAGGCAGGCGCGCGCACTTCATGCTGGTCGAGTAGCGCGCAGCGCGTATCGAGACCCACCCGCCGGGTGACGGTGGATCTCGATACGCCCTCTGCGAGGGCTACTCGATCAGCATGATTCGGCGCGGGTGCGCTGTCTTTCGCAGGCAAGCGCGCGCACTTCATGCTGGTCGAGTAGCGCGCAGCGCGTATCGAGACCCACCCGCCGGACGACAGTGGATCTCGATACGCCCTCTGCGAGGGCTACTCGATCAGCATGATTCGGTGCGGGTGCGCTGTCTTTCGCAGGCAGGCGCGCGCACTTCATGCTGGTCGAGTAGCGCGCAGCGCGTATCGAGACCCACCCGCCGGACGACAGTGGATCTCGATACGCCCTCTGCGAGGGCTACTCGATCAGCATGATTCGGC
>NZ_SNYD01000011.1:24010-50895 GCF_004362935.1 Rathayibacter sp. PhB1
GTCGAGTAGCGCGCAGCGCGTATCGAGACCCACCCGCCGGACGACAGTGGATCTCGATACGCCCTCTGCGAGGGCTACTCGATCAGCATGATTCGGCGCGGGTGCAGACCCGCGTTCGTCAGAACGGGGGCGGTGCGTCCCTGAAGCGGGGGCCCGGTGGGGCGCCGGCGAGCGCGGGTGGGCGGATCGTGATGCGGCGGCCGGTCGGGGTGGTCCAGACGATGCTGCCGTCCGGGCGGGGGAGGTAGGTCCAGCGGTCGCCGTGGCGGACGTGGTGGTGGGAGGTGCAGAGGGAGACGAGGTTCTCGAGGGACGTCTCTCCGCCGTTCCTCCATTCGATCGTGTGGTCGGCCTCCGCGCGGGATGCGGTGCGGGTGCAGCCGGGGAAGCGGCAGGTCTGATCGCGGAGCTGCAGGTGCAGGCGCATCTGGGGCGGTGGGACCCGGTAGGTGCGGCCGACCGAGACGACCGCGCGGGTGTCCGGATCGGTCAGGACTCGGGTGAACGACGCGCCGGTGGCGACGAGGGCGCGGGCGAGATCGGCGGGAATGAGGCCGTAGCCGTCGAGGTCCGCCGGGGCGTCATCGAGCCCGACGGCGGTGGATGCGGCGAGGGTGAGGCGCACCTCGGCGCGGATCCCGGGAACGTACGACGCGGACAGCTGCGGGCCATCTCCTGCGGGTGTGGTGCCGGCGATGTCGCCGTCACGCAGCAGATCCGTGAGCACGTCGGCCTTCAGCTGCGCCAGTGTGCGCTCGTCGCCACCCTCGCGGAGACTGCGGGCGATGCGGTCGACGCGCTCGGCGATGCCCATCGCGTCCGGCGCGGGGAGCAGCGCGCAGAGCGTCGCCATCCCGTCGACCTCGGGGGAGATCCAGACGGCGCGGTCCTGCCTCGCGCGGACGTGCCGCTGGGCGAGGGGCTCCTCGTGCAGCTCGTCGCGGAGCCGGGCGACGATCCTCCTCAGCTGCGTCGGAGTGACCTCCGGCGCGATCTCGGCGGCGCGCTCGTCGAACCGGGCGCGGGAGCCGGGAGGGAGGGTCGCGGCGGTGGCGCAGACGATCTCGCTCGAGTCCCACAGCAGCCGGCCCTCGGCGAGCAGGGCGCGGGTGCGGGGGAGGTCCTCGACGAGCAGCCGGGCGTGCTCGAGGACCGTCTCAGTGGCACGCTCGGACATGCGGAGCTTCGCCGCGAACTCGGCCCGGATGGACCGCTCGACCAGGGTGCGCGCTTCGCTGCGCGAAAGCGAGCTCCCGCGGGCGAAGGCGTCCGGGACGGTGACGGCCGCGCGGTAGGCGAGGTGCAGGGTCTGCGCACGCGTGAGGAGCAGCTGCGCGGAGGTGCGTCCGATCTCCGCGGCGATGTCGGTCAGCGCGTCGACAGCCGCGAGCGCGCTCGGTTGCCCTGCCGTTCCCGGGTCGCTGTGCTCAGTCATACGCGTATTGAAGCAGGGACCACCGACACCCGAGCGGCCGTCGGGCGGAACCCTCGGACAACTCCGCGAGATCGGATCTGTGGAGGAGAGCGCTGCTCCCGCCGCTACTCCCGCCGCCACTCCTCGAGGAACTCGGCGGTGGTCTTCGTCTCGAGCTCCAGCTCGATCTGACCGAGCAGGACGTAGGGGTCGCCGATGTCGGCGGGGGTGCGGATGACCTCGGCGCCGGTGTCGAGGCGGGTGATCACGAGGTCGTGCGTCGTCATCACGCCGCCGCCGAGCAGGGCGTCGATCGTCATCCGGAGCCAGGTCAGCGTCCGGGGCCGCAGCTCGGCCCGCAGATACTCGGCCGCGACCTCGCGCTCGCCGTCGTCGTCCCGCCCGTCGTCGTCCCGCCCGTCGTCGTCCCGCCCGTCGCCGTCCCGCCCGTCGTCCTCGTTCACGCCGTCACTGTAGCGAGCGCCCTGCAGGGCTCGGCGTCAGTGGCGCACCTGGAACCAGCGGATCAGCTCGCGCAGGGCCGGCAGGGTCGCGCTCGCGTCGACGTCGGTGTCGATGTCCTCGAAGGTGCTGCGGTAGCCCGGCAGCTCGGTCGTCATCGAGTCGGTGATCGCCTCGTAGGCCATCGTCCAGGAGGGGAACAGCCGCTGCGCCGGCGCCTCCTCGAGCAGCACGCGCAGCCCGGCGTGCCGGGGGTCGTCGGCGATGATCGCCATCCGCTCGCGCAGCGTCGCGGCCGGCCCCTCGAGCAGCTGCAGGAACCGGCCGTCGCGGAACAGCAGGATGCCGGTCAGGCCGAGGCGCTCGTTGTTCGCGCGGCACTGCTCGAGCAGCGCGGGCAGGTCCGCCTCCTCGAGGCCGGCGGCGGTGTGGCTCGCGTAGACGATGGAGCGGAGGTCGTCGTCCTGGGACGGGCGAGCAGCGGAGTCGGACATGACGCCATCCCATCAGGGGCGCGGCGGGACGGCAGCCCCCTGCCCGGATCCGCGCGGCCCTGCTATGCGTCGCGCGCGGTCCTCACAGCAGATCCGTGCTGCCCGTCCGCCGCAGCGCCCTGCGGGCGAGGGCCCAGCCGAGCAGCCCCAGCCCGAACCACGCGGCGCCGAGCACGACGACGGCGCCGCTCTGCAGCGCGAGCGCGCCGGTCCATCCCTCGCCGAGGAGCGTCCGCAGGGCGTCGGTGGCGTACCCCAGCGGCAGCACCCGCGCGGCGGCCTCGACGACCGGCGGCAGCTCGCCGACCGGCGCCACGACTCCGCCGAGAACGGTCAGCAGCGCCGCGAACGGCCCGACCCAGGCCAGCCCGTCGCGCGAGCGGAGGCCGAGCACCCCGACCGCGAACCCGCAGCCGCTGCCGGCCAGAGCCGCGCAGCCCGTGAGCGCGATCGCGCCGGCGACGACCTGCCACGGGACGCCCTGCCCGAACAGCAGGAGCGCCCAGACCAGCGAGACGAGACCCGCCGCGGACCCGACCGCCGCCCCCGCGAGCGCGACCCCACTCCAGAGCAGGACCGCCGGCCGGGCGCTGAGGAGGACGCTCCCGAGCACCGCGTCGTGCCGCATCCGGGTGAGCGACACGGTGACGCTGTCGACCGCGGTCAGAGTGGCCAGGAGGAGGCTCGCACCCGCGCCGACCACCAGCGACGGCGACCCGCGCGACCCCGCCACCGCCGCGAAGTACAGCACCTGCAGCACCGGCCCGAGCACGACCGCGACCAGGAGCGTCCGGCGCGTCCGCGTGGCGTCGAACGACCGCAGCGCGACCACGATCGACGCCGCCACGAGCCCGCTCACGACAGCGCCAGCGTCCCGGCGAGCCGCGCCCGCCGCAGGGCCGTCCGCAGAATCAGGCGGGCGAGCAGCAAGGAGAGCAGAGACGTGATCAGCCCCTGCGCGCTCCAGAGCGCTACGACGTCGCCGGACGCGTCGCCCGAGACTCCGGCGTGAAGGACCTGCACCGCACCGGTCAGTGGATCGACGACCCCGAGCAGCTGCAGCGGCACCGGCAGCTGCGCGCGGTCGATCACGGTGCCGGAGAGGAGGAGGACGGGAGCGACGAGGACCGGCTCGTAGACCGTCGCGTGCGGCGTCAGCACGAAGAGCCCGGACAGCACGAGCGCGGTCGTCCCGCACGCGGCGAAGAGCAGGACCAGACCGAGGGCGACGAGGGCGGGGGAGTGCGGCGCGAATCGGACGCCGAGGAGCCGAGAGGCCACGATTGCCGCCGGGATCGACAGCACCCCGACGCCGACGCAGGCGAGCGGGATCGGCGCGAGCGCACTGCCGAGCGGCCGAGGGGTCAGCGCGATCTGCTCCAGCGTCCCCTGCGACCGCTGGTAGCCGAGTATCCCGACCGCCGCCGCGGTCACCGTCCAGACACCGACGACCGCCCCATCGACTCCCAGCCCAGGACCGCCCTGCCCCGCCTGGACGCGCAGGACGACGAAGACGACCGGTGCGATCAGAGCAGCCTGGACGAAGTAGGCGTTGCGGAGCAGCAGCCGCAGATGGAAGGCGCCCTCGCGCAGCACCTCCCGCAGCCCCGCGATCACTCCCGCCCTCCTCGGCACCGGTCGATGAGGGCGAGGTAGCCCTCCTCGAGGGTCGCCGGCCGGGTGGTCCAGGTCCCGGTCGGGAGGTCGGCGACGACGGCCGCCAGGGCGCGCAGGTCGGGCTGCGAGGAGTCCCAGCCGACGACCACGACGGGCCGACCGGCGATGCTGTCGGAGCGGACCGAGCGGACACCGTCGAGCGCGGTGATCCGGTCCGCGAGCTCCGCGGTGAGTGCTGGAGCGGCGAGGGTCGTCACCTCGCCGAGCCCGCCCGCGGCGGCGATGTCCTGCGGTCGCCCCGCCGCGCGGATCCGGCCGTCGAGGAGGACGAGACTCCGGTCGGACAGCTCCTCCGCCTCGTGCAGGTGGTGGGTGGTCAGGAGGACGCCCCGCCCGTCCCGGCGCAGCTCGCGGACCAGGGCGCGGAGCGCGAGCGCCGCCTCCGGGTCCAGCCCCACCGTCGGCTCGTCGAGCAGGAGCAGCGGCGGCTCCGCCAGCAGCCCGCGGGCGAGGTGCAGCCGCTGGCGCATCCCGCGGGAGAACTCCTCGACGCGGTCGCCACGCCGCGCGCTGAGGTCGACCGCCGCGAGCACCTCGAGAATGCGGCTGTCCCTCCGCCGTCGCGGCACGCCCGCGAGAGACGCGAAGTACCGGAGGTTCTCGAGCGCGGTCGCGCGCAGGAAGAAGCCGCGCTCGCCGCCGAGGACGAGGGCGAGCCGGCGCCGCGCCTCGTCCGGCCGCGCGACGGCGTCGATCCCGTCGACCCGGATCGCGCCGCTCGTCGGCGTCAGCAGCGTCGCGATCATCCGCGCGAGCGTCGTCTTGCCGGCGCCGTTCGGCCCGAGGAGCGCGACGACCTCGCCGGCCTCGACACGGAGGTTCACGCCGCGGACGGCCCAGGATGCCTCCGGCCCGGTGCCGAATCGGCGCGAGACCTCCTCGACGTCGAGCAGTGCCGCATCCGGATCCGCCGCCGTGGTCACCCTCATCGTCCGCCTTTCGCCGCGGATCAGGGTTCCTCGTCCTCGTGCCGAGAGCACTATCCGTGGCGCTCGCTGCTGGAGCCGGCGGAGGCGGTGGTCGCGCCGCTCCGCCGCTCCTTCGAGCCCGCTCAGCCCGCTCGCCGAAACCTCACCGAAAGCTAATTGTTCACGGTAACATCGCGCTCAGTATCGATCTCAACGACGAGAGGCCCCACGAATGACGACGAGACGACGGATCTCGATCGCGACCGCGGCGGTGATGGCGCTGACGGCGGGACTGCTCGCGGTCGGCCCGACCGCGCAGGCCGCACCGGCCACCTCCCTCGACAGCGCGAAGGTGCTCGAGCTGCCCTTCGACGGCAGCATCACCGACACCAGCGGCCGCGGCAACACGGTCGGGATGCAGAAGGGCACCGCCGCGTACGGCACCGGTCTCGCCGGCCAGGCCTTCGAGTTCACCGGCAGCAACGCGGTGTCGCTCGGCACCGACGCCCGGCTCCAGCCCGCCGACCTGACGGTCTCGTTCTGGTACAAGCCCACCGCCGCGATGACCGGCGAGCAGGTCTTCACCTGGAACAAGACCGCCTACAACTCCGACGGCTGGTACCTCACCTCCGAGAGCGACGCCACTCCGCTCGCGCTCTCGATCGGCCCGTCGAGCGGACAGCCCTACAAGGTCGCGATCGACACCGCCCGCGCCGGCTTCTTCCCCACGAACGAGTGGACCCACGTCGTCGCCAGCTACGACAGGGCGACCAAGCAGGTCGCCTTCTACCGCAACGGCGTCAAGCAGCCCACCGTCACCAAGTACGAGGCGACCGGAGCGGCCACCGGCGTGCTCGGCTCCGAGAGCACCTCGACCAAGACGATCGGCTTCAACGGCCCGCAGTACAACGGCGCGCACCTGCGCGGACTCCTCGACGACTACGTCCTCTACGGCAAAGTGGCCACGACCACCGACGTCGTCGCCCTGACGAAGGCGCACAACGCGTCCTTCGACCCGGCCGCCGTCGCGAAGGCCGACCTCGACGCCGTCACCCTGCCCGCGAGCACGAGTACCGGCTTCTCCGTGCCGACCCGCGGCGCGAAGGGCTCCGACCTCAGCTGGACCTCCTCCGACGAGTCCGCGATCGCGATCTCCGGCGGCACCGCCACGGTCACCCCGCCCACCGGCGCCGCGAAGACCGTGACGCTGACCGGCTCCTCGACCTACGGCGGCAGCACGGCCGTCACCCGCACCTTCGCGATCCAGGTGCAGCCCAAGGGCGTGAAGAGCTCGAGCTACCTGCAGGAGGCCGGCCTCTCGGACGTCACCGTCCAGGACCCGTACCTCGACAACGGCGAGCAGCAGACCGTCGAGTACCTGCTCAGCCTCGACCCGGAGATGTTCCTGCACTCCTTCTACACGCAGGCCGGGCTCACCCCGACCACGGCCGGCGGCTACGGCGGCTGGGAGCGCGAGAGCGGCACCCGGTTCCAGGGCCACTTCTTCGGCCACTACCTCTCCGGCCTCTCGCAGGCCTACGCGAGCGAGCAGGACCCGGCCACCAAGGCCGCGCTGCTCGCGAAGCTGACCGCCTCCGTCGACGGCCTGAAGAAGGTCCAGGACGCCTACGCGCTCAAGGACCCGGCGAACGCCGGCTACGTCTCGCCGTTCCCGGTGAGCTACCTGCCCTCCGGCGCCGACGGACTGCTCGTGCCGTTCTACAACCTGCACAAGGTGCTCGCGGGCCTGCTCGACGCGCACCAGTACGCGCCGAGCGCCGTGTCCGCGGAGGCGCTCGTCGTCGCCGACGGCTTCGGCTCCTGGATCACCACCTGGGCCGGCCGCCAGGCGAACCCGGCACAGCTGCTCAACACGGAGTACGGCGGGATGAACGAGGCGCTCTACCGCCTCTACGAGACCACGCAGAAGCCGGCGCACAAGCGCGCGGCCGAGTACTTCGACGAGACCGCCCTCTTCCGGAAGCTCGCGAACAACGAGGACGTCCTCAACGGGCTGCACGCGAACACGACGATCCCCAAGCTGATCGGCGCGCTCAAGCGCTACACCCTCTTCACCGACGACCCGGCGCTCTACGCGACGCTCACCGCCACCGAGAAGGCGGACCTCGACATGTACCGCCGCGCCGCCGAGAACTTCTGGCGGATGGTGGACGAGAGCCACAGCTACGCGAACGGCGGCAACAGCCAGTCCGAGCACTTCCACGGCGCGGACACCCTCTACCAGTACGCGACCAACGGGCAGACGACCGGCTACGGCGAGAACTCCACCTCCGAGGGCTGCAACATCTACAACATGCTCAAGCTCACCCGGGCGCTGTTCCAGGTGACGAAGGACGTGAAGTACGCCGACTTCTACGAGAACGCGTTCATCAACGGCGTGCTCTCGGTGCAGAACCCGGAGACGGGCATGGTCACCTACTTCCAGCCGCAGACCGCGGGCTACGCCAAGGTCTTCGGCAAGGAGCACGACGAGTTCTGGTGCGATCACGGCACCGGCGTCGAGAGCTTCACCAAGCTCGGCGACTCGATCTACTTCGAGGGGCCGAAGACGGTCTACGTGAACCAGTTCCGCTCGTCGGTGCTGAGCTCGGGCGGCAGCAATCTCAAGGTGACGCAGACGGCCGACATCCCGAACACCGACACCGCGCGCTTCACGATCGCGGCGCTCGGAGCGGGAGCCGTCGCCGAGGGCACCACGCTGCGCCTGCGCATCCCGGCCTGGGTCGACGGCGCGCCGACGCTCACCGTGAACGGCGCCGTCCGCGACGTCGCCGCGCTGACCGAGGGCGGCTACGCGGTCGTCCCGGTGGCCGCGGGCGACACCCTCACCTGGAAGCTGCCGGCCGCGGTCGCCGCGGTGGCGAACACCGAGAACGCGAACTGGACGGCCTTCACCTACGGGCCCGTCCTGCTCGCGACCGAGCTGAACCGCAACAACGTCGACGCCTCCTACCCCGCGGGCGTGCTCGTGCAGATGAGCGTCGCCGACAAGTCGGTGAACTCGAACGTGGTCGTCGCGAACGCGGCCGCGTGGAAGTCCTCGGTGAAGCAGAACCTGCTCCGCCTGCCCAACGGCGCGAACGGCAACGGGACGACGACGATGCGCTTCGGCATGACGAACGTCGACGCCGCCTCCGAGGCCCGGATCTTCCAGCCGTACTACAGCCTCTACAACGCGCGCTACGCGACCTACATGACGCTCATCGCCCCCGACTCCGCGGAGGCGCAGGCGCTGATCCTCAAGGAGAAGCAGCAGCTGCGGGTGGAGGAGACGACGATCGACTCGCTGACCTCGTTCGACAACAACAACAGCGAGGCCGACAAGAACTACAGGTACAACCGCTCGGCGGTCGGCACCTGGCGCGGCGAGGGCTACCGCGACGGCGAGCGGTCGGCGGACGCGTACTTCCAGTACGACATGATCGTCGACCCGGCGCTGCCGAAGAACTACCTCGGCGTCCGCTACTACGGCGGCGACGCGGGGCGCACCTTCGACGTCTACCTCAACGACGTGAAGCTCAAGACCGAGGTGGTCTCGGGCGCCGCGGGCGCGCTGAACTGGTACGTGCAGTACGACGAGATCCCTCGGGCGGTGCTCGACGGGATCGCGGCGAAGGACAGCTGGAAGCGCAATCAGTCCGGCGCCTACGTCCTCGACGCCCAGGGGAACAGGGTGCCGAAGGTGACGGTGCGCTTCCAGGGCACGGGCACCGCGAGCAACGTCGGCGGCGTCTTCGGCGTCTACACGACGGAGTCGACCGGGTTCGCGACGAACGCGGAGCTGACGAAGCTGACGTCGTCCGTCGGGACGTTCTCGCCGGCGCTCGCCGCCGGGGTGCGCGACCTGACGCTGACCGTGCCGGTCTCGACGACGAGCGTCGCGCTCGACCTCGACCCGGCCGTGCCCAGCGGACTGGTCAAGGTCGACGGCGTGCTGATCGACGACACCGTCGCCCGGACCGTGACCCTCGCGGCCTCGGGGACCACGAACGTCGTGATCACCTCCTCCGCGCAGGACCACACGACGCTCGCGACCTACCGGCTCGCGATCGTCCGGGCCGCTCCGGCCGCCGCGATCGACCTGACGGTCTCGGCCACGACGCGCTGCGTCGCCGGCAAGGTCGTCCTGACGACGACGGCCCGCAACGACTCGAAGGCCGCGGCGTCGATCTCGATCGCGACGCCCTACGCCACGAAGTCCTACCCGGGCATCGCGGCGGGCAAGAGCGCGACGCAGGCCGACACGACCCGCGCCGCCTCGATCCCGGCCGGCACCGCGACCGTCACCGCGACGGCCACGATCGACGGGAAGTCGGTGACGACGACGAAGGCGGCCCCCTACTCCGCCCGCGCCTGCGGCTGACCCCGCCCACCGACAGCGGCCGCCCGGGGACCCTCCCGGGCGGCCGCTCCGTGTCCCCCTCTCCGCGAGATGCCACTTATGAGCACTTTCTGCGGCGTGTCGCGCTCATAAGTGGCATCTCGCGGCCGGGATCAGGGCGTGGGGAGGCGCCGGGCGTTATCCATTCGTTACACAACTCGACCAAACCGGCACCACACTGCGAACGGGCAGGTCAAGGGCGGAGCATGACTCCCATGGAACAGACAGGGAAGAACCCGCGCGTGCCGAAGCTGCGGTTCATCGCGCTCTCGGCCGTGGCCGGCATCGTCGTCGCGGGCGTGCTGCTCGCGATCGCCGAGCTCGTCGCCCTCGTGGTCGCGAAGAACGCGAGCCCCGTGCTCGCCCTCGGCGCGTTCGTGGTCGACATCGTGCCGCGCCCGCTCAAGGAGTTCGCGATCGAGACCTTCGGCGCGAACGACAAGATCTTCCTGCTGGCGAGCATCGGCGTCGCCGTGCTGGTCGCCGCCGCCCTCGCCGGCGTGCTGCAGCTGATCCGCCCGCCGCTCGGCCAGATCCTCCTCGTGATCGCCGGCGGCCTCTCGATCGCCGCGATCGTCACCCGCACCGGCGCGACCCCGCTCTCCGCGGTGCCCACCCTGGTCGGCCTCGTCGTCGCGATGATCGTGATGCACCTGACCGTCTCGCGCCTCCGCCGCTGGCGCGCTGCGTCCGCCGCCGAGAAGACCGGCGCGGCCCCCGCCGCCCGCCCGGTCGGCATCGAGCGCCGCGGCTTCTTCCGCGTCACCCTGATCGCCGCCGTCGGTGCCGCCGTGATCGGCGCCGGGTCGCGCGCCATCAACGCCGCCACCTCGTCGCTCGCCAGCGTGCGCGACGCGCTCCGCCTGCCCAGCCCGCGCAGCACCGTCTCGGTGCCCGCCGGTGCCGACCTCGGGATCGACGGACTCACTCCGCTCTACACGCCCAACGCCGACTTCTACCGCGTCGACACCGCGCTGACCGTGCCCTCGATCGACCCCTCCACCTGGTCGCTGAAGATCTCCGGGATGGTCGACCAGGAGATCACCATGTCGCTGCAGGACATCTTCGACATGGGCCTGGACGAGTACGGCATCACCATGACCTGCGTCTCGTACCAGGTCGGCGGCGACCTCGTCGGCAACGCCAAGTGGCTCGGCGTCCCGCTCCGCGACGTGCTGAAGAAGGCCGGCGTCCAGAGCGGCGCGGACATGCTGCTCTCCACGAGCGTCGACGGCTACACCGCCAGCACCCCGCTCTCCGCGGTCACCGACGAGAACCTCGACGCGATCCTCGCCGTCGGGATGAACGGCGAGGCGCTGCCCTTCGAGCACGGCTTCCCGGTGCGGATGGTGATCCCCGGCCTCTACGGCTACGTCTCCGCCACCAAGTGGCTGACCGAGCTGAAGGTCACCACCTTCGCCGCCGACGAGGCCTACTGGACCCCGCGCGGCTACGACGCCGAGGCTCCGATCAAGATGTCCTCGCGGATCGACACCCCGCGCATCGACGCCGCGATCCCCGCCGGCGCGACCAAGATCGCCGGCGTCGCGTGGGCGCAGACCACCGGCATCGCCAAGGTCGAGGTCAGCATCGACGACGGCGACTGGCAGGAGGCCACGCTGTCGACCCCGGTCAACCTCGACACCTGGGTGCAGTGGTACGTCGACTGGGAGGCCGCGAGCGGCGCCCACTACGTCGCCGTCCGCGCGACCGACGCCAACGGCATGCTCCAGATCGAGGACCGCGCGGGCGTCGCCCCCAACGGCTCCTCCGGCTGGCAGCGCACCCTCGTCCGCGTCAGCTGACGCCCGCGGATCTCGATACGCGCTCTGCGAGCGCTACTCGATCAGCATGAATCGGGGCCGACCCGCAGCACGGCGCGGCCACCCCATGCTGGTCGAGTAGCCGCGCAGCGGCGTATCGAGACCCGCCGTCTCCAGCACGGCTGGTCGCAGACTCAGCTCCGGACGGTGGTGGATCTCGATACGCGCTCTGCGAGCGCCACTCGATCAGCATGAATCGGGGCCGCCCTGCAGCACGGCGCGGCCACCCCATGGTGGTCGAGTAGCCGCGCAGCGGCGTATCGAGACCCGCCGTCTCCAGCACGGCTGGTCTGCAGACTCAACTCCTGAAGCCGGTCGATCTCGATACGCGCTCTGCGAGCGCTACTCGATCAGCATGTTCGCCGCATGGTGGTCGAGGAGCGCGTCGTCAGGCCTCGGGGCGGAAGCCGGCCGCGTGGTGCTCGGGGGCCAGGTGCGGGCCGGTGCCGAGCATGCGCTCGCGGAAGGTGGCGCCGGTGGGCTCGGGGTCGAGGCGGCCGCGGCGGCGCAGCTCGGGCTGGACGAGCTCGATGAAGTCGCGCATCGAGGCGAGGCCGAAGACCGCCTCGAGCATGATGCCGTCGAGGTCGGTCTCGTCCATCATCCGCTCGAGCTCGTCGGCGACCTCGACGGGGTCGCCGGTGATCGCGAAGCCGCGGGTGCCCTTGCCCTTCAGCTCGTCGAGGATCTCGCGCACCGTCGGCGCGGTGCCGTCCGGGCGGGTGAGGAAGCGCTCGATGTTGCTGGTGCCCATCTGGCCGGCCTGGTCGTCGAGCACCAGCTGCTCGGCGAGCGTGCGGTCGAGGTCGTAGGCCAGCAGATCGACGCCCGTGTTGCCGGCGTAGTAGTGCGCGGCCAGCTCGTCGGTCTGCAGCGCGTCGAACTCGGTGCGCAGCTGCGCCGCCTCCGCCGAGGTCGGGGCCACCACGATCGTCACGCCGACCATCACCTTGATCGACTGCGGATCGCGGCCGTTCTCCGCGGTCCGGCGGCGGATGTCCACGATGTCGGCCGCGACCTTGCCGTAGGTCGAGCCCTGCACGAACACGCACTCGGCGTTCTTCGCCGCGAAGGCGCGGCCCACCGGCGAGGTCCCGGCCTGGAAGAGCAGGGGCGAGCGCTGCGGCGACGGCGGCAGCGTGTGGTAGCCGTGCGAGCGGTAGAACTCGCCCTCGTAGGCGACCGGGCGGATCCTCTCGGGATCGGCGAAGACGTTGCGCTCGTGGTCGAGCACGATGACGTCGTCGTCGTTGCCGCCCTCCCAGAACGAGAAGGCGACGTCGACGTACTCCTGCGCGGCGCGGTAGCGCTCGTCGTGCGGGACCATCGCGGACTGGCCGAGCATCGCGGCCATCGTGTTCTGCGAGGCGCCGGTGACGATGTTCCAGCCGATCCGTCCGCGGGTGACGTGGTCGAGGGTGGAGAACTTGCGCACGGCGTGCAGCGGGTGGTCGGCTCCGGTGGTGCTGGTGACCACGAAGTTCAGGCGCTCGGTGCCGACCGCCAGCGCGGGGATGAGGTACGCGCCGTCGAGCGCGAAGGTCATGCCGGCCTCGACGAGGACGTCCGAGAGCTCGCCGCGGCGCGAGGAGTAGCCGAAGGAGCCGCCCGCGAAGAAGAGGAAGTCGAAGCCGGCGTCGTCGAGGAGGCGCGCCATCCGCTGCCAGTAGTCGATGTCGCGGAAATCGCCGTCGCGGCTGCGCGGGTGCGACCAGCTGATGGTGCCGCCGACGTGCGGGGTGCCCGCTTCGAAGACCCCGAGGACGATCCGCTTCTGCATGCTCTCCCGCGTTCCGGCCGGCGTCCGCCGGCACTGCTCCGGGAACCCTAGCGAGCGCGCGTTTCGGGGCTGTTGCGGGGGAGGGCGTGCGGGGGCGGGTGGGTCTCGATACGCCCGCTGCGCGGGCTACTCGACCAGCATGGATTGCGCGACCCGCATGGATCGTGCGGCCACCAGGGGGCGCGCAGCATGCTGGTCGAGTAGCCGCGCAGCGGCGTATCGAGACCCGGCGTCCTCAGCAGGGCGGGTCTGCAGACCCCTGTTCTGGCGGTGGTGGGTCTCGATACGCCGCCTCCGGCGGCTACTCGACCAGCATGAGGCGCGGGCTGCTCGGCCAGCAGGTGCGCGCCTCATGTTGGTCGAGTAGCCGCGCAGCGGCGTATCGAGACCCGCGGCGTCAGCCGCCGACGCCGGTCAGGCCGAAGCGGAACTCGAGGCGGCCGTCGAGCGGCCGGACCTCGTACTCGGGGTGCGGGCGGGCGCCCCAGGAGTCGTCGCCGGCGACGCCGCGGCGGCGCAGCGCCGGGCGCAGCACGGTGCGCTGCACCGGCGGCAGCTCGTTCGGGTGCTGCGCGTTCTCGATCTCGTAGGGGGTCCACGGCAGGGCCGAGAACTCCATGCCGCCGGCGCAGTCGAGCCGCAGGCCGAAGCCCGCGTCGTCGGTCACCTCGGCCCAGCGCACTCCCGTCCGGCTGCCCGACTCCTGCGGCTTCAGATACGGGGTCAGCTCGCGCGCGACGTCGCTCTCCCAGACGTCGAGACGCGCGCCGAGCCGGCGGTCGGAGTAGCACTCGTCCGGTCCGTCGCCGTACCAGCGCAGCCGGTGCGCGTCGGCGCCGGTGGTCAGCTGCATCCCGAACTCGGGCAGATCGGGCAGTCCGTCGGGCACCGTCATCGCGACGGTCACCTCGATCCGCCCGTCGCCCGTCACGCGGTAGTCGACGTCGCAGACCGCCCGCGGAGTGGTCGGCAGCTCGTAGCGGAAGCCGACGACCACCGCGTGCTCGTCGACGGACACCCGCGCCGTCCGCAGCGCCTCGCCCGCGGCCCGCGCGTAGCGGCTCGCCAGCAGCCACTGCCCGTCCTCGAAGGGGCCGCCCCAGCCGCGCTCGTTCGAGGTCGGCGCGTGCCAGAAGGACGGCGTCGGGATCGAGCTGAGCAGCTCGCGCCCGCCCTCGGGCCCGCCGCCCCAGCGGTACGACATCAGCCCGCCGTGCAGCCGGGAGAAGAGGACGCTGAAGTGCTCGCCCACGACGCCCACGTTGTGGGTCCCGTCGATGAGCTCGGGCCGCGGCGCGTGCTCCGGCCGCGCATGCCCCGCGACCTCGAAGACGTGCTGCCCGCGCGCGACGACGTGTCCCGCCGCCGCCCACCGCGTGTCCTCGCGCAGCCGCAGCTCGACGTCGAGCGTGTACTCGCCCGGCAGCTCCGGCAGTGGCACCGGCTGCGGGTAGGAGCCCGTCGCTCCCGCGGCGACGTCGGTCGCGAGCTCCCGCTCCGCCAGCACCCGCCCCTCCCGCCGCAGCACGACGACCGCCGCGTACGCGGAGGAGGAGGTGGCCAGCAGCCGGTTCCCGATCGCGATCTCCGCCGCCGAGACGTCGACGCGGAACGGCTGGTAGAGGTGCGCCACCTCCTGCAGCTTCGGCGTCGGCGTGCGGTCGGCGAAGAGGATGCCGTTGCCGCTGAAGTCGCCGTCGTGCGGCGACTCCCCGCTGTCGCCGCCGTAGCCGAGGAACGGCACGCCGTGCCGGTCGGTCATCGCGACGGCCTGGTCCGCGAAGTCCCAGATGAAGCCGCCCTGGAAGAGCGGCTCCCGCTCGGCCAGATCGAGGTAGCGGTCGACCGCGCCGAAGGAGTTGCCCATCGCGTGGGCGTACTCGCAGAGCAGGAACGGCTTGTCGCGGTGCTCCGCGAGGTACTGCTCGATCTCCGCCGCCGGCGTGTACATCTGGCTGACCACGTCGGTCGTCTCCGGGTAGCGGGAGTCCCAGTGCACCCCCTCGTAGTGCACCGGACGGTCGTCGACCGCGCGGAACCAGTCGGCGAGATCGCGGAGGACGGTGCCGCCGAACGACTCGTTGCCGAGCGACCACATCACCACGCTCGGGTGGTTCTTGTCGCGCTCGAGCAGGCTCCGCGCCCGGTCGTGCAGCGCGGGCGCCCAGCGGCCGTCGTCGCCGGGCACCGACTCGGCGAGCGGCGCGTCGAGGTAGCGGACGCGGTCCCACAGCCCGTGCGTCTCGAGGTTCATCTCGTCGATCACGAGGAAGCCGTACTCGTCGGCGAGGTCGTAGAAGTAGGAGTTGTTCGGGTAGTGGCTGGTGCGGATCGCGTTCACGCCCACCCGCTTCAGGATCCGGAGGTCCTCCTCCGTCTGCGCCCGGTCGACGACCCGCCCCTGCAGGCCGAACTCGTGCCGGTTGACCCCGCGGAAGACGACCCGCCGGCCGTTGAGGCTGAGCACGCCGTCCTCGATCGCGAAGCGGCGGAGCCCGACGGTCTGCGGGATCACCTCGGTCACGGCGCCGTCCGCGTCCCGCACGCGCACCGTCAGGCGGTGCAGGTGCGGGTCCTCGGGGCTCCACAGCCGGGGTTCCGCGAGCCGGAGGCGGTGCACGCCGTCCGGATCGAGCCGCAGCGGGCCCACGCCGTCGAGCTCGACCGTCGCCGAGCCCGCCCCGTCGAGCCGCAGCTCGACCGCGACCTCGGCACCGTCGTCGTCGACGGTCGTCCGCACGCGGAGGTCCTCGACGTGCGCGCGCGGGCGGCGCAGCAGCACGACGTCGCGGAAGATCCCGGAGAAGCGGAAGAAGTCCTGGTCCTCGAGCCACGAGCCGGCGCTCCACTTGACCACCTGCGCGGCGAGCAGGTTCTCGCCGGGCAGCAGCGCCTCGGTGAGGTCGAAATCGCCGGGCGAGAAGCTGTCGGCCGAGAAACCGAGGTAGACGCCGTTCAGCCAGAGCGCGATCGTGCTCTCGGCGCCGCGCACGTCGAGCGCGATCCGCTCGCCGGGCGCGAGCGGCGCGTCCAGCTCGAAGGTCGTCCGGTAGGAGGCCGTCGGATTGAACCGCTCGGGAGCCTGCCCGGGCAGGATGCTCTCGCGCCCGTCCCAGGGGTACTGCGTGTTCACGTACTGCGGGCGGTCGTGGCCGTGCAGCTGGATGTGCGCGGGCACGGGGATCAGCTCCCAGTCGCCCGCGTCGAACTCCGGCCGCTCGAAGCCGGCCGGCGCGTCGGCCGGCCGGGGTGCGCAGTGGATCCGCCACAGCCCGTTCAGCGACTGCTCGAACGAGCTGACGCCCGTCGCGGCCTCGTCCGAGGAGCGGAACCAGCGGTGATCGGAGTGCGCCGGCCGCCGGTTCTCGGCGAAGAAACCGGGGTCGGACAGCCGGGCGAGGTCGAACCCGGCGGCGGGCACCGCCTCGCCCGGGAGCTCCGCGAGGCTCACTTGATCGCCCCGGTGATGCCCTCGGCGAAGGAGCGCTGCAGGACCATGAAGACGATGACGGTGGGCACCGAGGCGAGGAAGACGGCCAGCATCAGCACGCCGTAGTCGACCACGTAGCCGGCGCTGAGGTTCGAGATCAGCATCGGCATGGTCTGGAAGTCGTTGTTGACCAGGATGACCTTGGGCCAGAGGAAGTTGTTCCAGGCGGTCATGAAGGTGATGACGGCGGCCGCGGCGTAGGTCGAGCGCATCGACGGCAGGTAGATCCGGGCGAAGATCCCGAGCTCGCTGACCCCGTCGATCCGCGCGGCCTCGATGATCTCGTAGGGGAACGAGCGCGAGGCCTGCCGGAACAGCAGGATCAGGAACGGGGTCGAGATCGCCGGGATGATGACCGCGCCGAGGGAGTTGATCATCCCGACCTCGGCGAAGACCTGGAAGAGCGGGATCATCGTCGCCGCGAACGGGATCATGATCGCGATCAGCAGGACCGCCATCAGGAGGTCCTTGGCCCGCGAGTGGAAGACCTCGAAGCCGTAGCCCGCGATCGAGCAGACGATCAGCGCGAGCACCGTGGTGCCCACCGCGACGGTCGCCGAGTTCCACATCGCCGAGCCGACGTCCTGCAGATCGAGCAGTCCGGCGAAGTTGTCGAAGAGCGCCAGGCCCGGGATCATCCGCGAGTCGAGGACGTCCTGGCTGGTGTTCGTCGCCGAGACGGCCATGAAGTAGAGCGGGAAGATCGAGAAGAGCGCGAAGACCGAGAGGAAGAGGTACTTCGGCAGGCCGCGCAGCCGCGAGGAGAGCGGCGCGCTGCGGACGGGGACGGACTCGCTCGGAGTGACGGACTCGACGTCCTCGATCGCGGGCAGGGTGCTGACGCGCTCAATCACGCTTGTCACCGACTTTCAGCTGAACGAACGCGAGGACCGCGACGAGGATGAGGATCACGTAGGAGAGGGCCGAGGCGTAGCCGAAGTTCGGGTTCTTCAGGAACGAGACCTCGTAGAGGTAGTGCGACATCGACATGGTCGTGTAGGCCGGGCCGCCCCTGGTCAGCGCCCACGACTCGTCGAAGAGCTGCAGCGTCCCGTTCGTCGACATGATCGCGGTGAGCAGGATGATCGGCTTCAGCTGCGGGATCGTGACGTGCCAGAAGGTTTGCAGCGCGTTCGCGCCGTCCATCCGCGCGGCCTCGATGCTCGAGTAGTCGACGTTCTGCAGCGCCGCCAGGTAGAAGACCATGTTGTAGCCGGTCCAGCGCCAGAGCAGCCCGAGGATGATGACGAAGCGCCCGGTGTCCGGATTGCCGAGCCAGTTGATCGGCGAGTCCATCAGGCCGATGCCCATCAGCACGTCGTTGACGAAGCCGTCGTTGGCGAAGATCGTGCGGAAGACGAGCGAGTAGGCGACGAGCGAGACGGCGCACGGCAGGAAGATCGCGGTGCGCCAGAAGGTCTTGAACTTCAGGTTCCTGGTGTTGAGCAGGTTGGCCAGCACCAGCGCCATGATCAGCATCACCGGCACCTGGATGATCAGGTAGATGAAGGTGTTCTGCAGCGTCAGCCGGAAGATCTCGTCCTGCAGCAGGCGCTCGTAGTTCAGCCAGAAGGGCTGCGCGTAGCTGAGGTTCGCCCCGCGACCGGTCTGCAGCGAGAGCAGGAAGGCCTGGATCATCGGCAGGAAGCTCACCAGGAAGATGAGCACCGCCGCCGGCAGGAGGAAGGCCCAGCCGGTGAGGCTGCGGCGGCGCTCGCCGGTCATGCGGATCGGGCGGCTGCGGAGATCGCGCTGCGGCCGGGGTGGGACGCGCAGGCGCGGGCGCGGAGGGGCGGAGGTCGACACGGGCGGGCTCGCATTCTCGGAAGGAGAGGGACGGGGAGGGGCGGGCCGGGGAGGAGGAGTCCTCCCCGGCCCGGGGTGCGAGCCGGCTCGCGGTGACGTCGGGTCTCGGCGACGCCGGCTCGCGGCGAGCCCTAGCTCATGGCGAACTCGACGTTCTTCTGCGCCTCCTCCAGCGCCGAGGCGGGGTCCGCACCGCCGATGATCTGCGTGATCGCGGCGCTCACGGCGTCGCGGCCCTCGTAGTAGTAGGCGCCGGTGTTGTTGCTCGGCACCTCGGCGCCGAACTCGGCGACCTCGGCGAAGATCGGCTGGCCGGCGAAGAACTCGTTCGGCTGCTCGTAGGCGGTCGAGGAGCCGGCGGGCAGCCAGTTCGCGACGGCGCCGGACTTCGGCAGGATCGTGTCGTAGAGCTCGGTCGAGCCGGCGAAGGTCGAGGCGAGGAAGTCGGCCGCGAGGTCGACGTCGGCGTTCGCGCTGATCGCCCAGGACGATCCGCCGCTGGCCGTGTAGTTGGTCGCGCCGGAGATGCCGTCGAGCGAGGGGACGTTCGTGATCGCCCAGTCACCGGCCTGGTCCTCGGCGGTCTGGATGGAGCCGACGATCCAGATGCCCTGGATGGTGCCGCCGACGGAGCCGTTCACGAAGGTGCCGAGGTACTCGTCCCACGAGTTGACCTCGACGAAGACGCCCGAGTCGACGAGCTGCTTGTAGACGTCGATCGCGGCGAGCAGCGCGTCGTTGTCGGTGATGGTGGGGTTGCCCTCGTCGTCGAAGAGGCTGGCTCCGGCGCTCTGCAGCATCATCATGATCATGTCCGAGGAGCCGGCCTGGCCCGAGAGCAGCGGCGATCCGGTCTTCGCGAGGACGTCCTTGCCCTTGGTGAGGAACTCCTCCCAGGTGATGTCGGTGAAGTCGTCGATCGTGTAGCCGGCCGCCTCGAGGACGTCGGTGCGCAGCGCGGTGACGGCGGTGCCCGAGTCGAACGGCACGCCGTAGTGCACGTCGTCGAGGGTCGAGTAGGCGGCGACGGCCTCGGGGAACTCCGCGAAGTCGACGGCGTCGGCGGGCAGCTCGCTGAAGATCTCGGGGTAGTTGACGAGGTTCTTCTGGAACGCGTTGTTCTGCATCAGGAAGACGTCGGGCAGCTCCTCGTACTGCTGCGACTGGGCGAGGGTGGTCAGCTTGGGCTGCAGGTCGTCCCAGGGGGTCTCGATGATGTCCAGCTTGAAGTCCGGGTGGTCCTCCTGGTAGATCTTCTCGGCCTCCTCGAGGGCCGCGATGTTGAACACCGGGTCCCAGGCCCAGACGCTGAGCGTCTCGTCGCCGTCGCCTCCGCCGGCGGCGTTCCCGCCACCGCCGCCGCCGCCGGCCGCGCAGGCGCTCAGCGCGAGGACGAGGGGCAGGGAGACGGCCACGACGGTCGTGAACTTCTTGGAGCTTCTTCGCACGGATTCGTTCCTTCTGTGTGGGTGGGGTGCTGCTGCGGGAGGGAAAGAGGAAGGGGCGCTCGGGCTCAGCCGAGCGGCTGCCAGGGCCCGTACGGGTCGCCCGGTGTCTGGTTGCGGGTCCACCACTTCGCGCGGTAGCGCTGGCCCTGGTGGACGACGACGTCGCCGGTGTCGAAGATGCGCGAGGCGGTCCAGACCGCGGTGCCGTCGGGCGCGGTCGCGAGCTGCTGCCACGGGCCGTTCGGGTCGCCGGGGGTCTGGTTGCTCGTCCACCACGAGGCCCGCCAGAGCGAGCCCTGGAAGAGCACGCTGTCGCCCTGCTGGTAGACGGAGGTCGCCGACCAGGAGGCCGCGGCCTGGCGGCGGAGAGCCAGCGCGTCGACCGTCAGTCCGGCGCCGCCGGGGCCGCTCGCCAGGATCGCGATCGTCGCGGTGCCGGCCGGCAGCGAGAACTCCGCCGAGCGCACGTCGGCCCAGCCGCTGGTCGCGGGGATCTCGGTGCGGTGCTCGACGCCGTCCGCGCCGGTGACCACGATCCGCGCGGAGTCGAGTCCGCCCGGCCGGTCCGCGCGGAGCGACAGGGTGTAGACGCCCGCGGGGACCTCGTCCTGCTGCTGCACGCCGCCCGAGAAGGCCTGCGCCGCGCCGAGCCGGAGCGCGAAGCGCGAGCCGTCGGCGCCGGGCGAGGGGTTCGAGACGAAGGCGGTGGTCGTCGAGGCGGGGTCGGTGGTCTGCGTCCAGCCGGTGACCGTGGTCACCGGGATCCGGTCGGCGGCGAAGTCGGGGTTGAGGATCCAGTTGTTGCCGGCGCCCGCCCGCCACTCGCCGGAGCGGGCGTCGAGGTCCCACTCGCTCAGCGACTCGAAGCGCACGTCCGCGCCGGTCCCGCTGAGCGGCAGCCACTGGTTGTAGCCGAGGCCGTTCCAGGCGAAGTCGGCCCAGCGGTCGCCGGCGTAGATCACGGTGTCCTGCTCGGTGCCCTGCACCGTCAGGAAGAAGCCGCTCTGGGTGACGTGGCTGTAGTCCTTCTCGGTGCCGGGGAGCACGTACATGCTCGAGTACGGCCCCTGGATCCGGCCCTCGAGCGAGCGCACGAGATAGGTCTGCGAGGTGTTCCAGCCGTGCAGGTCCGAGCTCGCGACGTAGTACTGGCCGTCGAGCTTGAACATCGCGTTGCCCTCGCGCCCGGCGCCGCGGTAGACCTCGACGGCCGTCTCGACCGAGAGCGAGTCGGTGTCGCTGATCCGGCCGACGTAGGTGCGGCTGCGGCCGTCGCGGTAGGAGAAGACGAGGTAGTCCGCGCCGTCGTCGTCCGTGAAGACCGTCTGGTCGCCGGTGCCCTGCTCCCAGCCCGGCTTGCTCGGGTTCCGGTAGACGCCGGGGATGTGGGTCTGCAGGTTCGCGTACTCGAAGTCGGCGACGGGCGAGTCCCCGCTGAGGAAGAGGACTCCGGCGTTCGTGACGCGGGCCGGGTCGGGGCTCTCGAACTGGGTGAGCAGGACGTACTTCCCGGTCTGCTCGTTGTAGGCGACGCCCAGCCGGCCGATCCAGACCGCGTCGGCGAGCGTGTCCATGTCCGAGAAGTAGCTGCCCGTGACGTCCTTCGAGGCGGGGATGTGCAGCGCGGTGTCCCTCGTGGCGACGTCGTTCTCGAACGTCCAGTGCACGAGGTCCTCGGAGGAGTACGCGGTCACCGCGACGAAGTCGCCCTCGCCGGCCCGGGTGTAGGTGCGGGTCGGGGAGTCGTAGTAGAGCTGCGAGCCGGTGTACTCGACGCCGTACCAGTAGTAGCGGTCGCCGAAGCGGAAGATCCCGCCGCCCTGGGAGAAGATCGGGTCGCCCGCGGTGTCGAGCCAGAACCGATTGTTCTCGATGGTCTCGATCGTTCCGTCGGCGAGCGGGACGAGGGCGGCGGCGGTGGTCTGCAGGCCGTTCTTCGCGGCGACGACGGCCGCGGCGCTCGCTCCGGCGTCGTCGAGGACCTCGCCCGCGGTGACCGTCGCCGCGGCGAACGGTGCCCAGGACGCGGCGGTGTAGGCGGAGGGGACGCGGGTGCGGTACTCGTCGAGCCGCTCGCGCAGTCCGGAGATCCGGACGAGGCCGGTCTCCGCCGTCTCGAGGGCGCCGCGGGCGGCGAGCAGGGCGGCGTCGGTCGAGGCGGCGTCGTCGCGGGCGGCGGTCGCGGTCGCGACGGCGGCCGAGAAGGGGGCCCAGGAGGCGGCGGTGTAGTCGGCTGCGGCGAGCGCGCCCACGCGGTCGAGCGCGGCGGCGAGGCGGGCGCGCTCGTCGACGAGCACGGCGGTCGTGAACTCGGCGGAGGCGTGGTTGATGAAGCCGACCGTGACGACCCGGAGGACGTGGTCGCCGGGGGCGAGCCCGGTGAAGCTCGCGATCGGGACCGTCGTGGTCGATCGGGTGCCGCGGTAGTCGGCCGAGCCGATCCTCACGCCGTCGACGAAGACGTCGGCGGTGCCGTTGGTGGTGGCCTTCCGGCCCGAGAGGGCGACCGTCTCGCCGGTGAAGGCGATCTCGAAGGCCGCGCCGCCGGTCGCCCAGGTGTGCGTGCTGTTCTTCGACCAGGCGCCCTCGTAGAAGGTGGCGTTCGGCGTGCCGCGCACGGTCGTGGTCTCGGTGAAGGCGACCGTCGTGGTCCGGATCTCGGCGGCCTCGGCGGTCTGCCCGGCGAGGGGCGACTGGCCGGCGAGCACGAGCAGCCCGGCGAGCAGAGCAGCGATCAGGGCGGGGAGCCGCCTCGTCGTCGTACGCGTCATGTCGTGCCTCCGTCATCGCAGGTCCACCGTGGTACAGCGCTGTACCACGAACGCGAATCTAGCCTGGAGGATCCTGTGAGGGCAAGGAGACTTTTCTCTGATCAGCGTGTCGTGCCGCGGGCGACGACCTGCGATCGGGCGAAGAGCGTGGTCGCGGGAGCCTCCACCCGGTCGATCCGCGCGACCAGGCGCTCGAGCGCTGTGCGGGCGATCCACTCGATCCGCGAGTCCATCGAGGTGAGCGGCGGGGAGAGGAACGCCGACTCCTCGATGTCGTCGAAGCCGATCACCTGCACCTCGTCCGGGATGCGCAGTCCGCCCTCGCGCAGGGCCGAGATCGCGCCGGTCGCGAGGACGTCGTTGAAGCAGACCAGGCCGTCGAACGGCACCCCCGCCTCGACGAGCGCGCGGGCGACCCGGAAGCCGGAGCCGATCGTCCAGTCGTAGCCGGTGACGCCCACCAGGCGCGGATCGAGCGAGCGGCCCACGGCGGCGAGCTCCTCGACGACCCCGCGCAGCCGCTGCTCGGCGTTCCCCTCGCGGGCCGCGCCGATCCGGCCGGCGTCGAAGGGCGAGTGCGCGCCGACGACGGCGAGTGCGGTGCTGCCGCGCGCGAGGAGGTGCGCCGTGGCCGCGCGGGCGTCGGCGACGTCGTCGGTCGTCACCCGGTCCACCAGCTCGTAGGTGTCGCGGGTCCCCAGGCAGACCAGGGGGTACTCGACGGCGAGCGCCGAGCGGTCGAGGGTCTCGTGCTCGGACAGCGAGAGCAGCAGCCCGTCGGTGAGCTGCGAGTTGAAGCGCTGCAGCAGCCGGCGCGAGCCGTCCCCGCCGTCGTCGGGGTAGGTCGTGACGGAGACAGCGAGGTCCATGTCGCGGGCGGTCTCGATGACCGCCTCCGCCAGCTCGGCGAGGTAGGCGGCCTTCAGGGTCGGCACGGCGAGCGTCACCGCGTCGGTCCGTCCGCGGGTCAGATTGCGGGCCGCGACGTTCACCGTGTAGCCGAGCTCCGCGACCGCGGCCCGGACGCGCTCCCGCGTCCCGTCGGCCATCCGGCCCGTGCCGTTGACCGCGTTCGACGCCGTCTTCAGCGAGACCCCGGCGCGCTCGGCGACCGACTCGAGCGTCGCCTTCCGGCGCGGTGGGGCCATGTCGTCGCGCCTTCCGTCGTCCCGGGCGGTCCGCCTGCGCCCTCCCCATGGATACACCACGGCTCGGACCTCGTCCTGCGCGAGGGCCGAGGTCAACCCTCCCCGGCGCACGGAGCGCCCCGGAGGAGAGCGGCGGATACTGGAGGGGCACCCGATAGCAGACAGATGTCGGACTGCGCGGAGCGCGGCCCGGCGAAGGAGGAACCGTGAAGGCACTGCGCTACACCACCGTCGGACAGGCCCCCGAGGTCGTCGAGATCGAGAAGCCCGTGCCCGGGCCGGGCGAGATCCTGCTGAAGGTGACCGCCGCCGGCGTCTGCCACTCCGACGACTACGTGATGAGCCTCCCCGAGGAGGACTACCTCGCCCAGCACTACCCGCTGCCGCTCACCCTCGGCCACGAGGGTGCGGGCGTGATCGAGGAGTTCGGCCCCGGCGTCGAGACCGGCCTGCAGATCGGCGAGGCCGTCGCCGTCTACGGACCGTGGGGCTGCGGCCACTGCCTCAACTGCTCGCGCGGCGCGGAGAACTACTGCACCAACGCTGAGGCGGAGGGCATCCGCCCGCCCGGCCTCGGCAACCAGGGCTCGATGGCGGAGTACATGATCGTCGACGACGTCCGCCACCTGATCCCGATCGGCGACCTCGACCCGGTGAAGAACGTCTCGCTCACCGACGCCGGGCTCACGCCGTACCACGCGATCAAGCGCAGCCTCCCGAAGCTCGGCGCGGGCACGTACGCCGTCGTCATCGGCTCGGGCGGACTCGGCCACGTCGGCATCCAGATCCTCAAGGCGCTCTCCGGCGCGACGGTGATCGTGCTCGACGTCAGCGAGGAGAAGCTCGAGCTGGCGAAGCACGTCGGAGCGGACGTCACGCTGATCAGCGACTCCTCCGCCGCCGAGAAGATCCGCGAGATCACCGGCGGGCTGGGCGCGGACGCCGTGTTCGACTTCGTCGGCGCCGGCCCGACCATCGCGACGGCCACCGCGGTCGCGGCCGTCGAGTCGGACGTCACCATCGTCGGCATCGGCGGCGGCCAGGCGACCGTCGGCTTCGGCACGATCGCCTACGACGCGGCCCTGCGGATCCCCTACTGGGGCTCCCGCAGCGAGCTGATCGAGGTCTTCGAGCTCGCCAAGGCGGGTCGCATCGACGTCGAGGTCCAGCGCTACGCCCTCGCCGACGCCCCCCAGGCCTACGCCGACCTGCACGACGGAACCGTCCGCGGCCGCGCGGTCATCGTCCCGTAGGACGCGACTGCCCGCGGGGGCGGGCTCCCATGCTGGTCGAGCAGCCGCGATGCGGCGGCCTCCCATGCTGGTCGAGTAGCCCGCAGGGCGTATCGAGACCCACGCTCTGCAGAACGGCGGATCTCGATACGCCCTCTCCGAGGCTCATGCTGGTCGAGTAGCCCGCAGGGCGTATCGAGACCCGCCCACCCGTCTAGCCTTCGTGGATGCGCTCCCGGCTCCTGCACGCCCGCGAATCGTTCTGGTTCCTGCCCACCCTGTTCGGTGTCCTCGCGATCGCCCTGGCGTTCGGGCTGATCGAGCTCGACCGGCTGCTGATCCGCGCGGGCATCCAGGACCTCCCCCTCGTCGAGGACCTCTCCGCGACCGGCGGCCGGGCGATCCTCTCCGCGATCGGCGGCACGATGCTCGGGGTCGCCGCGACCTCGTTCTCGATCACGATCTCCGTCCTCGCCACCACGTCCTCCGCGTACGGACCCCGGCTGGTCCGCAACTTCATGGCCGACCGCGGCAACCAGGTCGTCCTCGCGGTGCTGACCTCGACGTTCCTCTACTCGCTGATCGTGCTCCGCTCGGTGCACACCGAGGAGGACGCCACCCTCGCCTTCGTGCCGGTCGTCGCGGTCGGCTTCGCGGTGGTGCTGGCCGTCGGCGACGTCGCGGTGCTGGTCTACTTCATCCACCACATCGCGCTGTCGGTGCAGGTGACCACGCTGCAGAAGCGCGTGCTCGGCGAGCTCGAGGACGTCATCGCGGAGCTGTCGGGCGACGAGGACGAGGACCGTCGCGAGGAGCCCTTCCCCGCCGGCGGTGTCGCGCTGACGGCGCCCCGCTCCGGCTACGTCGAGCAGCTCGAGTTCGAGCGCCTCGTCGCACTCGGCGCCCGCCACGACGCGGTGCTGCGGATGCTCGCCTCACCCGGCGACCACGTCCTGGCCGGCGACCCCGTCCTCGAGCTCGTCGGCGGCAGCGACCTCGAGGAGGCGGCGCTCGCCGCGGTCGTGATCGCCGACGCGCGCACCCCGCACCAGGACCTCCGCTACGCCGTGCAGCAGGTCGTCGAGATCGGCGTCCGCGGCCTGGCGACCGGCACCAACGACCCGTACACCGCGGTCAGCGCGCTCGACGCCCTCACCGGCGCGCTCGTCGAGCTCTGCCGGGGCGACGGCCCGCGCGCCCGCTTCCGCGACACCGACGGCGTCGCCCGACTCTGGTGCACCTGGCCCACCGCCGCGGACCTCCTGGCCGAGGTCTACCTCGCCCTGCGCGCCTACGCGCTGGACCAGCCGCTCGTCGTCCGCGCCGGCCTCCGCCTGGCGCAGCGCCTCGAGCCCGTCGCCCGCGGCACCGCGCGCACCGAGCTGCACCGCCAGCTCGAGGCCTTCGCGAGCGCCTACGACGCCGCCGACCGCGACGCGCTCGAGGCCCCCGTGGTCCGCCGCGACCTGGCCGAGCTGCTCGCCCGCCTGTCCACCGCGGAGCGCTCGCGCGACTGAGGAGCGCCTGCTGACTCGATCAGCACGAATCGAGTCGCAGCGACGCCCGCAGACATGCTGGTCGAGTAGCCCCGCAGGGGCGTATCGAGACCCGCCGTCACCAGCAGGGCGGGTCTGCAGACTCGGCTTCCGATGGTGGAGGATCTCGATACGCCCGCTGCGCGGGTTACTCGATCAGCATGAGGCAAGCGGCTCTTCCCATGCCGGTCGAGTAAGCCGCGCAGCGGCGTATCGAGACCCGCCGTCCTCAAGAGGGCGGGTCTGCAGACCCTTGTGCTGACGGTGGTGGATCTCGATACGCCCGCTCCGCGGGCTACTCGATCAGCATGAGGCAGGCGGCTCTTCCCGTGCTGGTCGAGCAGCCGCGCAGCGGCGTATCGAGACCCGCCGTCCTCAGCAGGAGGCAGGTGGCTCTTCCCATGCTGGTCGAGTAGCCGCGCAGCGGCGTATCGAGACCCCTTGTGGTCAAGTGGTTGTTGCAACGAGGAGTTGGTCGAGGCGTTGGGCGGGGGT
>NZ_SNYD01000012.1:0-48777 GCF_004362935.1 Rathayibacter sp. PhB1
CGGATCACAAGACCCGGACGGGGTTATAAATTTGGCATTGAACATAGTGCACGCTGTTGAGTTCTCAAGAATCGGACACATCCCGCCTCCACACCACAAGAGGTGCTTCACAACGGAAGTGATCGAAGATGTTGTACCGAGAGCCGGCCTGATTCAGGCGGGCCGTTCGATTTGTTCGTGTCGCCGAGACCGGGTAGGCTTATCAGAACCGAAGTCCCGATCGCCTCCGTGGCAACTCGACTAACTTAGCACATCCGCAGGCCGTGTCAAGTCGGCGTCTTCGTGATGCTTGGCGTCGGATCCGGAGATCGTCTCGCCGTCATCGTGCGCAGCCTAAGCCGTGCACCGAAGCCGAGGACCTGGGTCCCGCGGAGGCTTTGCATCTTACGCTCGCGATCCGCCGCCATCAAGAGACGAATCTCTAACAGGCTTGAGAGCGAGGGGATGGTCATCGCTTGAGGGGGGCCGGCGGGTCACGATGCTCTGCATCCGACTCTCGCTGTCCGCTCCTTTGGGCTGACGAGGAGTTACATTACGTCGAGGTTTCGCGGCCCTGCAAATCGCTCGTCGCCCGGGCGTGTCGCGATCCGGGCTCCTCTCGGCGCGGACCGGGTCCGCGTCAGGAGACGAAGGCGCCGGCGAAGCTCTTCTTGCCTCGGCGCAGCACCGCGATCCCGTCGATCAGCGGGAGGTCGCCGAGCACGGCGGCGTCGTCCGACACCGCGGTGTTGTTCACCGAGAGACCGCCCTGGCCGATCGCCCGGCGGGCCTCGCCGAGACTCGCGACGAGTCCGGCCTCCACGAAGGCCTGCACCACCGGAGTCGCCGCGGTCGCCTCGACCGTCGTCACCGCCTGGAGTGCTCCCCGCAGGATCCCCGCGTCGATGCCCTCCAGCGACCCACGACCGAAGAGCGCCGAGGAGGCCGCGATCACCGAGGCCGTCACCGCCTCCCCGTGCACGAGAGTGGTGACCTCGCTCGCGAGCGCGCGCTGCGCCTCCCGCTTGAACGGTGCTTCGACGCTCGCCTGCTCGAGCCGCTCGATCTCGGTGCGCGGCAGGTAGGTGAAGGTCTTCAGCCGGGCCGCCACATCGCGGTCGTCGGTGTTGAGCCAGAACTGGTAGAACGCGTACGGGCTGGTGAGCGACGGGTCGAGCCAGACGGCGTTGCCCTCGCTCTTGCCGAACTTCGTCCCGTCGGAGTTCATCACCAGCGGCGTCCCGATGGCGTGCACCGAGACCCCCTCCGTCCGGTGGATCAGATCGGTCCCGCTGGTGAGGTTGCCCCACTGATCGCTGCCACCCGTCTGCAGGACGCAGCCGTACTGGCGGTAGAGCTCGAGGTAGTCCAGCCCCTGCAGGATCTGGTAGCTGAACTCGGTGTAACTGATCCCCGCGTCGGAGTTCAGGCGCGCGCTGACCGCGTCCTTCTTGAGCATCGTGCCCACCCGGAAGTGCTTGCCGATCTCCCGGAGGAAGTCGATCGCCGACAGCGGCGCCGTCCAGTCCAGGTTGTTCACCAGCCGCAGCGGGTTCTCCCCCTCGGTCGAGAGGAACCGCGACACCTGCGCCTGCAGGCGGGACACCCACTCGACCACCGTCTCGCGGGAGTTGAGCGTCCGCTCGGCCGTCGGCCGGGGGTCCCCGATGAGCCCGGTGGATCCGCCGACGAGACCGAGGGGACGGTGCCCGGCGAGCTGGAGCCGGCGGAGCACGATCAGCTGCACCAGGTTGCCCAGGTGCAGGCTCGGCGCGGTCGGGTCGAAGCCGCAGTAGTAGGTGATCGGGTCTCCGGCGAGGAGTTCGCGCAGTGCTGCCGCGTCGGTCGACACGTGGATCGCGCCACGCCAGACGAGCTCGTCCCAGACGTTCTCGAACGAGGGATCGAGCGACGGGGTGGTCGCGGATCCGCGGGAGTCCTGATCGGTCACCCGTCCAGGGTAGCGCGAGGCCGGCGGCTCGCTCGGCGTGGGATCAAGTCCGAGAGCTTGATGTCGTGGCATCAAGCCGTGATACTTGATCGAGGAGGTCATTGTGTTCGTCATCACCGCCGATCAGCGCGACAGTCGTCACGACGACGACCGGGTCGAGCAGGCGATCGCTGCTCTGCTCGACTCGGAGGAGTCGTCCTTCGTGCTCCCTCCCGAGCGCACCGCGGGCGACGAGTTCCAGTTCGTGCTCGACCGCGCCGAGGCCGTCGTGTCCGTGGTCCTCGCGCTCCACCGCTCCGGGCACTGGAGCATCGGCCTCGGCATCGGCGCGATCGAGCGGCCGCTGCCCCGGACCACCCGTGCCGCCCGCGGAGCGGCGTACTTCGCGGCGCGGCGCGCGGTCGAGGCGGCGAAGGGACGGGCGACCCGCTTCTCCCTCGACCCCGATGCCTCCGGCTCCGATCCGTCCGGCCACGGCTCCCCCGACGACGCCTTCCCCTCGGTCGGCGACGCCCAGGCTCTGTTCGATCCGCTGCTCCACCTCCGGGACTCGCGGACCCCGGCCGGCTGGGAGATCGTCGACCTCCTGGACGCGGGGCTCACGCAGAAGGAGGCGGCCGAGCGTCTCGCCGTCACCCCCCAGGCGGTCAGCCTCCGGGTGCGGACCGCGAGCGCGCGCGCCGACGGACCGGCACGGGACGCCCTCGCCCGGCTGCTGACGGTGGTCGACCGTACGCTCGACCCCGACGCGGCGGCGAGCACCGACCCGTCGCAGCGCGGATCGATCGAGACGGACGCAGCTTCCGCTTCCGCTTCCGTTTCCGCTAGCGCTTCCGCTTCCGCTTCCGCTTCCGCTTCCGAGAGGACACCCCGATGACGGCACTCCGCACCGCACTGCCCGAGACCTTCGCCGTCGCCGCGCAGTCCGCCTCCTGGACCGGAGTGCTCCTGGTGCTCCTCGCCGGAGTCGCGGGCGCCGTCCTCGCGGTGCGCCTGCGCCGCCCCTCGCTCGGCTGGATCAGCATCGGCGCCGCGGCCGCCGCCTTCCTGCTGACCGGCGTGGCCGGCGCCTCCGCTCCCCCGGCGCTCGCTCTCGCCGTCGTGGTGCTCGCCTTCGCACTCGCGGTCCTCGGCGGCGGGCCGGTGGTCCTGCTCACCCTCGATCTGGCGACCACCGACTCCCGCAGCGGTGCGCACGGGGGCATCATGATCGCGGCCGCTCAGCGTCCGGGGACCCCCGGGGTCGCTCCGTCGGCGATCGGCCAGCCGATCGAGGTGCTGCGCGGCGGCACCACCATCGGCGTGCTCGAGCGGATCGCCACCGCGGGCGCCCTGCTCAGCGGTCTGCCGGAGGGCGTCGCCGTGATCGTCGCCGTCAAGGGCGTCGGCCGCTTCAGCGAGCTGGCGTCCCCCGAGGCACGCGAGCGCTTCATCATCGGCACGCTCGCCAGCCTCGCCTGGTCCGCGGCGCTCGGGATCCTCGCGCGGCTCTACCTGGCGGGCTGACCGCCGCCGGCGTCCGGGCGACGCCGGGCCACCGCCCGCCGGTAGGGCGAGACCGATGGATCTCCGGGGATCGAGAACCGCCAGGGGAAGGCGGCGTCGCCGCCCTCGCCGGAGACCCCGGTCCGGGCGGACGACTCGATCGGCACCGGCGACTCGCGCGGCAGCAGCTCGAAGGAGAGAGCCATCGGATCGCCCGACTCCGCGAGGGTCACCCCCAGCGCCTTGGCGAGCCGCGCCGGACCGCGGGCGACGTCGCGGGAGCGCACCGGACCCCGGCGCTGCAGGGCCAGCTCCTCCCCCCACGACCACCTCGCCGGCACGCAGCAGCACCGCGGACGCCGTGCCGGCCGGCGAGCAGACCAGGTTGACGCAGGTGTGCATGCCGTAGCTGAAGTACGCGTAGACCGTGCCCGGCTCCCCGAACATCGGCGCATTCCGCGGCGACCGGCGCCGGTGCGCGTGCGAACCCGGGTCCTCGCCGAGTCCGAGGTACGCCTCGACCTCGGTCAGCCGGACGCCGACGACGCCCTCGCCGGTGCGGTGCAGCAGCACCGCTCCGAGCAGATCGGGAGCGACCTCGAGAGCCGAGCGCGACAGGTCGAGCGGCTCCGGCATCCCTAGAAGAAGCTCTGGCCCGAGACCACGGTGACGATGATGACCGCGATGATCACGACACCCGCGACGACGACGAGGGTCCGCTGCTGCCACGGCGGCAGCGGCGGACGGCCGTCGTCGCCGGGCGGGCCCTGGAGGGTCACGACGCGTCCCCGCGGAGGGCGGACCGGACGACGCGTACGCGCTCGGTCAGCTGCGCGAGCTGCTCCGCCACCCGGTCGGGTGCGGTGCCGCCGACCCCGTCGCGGCTGGCGACCGAGCCCTCGATGCTGAGCACCGAGCGGACGTCGGGGGTCAGCAGGGGCGACACCGAGCGCAGCGCCTCGTCGTCGAGGTCCTCGAGACCGAGGCCCCGGGTCTCGGCGAGCTTGACCAGCTCGCCGGTGATCTCGTGCGCGTCGCGGAACGGCACGTGCTTCTTGACCAGCCATTCCGCGACGTCGGTCGCGAGCGAGAAGCCCTGCGGGGCGAGCTCGGCCATCCGCTCGGTGTGGAAGGTCAGCGTGGCGATCATCCCGCTGAACGCGGGGAGGAGCACCTCGAGCGTCGTCACCGAGTCGAAGACCGGCTCCTTGTCCTCCTGCAGGTCGCGGTTGTACGCGAGCGGGAGCGCCTTCAGCGTCGCGAGCAGGCCCGTCAGGTTGCCGAGCAGCCGACCCGCCTTGCCGCGCGCGAGCTCGGCGATGTCGGGGTTCTTCTTCTGCGGCATGATCGACGACCCGGTCGAGTAGCCGTCGTCGAGGGTGACGAAGGCGAACTCGCGCGTGTTCCAGAGGATGATCTCCTCCGCGATCCGCGAGACGTCGATGCCGATCATCGCGCTGACGAAGGCGAACTCGGCGACGAGATCGCGGCTCGCGGTGCCGTCGATCGAGTTGGGCACGCTAGCGGCGAAGCCGAGCTCGCGGGCGACCGCCCCGGCGTCGAGCCCGAGGGTCGAGCCGGCGAGGGCACCGGAGCCGTACGGCGACACGTCGGCGCGGACCGCCCAGTCGCGCAGCCGCTCGAGGTCGCGCAGCAGCGCCCAGGCGTGCGCGAGGAGGTGGTGCGCGAGCAGCACCGGCTGCGCGTGCTGCAGATGCGTGCGGCCCGGCATGATCGCTGCGGGGTGCGCAGAGGCCTGCGCGGCGATCGCGTCGATCAGCTGCACCACCAGCTCGGCGATGACGGCGGCGTGGTCGCGGAGGTACATCCGCACGAACGTCGCGATCTGGTCGTTGCGCGAGCGCCCGGCGCGCAGCTTGCCGCCGAGCTCCGGGCCCGCCTCGAGCATCAGGCCGCGCTCGAGTGCGCCGTGCACGTCCTCGTCGGCGTCGTCCGCGGTGAAGCGGCCCTCGACCACCGCCGAGCGCAGGCGCTCGAGCGCGTCCAGCATCCCGGTCAGCTCGACGTCGTCGAGGTAGCCGGCGGTCGCGAGGGCCCGGGCGTGCGCACGGGAGCCGGCGATGTCGTACTCGGCGAGCTGCCAGTCGAAGTGCGTCGACTTCGAGAGCGCGGCCAGCTCGGGCGACGGGCCGCCGGCGAACCGGCCTCCCCAGAGCGCGCCGGCCTCGCCCGCGCGGGCGGAGGGTCGTTCCGTCATGGTTCTCCTCGGGGTCGGCTGTCGAGTCTACTGAGCGGCGTCGGGCGTGCCGGCGCGCTCGAGGAGCCAGACCAGCAGGGCCTTCTGGGCGTGCAGGCGGTTCTCCGCCTCGTCCCAGATCACGCTCTGCGGGCCGTCGATCACGTCGGCGGTCACCTCGTAGCCGCGGTCGGCCGGGAGGCAGTGCAGGAACAGCGCGTCGGACGCGGCGGCCGCCATCGTGTCCGAGTCGACGCGGTAGTCGCGGAAGGTGGCGACCCGCGCGGCCTTCTCCTCCTCCTTGCCCATCGACACCCAGGTGTCGGTGATCACGATGTCCGAGCAGGCGGCGCCCGCGGCCGGGTCGGTCGTGGTGGTGGCCGAGCCGCCGGTGGTGGCCGCGATGCGCTGGGCGTCCGCGAGCACGGCCGGAGCAGGAGCGTAGTCCGCGGGCGAGACGATCCGGACGTGCATCCCCGCCGTCGCGCCGGCCAGCAGGTAGGAGTGCGCCATGTTGCTCGCGCCGTCGCCGAAGAAGGTCAGCGTGAGGCCGGCGAGGCGGCCGCGGTGCTCGCGGATCGTCAGCAGGTCGGCGAGCAGCTGGCACGGGTGGAACTCGTCCGAGAGCGCGTTGACGACGGGGACGCGGGTGCCCGCCGCCATCTCCTCCAGCCCGGACTGCGCGTAGGTGCGCCAGACGATGGCCGCGACCTGGCGCTCGAGCACGCGCGCGGTGTCGGAGGCGGTCTCCTTGCCGCCGAGCTGGCTGCTCGCCGTCGAGATGATCAGCGGGCTGCCGCCGAGATCGGCGATGCCGACGGCGAAGGACACCCGGGTGCGGGTGGAGGACTTGTCGAAGATGACCGCGACGGTCTGCGGGCCGGCGAGCGGCGTCCGCGAGAAGCGGTCGCGCTTGAGCTCCAGGGCGAGATCGAGGATCTCGGCCTGCTCGGCGGGGGTGATGTCGTCGTCGCGGAGGAAGTGGCGGGTCACGGCTGCGGTTCGCTTTCGATCGGGGAAGGAGGTCGGGTCGTTCAGGCGTCGAGCGCCTGCGCCGCGCGGCCGAAGCGGGCGACGAACTCGTCGACGTCGGCGGCGGTGATGATGAGGGGCGGAGCGATCCGGATGCTGGACTCGTTCGGCGCGTTGACGATGAGTCCCTCCGCCATGGCGGCCGCGGCGAGCCGGGCGGCGACGGGCTCGCTGAGCGCGATGCCGAGCAGGAGACCGGCGCCACGCACGCCCGCGATCAGCGGTGAGCCGAGGCCGAGCACACCCGCGGTCAGCTGCGCCCCGCGCTCCCGGGCGTTCCGGAGCAGGTCGGCGCGCTCGATCTCGCCGATCACCGCGCCGGCGACCGCGGTCGCGAGCGGGTTGCCGCCGAAGGTGCTGCCGTGGTGGCCCTTCTGCAGCAGCTCGGAGGCCGCGCCGAAGGTGACCAGGGCTCCGACGGGGAAGCCGCCGCCGAGTCCCTTGGCGAGGGTGATCGCGTCGGGGAGGATGCCGGCCCGCTGGTAGGCGAACCAGCTGCCGGTGCGGCCGATGCCGGTCTGGATCTCGTCGACGATCAGCAGGGCGCCCCGCTCCCGGGTCAGCTCCCGCGCCCGCTTGAGGAAGCCGTCCGGCAGCGGGATCACGCCCGCCTCACCCTGGATCGGCTCGACGATCAGCGCGGCGACCGACTCGTCGATCGCGGCCTCGAGGGCCTCGACCGTCGCCTCGATGTGCTCCACTCCACCGGGCATCGGCTCGAACGGCGCGCGCATCGCGGCCTTGCCGGTCATCGCGAGAGCGCCCATCGTGCGACCGTGGAAGGCGTTCTGCAGCGCCAGGATCCGATGCCGGCCGCCGGCCGCGTGCAGGCGGGCGAGCTTGAAGGCCGCCTCGTTCGCCTCGGTGCCGGAGTTCGCGAAGTAGACGCGGCCCGCCTCGCCCGCGCCGGTGAGCTCGCGGAGCTTCTCGGCCAGCCGGATCTGCGGAGCGGTGGCGAAGTAGTTGGAGACGTGCGCGAGCGCGCCGGCCTGGCGGCTCACGGCCTCGACGAAGACCGGGTGCGCATGGCCGAGCGAGTTCACCGCGATCCCGCCGAGGAAGTCGAGGTACTCGCGGCCGTCGACGTCCCAGACCCGGCAGCCCTCGCCGCGCTCGAGGACGGCGAGCGGAGCGGCGAAGGTCTGCATCATCGCGGCGGCGTAGCGGTCGCGGGCCTCCGCGGTGCGGGCGGAGACGGATGCGGGATCGGAGGCGGGGACCTCGGGAGCGGGGACGCCGGGAGCGGTATCGGTGGACATGTCGAGCCTTTCGAGCAGAAGCGGACCGGCCGGGAGGGCCGTCGGTGCGCGCACCCCGTCGGGGCGGCGCTCGGAGCCGGGGCCGCTGGTGGTCAGCGGCCCGACGTTCGCTCCCGGTCGCGGGGGTCGGCCGAGGCGACGACCTCGGTGCCGACGCCCTCGGAGGTGAAGACCTCGAGCAGCATCGAGTGCGGGACGCGGCCGTCGATGATCGCGGCCTTCGGCACGCCGCCGCGGACCGCGTCGAGGCAGGCCGTCATCTTGGGGATCATCCCCGACTCGAGCGACGGCAGCAGCGCCGCGAGCTCGTCGGACGCGATGTGCGAGACGAGCGAGTCGCGGTCGGGCCAGTCGGCGTAGAGACCGGGGACGTCGGTGAGGATCACGAGCTTCTCCGCGCCGACGGCGACGGCGAGCGCGGCCGCGGCGGCGTCGGCGTTGACGTTGAGCGACTGCGTCGGGTCGTCGGAGTCGGGCGCGATCGAGGAGACGACCGGGATGCGGCCGGCGTCGAGCTGGGCGAGGACGGCCGCGGGGTCCACGGAGATCACGTCGCCGACCAGGCCGAGGTCGTGCTCGACCCCGTCCAGGACCACGCCGCGCCGGCGGCCGACGAAGAGGCCGGCGTCCTCGCCGGAGATGCCGGCGGCCAGCGGCCCGTACTCGTTGATCCGCCGGACGATGTCGCGGCTGATGCTGCCGGTGAGCACCATCCGCACGACCGCCATCGCCTCGGGGCTGGTCACCCGGTAGCCGCCGCGGAACTCGCTGGCGATGCCGAGGCGGTCGAGCATCGCGGAGATCTGCGGACCGCCGCCGTGCACGACGACGGGGCGGATGCCCGCGTAGTGCAGGTAGACGATGTCCTGCGCGAAGGCGCGCTGGAGCTCCTCCGACACCATGGCGTTGCCGCCGAACTTGATCACCATCGTCCTGCCGTGGAACCGCTGCAGCCAGGGCAGCGACTCGATCAGGGTGCCGGCCTTGACGGCCACGGCATCGCGCAGCGCGAGCGTCTCGGCGTCGGTGGGGTCCCCGGTGCTCACCGGGTTCTCGGAGGCCCTCGGATTCTTGTCGGCCATCAGCTGGAGTACGCCGAGTTCTCGTGGACGTAGTCGTGGGTGAGGTCGTTGGTCCAGATCGTCGCCGTGGCGTCGCCGGCGTGCAGATCGATGTCGACCGAGACCTTGCGCGGGGCGAGGTCGACCAGGTCGCGGCTCGCGTCGGGCTCGCCGGCCCGGCAGACCTGCACGCCGTTCATCGCCACGTCGATGCCGTAGGGGTCGAACTGCGCATCGGTGGTGCCGACCGCGGCCAGCACCCGGCCCCAGTTGGGGTCGTTGCCGAAGATCGCGGCCTTGAAGAGGTTGCTCCGCGAGACCGCGCGGGCGACGACGACGGCCTCGTCCTCGGTCGCGGCGTTCAGCACCCGGATAGCGACGTCGTGCGCGGCGCCCTCGGCGTCGGCCTGGAGCTGGAGTGTGAGATCGCGGCAGACCTCGGTGAGCGCGGCGGTGAAGTCGGCCGCCTCGGGGCGCACCCCGCTCGCGCCGCTCGCCAGCAGCGCCACGGTGTCGTTCGTCGACATGCAGCCGTCCGAGTCGAGGCGGTCGAAGGTGACCCGGGTCGCCGCCCGCAGCGCGGTGTCGAGCTCGGAGGAGTCGAGGACCGCGTCGGTGGTGATCACGACGAGCATCGTCGCGAGCCCGGGTGCGAGCATCCCCGCGCCCTTGGCCATGCCGCCGACGGTCCAGCCCTGCTCGGAGCGGACGGTCGCCTGCTTGGGCACGGTGTCGGTCGTCATGATCGCGCGGGCCGCGTCCTCGCCCGCCTCCGGGCCGGTCGCGCCCGGGAGAGCCGCCGAGGCCTCGGTCACCCCGGCCGTCAGCTTGCCGAGGTCGAGCTGATCGCCGATGAGACCGGTGGAGCAGACGAGCACGTCGCCGGCCGAGACGCCCAGGCTCCCGCCGACGGCCTCGGCCGTCGCGTGGGTGACCTGGAAGCCCGCGGCGCCGGTGTAGCAGTTGGCGCCGCCGGAGTTGAGGACGATCGCCGAGACGACGCCGTCGCGCATGACCTGCTCGCTCCAGAGCACCGGGTTCGCCTTGCAGCGGTTGCTGGTGAAGACCGTCGCGGCGTTCTGCAGCGGGCCGAGGTTGTGCACGAGGGCGAGGTCGCGGGCGCCGGTCGACTTGAGACCGGCGACGACGCCGGCCGCGGCGAATCCTGCTGCGGCGGTGATGCTCACGGCGCGACTCCGTTCGTGCTCAGGCCGAGGGTCTCCGGGAGACCGAGGGCGATGTTGGTCGACTGGATCGCGGCACCGGCGGTGCCCTTGACCAGGTTGTCGAGCGCGGTGACCACCACGACGCGGCGGGCGCGCTCGTCCACGGCGACCCCGATCAGCGCCGTGTTCGCGCCGACGGTGTCCGCCGTGCGCGGGAAGGTCCCCTCCGGCAGCAGCTGCACGAAGGGCTCGTCGGCGTAGGCCGACTCCCACGCAGCCCGCACATCCTGCGCGGACACTCCCGGCGCGAGCCGAGCGGTCGAGGTCGCGAGGATGCCGCGCGACATCGGCACCAGGATCGGGGTGAACGAGATCGAGACCGGACCGGCACCGGCGAGCGCGAGGTTCTGCCGGATCTCCGGGTTGTGCCGGTGCCCGCCGCCGATGCCGTACGCGTGCGCCGAGCCGAGCAGCTCGCTCGCGAGCAGATCGGTCCGCAGGCTCTTGCCCGCCCCGGACGGGCCGACGGCGAGGACCGAGACCAGGTCGGCGGCCTCGATCACGCCGGCGTGCAGCCCCGGCGCGAGGCCGAGCGTGATCGCGGTGACGTTGCAGCCGGGCACCGCGATGCGGCGGACCCCCGCCAGCACGTCGCGCTGCCGGCCGGTGCCGGGCAGCATCAGCTCGGGCAGGCCGTAGGGCCAGGCGCCCGCGAACTCGCCACCGTAGTAGTCGGCCCAGTCCTGCTCGGCCGTCAGCCGGTGGTCGGCGCCGCAGTCGACGACGAGCACGTCGTCGGGGAGCGTCGCCGTGATCTCGCCGGACCTGCCGTGCGGCAGCGCGAGGAAGACGACGTCGTGGCCCGCCAGGTTCTCGGTCGTCGTGTCGACGAGCTCGAGGTGGCGCAGCGAGCGCAGGTGCGGCTGCACCGCGGCGAGGGGCTGGCCGGCGTTCGAGTGCGCCGTGACCGTGCGCACCTCGAACTCGGGGTGATCGGCGAGCAGGCGGAGCAGCTCGCCGCCCGCGTACCCGCTCGCTCCGGCCACCGCCACGGAAAAAGTCATGCCCGAGAGCCTAGTCGCTGGCGGGACCCGCCCTGGCCCGGTGGCCGCGGGCGGCCGCCGACCGGAGCCGGCGGCCGCCCGCTCACTCGCGCGGGGTCGCGCCGAAGCGCTCGGCGGCGAGCGCGGTGCCGCTCTCCTTCGCCGCGCTGGCCTCGGCGGCGGTGAGCGTCCGGTCGGCGGCACGGAAGCGCAGCGCGAAGGTCAGCGACTTCGAGCCCTCGGGGACGCCCGCACCGCGGTAGTCGTCGACCAGGCGGATCGCCTCGAGCAGCTCGCCGGCGCCCTCGGCGACGGCGGCCTGCAGGTCGGCGGCCGGCACGGCGACGGGCACGACCAGCGAGAGGTCCTGCGTCGCGGCGGGCAGCGCCCCGACCGGGCGCGCCACCACGAGGCGGCCGGCGCGGGCGATCAGCGGATCGAGGTCGAGCTCGACCACCGCCACGCGGTGCGGCAGGTCGAGGTCGTCGGCGAGCGACGGGAGCAGCTCGCCGGCGTGGCCGACCACGGCGCCGTCCAGCAGCACCTCGGCCGTGCGGCCCGGGTGCAGGGCGGCGTGCGAGCCCTGGCGGATCTCCAGCTGCACGCCTGAGGCGGCCGCGACGTCGCGCACGACGTCGAGCGCGTCGCGCCAGTCGAAGTCGCGCGCGGCCACTCCCGGCTGACGCTCGAGCGCCGAGCCCGTCAGCAGCGCGGCCACGTGCAGCGGCTGCCGCGGGATCCCCGCGTTCAGCGCCGCCTCGATCTCCGCGGACGGACGCGCGCCGGCGAGGGGCAGCCCCTCGGAGCCGAACGGAGCGCCGCTCTGCGGCAGGAAGACCGAGCCCATCTCGTAGACGGCCAGGTCGACGAGACCGCGCGAGCGGTTGCGGGCCGCGACCTGCACGAGTCCGGGGAGGAGGGAGAGCCGCAGCTGTCCCGCCGTCGCGTCCAGCGGGTTCGCCAGCGAGACCTGCTGCACCGGCTCGCCGTCGACGGAGCCGAAGCGGTCGTTCATCGATCGGGAGAGGAACGGGTAGGACAGCACCTCGGTGAGCCCGGCGGCCGCCAGCGACTGCGCGACCGTGCGGCGCAGGCGCTGACCGGGCGTGAGGCCGTGACCGGGAGGCGCGACGGGGAGGATCGACGGGATGCGGTCGTAGCCGGTGATCCGGGCGACCTCCTCCGCGAGGGTCGAGCGGTCGGTCAGGTCGGGCCGCCAGCTCGGCGGGGTGACGAGCAGGCCCGCTCCCCCGGCCTCGACGCTCGCGCCGATCTCGACGAGGGCGCCGCGGATCTCCTCGGGCGTGTACTCGAGGCCGATCAGGCCGGAGATGTAGCCGTCGGGGAGCTCGATCGCCGACGCCGTGTCGGAATCGGCGAGCACCGAGCCGAGCTCGTCGGCGGTGCCGCCCGCGAGCTCGACCAGCAGCTGCACCGCGCGCGCGGCGGCGACCGGCGCGACCAGCGGGTCGACGCCGCGCTCGAAGCGTCGCGAGGCCTCGCTCGGCAGCTTGTGCCGGCGGGCCGTGCGGGCGATCGAGACCGGATCGAAGTTCGCGGCCTCGATCAGGACGTCGGCGGTCGTGTCCGTGATCTCGGTGCGGGCACCGCCCATCACGCCGGCGAGCCCGATCGGCCCGCCGTCGTCGGTGATCAGCAGGTCCTCGTGGTGCAGGCGGCGGGTCTGGCCGTCGAGCGTCTCGAGCGTCTCGCCGGCGCGAGCGCGGCGGACGACGATGCCGCCCTCCAGGCGCTCGAGGTCGTAGCCGTGCAGCGGCTGCCCGAGCTCGAACATGACGTAGTTGGTGATGTCGACGACCAGCGAGATCGAGCGCACGCCGGCCAGGCGCAGGCGCGCGATCATCCACGGCGGGGTCGGCAGCGACGGGTCGATGCCGCGCACCACGCGGGTCACGAAGACGGACGAGCCGACGCGACCGCGGATCGGCGCCTCGTCCTCGACCGCGACGGGGAAGACGGGGGCGGAGTCGAGCCGCTCGGGCGCGGTGATCGCCAGCGCGGGGTCGCGGAAGTCGGCGCCGGTCGCGTGGGCGTACTCGCGGGCGATGCCTCGGATCGAGAAGGCGTAGCCGCGGTCCGGGGTCACGTTGACCTCGACGGCGGCGTCGTCCAGCCCGAGCAGCGCGATCGCGTCGGTGCCGACCTCGGGGTCGATGCCGAGGCTCGCCAGCCGGAGGATGCCCTCGTGGTCGTCGCCGAGGCCGAGCTCGCGGGTGGACGCGATCATCCCGTCGGACACGTGACCGTAGGTCTTCCGCGCCGAGATCGGGAACGGGCCGGGCAGCACGGCGCCGGGCAGCGAGACCACGACCTTGTCACCGGCGGCGAAGTTGTGCGCGCCGCAGACGATGCCGCGGACGTCGTCGCCGCCGTCGGCCGCGCGCTCCCCCTCGGGCGCGACGCGGACGGTGCACCAGTTGATGGTCTTGCCGTTCTTCTGCGGCTCGGGCACGAGGTCGAGGACCTCGCCCACCACGACGGGGCCGGAGACCTCGAAGCGGTGGACGTCCTCCTCCTCCAGGCCGACCGACACCAGGGCCGCGTGCACGGCCTCGGTCGTGACGCCCTGCTCGAGGTCGACGTACTCGCCCAGCCAGCTCAGCGGGATGCGCATCAGATCACCATCCCGTACTGCTTGCTGAAGCGGACGTCGCCCTCGACCATGTCGCGCATGTCCTTCACGTCGTTGCGGAACATCAGGGTCCGCTCGATCCCCATCCCGAAGGCGAAGCCGGAGTACTCGTCCGGGTCGATGCCGACCGAGCGCAGGACGTTCGGGTTCACCATCCCGCAGCCGCCCCACTCGATCCAGCGGGCACCGCCGACGAAGGTGGGGTGCCAGATGTCGAGCTCGGCGCTCGGCTCGGTGAAGGGGAAGTAGTTGGGGCGCAGGCGGATCTTCGCCTCGTCGCCGAACAGGAGGCGGGCGACGTGCTCGAGGGTGCCGCGCAGGTGCGCCATCGTCAGGCCGCGGTCGACGGCGAGGCCCTCGAACTGCGTGAAGACGGGGGTGTGCGTGGCGTCGAGCTCGTCGGTGCGGTAGACGCGGCCGGGCGCGATCACGTAGATCGGCGGGGTGCGCTCGAGCATCGAGCGGATCTGCACCGGCGAGGTGTGAGTGCGCAGGACGAGGTGCGACTCGACCGGGTCGACGAAGAAGGTGTCCTGCATCGCGCGGGCCGGGTGGTCCTCGTCGAAGTTCAGCGCGTCGAAGTTGAACCACTCGTTCTCGAGCTCCGGCCCCTCCGCGATCTCCCAGCCCATGCCGACGAAGACGTCGGCGATCGACTCCTGGAGGAGCGAGAGCGGGTGGCGGGCGCCCTGGCGCACGAAGCTCGCGCCGGCGGTGACGTCGACGCGCTCGGCATCGAGTGCCGCGGCCTGCTCGGCCTCGACCAGCTCCGCCTCGCGCTCGGCGTACGCGTCGCCGACCTGCTTGCGGGCGCCGCCCACGAGCTTGCCGGACGCCGCCTTGAACTCCGGCGGCACGGAGCGCATCAGCGCGTTCAGTCGGGCGAGGGCCGAGCCCTCGCCGAGGTGGGCGGTGCGAGCCGCCTTCAGTGCGGCGGAATCGGCGGCCGCGCGGATCGCGGTGAGCGCCTCCGCGGTCGCCGCCGAGACGGCCTCGTCGGTGATCGGGTTGCTGTCAGACACGATCCCCCAGTGTAGGGATGCCCCGCGCGGCCCGCTCGCCGCGGCGGGCGGACGCGATGGCCGATCGCCGATCCGGCCGAGTCATGCTGATCGAGTAGCCGGCGCAGCCGGCGTATCGAGCGGGGAAGCCGCTTCGCCTTCCGGTGGTGAGGGAAAGGACGCAACTGCGCCGCGTCATGTTGGTCGAGTAGCCCCGCAGGGGCGTATCGAGACCCGCCGTTGCCAGCATGGGGGGGTCTGCAGACTCGTCTTTTGACGATGGTGGATCTCGATACGCCCGCTCCGCGGGCTACTCGATCAGCATGGCTTTACCCATGCGGACTAAGTGATCTTTCCTCGGAGATCCTCGACAAGGACGGGCGGCCACCAGTCCTCCTCGCGCAGCGGTGGGTCTCGATACGCCCCTCCGGGGCTACTCGACCAGCATGTGCATGGATATCGAATGGGAATCCTGCAGATCGCCGACCGCCCTCGAGGCGAACGCGTGAATCGCGTGCCAGCGATTCGCGCTAGGCGCTCGCAGGACGCTCTCGGGGACACGACCGCCTCGGTGGCCGACCGCGGTGGGGATCGCCGCAGGCGATCCCCACCATCGGGTTCAGTCCTGGGCGGCGATCAGTGCCGTGTCGGTCGTCGCGCGGACCGCCGGGTGGCCGGTGCCCTTGCGGCCGCCGGTCTTGGTGCGGATCTCGACCCACTTGGCGATGCCGGAGAGGATCAGGCAGATGCCGATGTAGATCGCGCCGACGACGATGGCGGCGGGGATGATCGGGCTGTCCAGGCTCGGCTGGTTGCCGAGGTAGCGGGCGTAGTAGAGCAGCTCGTTGTAGGTGATGATCGAGCCGAGCGCCGTGTCCTTGAGGGCGACGACGAGCTGGGCGATGATCACGGGCAGCATCGACCGGATCGCCTGCGGGAAGAGGATGAGCCGCATGACGCCCGCCTTGCGCAGGCCGATCGCGTAGCCCGCCTCCTTCTGGCCGCGCGGGAGGGCCTCGATGCCGGCGCGGAAGATCTCGGAGAAGACGGAGCCGTTGTAGAGCGTGAGCGCGATGACCACGGCGAGGTACGGCGTGAGCTTGAGCCCGACGAACGGGAGCCCGTAGTACATCAGCATCATCAGGATGAGGACCGGGATGGCGCGGAACAGCTCGATGAAGAGCGTGACCGGGATGTTGATCCAGCGGCGGTCGGAGAGGCGGCCGATCGCCAGCAGCAGGCCGAGCACGATGCTCGCGACGCCGGCGGTGGCGAAGGCGGCGAGCGTCTGCCCGAGAGCGGCGCCGATGCTCTGCCAGACCAGCGGGTAGCCGAACGCCCGCCACTTGGCCGGCGAGAACTGGCCGGACTCGGCGAAGCGCCAGAGCACGAAGGCCAGCAGCGCCACGAGGACGAGGACGACGACGGCGCCGATGACGCGGTTGCGGGCGACCGCGCGGGGTCCGGGGTTGTCGAAGAGGACGGAGCTCATCGGGCGACCCTCCACTTCTTCTCGAGCTGACGTTGGAGGAGGGAGAGCGCGGTGACGAGGACCACGAAGACCAGGGCGACCCAGAGCACGACGATGAGGCTGTTCTCGCCGCGCTCGTTGAGCACGCGGACGATCGTGCCCGCCTCGGCGACCGAGAAGCCGGCGGCGACCGTGGTGTTCTTGAGGAGGGCGATCAGCACGCTCATCAGCGGCGGGATGACCGAGCGGAACGCCTGCGGCAGCACCACCTGGGTCATCGTGAGCCCGAAGTCGAGGCCGATCGCTCGAGCCGCCTCGGCCTGGCCGATCGGCACCGTGTTGATCCCGGAGCGGAGCACCTCGGCGACGTAGGTCGCGGTGTAGATGCTCAGGGCGGCGATCGCGAGGTTCGTGTACTCGACGTCCGGCAGGTCGAGCTTGGGGTAGCCGAAGGCGAAGAAGAACATCAGCAGCGTCAGCGGCGTGTTCCGGATGGTGTTGACGTAGACGGTGCCGACCGCTCGCGCGATCGGGACGGGCGAGACGCGCATCGCTCCGACCACGGTGCCGAGGAGGAGGGCGAAGACGAGCGACACGACGAACAGCAGCAGGGTGTTGCCGAACGCGGGGACGAACACGTCGAGGTTGTTCAGGAGAACATCCATGCTGCGTGCCCTTTCATCGGGGAGGTGGAAGCGGTCGCCGGTGCGGCGCGGGGCAGAGGAGGTCCCGGGGCGAGGCGCGACGCGCCGCCCCGGGACTCCTCAGGGGTGTCGGCCTAGTACGCGTCGACCGCGGGCTGCTCGACCGTGGTGCCGGACTGGCCGAGGGTCTCGTCGTAGATCGCGCTCCAGGTGTCACCGCCGTCGGTCAGCATCTCGTTGATGAAGCCGCGCAGTGCGGTGTCGTCCTTCGCGAGGCCGATGCCGTAGAGCTCGGTGCTGAAGGGCTCACCGACGACCTTCAGGTCGTCCGGGCGCTGGGCGGCGTAGCCGATCAGGATCGCGCCGTCGGTGGTGACCGCGTCGACCTGGCCGTCGGCCAGGGCGTCGACGCACTGCGAGTAGGTGTCGAACTCCTCGGTCGGGACCTCGGGGTAGTTGGTGCGGATGTTCTGGATCGGGGTGGAGCCGGTCGCGGAGCACACGGTGGTGTCGGCCGAGAGGTCGTCCGGACCCGTGATGGTGTCGTTGTCCGCGGCGACCAGCAGCTGCTGCCCGGTCTCGAAGTACGGCCCGGCGAAGCCGACCTGCTCCTTGCGCTTGTCGGTGATCGAGTAGGTGCCGACGTAGTAGTCGATGTCGCCGTTCACGATCGACGCCTCGCGGTTGGCCGAGGGGATCGGCTGGTACTCGATCTTGTCCTCGGAGAAGCCGAGGGAGGCGGCGATCCACTTCGCGATCTCGATGTCGAAGCCGGAGCGCGTGCCGGTCGCGGCGTCGAGGTAGCCCAGACCGGGCTGGTCCTCCTTGACGCCGATGGTGACCGTGCCGTCCTCCGTCATGGCGTCGAAGGTCGGGCTGCCCTCGAGGGTGACGTCGGTGGCGACCTCGTAGGCCGCTCCGCTCCCCTCGGAGCCGGAGTCGGAGCCGGCGCCGGTCCCGGAGTCACCGGCGCAGCCGGCGAGGGTGAGGGCCGCTGCGGCGAGTCCCGCGGTCATGAACATGAGCTTGGTGCGCATGATCGTCCTTCCTGGGGTGTGGCCCGCTGGAGCGGGCGATGTCCGGTCGCTCCCGGGGGTTCGGGGGGCGACCTGTCGAACGGCGGCCGAGGCGGAGTCCGTCCGCGGCGCCGGCGACCTAGTGGGTGATCAGCTTCGAGAGGAAGTCCTTGGCGCGGTCGGTCCGGGGAGCGGTGAAGAACGACTCGGGGTCGGTGTCCTCGAGGATCTCGCCGTCGGACATGAAGACGACCCGGTGCGCGGCCTTCCGGGCGAAGCCCATCTCGTGGGTGACGACGATCATCGTCATGCCCTCTTCGGCGAGGCCGACCATGACGTCGAGGACCTCGTTGATCATCTCGGGGTCGAGCGCCGAGGTCGGCTCGTCGAAGAGCATCACCTTCGGCTTCATCGCGAGGGCGCGGGCGATGGCCACGCGCTGCTGCTGACCGCCGGAGAGCTGGGCGGGCGTCTTGCCCGCCTGATGGCCGACGCCGACGCGGTCGAGCAGCGCCTGCGCCTCCGCCTCGGCCGCCTTCCGCGAGAGCTTGCGGACCTTGATCGGCCCGAGCGTGACGTTCTCGAGGATCGTCTTGTGCGCGAAGAGGTTGAAGGACTGGAAGACCATGCCGACGTCGGCGCGCAGGGCGGCGAGCCCCTTGCCCTCCTCCGGCAGCGTCTGACCGTCGATCGAGATCGTGCCGCCGGAGATGGTCTCCAGCCGATTGATCGTGCGGCAGAGCGTGGACTTGCCCGACCCGGAGGGACCGAGGACCACGACCACCTCGCCGCGGTTGATCGTCAGATCGATGTCCTTCAGCGCCTGGAACTCGCCGTAGTGCTTCTGGACCCCGTCGAGGACGACGAGGGGCTCGCGGGCGGCAGCGGACGATCGCCCGGCCTGGGAGGGTGCTTCCATTCCGTCAGAGAATCACACGGGCATGGGTGGGTCAAATCATGAGCGGATTCTTAACCAGAGCGCAACAACCGGGGCTCGCTCCCAGCCTCATACCATGCCGAGGTGCTCTTCTCTCAGTTCTGGCGTGAAACGTCTCAGGTCGAGTGCACGTCGGGTCGTCAGGAGCGGAGCGCGAAGGCGCTCTCGTAGAGGCAGACCGAGGCGGCGGTGGCGAGGTTGAGCGACTCCGCGGCGCCGTAGATCGGCACGGCCACGACGCCGTCCATCAGCTCGAGCGACTCGTCCTCGAGGCCGCGGGCCTCGTTGCCGAACACCCAGACCGTCGGCTGCGCGAGGTCGCCCCGGGCGCGCACGTCGAGCAGGCCCTCGCCCTTGACGTCGGCGGCGACGGCGCGGAGGCCTGCGGAGCGCAGCCTCTGCAGCACGTCGGGCAGCTCTGCGCCGACCGCGACGGGCAGGTGGAACAGCGAGCCCGTGGTCGAGCGGACCACCTTGGGGTTGTAGAGGTCGACGGAGCGGCCGGTCAGCACGACGGCGTCGGCGCCCGCGGCGTCGGCCGCGCGGATGATCGTGCCGAGGTTGCCCGGGTCGCGGACCTCCTCCAGCACGGCGACGAGGCGCGGCTCGGAGGCGACGACGTCCTTGAGGGAGGTCGGGAACTGCCGGCAGACGGCCACGAAGCCCTGCGGCGTGACGGTGTCGGCCATCGAGTCGAGGACGTCCTCGGTCACGTACTCGATCTCGACCTCCGCCTCCTCAGCTGCGGCGACGATCTCGGGGTGGCGCTCGAGCGCGGTGGGGGTCGCGAACGACTCCATCAGCAGCTCGGGCCGGTAGCGCAGCGCCTCGGACATGGCCTGCGGGCCTTCGAGGAGGAAGAGCCCCGACTCCTGCCGTGCCGGACGCCGGGTGAGCTTGGCGACGGAGCGGACACGGGGAGAACGGGGGTTGTCGAGCATGCGGCGAGCCTATCGGCGCACCGTCGCGGGGCCCGGTCGACACGTCGCCCGCGGGGAAGGCTGACCCGCGGGAAGGAGGTCCTGCGACAACCGGGTCCTGCGGGAACGACGAAGGGGGCCACGACTCTCGTCGTGACCCCCTTCGGGGAAGTGCTGCGGACTACGCGGCCTTCGGGGCCGAGGTGTCGGCCGGCAGTGCGGCCTTCGCGCTCGCCACGAGGGCGGTGAAGGTCGCGGGCTCGGTGATCGCGAGGTCAGCGAGGATGCGGCGGTCGACCTGGATGCCGGCCAGGGCGAGGCCCTGGATGAAGCGGTTGTAGGTCAGGCCGTTGGCGCGGGACGCGGCGTTGATGCGCTGGATCCAGAGGCGGCGGAACTCGCCCTTCTTCGCGCGGCGGTCGCGGTACGAGTAGACGAGGGAGTGGGTGACCTGCTCCTTGGCCTTGCGGTACAGACGCGAGCGCTGGCCGCGGTAGCCCTTGGCGCGCTCGAGGATGACGCGACGCTTCTTGTGGGCGTTGACCGCCCTCTTGACTCTTGCCATTTCTCTTTCTTCCTTACGATCCGGGTCGGTTGTCGAGGACTACGGCGGCAGCGGACTGCCGCGGTGGTCGACTACAGGCCGAGAAGCTTCTTGGCGACCTTGGCGTCCTGCGGGGCGAGGACCTGGTCCTGGTTCAGGCGGCGGGTGCGGACGCTGGACTTCGACTCCAGGTTGTGACGCATGCCGGCCTGCTGCTTCATGAGCTTGCCGGAGCCCGTGACCTTGAAACGCTTCTTGGCACCCGAGTGGGTCTTCATCTTGGGCATGTTCTCTCCTTGTCGACGTCGCACGCGCACTCGGCGGGCGAAACTGGTGCCCCGCGAGCGGGGCGTCCACCGGCCCCGAGGACGGGGCGGCGAAGTATCAGACGGATTCGGACTCGGCCGATTCCTCTTCGGGGGTGTTGGCCTCGCGACGAGCGGCGCGCACGGCGTTCGCCTCGGCCTTCGCCTCGGACTTGTTCTTCAGCGGGCCGATGACCATCACCATGTTGCGACCGTCGATGGTCGGGGTGGACTCGACCTGGCCGAACTCGGACACGTCCTCCGCGAAGCGCTGCAGGAGCCGCACGCCCATCTCGGGGCGGGACTGCTCGCGACCGCGGAACAGGATCATGGCCTTGACCTTGTCGCCGGCCTTCAGGAAGCCCTCGGCGCGCTTGCGCTTGGTCTCGTAGTCGTGCTTGTCGATCTTCAGGCGGAAACGGACCTCCTTGAGGATCGTGTTCGCCTGGTTGCGACGGGCTTCCTTGAGCTTCTGGGCCTGCTCGTACTTGAACTTCCCGTAGTCCATGATCTTGGCGACGGGAGGCTTGGAGTTGGGAGCAACCTCGACCAGATCCAGGTCTGCGTCCTGCGCGAGTCGCAGGGCGACCTCGATTTTCACGACGCCGACCTGTTCTCCGGCGGGACCCACGAGGCGGACCTCGGGGACGCGGATTCGGTCGTTGGTACGGGGATCGCTGATTGCGTTTCTCCTCTGATCTCGGTGAGTTGCTGCTCTGCGGCCGGATTCTTCGTCCGGCGCATCCCGAGAGAGGTGATTCCCTGTGCGAAGCGCGTCTACCGCGCTGCGCTGCACCCTACGACGCGCTCCCCGAGACGTGTCTCGAGGACCGCAGCCCTGCCCCCGTTGCCGGAGGCGGAGTGCTTCTGACCCGGTAACCTAGTGAAGCGGTCAAGCGCGGGTGGGAGAATCTCCACTTTCGAACCGAGGACATGCCTCGGAGCCCGCATCACCATAGCAGACTTCCGGCCGGAAGGGCAGCGGGCGGCGCCCGCCACTCGCCCTCCCCCGCTAGTGCCCCCTCGAGCACCGCCTCGGGGTCCTCGCGAGCGCCGGACTCACCGAACGAGGGACCCATGGCTCAGCACGACGACGATTACGCCCGACGGTTCGGCGACGACTCCGACGTGGAGGCGACCCGCGACATCGCCGAGGTGCCGGCGGTCGAGATCATCACGACCGCCGCGGTGCACCTGATGAGCGCCGCCGCGGTGAAGTGCGGTCTCGCCGACGAGCCGGGCGCGCAGGTCGACCTCGACGAGGCGCGCAAGCTGATCAACGCCCTCGCCGGCCTGGTCACGGCGGGTGCCCCCGACATCAGCGACATGCACGCGCGCAGCCTGCGCGACGGACTGCGAACGCTGCAGCTCGCCTTCCGCGAGGCCTCGCCGATCGCCGACCCGATCGGCAAGGGCCCCGGCGAGAAGTGGACCGGCCCGGTCACCTGAGCGGCGGCGCCCGGGTCAGCCCGTCGGAGCGGACGCCAGCTGAAGGGTCATCGAGTCGACCCGGGCGGCCACGATCTCGTCGGCGGCCCAGCGCTCGCCCAGGCGCGCGACCAGCTCGCCGAGCGCCGAGCGGTCGAGACCGGGCCGCAGCTCCAGCACGATGACGAGCTCCGGTCCCGTCAGCCGCTGACGGCTGTCGCCCGGCTGCACGGCGAGCGAGACGACGGCGTCCTCCCCGTCGGCGCTCGCCCGCAGCGCGGTGAGGACCTCCGGATCGGCCGGGCTCGATCGCCACGGCGAGCCCTCGGCGATCGCCCAGAGCGCCGGGCGCCGGACGGCGAACTCGTGCGGCGAGGCGGGGTCGAGGACCATCAGCTCGGTCTCCTCCGCCACGGCGGCCAGCGCCGCCCGCCGGCCGTCGACCGGGACGGGGCGCGCGAGGCGGTCCCAGCGCCGCATCGCCTCGACGTCACTGAAGACCGGGAGGACGGTGCGGCCGTCCGGCCCGGCGACCGTCACGATCGACAGCTCCTGCGACTTGTCGGCGCGGAGCCCGGCGACCCCCTCGGCCTCCTCGCCGAGCTTCGCGACCAGGGGGATGAGCAGGCGCGAGACGCGCAGCGCGTCGACCACCGCCTCCGGGCCCGCGTCGCCGGCGCCGAACGAGCGCAGGGCAGCGACCAGGGCCTCGGGCGCACTGCCGTCGTCGTCCGTCGAGGCGCTCTGCTCGAAGTGGCGGCCGGCCCACGGGGTCCCCGCCGAGTCGGTCAGGTGCGCGGGGAGCGCCCGGCCCTCACCCGAGGACGTGCCGGTCACTCGGAGGCGACGTCGAGCGCCTCGGCGAGCGTGAACGCTCCGGCGTAGAGCGCCTTGCCGACGATCGCGCCCTCGAGGCCCTGCGGCACGAGGTCGCGGAGCGCCGCGATGTCGTCGAGGTTGGAGATGCCGCCCGAGGCGATGACGGGGCGGTGGGTGCGCGCCATGACCTGCTCGAGCAGCTCGAGGTTCGGGCCCTTGAGGGTGCCGTCCTTGGTGACGTCGGTGACGACGTAGCGGGTGCAGCCGGCCTCCTCGAGGCGCTCGAGGACCTGCCAGAGGTCGCCGCCCTCCTTGGTCCAGCCGCGGGCCGCGAGGGTGGTGCCGCGCACGTCGAGGCCGACGGCGATCTGGTCGCCGTACTGCGCGATGACGCTGGCGGCCCACTCCGGGTTCTCCAGGGCGGCGGTGCCGAGGTTGATGCGCTTCGCCCCGGCGTTGAGCGCGGACTCCAGGCTGCGGTCGTCCCGGATGCCGCCGGAGAGCTCGACGCTGACGCCCTTGACCTGGCGGATGACCTTCTTCATGATGCCGTGGTTGTCACCGCGGCCGAAGGCGGCGTCGAGATCGACGAGGTGGATCCACTCCGCGCCCTGGTCGGCCCAGTCGCCGGCCGCGTCGATCGGGTCGCCGTAGTTCGTCTCGGTGCCCGCCTCGCCCTGCGTCAGGCGGACGGCCTTGCCGCCGGCCACGTCGATCGCGGGGAGAAGGACCAGGCCCGGGGCCTTGGTGAACTCGCTCATCGTCATCCTCAGTCTCGGAGCTGGTGCGGCCGCGGCGCCACTGGAGCCGCCGACCACCGGCCGATCCTAGTTCGTGCGGAGCCCGCCCAGCCAATTCGAGAGCAGGCGCAGACCCGCGGCACCGGACTTCTCGGGGTGGAACTGCGTCGCCGAGAGCGGGCCGTTCTCGACCGCGGCGATGAAGGGGCCGCCGTGGTCGGCCCAGGTGACGGCCGGGCGCGGGAACGGCGGCATGACGTCCAGCGTCCACTCCCGGGCGCCGTACGAGTGCACGAAGTAGAAGCGCTCGTCCTCGATGCCGTCGAACAGCCGCGAGCCGGTGGGCACGTCGACGGTGTTCCAGCCCATGTGCGGCACGACCTCGGCGGGGAGCAGGTCGACCGTTCCCGGCCACTCCCCCAGGCCCTCGCTCTCGACGCCGCGCTCGACGCCGCGCTCGAAGAGCACCTGCATCCCGACGCAGATGCCGAGCACCGGGCGACCGCCGGCGAGGCGCTTCTCGATGATCTCGCCGCCGCGCGCCGCCGTCAGCGCCGACATCACCGCACTGAACGCGCCGACCCCCGGGACCAGCAGGCCGTCGGCCTCGAGGGCGCGGGTGCGGTCGGAGGTCAGCTCGACGTCGGCACCGGCGAGCTCGAGCGCCTTGACGGCCGAGTGGACGTTGCCGGAGCCGTAGTCGTAGACGACGACGGACGGCCGGGCGCCGCTCACAGCGCGCCCTTCGTCGACGGCACCCCGGCGACCAGCGGATCGAAGGCCTTGGCCTGGCGGAACGCGCGCGCGAACGCCTTGAACTCGGCCTCGGCGATGTGGTGCGGGTCGCGCCCGCCGAGCACGGTGACGTGCACGGTCAGACCGGCGTTGAAGGCGATCGCCTCGAAGACGTGGCGGACCATCGAGCCGGTGAAGTGGCCGCCGATCAGGTGCAGCGCGAAGCCCTCCGGCTCGCCGCCGTGCACGAGGTAGGGACGGCCGGAGATGTCGACCACGGCCTGGACCAGCGCCTCGTCGAGCGGCACGAGGGCGTCGCCGAAGCGGGAGATGCCGGCCTTGTCGCCGAGCGCCTGCTTGATCGCGGTGCCGAGCACGATGCCGATGTCCTCGGCGGTGTGGTGGATGTCGATCTCGATGTCGCCGGTGGCGCGGACGGTCAGGTCGGTCAGCGAGTGCTTCGCGAACGCCGTCAGCAGGTGATCGAAGAAGGGCACGCCGGTGGAGAGGTCCGCGACACCGGTGCCGTCGAGGTCGATCGAAAGCTCGATGCTCGACTCGCTGGTGGCACGACGGAGGGAGGCGGTGCGCCCGGGAGCGGCGCTCGAGGAGGTCATGGTCTCCAGTGTATTCGGGGGCCGCGGACCCACCGGGCGGCTATTCGCGGGCCAGGGCGACCGCGGGGTCCGCCGACGGGGCGGGTAGCGCGGCGACCGCCTCGAGGAAGGCGGTGGTCTCGGCCTCGGTGCCCGCGCTCACTCGCAGGTGGTTCGGGATGCCGACGTCGCGGATCAGGATGCCGCGCGCGAGGAGCGCCTCGAACGTCGCTCCGGGGTCGGCGACGCCGCCGAAGAGGACGAAGTTGCTGCCGGTCTCGTGCGGGGTGTAGCCGAGCTCGCGCAGTCCGTCGATCATCCGGTCGCGCTGGACGATGATCTGGCCGACCATCGCGAGCATCTCGTCCGCGTGGGCGAGCGCCGCGGTCGCGGCCGCCTGGGTCAGTGCGGAGAGGTGGTACGGCAGGCGCACGAGGCGGAGGGCGTCGACGACGGCGGGGTCCGCGGCGAGGTAGCCGAGGCGGACGCCGGCGAAGGCGAAGGCCTTGCTCATCGTGCGGGAGACGAGCAGGCGAGGGCGGCCCTCGAGGAGGCTCAGGGCGGTCGGCGCGTCACGGCCGGCGAACTCGGCGTAGGCCTCGTCGACGACGACGATGCCGTCGGTCGCGTCGTAGACGGCGGCGATCGTCTCGAGGTCGAGCGGGGTGCCGGTGGGGTTGTTCGGCGCGCAGAGGAAGACGATGTCCGGGCGCTCCCGGCGCACCGCGTCGGCGGCGTACGACGCGGACACGCGGAAGTCGTCCTCGCGGTCGACGCCTACCCAACGCGTGCCGCTGCCGGAGGCGAGGATCGAGTACATGGAGTAGGTCGGCGAGAAGCCGAGCAGCGACCGTCCGGGGCCGCCGAAGGCCTGCAGGATGTGCTGGAGCACCTCGTTCGAGCCGTTGGCAGCCCAGATCGAGTCGGCGGTCAGACCGTGGCCGAGGTAGCCGGCCAGGGAGTCGCGCAGCTCCCGGAACTCGCGATCGGGGTAGCGGTTCACCGTGCGGAGGGCGACGGACACCCGCTCGACGATGTCGGCGATGACGTCGTCGGGGACGGGGTGGGTGTTCTCGTTGACGTTGAGGGCCACGGGCACGACGGCCTGCGGAGCGCCGTAGGGCTGCTGACCGCGCAGGTCGTCGCGGAGGGGGAGATCGTCGAGAGTCGTCACCCCGGAATGGTACCGGGGCACTCGGTGCGCTCGATCAGTCCGCGAGGTCGTACTGCGCCGGGATCGCGAGGCGCTGCCCGGGCTCGAGGCCGGCGTTCGCCAGCTGGTTGAGCGACTGGATGTCGTAGACGACGTCGCGCGGGTCGGAGTCCGGTGCGAGCTCCTCCGCGAGGGACCAGAGGGACTCGCCGGCGCGGACGGTGACGTACTGGAACTCGACGTCGGCGCTCTCGCCCGAGGCGACGGCTCCGCCGCCGTTGAGTCCGAAGACGAAGGCGCCCGCGACGAGGGGCAGGGCGCCGAGCGTCGCGAGGACGGCGCGACCACGACGGGTCAGGCGCAGGCGGGTGCGCGCACCGGGCTGCTCGGCAGGGGTGACGTGCTGCGCGGAGGGCTGGTGCTGCGCGATGGTGGAGGGCTGTGCGGTCATGGTGATCGCTCCTTTCAGCAGGGGTTCGGGCCGGGGCCTCGGCCGGGAGGACCCGGTCCGAACCTCTGTTCCGAATATATCTTCGAATACCGCGCCGGGCAAGACCCGGTCGCGTCGCATCCGTTGCTTGATCGCGCGACACACTCGAACGAATGTTTCGAACGCGGACCCCCGCCGGATACAGTTTCGAGAGTCCGCAGTCAGTACAGCAGCGACCACCGACATCGGTGCTCGACGCGGACGGAGAGGGCGCGCACGCGGCGTGCGCACCGAGAGAGGGACGATCGTGAGCGACGCGCAGACGGCCGGGGCGAAGGCGGCCAGGACGACGACTCCGGCGCCGAAGGCGAAGGCGGCGGCGAAGCCCGCGGCGGGCCGCCGCCGGAAGAATCTCAGCGCGAAGCAGCTCGCGATCCTCGACGCCATCCAGCGCTCGGTGTCCAGCCGCGGCTATCCGCCGAGCATGCGGGAGATCGGCGACGCCGTCGGCCTCGCCTCGCTCTCCAGCGTGACCCACCAGCTCAACCAGCTCGAGCTGAGCGGGTATCTGCGCCGCGATCCCAACCGCCCCCGGGCGCTCGAGATCCTCATCGACGTGCCGAGCTCGACCGAGGACGACGGCTCGTTCGAGTCGACGGCGACGGTCGCCGACGCGGCGATGGTGCCGCTGGTGGGCCGGATCGCGGCGGGCGTGCCGATCATGGCGGACCAGCAGATCGACGAGGTCTTCCCGCTCCCCCGCCAGCTGGTCGGCAAGGGCGAGCTCTTCATGCTCAAGGTGGTCGGCGAGTCGATGATCGACGCCGCCATCTGCGACGGCGACTGGGTCGTCGTCCGCTCGCAGCGCACCGCGGAGAACGGCGAGATCGTCGCCGCGATGCTCGACGGCGAGGCGACCGTCAAGGTCCTCCGCCAGCGCGACGGCCACACCTGGCTGCTCCCCCGCAACTCCAACTTCGAGCCGATCCTCGGCGACGAGGCCGAGGTCCTCGGCAAGATCGTCGCGGTGCTCCGCTCCGTCTGACGCGGCGGCGCACACGCGCAGGAGGGGCGGACGGCATCGAGCCGTCCGCCCCTCCTGCGTTCACCGGGACGCACGGCGAGCAGCTCGCGCAGCGTGACGACGAAGCGCCCGCGACCGCGGAGGTGATCCGTGGTCGCGGGCGCTACAGGAGCGGGTGCCGGCTCCGCCGCTACGCCTCGACGGCGGCGACGGGGGCCGCGAACTCGCCGAGCGAGCCGGCCAGGTCCTCGTGCACGAGCGCGTGGACGTGCGTGCCGCCCTCGACGTACTGCGTCGAGAGGATCCGGCCGTTGCGGTGCAGCGAGGAGACCACGTCGCCGCGGTCGTACGGCACCAGCAGGTCGATCTCGATCTGAGGCTCCGGCAGGATCTCGGCGATCTTCGCCTGGAGCTCGTCCATCCCCTCGCCGGTGCGCGCCGACACGAAGACGCCGCCGGGGGCGAGACCGCGCAGAACGAGCCGCTGGCCCTCGTCGACGAGATCGGACTTGTTGAACGCGATGATCTCGGGGATGCTCCGTGCGCCCACCTCGCCGATGACGTCGCGGACGGTCGCGATCTGCCCCGCGGGGTCCGGGTGCGAGGCGTCGACGACGTGGACGATGATGTCCGAGTCGGCGACCTCCTCCAGGGTCGAGCGGAACGCCTCCACCAGCTGGTGCGGCAGGGCGCGCACGAAGCCGACGGTGTCGGCGAGCGTGTAGCCGCGCCCGTCCGGGGTCTCGGACTTGCGGATCGTCGCGTCGAGGGTCGCGAAGAGCGAGTTCTCGACGAGCACGCCCGCGTGCGTCATCCGGTTGAGCAGGCTGGACTTGCCGGCGTTGGTGTAGCCGGCGATGGCGACCGACGGCACCGCGTTGCGCTTGCGGTTGGCGCGCTTCGCCTCCCGGGCGGGCTTCATCGCGGTGATCTGCTTGCGCAGGCGCGCCATGCGGGTGTGGATGCGGCGGCGGTCGAGCTCGATCTTCGTCTCACCCGGACCACGCGAGCCCATGCCGGCGCCGGCGCCGACCTGGCCACCGGCCTGGCGGGACATCGACTCGCCCCAGCCGCGCAGGCGCGGCAGCAGGTACTCGAGCTGCGCGAGCTCGACCTGCGCCTTGCCCTCGCGGCTCGTGGCGTGCTGGCTGAAGATGTCGAGGATGACGGCCGTGCGGTCGATGACCTTGACCTTCACCACGTCCTCCAGCGAGCGGCGCTGGCTCGGAGCCAGCTCGGTGTCGGCGACGACCGTGTCGGCGCCGAGGGCGGCGACGAGCCCGGCGAGCTCCTCGGCCTTGCCCTTGCCCAGGTAGGTGCTCGGGTCGGGGTGCGGCCGGCGCTGGAGCAGACCGTCCAGGACGGTCGCTCCCGCGGTCTCGGCCAGGGCAGCGAGCTCGTGCAGCGAGTTCTCCGCGTCCTCGATCGAGCCCTGCGAGTAGACGCCGATCAGCACCACGTTCTCGAGGCGCAGCTGGCGGTACTCGACCTCGGTGACGTCCTCGAGCTCGGTGGAGAGGCCCGCCACGCGCCGCAGCGCCTGCCGGTCCTCGCGATCGAACTGATCGCCGTCGCTGGTCTGCTCGGCGTCGCGCTCGACATCGCCTCCGGCGCTCTGCAGCGCCTGGGCTCCGCCCGCGACGAACCGCGAATATCCCGACGAGCGCGACTGCGCGTTCGCCAGGACCCGCGAGACGACGTCCACGGCCTCGGTCGTGTCGGTCTCGTTCAGGTCTTCCGTCATCCGGATAACACTAACTCCTCAGCTGTTGATAAGTTCACTTCTCATGGCCGCCGAGCACTACTTCACCAGCACTCCCGACGGCGACCTCCGACCCCGGAGGATCAGCGCCCGGATCGCCGGCCGCGACCTCGAGGTCACGACCGCCGGCGGGGTGTTCAGCCCCGGCCACGTCGATCTCGGCACCCGGGTCCTGCTGGACGCGGTCCCCGACGCCCCCGCGAGCGGGGACCTCCTGGATCTCGGCTGCGGCTGGGGACCGATCTCGCTCGCCCTGGCGCTCGGCTCCCCCGACGCCCGGGTGTGGGCGGTCGACGTCAACCAGCGGGCGCTCGAGCTCGTCCGCCGCAACTGCGCAGAACTCGGTGTCTCCAATGTCAACGCCGTGCTGCCCGAGGATGTTCCCGAGGACGTCCGCTTCGCCGCCGTCTGGTCGAACCCGCCGATCCGGGTCGGCAAGGCCGAGCTGCACGCACTGCTCGAGCGCTGGCTGCCGCGCCTCGAGCCGGACGCGGAGGCCTGGCTCGTCGTCCAGCGCAATCTCGGCGCCGACTCGCTGCTGACCTGGCTGACCGAGATGTTCGAGGGCCGGCTCGAGGTCGACCGGATCTCCTCGGCCAAGGGCTTCCGCGTCATCCGCACCACGCGCACCGCCTGATCGCGGGAGTCGGCCGCGCTCGCCGGAACGGATCGGTGGTGCGCCGGTCGATCGACCGATCGATCCCCAGCTAGTCGATCCGGATCGTGCCGGTGTAGACCAGGTCGGCCGGGCCGGACAGGCCGACGTGCTCGCCCTCCTCGGTCGGGAACATCGTCACGCCCAGCGTGCCGCCGGGGACCTCCACGCGCCAGGACTGCGGAGCGCGCGCTCCGGCCCAGTAGCGCACGGCGAGGGCCGCCGCGGCGGCGCCCGTACCGCAGCTGAGCGTCTCGCCGCTGCCGCGCTCGTGGACGCGCATCCGGATCCGGCCGATGCCGTCGTGCACCAGCGGCTCGCCCGGCACGACGAACTCCACGTTCGCCCCGTCGGCCGGCTCCGGCTCGATCTGCGGGATGTAGCTGAGGTCGGCCTCGTCGAGCTCCTCGTCGTTGCTCAGCGCGACGACGATGTGCGGGTTGCCGAGGTCGAGCCCGAGACCGGGACGCGGCACCTTCAGCTCCTTGGCCCGGACGAGCGGCTCGCCGCCGGCCAGCTCCCAGCGGCCGAGGTCGACCTGGAAGCCGGCGCCGCTGCGGGTGACGTCGCGGACCCCGGCGCGCGTGCCGATGGGGAGGGTGTCGCCCTGCTCGAGGGTCGCCAGACCGCCGGCGAGCAGGAACGCCGCGTAGACGCGGATGCCGTTGCCGCACATCTCGGCGATCGAGCCGTCGGCGTTGCGGTAGTCCATGAACCACTCCGCCTCCGGCTCCTGCTCGAGGGCGGCCGCGCCGTCGGCGAGGGCGCGGGAGCGGACCGCGCGGATGATGCCGTCGGCGCCGACGCCGAAGTGCCGGTCGCAGATCATCGCGATCTGCGCGGGCGAGAGGTCCACCTCACCGTCCGGGTCGCTGAAGAGCACGAAGTCGTTGCCGGTGCCCTGGCCCTTGGTGAAGTGCAGCTCGATCGTCATGGCGCTCAGCCTAGCGAGGCGCTGCAGCCCCGACCTGGGCGAGGGCGAGCGCCTGCTCGAGGAGGTCAGGAGCGTCAAACGGGAGCCAGTGCGCCGCCCGGTAGCGGCGGAACCAGCTGTTCTGCCGGCGGGCGTAGCGGCGGGTGAGCGCCTGGGTGGAGGCGATCGCCTCATCCTGGGTCAGCTCGCCCGAGCGCTGCGCGAGCGCCTGGGCGTAGCCGATGGCCCGGCTGGCGGTGACGCCCCGCTCGATGCCGAGCGGCACGAGGCGCTCGACCTCGTCGAGCATGCCGCCTGCCCACATCCGCTCGACCCGGCGGTCGAGCCGCTCGACGAGGACGTCCCGCGGTGCGGACAGCGCGAGGACCGTGCTCGAGCGCCACGGGACGGGGGTGTCCGACATCAGCGCGCTGTTCGGCGAGCCGGTGAGCTCGGTGATCTCGAGAGCGCGCACGATCCGTCGGACGTTGTGCGGGCCGATCCGCGCGGCGACCTCGGCGTCGATGGCGCGGAGCCGCTCGAAGAGCACCGCGGACCCCTCGCGCTCGGCCGTCTCCTCGAGGGACCGCCGGAGCGCGGGATCGGTGCCGGCGAAGGAGAACTCGAAGATCACGCTCGAGACGTAGAGGCCGGAGCCGCCGACGAGGATCGGGGTCGCGCCGCGCGCCAGGACGTCGTCGACGACCGCACGGGCCTCGCGCTGATACCGGGCGACGGAGGCGTCCTCGGTGACGTCGAGCACGTCGAGCAGGTGGTGCGGCACGCCCTGGCGTTCCTGATGCGGGAGCTTCGCGGTCCCGATGTCCATGCCGCGGTAGAGCTGCATCGCGTCGGCGTTGACGACCTCGGCCGCACCGCCGGACGCGCGGATCGCGGCGGCGAGGGCGAGCGAGAGGTCGGACTTGCCGGTGCCCGTGGCGCCGACGACGGTGAGGAGGGCGGGCGCCGCCCGCTCAGCGCTCGCCATCGAGGGCGTCGTAGATCGGCGTGGTCAGCGTCTCCGGCGCGGCCGGCGTGGTCGGGCGGAGGCGGAGCGAGGGCAGGCCGAGCGAGACCCTCGGTGCTCCCGTGGTGTCCGGCGCGGCGGGGACGCCGCAGGACTCCGTCTGCGCGCGGTCCCAGGCGTCGCCGGCGCGGGTGCGGCGGACCTGCAGCGGAGCACCGTCGATCGAGTCGGCGATCAGGTAGAAGGGCGCGGCGCGGGTGACCTCGACGCTGACGACGTCGCCGGGGCGCGGCTGCTCGGAGCCGGCCGGGACGTCGAAGTGGACGAGGCGGCTGTCCTCGGCGCGGCCGCTGAGTCGGTGCGTCTCGCTGTCGCGGCGGCCTTCGCCGGTCGCGACGAGCACCTCGACCCGGCGCCCGACGACCGTGCGGTTCTCGCTCTCGCTGATCGAGTCCTGCAGCGCGGCCAGGCGCTCGAAGCGCTCCTGGACGACGGCCTTCGGTATCTGGTCGGGCAGCGTCGCCGCGGGCGTCCCCGGGCGGATGGAGTACTGGAAGGTGAAGGCGGAGGCGAAGCGGGCCGCCTCGACCACGCGCAGGGTCTCCTGGAAGTCGGCCTCGGTCTCGCCGGGGAAGCCGACGATGATGTCGGTGCTGATCGCCGCGTGCGGGATCCGGTCGCGGACGCGGTCGAGGATCCCGAGGAAGCGCTCGGAGCGGTAGGAGCGGCGCATCGCCTTGAGGATGCGGTCGGAGCCGGACTGCAGCGGCATGTGCAGCTGCGGCATGACGGCCGGCGTCTCGGCCATCGCGTCGATGACGTCGTCGGTGAAGGCGGCCGGGTGCGGGCTGGTGAAGCGGATCCGCTCGAGGCCCTCGATCGTGCCCGCGGCGCGGAGCAGCTTCGAGAACGCCTGCCGGTCGCCGAACTCGACGCCGTAGGAGTTCACGTTCTGGCCGAGGAGGGTGACCTCGATGGCGCCGTCGTCGACGAGTGCCTGGATCTCGGCGAGCACGTCGCCGGGACGGCGGTCCTTCTCCTTGCCGCGCAGTGCGGGGACGATGCAGAAGGTGCAGGTGTTGTTGCAGCCGACCGAGATGGACACCCAGCCGCTGTAGGTCGAGTCGCGCTTGGTCGGCAGCGTCGAGGGGAAGACGTCGAGCGACTCGAGGATCTCGAGCTGGGCCTCGTCGTTGTGCCGGGCCCGCTCGAGCAGTCTCGGCAGCGCCCCCATGTTGTGCGTCCCGAAGACGACGTCGACCCACGGAGCCTTCTCGAGGATGACGTTCTTGTCCTTCTGCGCGAGGCAGCCGCCGACGGCGATCTGCATGCCCTCGTGCCGGCGCTTCACCGAGGCGAGGTGGCCGAGGTTGCCGTAGAGCTTGTTGTCCGCGTTCTCGCGGACGGCGCAGGTGTTGATGACGACGATGTCGGGCTCGGCGCCGTCGGCCGAGACGTAGCCGGCCGCCTCGAGCGAGCCGCTCAGCCGCTCGGAGTCGTGGACGTTCATCTGGCAGCCGAAGGTGCGGACCTCGTAGGTCCTCGGCCGCGCATCGACGAGGGGGGAGGTCACCGGACCGAGCGTGCTCATGGTGTGCGATTCTACGCGCCGCTCCGGCCGCCTCTCGGCGACCGGAGCGGCGCGGTCGTTCAGCGGAAGCGGACGCTCGAGCCGGGCTTGCGCACCGTCTCGCGGACGACGCGCTGCACCAGTGCGCCGGCGTAGCCGCGACGAGCGAGGAACCCGGAGAGGCGGCGCTCGGCGACCTCATCGGAGAGCGACCGCAGGCTCGGCAGGCGCTTGCGCGCGAGCTCCATCGCGGTGCGGTACTCGTCGTCGCCGTCGAACTCGTCCAGCGCCGTCGCGATCGCATCCGGGTCGAGCTTGCGGGCGCGCAGCTCCTGCATGATCGACGAGCGACCGAGCTTCTTGCGCTCGCGCAGCTGGATCACCAGCGACTCCGCCATCTTGTAGTCGTCGAGATAGCCGAAGCGGGTGAAGCGCTCGAGGATGTCGATCGCGTCCTTCTCGGCGACGCCCTCGGTGTAGAGGCGCGCCTCGACCTCGGCGACCGAGAGGCTCTTGCGCGACAGGCCGCGGACGATGCGGTCGGCGATCTGCTCGGGGTCGGGCTCCTCGGGGAGATCCTCCGCGAAGGAGTCCTCCTCCGGGGAGTCGTCCTCTGCGACGTCCGCCGCGGAGCCGTCCGATCGGGACGACCGGCCCGGAGCCCTTGAGGGCGCCGCGTCCCGACGCGCGACGTGCGCCGAGAGCTCTGCGATCGCGTCGACAGCGGGCTCGACCGCCTCGGCGGCCGCCCCGTCGTCCTTGACCCAGGGGAGGAAGGCCACGGGCCGACCCTGTGCCCCCTCCGCAGCCTTCTCCCCCACGGGCTACGCGCCCTTGCGGACGGGCGGCTTGGTCTCGCGGACCGGCTGCTTCGTCTCGATCGCGACCGGGGCGGCGTCGACCACGGCGTTCGGGTCGGCGACGACGCCGAGCTTGATCAGGATGCGCTTCTCGATCTCCGCCGCGATGTCCGGGTTGTCGATGAGGAACTGGCGCGCCTTCTCCTTGCCCTGGCCGAGCTGGTCGCCGTCGTAGGTGTACCAGGCGCCCGACTTGCGGACGATCTCGTGCTCGACACCGAAGTCGATCAGGCTGCCCTCGCGGGAGATGCCGATGCCGTAGAGGATGTCGAACTCGGCCTGCTTGAACGGCGGCGCCATCTTGTTCTTGACGACCTTGACGCGAGTGCGGTTTCCGACCGCGTCGGTGCCGTCCTTCAGCGTCTCGATGCGGCGGATGTCGAGGCGGACCGACGCGTAGAACTTCAGCGCCTTGCCGCCCGCGGTGGTCTCGGGGCTGCCGAAGAAGACGCCGATCTTCTCGCGGAGCTGGTTGATGAAGATCATGGTGGTGTTCGTGGTGTTCAGGCCACCGGTGAGCTTGCGGAGGGCCTGCGACATCAGGCGGGCCTGGAGGCCGACGTGCGAGTCGCCCATCTCGCCCTCGATCTCGGCGCGGGGCACGAGCGCCGCGACGGAGTCGATGACGATGAGGTCGATGGAGCCGGAGCGCACGAGCATGTCGGCGATCTCGAGCGCCTGCTCGCCCGTGTCCGGCTGCGAGACGAGGAGCGAGTCGATGTCGACGCCGAGCTTCTTGGCGTACTCGGGGTCGAGCGCGTGCTCCGCGTCGATGAAGGCCGCGATGCCTCCGTTGCGCTGGGCATTGGCGATCGCGTGCAGGGTCAGCGTGGTCTTTCCCGAGGACTCGGGGCCGTAGATCTCGACGATGCGGCCGCGCGGGAGTCCGCCGATCCCGAGCGCGACGTCGAGCGCGATCGAGCCGGTCTGGATCACCTCGACGGGGGCGCGGTCGTCGCTGCCGAGGCGCATGACGGCGCCCTTGCCGAACTGGCGGTCGATCTGGGCGAGTGCGGTCTCGAGGGACTTCTCGCGGTCTGAGGAACTGGGCATGGCCGTCTCGCTCTCGTGTCGTGGTGGTATCGCCTACAGGCTGTCGTGTCGTACCGGAGCCGTTCGCGGGCGAGTGCCCCTGAATGCGGTCCCGGCCGGTTGCGACAAGGCGGTGAAGCAGTCCGTGTGACTGATGTCGACGGTAGGCCCGACCACCGACATCGGCGCCGAGCCAGACCGCTTCTGTGGAGACGGAGGCGATCCTGCTTCTGGTGAGGAGCTTAGACCCGTTCGAACAGGGATTCGATGCTGGCGCGCCCGGCGTGTCGAACACGACTTCGGGCGGCAGGCGACCTCGGGAGCCGCCCGGCGTCAGTGCCGGCGCTTCGCCGGGTCGATCCCGTGCCAGCGGCCCTCGGGGACGTCGTTGGCGCGGCACAGCGCGATCCAGACCTCTCGGGGCTCCGCACCGTCGCGGAGGGCCTTCTGCGCGGTCCTCCCGCCGAGCTCGGTCAGCACGAGGTCGGACACGAGGACGCGCGCGTACGCGTCGCCGAACTCGTCGTCGACCAGCTGCTGGAACTCGCTCAGGCGCATGCGTCCACGGTAACAAGCCGAACCGGGGCGGAAGCCCGGAGGGTTCGGGCGGGTGCGTCTCCGGGAACGACGAAGGGCGCCGGAGCCGGAGCTCGGGCGCCCTTCGCGAGGTGCGGTGCGGTGGGTGGGAAGAGGACGGATCCGCTACTGCGAGACGAGGTCCGCGTCGAATCCGGCGACCATGTCGGCCGGGATGGTGTCGGGGATCGTGTCGATCCCCTCGATGACCGCGAGACGGTCGCCGACCTCGCGCATGATCACCGAGATCGGGGTCTCGAGCGCATCGGCCACCGAGGCGAGAATCTCGGACGACGCCTCCTTCTGACCGCGCTCGACCTCGCTGAGGTAGCCGAGAGCGACACTCGCCTTGCTCGCCACCTGGCGCAGGGTGCGACCTTTCTGCAGGCGAAAGTCCCTGAGGACATCGCCGATCTCCTGACGAACTAGAACCACTGGACCCTCCTTCTCCACGTCAACCGCTTCTCGCGCACCGCTTCGAGGAATGCCGGAGCATCGGATTCGAAGGGGATGTGTAAGAGAGAGCCGGATAGCTGTTCACTACCCGGCTCGTGTGAGTCGACTCTAATACCGGATGACTGGACTTTGCGTGTGAGCGACGTCAGATGTAACCCGGCCGAAACCCTGCGCATTCCACGATTCCGAGGCGGTTCGGGGACTCTCGGACGTCACACGGCCGAGGCCGCGAGCTCGCCGGCCAGATCGAGTGCCGCGGCGACGGACGCGGCGCGGATCTCGAGCCGCCCGCCCTCGAAGCGGTGCTCGCGCACGAGCTCGACCTCGCCCAGGACCGCCGCGACGAACACGGTGCCGACGGCCGCTCCGCCCTGCGGCTCCGGGCCCGCGACCCCCGTCGTCGCGACGCCGACGGTCCTCGCGCCGGCCTCGCCGAGCTGCCGGGCGACGCCGCGCGCCATCTGCACGGCGACCACGGGGTGGACGGGTCCCTCCTGCGCCAGGAGCTCCGCGTCGACCCCGAGCAGGCGGTGCTTCAGATCAGTGGCGTAGGACACCACTCCCCCGCGGTAGACGGCGGAGGCGCCGGGCACCTCGACCAGGGCGGAGCTCAGCGCCCCGCCGGTCAGGGACTCCGCGACCGCCAGCGCGAGACCGCGCTCCGCGAGTGCCCGCAGCAGCTCCTCGGCGCTCATCGGCGCCCGCGGGCCGCGCGACTCTGGCGCGCCGCGTCGGCGAGGTAGTCGATGCCGGTCACGACGGTGAGGACGACCGCGGCCGTCATCGTGATGCCGTTCAGCCAGTGCACCCACTCGCCGAGGAAGGTCCAGAGCGGCAGGAGCGCGAGCGAGATCGCGACGGACTGCACGATCGTCTTCAACTTGCCGCCGCGGGAGGCGGGGATCACCCGGTCCGAGAGGACGGCCATCCGGAAGACGGTGATGCCGATCTCGCGGACGAGGATGACGATCGTGACCCACCAGGGCAGCTCGGCGAGGATCGAGAGGCCGACCAGCGCGGCGCCGGTGAGCACCTTGTCCGCGATCGGGTCGAGCAGCTTTCCGAGGTCGGTGACCAGCCCGCGGCTGCGCGCGATGTGACCGTCGATCCCGTCGGTCGCGATCGCGACGATGAAGAGCAGCGCGGCCGCGATGCGCACGCCGCCGTCCTCGCCGTTGTCGGCCAGGAGCAGCCAGAAGAACACCGGGGCGAGCAGGATGCGCACAACGGTGATCGCGTTGGGCAGGTTCCAGTTGCTCGGGGTGGCGTCGGCGTGCGCGGTGGGGCTGGTCATCGGTCTGAGCCGTTCCTCGTGATCGGTCGATTCGGCGGCGTGCTCGGCGTGCTCATCGCTCAGTCGCGCCCCGTCAGCGCCCAGGCATCGTCGTCGGAGCCCTCGTCGTCGTCGTGGTAGTCGGTCGCGACCGGGCCCGAGGGCTCCGCCAGCGGATCGGCGTAGGCGTCGGGTGCGGTCGGCGACGGCGCGGCGGCGTGCTCGCCGGGCTCCTCGCCGCGCATCCGCGAGAGGACCCCCGGCAGCTGCTCGGCGGTCACCAGCACGTCGCGCGCCTTCGACCCCTCGGAGGGGCCGACGACCTCGCGGGACTCGAGCAGGTCCATCAGGCGGCCCGCCTTCGCGAAGCCGACGCGGAGCTTGCGCTGCAGCATCGAGGTCGAGCCGAACTGCGTGCTGACCACGAGCTCCGCCGCCGCCATCAGCAGCTCGAGATCGTCGCCGATGTCGGAGTCGATCTCCTTGCGCTGCGCCTGGACCGTGATGTCCTGGCGGTACTCCGGCTGGGCCTGCCGCGTGACGTGCTCGACGACCTTGGCGATCTCCTCCTCGCGGACCCAGGCGCCCTGGACGCGCATCGGCTTGTTCGTGCCCATCGGCAGGAACAGGCCGTCGCCCTGGCCGATGAGCTTGTCGGCGCCGGGCTGGTCGAGGATGACCCGCGAGTCGGTGACGCTCGTCACGGCGAAGGCCAGGCGGCTGGGCACGTTCGCCTTGATCAGGCCGGTGACGACGTCGACGCTCGGCCGCTGGGTGGCGAGCACGAGATGGATGCCGGAGGCGCGGGCGAGCTGGGTGATGCGGACGATCGAGTCCTCGACGTCGCGCGGGGCGACCATCATCAGGTCCGCGAGCTCGTCGACGACCACCAGGAGGTAGGGGTAGGGGCGGAGGACGCGGTTGCTGCCCGCGGGGAGCTTGATCTCGCCGCTGCGCACCGCCGCGTTGAAGTCGTCGATGTGCCGGTAGCCGAACGACGCGAGGTCGTCGTACCGCATGTCCATCTCCTTCACGACCCACTGCAGCGCCTCGGCGGCCTTCTTGGGGTTCGTGATGATGGGCGTGATCAGGTGGGGGACGCCGCCGTAGATCGTGAGCTCGACGCGCTTGGGGTCGATCAGCACCATCCGGACGTCCTGCGGGCTCGCGCGCATCAGCAGGCTCGTGATCATCGAGTTCACGAAGCTGGACTTGCCGGAGCCGGTGGAGCCGGCGACGAGGAGGTGCGGCATCTTGGCGAGGTTGGCCACCACGTAGCCGCCCTCGACGTCCTTGCCGACGCCGATCGTCATCGGGTGGGTCGACGTCGTCGACGCGGCGGAGCGCAGGACGTCGCCGAGCGAGACGATCTCGCGGTCGGTGTTCGGGATCTCGACGCCGATCGCGCTCTTGCCCGGGATCGGCGAGAGGATCCGCACCTCGTTGCTGGCGACCGCGTAGGAGAGGTTCTTGCTCAGCGCCGTGACGCGCTCGACCTTGACGCCCGGGCCGAGCTCGATCTCGTAGCGGGTGACCGTCGGGCCGCGGGAGAAGCCGGTGACCGTCGCATCCACGTTGAACTGCTGGAGCACCTCGGTGAGCGCGCGGACCATCTCGTCGTTCGCCGCCGAGCGCGCCTTCGACGGCGTGCCGGTGGAGAGGGCGGAGGCGGACGGCAGACGGTACGGGGTCTCCTCCTCGAAGGAGGAGTCGAAGTCGGCGGTGGGGTCGGCGACGACGGGGGCGATCGGGCCGGTCTCGATCACCGGCGGCAGCGGGACCGCGGGGGCGACGTCGAGGTCGTCGAGCGCGATCACGCCCGTCGCGTCGTCGTCCACCACGCCCAGCGGGATGCGGGTGGTCGCGCTCTGATCGTGGCGGGCCAGGGCGGCCTCGGCCGACTCGGCCTCGGAGATCACCTCGGTCGCGTAGGAGCGGGTGGGCGGGTCGGCCGGCTCGTCGCGCTCGGCGGACGCCGGCTCCTCGAGCGCGGTGTCGAAGCCCTTCGCGCGGCCGCGGCCCTTCCGGCCCTTCGGCACCTCGTCCTCGTCGCCGAGCGCGTCGATCGGCAGCTCGGCCTGGACGGTCGGCTCGTCCTCGCGACCGGAGTCGGTGCGGCGCCACCAGGGCAGCTCACCGCCGTCCTCCTGCTCGTCCTCGGCCTTCCCGCTCTCGGCCTTCGCGGCCGCCTTGCTCGCGGCCCTCTCGGCCTTGAGGCGCGCGCGCTCCTCGTCGTCGAGGACGGGGGCGCCGAAGAGGTAGCCGTAGAGCTCGCGCGAGCGGGCGGCGATCCGGTTCGGCGGGGTCTTGGTGATGATGAAGAGGGAGAGCAGGACGACCAGGGAGAGGAGCACCGTGGCGCCCGGCACGGTCGCGATCGCCACGAGGGGCGCGCCCACGAGCCAGCCCAGGACACCACCGGCGGCGGCCATCTGCTCGATGCCCGATCCCGGCTGCGGCGCGCCGAGGTGCGCGTGGCAGAGCCCGGCGGAGGAGATCAGCAGGACGGCGAGGCCCACCCCGATGCGGCCGTTGTCGTCGACCGATCGCGGGTGGCGGAACAGCCAGAGCGAGAAGAGCAGCAGCACCACGGGGAGGACGTAGGCGACGCGGCCGAACAGGCCGCCGAAGCTCCAGGCGTCGAGCACGAGGGCGACCGGGTCGGTCGCGAGGAACCACTCCACCACCGCGCCGGTGATTGCGAGCAGCAGGAGCAGGAAGGGGACGCCGTCGCGGCGCTCCTCCTTCGCCAGGCGCTCCGGACCGAGCGCGCGGGCGGCACCGCCGGCCAGGTGCGCCAGCGCCATCCAGACGGTGACGAGCGAATTCGTGCGCGGGGTCGAGCTGAACGCGACCGTGCTCTTCTCGGACGATCCCCGCCCGGAGCCGCGGCCGGAGCGCGGAGTGCTCGAGCGCGCGGGGGCGCTCGCCTTCGCGCGGGAGGTCGTCTTCGGAGTCGTCGCCATAGGGCCCACCGTACCCGCCGCCTCCGTCATCGCCGCGGACCCGCGCCGGAGGGCGGCGGGCGTGCGGCGCCCGCACCGCGCCCGCACCGCGCCTGCTCAGCGCAGCGTCGCGACCATCGTCTCCGCGTCGCCGCGGTCGGCCACCGCGCTGAAGCCCTCGCTCCGGTAGAGCCGTCGGGCGAAGTTGTCCGTCGACACGTTGAGCGAGACGCGCGCGTAGCCGGCGGTGCGTGCCTGATCCAGTGCGGCGCGCAGCAGCCCGCGGCCGATGCCCTGCGCGCGCCAGACCGGCCGCACCCCGAGGGTCAGCTCGGGCACGCCCGCGGCGACGAACCCGCGACCGGGTGCGGCGGCGCTGAAGAGGCGGAACCAGCAGGCGCCGATCCGCTCGCCGTCGGCGGTCTCGGCGACCGAGCCGAGATCACCCGGGCGGGGCCAGCCGGCGACGTAGCGGCGGGTCGACTCCTCCTCGAGGACGTCGATGCGGGTGCGGGCCGCCGTCCAGTTCCAGTTCGCGGCGTCCACGAGCATGTCGGCGAGGAAGGGGGCGTCCTCGCGGCGGGCGGGGCGGATCGAGTGGTCCATGCGCGGTCTCCGTGGGGGATCGGGTCTGGCATGAGGTGCGGACGGGTGCCCGGGGGCGGGTGACGGTGCGGGAACGGGCCGGAGCGTCGGGGGCGCTCCGTCCGTCGGGTCAGGCCTCGATGACCAGGGGGACGATCATCGGGCGGCGGCGGTAGGTGGTGTTCACCCAGCGGCCGACCACGCGGCGGATGCTCTGCGAGAGCGCGTGCTGGTCGCTGACTCCGCTCTGCACCGCCTCCTCGAGGGCCTTCGCGATGCGCGGCTTCACGTCGTCGAAGACGCGGTCGTCCTCCGCGAAGCCCTTGGCGTGGATCTCGGGACCGACCACGATCCGGCCGGTGCCCGCCTCCACGACGACGATGATCGAGATGAAGCCCTCCTCGCTGAGGATGCGGCGGTCCTTGAGGTCGGCGTCGGTGATCTCGCCGACGGACGAGCCGTCGACGTAGACGAAGCCGAGGTCGAGCTGGCCGGCCACGGTCACCACGCCGTCGCGGAGGTCGAGCACCGTGCCGTCCTCGGCGATGATCGTGTTCTCCTCCGCGATGCCGGTGGCCTGCGCGAGCTTCGCGTTGGCGACCAGGTGGCGGTACTCGCCGTGCACCGGCAGGACGTTGAGCGGCTTGAGGATGTTGTAGCAGTAGATGAGCTCGCCGGCGGCGGCGTGACCCGAGACGTGCACCTTCGCGTTGCCCTTGTGCACGACGGTGGCGCCGAGCCTGGTCAGGCCGTTGATCACGCGGTAGACGGCGTTCTCGTTGCCGGGGATGAGGCTCGACGCGAGGATGACGGTGTCGCCCTCGCCGGGCTGGATCTGGTGGTCGAGGTTCGCCATCCGGCTGAGCACCGCCATCGGCTCGCCCTGGGAGCCGGTGGACATGTAGACGATCTCGTCCTCGGGGATGTCGCCGGCCTTCTTGACGTCGATCAGCACGCCCTCCGGCACCTTCAGGTACCCCAGGGTGGCGGCGATCCCCATGTTGCGGACCATCGAGCGGCCGAGCAGCGCCACGCGGCGGCCGTTGGCGTGCGCGGCGTCGAGCACCTGCTGCACCCGGTGCACGTGGCTGGAGAAGCTCGCCACGATCACCCGGCGGGTCGCCTTCGCCATCACGCTCTCGATGACCGGGCCGATGTCGCGCTCGTTCGGCGTGAAGCCGGGAACGTCCGCGTTGGTCGAGTCGACCATGAAGAGGTCGATGCCCTCCTCGCCGAGGCGGGCGAAGGCGCGGAGGTCGGTGATGCGCCCGTCGAGAGGGAGCTGGTCCATCTTGAAGTCGCCGGTGTGCAGCACCGAGCCCGCGTCGGTGATGATCGCGACGGCGAGAGCGTCCGGGATGGAGTGGTTGACGGCCACGAACTCGAGCTCGAAGGGCCCGAGGTTCTCGACGTCGCCCTCCTTCACCGCGAGCGTGTACGGCTTGATCCGGTGCTCCTTCAGCTTCGCCTCGACCAGCGCGAGCGTCAGGGTCGAGCCGATCAGCGGGATGTCCCGCTTGAGCTTGAGGAGGTAGGGGACGGCGCCGATGTGGTCCTCGTGGCCGTGGGTCAGCACGACGCCGACGATGTCCTCGAGGCGGTCCTTGATGGGGGTGAAGTCGGGGAGGATCAGGTCGACGCCCGGCTGGTTCTCCTCCGGGAAGAGCACACCGCAGTCCACCACGAGGATCTTGCCGTCGATCTCGAAGACCGTCATGTTGCGGCCGATCTCGCCGAGGCCGCCGAGCGGGATGATGCGCAGAGTGCCCGCCTCGAGCGCGGCAGGAGTGATCACGGGACTGGGCATGCGCCCTCCTCTTCCTCGGTCGGGAGTCGTCCGTGCCGCTCGTGCGGCGTCAGCGTGTGGTGCCGGCGACCTTCGGCAGCGCGCCGCCCGCGGCGGCGTTGCGGTCGGGCCGGAAGTTGCGGAAGTCGACGCCGGGGATGTCCCGCACGAGGCCGAGCTCGTCCTCGATCAGCGCGGCCTCCGACTCCTCGGGGCCGACCAGCGGCAGGCGCACGCGGGGCGAGGAGATGCGGCCGAGGCCGTGCAGGATGTACTTCGCCGCGACGGTGCCGGGGACGTGGGTCATCACGGCGCGCACGAGCGGCTCGAGCTGCTGGTGCGCGAGGGTCGCAGCCTTGAGGTCCCCGGAGTTCACGGCGTCGACGATGGTGCGGTACGGCGAGGCGGCGATGTTGGCGGTGACGCCGATCAGGCCGGTGGCGCCGATGGCCAGCTCGGGCAGGACGTTGGCGTCGTCGCCGCAGAAGTACATCAGATCGGTCTGGTTGAGGACGCGGCTGACCTCGGAGAGATCGCCCTTGGCGTCCTTCACGGCGAGGATGTTGGGGTGCTTCGCCGCGCGGAGGATCGTCTCGTAGCGGATGGGCACGCCGGTGCGGCCGGGGATGTCGTAGAGGATGACCGGGAGGTCGGTCGCGTCGGCGATCATCCGGAAGTGGGTGAGGATGCCGGCCTGGGTGGGCTTGTTGTAGTACGGCGTGACGATCATGTTGCCGTCGGCGCCGGCCTTCTCGCTCTGGCGGGCGAGCTGCATCGCGTGCGCGGTCTCGTTCGAGCCACCGCCGGTGATGATCTTCGCGCGTCCCGCGGCGACGGACTTGCCGACCTCGACGAGCCGGATCTTCTCCGGGTCGGTGAGCGTGCTGGTCTCGCCGGTGGTGCCGGTGACGACGATGCCGTCGGCGCCCTTCGCGATGCAGTCGTCGATGTGCTTCTCGACGCCGGGCCAGTCGACCTCGCCGTCGGCGGTGAACGGGGTGACCAGGGCGACCAGGACCTGGCCGAAAGGATTCTCCGGAGTTGACACGAGCCCAGGGTAACGGGTCGGCGCTCAGGCGTCCCGCGACGTCGGTCAGCTGGTCTGCAGATGCCGTATTCGCGGCGGGTGGGTCTCGATACGCCCCTCCGGGGCTGCTCGACCAGCATGAACCGCGGGCCCACCGGGCCGCTCGACCAGCAGGAATCAGGGGCGAGGCGAGGCTCTCGGAGTTCTCGCTGATCGAGTAGCCAACGCAGCGGGCGTATCGAGCGGAGGAGGCGCCTCCGGCGCCAGCGCGGGGCGGGGAAGAGACCGACGTCCTTGGGGTAGGTGGGTCTCGATACGCCCCTGCGGGGCTACTCGACCAGCATGTCTGCGCGCGTCTCTGCCAAGTAGATCGACCGCCGCCGGGAGGCGGGTCTGCGGCCCGGGTCCCGATACGCCCCTCCGGGGCTGCTCGACGAGCCTGATCCGCCGTTGTTCCGGACCTCGGGTCCTACGGGGCGACGCGGCCGTTCGCGGTGAAGGCGGCGGCGGTGAGGGGCATGAGCTGCTCGAAGTGCTGCTCCATCTGCTCGGCGGCCATCTCGATCTCGCGCTGCGGGAAGGAGGGGAACGTCGAGTCCTCGCGCTTGGTGCGCAGGGAGAGGAAGTTCATCAGCGAGCGGGCGTTCAGCGTCACGTACATCGAGGAGTAGATGTTCAGCGGCAGGACGATGCGGGCGACCTCGCGGGCAACGCCCTCCTGGAGCATCCGCTGGTACGCCTCGAAGGCCTGGGTGCTGGCGCGGCGCGTCTCGGCGACGACGAGCTCCGTCTGCTCGGGGGTGCCGGGCTCGAAGGAGTAGGCGCCGGGCTTGCCGACCTGGACGAGGTTGCGCTGCGGGCCGGGCACGTAGAAGACGGGGCGGAGCTCGCGGTAGCGGCCCGACTCCTCGTTGTAGGAGGCGATGCGGTGCCGCATGAACTCGCGGAAGACGAAGATCGGCGCCTGCACGTAGAAGGTCATCGAGTTGTGCTCGAAGGGCGAGCCATGGCGGTCGCGCATCAGGTAGTTGATCAGGCCGCGGTCGCGCTTGCCCTGCAGCTCGCTGTCGGCCGACTCCTCGTCGAGGGCGCCGGCGAGGGTCTTCTCGCCCTGCGTCGAGACGCGGGCGGCGAAGAGCACGTCGGAGTCGTGGGCACTGGAGCGGACGAGCTCGACCACGACATCGGAGCGGAAAACGGGGCTGTCGGGTTCGCTCTGCTCGGTCACGGCTTCGACGATAGAGCACGGTCCGTCGACGCAGAGCGCAATGAACGGGCGTGCAGGGACGCCGGCGCCTACCGTGATCGCGTGGACCCTCTCCAGATCGCGGCCGCACTGCTGGGCCTCGTCGCGCTCGGAACCGCCCTCGGGCTGCTCCGGCGGCGCGCGGCCGGGCGTGTCTGCGCCCGGCCCGCCGCCTCCGCCGAGCGCATCGATCCGGCCGCGCTGGTCGACGGCGCGGTCCTCGGCCCGCGAGCGACGATCGTGCAGTTCTCCACCGAGTACTGCGCCCGCTGCCCGGCGGTGCACCGGATGCTCGCCGACGTGTCCGCCGGTCGCGACGGCGTCGTGCACCTCGACGTCGACCTGACCCGCCGGGCGGACCTGGCCGACCGCTTCCGCATCCTGCAGACCCCGACCCTGCTCGTGCTCGACGCCGACGGCGTGGCCCGCAGCCGCATCGCCGGCGCTCCGGCGCGGGCCGTCGTCCTCGCCGAGCTCGACCGACTGGAGACAGCATGACCACCGCCCCGCCCGCCGGCTCCGTCGATCCGCGTGGACCGCGCTTCGCCGCCTCCGTCACCGCCGTGCTGCTGCTCGCTGCCGTGGGACTCGGGCTCGCGGCGCCGGTGCCGGCGGACTCCGTCGCCCGGCTCGTCCAGCCCGGCTTCCTGCTGCTGGCGGTCCTCGCGGCGCTGTTCGCCTGGTCGGCCTCCCGCGGTGTCGGCTCGGGGCCCTGGGCGGTCGTCTTCCGCCGCCTCATCCGGCCCCGCCTCGCTCCGCCGACGGACTGGGAGGACGCCCGCCCGCCGCGCTTCGCCCAGCTGGTCGGGCTGCTCGTCACCGCCGCGGGAGTCGTCCTGCACCTCGCCGGAGTGCCGGGTGCGGTCCCCGTCGCCGCCGCGATCGCCTTCCTCGCCGCCTTCCTCAACGCGGCGTTCGGCCTCTGCCTGGGCTGCGAGCTCTACCTGCTCCTGGTGCGTGCCGGGGTCCTCGGCCGCACGGCCGGCTCCCGGGCCTGAGGCCCTAGGCTGAATCCGCTTCGCGGGCGGCCCGCGACGGGCCTCGGGAGGCACCATGAGCGAATCGACCGCACGGCACTCGGACCAGGACGGGACCGGCGGCGCCGGCGACTCCCCCCGGCGCTCCACCCGCACGGCGGCACCGCGGCCGGCCGTGCCGCCCGGCGAGGCGCCGGACACGGCGACCCGCGCACAGGAGGAGACCGCGGCTCCGAAGCGGCTGCGGGTCCTGATCTCCGGGGCGAGCGGCATGATCGGCTCGGAGCTGGTGCGCCAGCTCCGCTCGGACGGGCACGAGATCTTCCGCCTGGTCCGCCACGCCCCGACCAGCCCGGACGAGTTCCACTGGGCGCCCGCCTCGCACATGCTCGACTTCAGCGTGCTCGACCGCGTCGACGCCGTGATCAACCTCTCGGGCGCCTCGATCAGCCGCCTCCCGTGGACCTCCTCGTACAAGCGCGAGATCCTCGACTCGCGAGTGCAGGCCACGCAGACCATCACCGACGCGATGCGGATGGCGTCCACTCCCCCGTCGATCCTGCTCAACGCCTCGGCCGTCGGCTACTACGGCGACCGGCCGGGCGAGGAGCTGACCGAGGAGTCCCCCCGCGGCGAGGGCTTCCTCGCCGACGTGGTCGAGCGCTGGGAGCAGGCGGCGCTGCTCGCCCCCGAGACCGCGCGCGTCGTGACGGTGCGCACCGGGCTCGTGCTCGGGAACGGCGGTGCGCTGAAGCCGCTGCTGCCGCTGACGAAGCTGGGGCTGAGCGGCCCGCTGGGCGGCGGACAGCAGTACTGGCCGTGGATCAGCCACTACGACGAGGCCGCCGCGATCCGGCACCTGCTGACCTCGTCGCTCTCCGGCCCGGTCAACCTCGCGGGGCCCGAGGCCGCGACGGCGAACGAGGTCATGAGCACGCTGGCCGAGCTGCTGCACCGGCCGTTCAAGCTGCCCGTCCCCGAGAAGATCATCGAGCTCGCACTGCGCGACGCGGGGCACGAGCTGCTGCTCTCGAGCCAGCGGCTGGTGCCGCAGCGGCTGCTCGACGACGGCTTCGTCTTCCGGCACCGCACGGTCGCCGAGGCGCTGCAGGCGGTGCTGGCGGACTGAGCGCCGCCGATCAGGCGGGCCGCTCGCGCTCCAGGGCGATCGAGCGGCGGATCGCCCCGCGGGCGCGCTTGCGGTCACCGCTCGCGTCGTAGGCGAGGCCGAGCCGGTACCAGGCGCGCCAGCTCTCGGGGTCCTCGTCGACGTCGGCCGCGTAGCGCGGGAAGAGCGCGTCGGCCTCGGTCCGGTCGAGTCGGCCGGTCGCGCTGGATTCGAGGACCTCGGCGGGCAGGGCGTCCTCGGACTCGAGGCGCCGGGCCAGCTTCTCGGCGCGGACGCCGAAGGAGATCTCGCGCACGAGCCCCCAGACGCCGACCCCGCCGAGGACGAGCAGGCCGACGCCCATCACGATGCCCGGCACCGTCCCGGCGGCGAAGGCGACGTACGAGTACTGCAGGCAGACGAAGAGGTAGAGCGCGAGGAGGACGGCCATCAGGCCGACGCCGATGCGGGTCCTCACGGGGTGCTCGTGGCGGCCGCGGCCTGACCGGAGGGCGCGTCGTCGCTGATCGCCGGCTCGTCGCGGACCTGCTCGGCCAGGGGTGCGGCGTCGAAGGCGGCTCGGAGGTCGATCAGCGCGTCGAGGCCGACGATCACGCCGGTGGTGCTGCGGACGGCGTCGAGGGCGCGGAGGATGCCGGCCTCGTAGGACGCGGAGGACGTGGTGTCGTGGCGGATCGTGACCGTCTCGCCGGTGCCGCCGAAGACCACCTCCTGGCGCGCCTCGACTCCGGGCAGGCGCAGGCTGTGCACCGGGATGCTCGCCACCTGCTGGCCGCGGGCGCGCTGGTCGGTGTGCGGCGCCTGGACGGGGCCCAGCTCGGCGCGCGCGCGGAGCAGGAGCTCTGCGGTGCGCACGGCGGTGCCGGAGGGCGAGTCGACCTTGCGCGCGCCGTGGGTCTCGACGATCTCGACCGCGTCGAAGAAGCGCGCCGCGACGGTGGACAGCGCGGTGGCGAGGACCGAGCCGAGCGAGAAGTTGGGGATGATCACGACGCCGGCGCCGGGCTGGGCGTCGACGCTGCGGCGGAGCGCCGCGATGCGGTCACCGGTCCAGCCGGAGGTGCCGACGAGCACCTTCCTGCCGTTCGCGACGGCGAGGTCGACGATCTGCTGGCTCACCGCGGGAAGCGTCATGTCGACGACGACGTCGGCGGCCAGCATCTCGCGCGGGTCGCTGCGCGAGCCGAGCCGGGCGACGAGGTCGAACTCCTCCGAGGCCTCGAGGAGCGAGCAGGTGAGGGAGCCGAGTTTGCCGGTTGCACCGACGACGGCGACGGAGGTGGTCACCGTGCCAGCCTAACGACCGCGGGTGACGCGGGGCTGCTGGTGGCGGTGGATCTCGAAGCTTCTATTTGTCAAGGTCGGCAGAGGAGTGGGAAGAGTTCGCGGCAGAGGGCTCGTTTGAGGAGGCGGAGGATGTCTTTCTTTG
>NZ_SNYD01000013.1:0-31281 GCF_004362935.1 Rathayibacter sp. PhB1
GGACCCTGTGGGAGAGTAGGACACCGCCGGACACCAATTCACGATGGCCACCCAGAAATGGGTGGCCATCGCTGTTTAACCAGAGGTTCCACAGACGGAACCGGAAGACCCAGCACCTCGACCCCCGTGGCATCCGCCATGGTGCGGGTTAGGGTGGTGGCTGGCGGCTCACGGGCCGCCGATCCCCGTCCTCACGGACGGGTCAACTCCACAGAGCTCCACCACGACAGGCGAGGAACGCATGGACGACGCAGCATCCGACCGCAACGACCGCGGACAGGACCGGCGCGACGAGCGCCCGCCCCGCGCCGCCGGCGGCGACCGCTCCTCCTCCCCGCGAGGCGGAGCTCGAGACGGCGATGGTCCCGCCCGCGGTGGAGACTCCCGTCCGTACCGCTCGAACGACTCCGGATCGCGCTCGGACGCTCCGCGCCGTGACGGAGCCGGACGACCGGACCGTGGTGGAGACTCCCGTCCGCGCCGCGACGGCGATGCGCGTCCGTACTCCGGCGGCGACTCCCGTCCGCGCCGCGACGGCGACTTCCGTCCCTCTCGTGACGCCGACTCCCGCCCTCGTCGCGACGGCGATGCGCGTCCTTCCCGTGACGGAGACTCCCGTCCGCGTCGTGAGGGAGACTTCCGTCCCTCTCGTGATGGTGACTCTCGTCCGCGCCGTGATGGTGACTCGCGTCCCTCGCGGGATGGTGATTCCCGTCCTCGTCGTGAGGGTGACTCCCGTCCTTTTCGTGATGGCGACTCTCGTCCCCGGTACGGCGATGCGCGTCCTTCCCGAGACGGTGACTCCCGTCCTCGTCGTGAAGGCGACTTCCGTCCTTCTCGTGATGGCGATTCCCGTCCTCGCCGTGACGGTGATTCGCGTCCTTCCCGTGACGGTGACTCTCGTCCTCGTCGTGAGGGGGAGTTCCGTCCTTCTCGCGATGGAGACGCTCGTCCTCGCCGCGAAGGCGATTCCCGTCCCTCCCGTGACGGGGATTCCCGTCCTCGGCGTGAAGGCGACTTCCGTCCTTCTCGTGACGGTGATTCCCGTCCTCGCCGTGAGGGCGACTTCCGTCCTTCCCGTGACGGCGATTCCCGTCCTCGCCGTGAGGGCGACTTCCGTCCTTCCCGTGACGGAGACTCCCGGCCCCGTCGGGACGGCGACTCGCGCGGCGGGCGCTTCGACGACCGTCGGGGCGGTGGCGATCGCGCGGGCGGCCGCGGCGGATTCGGCGGCGGGTACGCCGGCCGTGGCGCTCCGCGCGAGGAGCCGGAGCTCACCGAGGAGGAGCGCGAGCGCCGCTCCCTCCAGTCGGTGCGCCCTCGGCACGACGACCCCGATCTGCCGGACGACGTCCAGGCGAAGGATCTCGACAAGGTCGCCCGCAACGAGCTGCGCACACTGTCCAAGGACAACGCGGAGTGGGTCGCGCGTCACCTGGTGATGGCCGGCCGTCTGCTCGAGGAGGACCCGGAGCTGGCGCACCGCCATGTCCTGTCGGCCGCGCGCCGGGCCGGCCGAATCGCGGTCGTCCGCGAGTCGCTGGCCATCTCGGCCTACGCCACCGGGGACTTCGCTCTCGCGCTGCGCGAGCTGCGCACCTACCGCCGGATCTCCGGCTCGGACGAGCAGGTCCCCCTGATGGTCGACAGCGAGCGCGGAGTGGGGCGTCCCGACAAGGCGCTCGAGCTCGGCCGCTCCGTGGATCGCAGCACGCTGAGCCCCGGTGCCCAGGTGTCGCTCGCGATCGCGATGTCCGGCGCGCGCCTCGACCTCGGTCAGGGCGAGCTGGCGCTGATGGAGCTCGAGATCCCGCAGCTCGATCCCGATCGAGCCTTCTCCTACAGCCCCGACCTCTTCGCCGCGTACGCGCTCGTTCTCGAGGAGGTCGGCCGCGCCGAGGAGGCCGCCGAGTGGCAGCGCCGCGCGGACATCGCCGCGCGCGCCGTGTTCGCGGCCGAGGGCGGCGGCGACGACGAGACGATCGAGGTCGTCGAGGAGGAGGGCGAGTACGTGCCCGCCACCCGCGCCGAGCTCTCGGGCCTGGTCGCCACCGACGCAGCCCCAGAAGCCGACGCCGCGACCGACCTGGACGAGTCGCTCGAGATCGACGACGAGGACGAGGACGACAGCCTCGACCCCGACTCGGCCGAGCTCGCCGAGCAGGACGCTCCCGAGATCGACCAGCCCCTCGAGATCGACCAGCCCCTCGAGATCGACCAGCCTGTCGAGACCGACGAGCCCGCCGACGCCGACGGACCGGTGGAGACCGACGAGCCCGCCGACTCCGACGTCTCCGCCGAGACCACGGCCGCGGACGCGATCGAGAACCAGGCCGCGCTCGACGACGCGGACCTGTCCGATGCGGACTTCGAGGAGGCCCTCGCCGATTCGACGCCCGAGGCGCTGTCGGTGGAGGACGCCGCCGAGGAGACCGCCATGGAGGAGCCCGCCACCGAGGAGACCGCCATGGAGGAGCCCGCCACCGAGGAGCCCTCGGAGGAGCCGGACGCGGAGTCCGCCGCCGCTGAGTCCACCGCCGCGGAGTCCGCAGACGACACCACCACCACGACCACCGACACCGAGGAGGACGGCGCCGATGTTCCGAAGCCCGAAGCCTGAGCCCAGCCCGCTGGACGGGCGCGACTGCGTCCTCGCCGACCTCGACGGGGTCGTCTACAAGGGCGCCGACGCGATCCCGTTCGCCGTCGAGAGCCTGAACCGCGCGGCGGAGACGGTCCGCGTCGGCTACATCACCAACAACGCCTCGCGCACCGACGTCTCGGTGGCCGGCCACCTCTCCGACCTCGGCCTCGCCGTGCGCCCGGAGGACGTGGTCACCTCGCCGCAGGCGGCCGTCGTGCTGCTCGCCGATCTGATCCCGGCCGGCTCGACCGTCCTGGTCGTCGGCGGGGAGGGCCTCACCACCGAGGTCGAGCGGGCCGGCTTCACCGTCACCCGCAGCGCGGAGGACTCACCGGCCGCCGTCATCCAGGGCTTCGCGCAGTCGGTCGGCTGGGCGGAGCTGGCCGAGGCGTCGTTCGCGCTGCACACGGGCATCCCGTGGGTCGCGACCAACACCGACTGGACGATCCCCGTCGCCCGCGGCATCGCCCCGGGCAACGGCACGCTCGTCTCCGCCGTGCACACCGCGGTCGGGCGCCTGCCCGTCGTCGCAGGCAAGCCGGAGCGCGCGATCTTCGACGCGGCGACCGCGCGGTTCGGCTCGACGAATCCGCTGTTCATCGGCGACCGGCTCGACACCGACATCGCCGGGGCGAACACCTCCGGTATGGAGAGCGTGCTCGTCCTCACCGGCATCGACCGGGCGAAGCAGCTGCTCGCGGCCGAGCCGAAGCTGCGGCCGACCTACATCCTGGCCGACCTGCGCGAGCTGGACGCACCGTACCCGGCGACCGTCGTCGCCCGGAACGGGACCCACTCGGTGCGCTCGGCGAAGGTCCGGCTCGACGGCGACTCCGTCGTGATCGTCGACGCCGGCTCCGATGAGACCGACCTGCTGCGCGCCGCGTGCTCGGTGATCTGGAGCTCGGGCCGCGCGATCTACGGACTCGACGTGCCGGAGTCGCTCTACAGCTGACCCCGCGTGCGCACCGGGCCTAGGCCCGATCCCGTGCGGCGGGCTCCTCCCGGCCCTCGAGCCGGAGGAGCCCGCTGAGCCGGATCGCCAGTACCACCGCCGCGACGGCGATCAGCGCTCCGTAGGCGAAGGTGGCCGTGAACACGGCGACGCCGCTCCCGACCAGACCGGTGACCGCGGCGGCCAGCAGCCCGGTGAGCGCGAGGGAGACCGAGCCGCCGGTCGAGTCGGCGATCTGCAGCGCCGAGCTGTTGAAGCCCTCGCGCCCCGGCGCCGAGAGGCCGAGCGTCAGCGTGCCCATCCGCGGGAACATCGCGCCCATCCCGCCGCCCGCGAGGAACCAGCCGACTCCGGCGACGATCGGCGACAGCGCGAGCACGACCGTCAGCAGCAGGACGAGGATGCCGGCGAGCAGCAGACCCGTGCCGAGGCGCATCGCGCCGCCGTGCGAGAGGCGGGTGCCCGGGCGGCCCTGCAGCTGCGAGCCCAGCGCCCAGGAGACGGCGCCGGCGGTGAGTGCGACTCCGGACAGCCACGGCGGGAGTCCGTACCGCTCGCTCAGCAGCAGCGGGAGGTAGACCTCGGTGCCGAAGAAGGCGGCCGCGACGAGGGCCCGCAGCAGCATCGTCGACGGCAGGACGCCGCGCGCCCGCAGCGTGCCGACCGGCAGGAGTGCGCGGACCGCGAGGATCACCACGGCGATCGCGACGGCAGCCACCACTCCCGCGGCGTCCGGAACGATCTCGGCGCTCGTGCTCAGCACGACGACGGCGGCGGCCACGACGACGGCGCGGACGACGCGGCCGATCGCGCTCCGGTCGAAGGGCCGCAGCTCCTGCGGCTCGAGCGCGCGGAGCGTCGGCGCGATGACCGCGCTCGCCACGGCCACCAGCGCCACGACGCCGAGGAACACCCAGTGCCAGCTGGTCAGCTCGGCGACGAGGCCGGCAGCGAGCGGCCCCACCAGCGAGGGCACGACCCAGGCCGCGGCGAAGGCGCCGAAGATCCGGGGATGCAGCTCGGCGGGGAAGACCCGGGCGACGAGCACGTAGAGCGTGACGGTGATCCCTCCGCTGCCGAGGCCCTGCAGCAGACGCGCGCCGACGAAGACCGGCATCGACGTCGCCGTCCCGGCCGCGATCAGGCCGAGCGTGAAGAGCAGGATCGCCGCGATCAGCGCCGGGGTTGGTCCGCGGCGGTCCGCCGACGAGCCCGCTGTGACCATGCCGACGACGGCCGCCGCGAGGGTGGCCGCGAAGGCGAGCGAGTAGAGCGCCCGGCCGTCGAGGTCGGCGCTGATGATCGGCATGATCGTCGTCACCGCGAGCGACTCGAACGCGCAGAGGAAGACGAGCGCGGTCGTGCCGGCGGTGGTCAGGAGGAACGGGGCCGAGGTGATGCCGCGGCGGGCGACGGAAGGCACTCTCGCCACACTACGCGGCGGCCGGTGCCGTCGGCGGGGTCAGCGGTAGACGGCCCAGTCGTCCTTCGTCAGCAGGGTGGGTGTGCCCTCGATCTCGACGAGCCAGCCGCTGTCGTCGCGCTCGAGGTAGCGCCCCTGGATGATCTCCGGAGCCCAGCCCCCGTCGCGGGAGGACACCCAGCGGACGAAGCGGACGGTGCCGCCGCGGCGGAAGAGCGTGCCGTTGTGGTCGCTCACGCGAGGATCCTCCTGGCCCGGGGGTCGGGAGCGCTCTCGGGCTCGGGGACGACGTGCAGGCCGATCCGGCCGTGCGAGGCCGCGGTCAGCGCCCGCAGCCAGTGCGGATTGAGGTCGTGCTGCCCCGCGGCGTCGTACTCGTAGCGGGTGGCGATCGAGGGATGCAGCCAGAGCTCGGACAGCCGTCCGTCGTCGTCCGCGGTGGTCAGCAGGAAGCCCTCACCGCGGCGGAACCGGGCGGTGATCACGCTCTGCAGGTGCGCGAGGGTGCGGTCCTCGAACCGGTGCGCGCTCGGCGGTGCCCCGTACAGCAGGCGTCCCATCGTCGACTCTCCTCCGCCGTTTCCGGCGCACCGAAGGGGGCGCACCGGAGAACAGCGTACTTTATTGACTAAATCGGTTAGCTAAATATCCGGCGAGCAGTGCGTTTCCGGGACAACGCGTGCTGCGTTTCCCGGACGACGCCCGCGGGCCGCCGAGAAGTGGTTGCATGGTCGGAGCGAGTTCCCGATCGGGGCGCCTGCCGTCAGGAGGGCGACCCATGGACGATCGACCGGATCTGTTCGCCCTGCTGGCCCGGCTGCGGACCGAGGAGCGGAGCTACGACGCGCGCGTCGAGCGCCGGCTCGGCATCGGCGCGACCGACCTCGCCGCCCTGCGTCTGATCGGCGCCGGGGCCGGGCGCGACGAGATCGTCCGCGCCGTCGATCTGGCCGGGGCGATCGGTCTGACGACGGCGGCCGTCTCGATCCTCGTCGACCGGCTCTCCCGCGCCGGCTACGTGGACCGCGTGCTCGATCCCTCCGACGGCCGCGGCCGGATCCTCTGCCTGACCGACCGGGCCGAGACGGCGCTCGGCGAGACCGACGAGCGGGTCTACGGCGAGGTCCGCACCCTCACCGACTCGGTCGCCGATGCAGAGTCGGTGCGCTTCGCCGCGATCCTCGAGGGGCTCTCCGGGATCTTCGAGCGCGGACCGCAGCCCGCGGCCTGAGCCCGCGGCCTGAGCCCGCGGCCTGAGCCCGCGGCCCTGTCCCGCGGGGCGGCGCGCTCAGCGGGTGAGGCGCTCGATCAGCTCGCGGTAGCGACCGGCGGTACGCACGACGATCTCGTGCGGGAGCCGGGGCGGCTCGCCCTGGCCGTCCCAGTTGTCCGCGAGCCAGTCCCGGACGATCTGCTTGTCGAAGGACTGCCCTCGCACGCCCGCGTCGTAGTCGACCGCGTCCCAGTAGCGCGAGGAGTCGCTCGTGAGCACCTCGTCGCCGAGGGTGACGACGCCGGTCTTGCGGTCGACGCCGAACTCGAACTTGGTGTCGGCCAGGATGACGCCGCTGCGCAGCGCGATCGCGGACGCCTCCCGGTAGACGTGCAGCGAGAGGGTGCGCAGCGCCTCCGCCGCGTCCTCGCCGACGAGCTCGACGGTGCGCTCGAACGAGATGTTCTCGTCGTGCTCGCCCTGCGGCGCCTTCCAGGCGGGGGTGTAGATCGGCTCGGGCAGGACGTCGCCGTCGTTCAGCCCCTCCGGGAGCGCGACGCCGGAGACGGCGCCGGTCGCCCGGTACTCCTTGAGCCCGCTGCCGGAAAGGTAGCCGCGCACGACGCACTCGATCGGGAACATGTCGAGCGTCTTCACGAGCATCGCCCGGCCGCGCACGGCCTCGGGGATCTCTCCCGGGACGAGGTGGTTGGGCACGTCGGCCAGCTGGCCGAACCACCACAGCGACAGCTCGGTCAGCAGCTCGCCCTTGCCGGGGATGCCGGGCTCGAGGATCGTGTCGAAGGCGCTGACCCGGTCGCTCGCGACGACGAGCATCCGGTCGGCGCCGAGCGCCGGGTCGGAGTCGTCGGGGGTGTAGAGGTCGCGCACCTTGCCGGAGTAGGCGTGCTGCCAGCCGGGCAGCGGGGCGGTGGGGTCGAAGGCCGGGGAGTCGTCGCGGGTCACCGGGCCATTCTCCCGGAAGCGGGGGCCGTGGTCAGCCTCTCCGGGCGTCTGCGGACGTCGAACCTGGAAGCGGGCTGGGCATCCGCTCTGCCGCGCGGAATGCGCGCTGTCAACCACGCGCGCGAGCGCGATGCCCGCGCCTAGCGTCGAGGACATGACTTCCGAGAACACGACCGACCAGTACACGTTCCAGGACCCCACGAAGATGTTCGCCGACATCGACACCGAGGAGCAGTATCAGGAGGGCTCCGGCCTCGACTCGAAGATGGACGACCTCGCCGACCGCGGCGAGTCGACCTACCGCGGCTCCGGCCGCCTCGAGGGCCGCAAGGCGCTCATCACCGGCGGCGACTCGGGCATCGGCGCGGCCGTCGCCATCGCCTACGCCCGCGAGGGTGCCGACGTCGCCATCGTCTACCTGCCCGAGGAGGAGTCCGACGCCAAGAAGGTCGTCGCCCTCATCGAGGAGGCCGGCCGCGTCGCCGTCGCCATCCCCGGCGACATCACCGACCACGACTTCGCCGTCGGCGCCGTCGCGAAGGCCGTCGAGGGCCTCGGCGGCCTCGACATCCTCGTCAACAACGCCGGCAAGCAGCAGTCGGTCGAGGACTTCCTCGACATCTCCGACGAGCAGTTCGACGAGACCTTCAAGACCAACGTCTACGCGATGTTCTGGATGACGAAGGCGGCCGTGCCGCACCTCGCCCCGGGCTCCGCGATCATCAGCACCTCGTCGATCCAGGCCTACCAGCCGTCGCCGACGCTGGTCGACTACGCCTCCACCAAGGCCACGATCAACACGTTCTCGAAGGCGCTCTCGCAGCAGCTCGCGCCCAAGGGCATCCGCGTGAACGTCGTCGCGCCCGGTCCGATCTGGACCCCGCTGCAGACCGCCGGCGGCCAGCCGCCGGAGAAGCTGCCCGAGGTCGGCTCGCAGACGCCGCTCGGCCGCTGGGGCCAGCCCTCGGAGCTCGCTCCGGCCTACGTGTTCCTCGCCTCGCCCGAGTCGAGCTACGTCATCGGCGAGACGCTGCACGTGAACGGCGGCATGCCCACGCCGTAACACTCGGCGGCATCCGCGGGCCCAGCCTGCGTCCGGAGACCTCGGTCCCGGGCGCAGGCTGGGTCTTCGCATTTAGTTGTCGTAACAATCGGTGCGGAGAAGGCGAACTGCGCAAGGCTTTCCCCATGACCGATTCCCTGCCGATCCTCGACCTCTCCCGCCTCGACCAGGGAGAGGAGGAAGCCGCCGCGTTCCGCCGCGATCTCCGCGAGACCACGCACGACGTGGGCTTCTTCTACCTCGTCGGCCACGGCGTGCCGCAGGACCTCCTCGACGACGTGGTCGCCGTCTCCCGCCGCTTCTTCGAGCTCTCCGAGGAGGAGAAGCTCGCGATCGAGAACACCGCCAGCCCGCAGTTCCGCGGCTACACCCGCTTCGGCGCCGAGCTGACCAACGGCGACGTCGACTACCGCGAGCAGGTCGACATCGGCATCGACCGCGAGACCGTGCCGTCCGGCGCCGACGTCCCGGACTACCAGCGCCTCGAGGGGCCGAACCTCTGGCCGGAGTCGCTGCCCGAGTTCCGCGCCGTCTTCGAGCGCTGGCACGAGGAGCTCGCCGCGGTGGCCATCCGCCTGCTGCGCACCTGGGCCGTGGCCCTCGACGCTCCGGCCGACGTCTTCGACGAGGCGTTCGCCGAGAAGCCGTTCTCGCTGGTCAAGGTCGTCCGCTACCCCGGCACCTCGGACCCCGAGCCCAAGCAGGGCGTCGGCGCGCACCGCGACGGCGGCGTGCTGACCCTGCTGCTGGTCGAGCCCGGCAAGGGCGGCCTGCAGGTCGAGCACGACGGCTCCTGGATCGAGGCGCCGGCGCTGCCCGGGGCGTTCGTCGTCAACATCGGCGAGATGCTCGAGCTGGCGACCGGCGGCTACCTCAAGGCGACGCTGCACCGCGTGATCTCGCCGCTGATCGGCACCGACCGCATCTCGATCCCGTTCTTCTTCAACCCCTCGCTCGACTCGACGATGCCCTCGCTGCCGCTGCCCGAGGAGCTGAAGTCCGGCCTCTCGGTCGACCCGACCAACAGCCCGATCCTCGAGACCTACGGCGAGAACGCGCTGCGCTACCGCCTGCGCGCGCACCCCAATGTGGCGGCCGTGCACCACGCCGACCTGCTGGCCGCGACGAGCTGACCGCCCTCCGCGAGATGCCACTTGTGCACGCCTTTCACGGCGTGTCGCGCGCACAAGTGGCATCTCGCGGCGGGGGAGGGGACGGGGGCTACTCGATGAGGTTCGCGGTGGGGAGCGAGTGGGTGCCGAGGTGCAGGGTGCGCGTTCCGAGCGTCCAGCTGATGCGGGGGCGGAAGACGGCCAGGCCGGTGAAGGACACCGACTTCATCTTCTTCAGCGCGGCGCTCGCCTTCGTCCGCAGGGCGGAGACCTGCTCCGCGGAGTGCGCGGCGGCGGCCGGGGGCGGGCCCACCTCCCACATCTCCACTCCGGACTGCGGCGGGACATCGGCCGGGAGGTCGGTGACGCGGCCCGCCGATCGCGTGGCCTTGTACTCGACGGAGAGGGGCACGGCGACGGAGGCGTTGGAGGTCAGGAAGGTGGTGAGCCGCCCGTCCGCCGCCTCCGCCGCGGTCTCGATCCCCTCGAGGAGATCGGACCCGACGTGGCAGCCCGTGATCGGGTCCTGCTCCGCGACGATCGCGAAGACGAAGCCGCCGGCGCAGCCGAGCAGCGCGCTCGAGACGTCGAGGGCGAGCCAGGTGTCCAGCGCCGACTTCTCCCGGGTGGCGATCTCCACGATGTAGCTGCCCTCGACGGTCGCCTTCCCGGCGACGTCGAGCCGGTGCGGGGCCGGCATCCGCTTGCCGGCGAACGTGTCGAGCATCTTCGTGCCGTCGACCTTGCCGTCACCGGCCAGGCTGAACTCCTTGAAGTAGATCGTGTGGCCGGGCAGGAAGCGCCACGCGTCGGGCTCTCCGGCCTTCGGCTGGAAGTAGAGCCGGACGCCGTGCTTCCGGACGAGCGCCGGAGAGAGATTGACCCCCGCCTTCGCGAACGCCGTGTCCTTCACCCCGGGGGCGCCGAGAACGGAGTAGTTGATCGAGTCGCGGAAGGAGAGCGCGATCGACATCGTGGGGACGTTGCAGTCCTCCTTGAGAGCGAGCTGCCGGACCTTGCACGGCCCGTTCGGAGAGGTGACCCACGGATTGCCGCTCCTCGTCATCGACGGAGCACCGACCGACATCTCCAGGTCGAACTCGTCGCTCACCCCGGGGTACTCGGAGGAGAGCTCGATCCCCGCCCGCAGGAGGAAGCTGAAGCGGCCCTTCCCGGAGATGTGCGAGTTGAGCGAGCTGTAGGAGTTCCAGCCCTCCAGATGCGCGGTCGAGCCGCCGGTGAACAGGACCGTCGAGGAGCTGTCCTGATCGTGGGCCGGGAGACTCGCGATCGCGGCGCCGAAGGCAGGGTCGGTCGACGGCGTGCTCAGCATGACGGCATCGCGGAAGCGGGCGCCGACATCGCCCTCTCCGCTGCAGTGCTTCACCTCGACGTCGAAGATCGTGCAGCGCCACCAGTTCAGCGAGTGACCGAGCTCCTCGAGATAGAACTTGGCGAACTCCGGATTGGCGGAGCCGTCGGTGATCCTCACGAGGTCCTGGTTGAGCAGGATCGCGCTCTGATCGTCGTCGTAGACGAAGGCGGCGGGCCGATCGCCCAGGGTGTCGGAGGCGACCCAGATCGGACTGATCTGCTCCAGATAGGCGGAGTCCGTCAGGACCTTCAGCAGCTCCGCCGTGATGAGCCGGGCCTCCGCGCCCGTCCAGGCGGGGTTCTTCCGCGCGACCTGCTCGTAGTCCGTGCCGAACGCGTGCGTGAAGATCGTCTCCACCCCGCGCTCGAAGGCGACCTGTGCGGCGGCGTGGCGCAGATCGGCACTGGTGGCGCTCAGCACCGGGAAGGTGTTCGTGCCGCCGAGCCCCAGCTTGTCGCGGAGCGGCCCGTTCGCGAGGAGCCACTTCTGAGTCGCCTCCGGGATCATCCGCGGAGCCCGGGCGAGGAGCTGCCCGAAGTCCTCGTAGTGCGACTCGGGCGGAGCATCGGACCCGGGCGCGTCGCTCCAGAGGCCGCTCTCGCGGACCCCCTCCACCGCCTCGTCCCCGAGGTCCTTCGAGAAGTCGGTGATGAGGCTCTCGAGCGTGGTCCCGAAGTCGTCCTTCCCTCCGATCTCGTGCAGCGCGTCCGAGAGGAACCGCTGCTCGCCGGTCTTGAGCTTGGTCTCGGCGGAGAGCTCCAGCCCGCCCTCGATGGCCTCGCCCGCCGGTCCGAGTGCTCCGAGGAACACGCGGCGGAGGTTGGTCCCGCTCGGGTTCTGCTCGTACTCCTCGATGTGCCGGATCAGCGGCCCGATCAGCGGGATCTGCTCCGCCTCCCCGATCGCGCTGCGCTCGTGGAGCCACTGCCGCTGCAGCTCGCGGAACGTCTGCTCGTCACTGTCGGCGGCGCGCCGGTACTCCTCCTCCGCCGCCTTCAACTCGGACAGCTCCTCGCTCTCGACCCGGAGCAGGGCCGCGTAGCCGGTGGGGTCCTCGCCCGACCAGGTGCGGTGCAGCTCGTGCCAGTCCTCCGCCATCCGGACCCGGAGTGCCGCCTGCGCCTCGGCGACCCGGGCGCCGTGCTCCATCTGGAGAGCGTTCCGCTCCGCCTCGAGCGTCTCCACATCGTGACCGGCGGCCTTGCAGAAGACCATGCTCAAGCCGAGACTGAGGGCCAGCCAGAACGGTTGGCACGCGCTTCTCCGCTCGGCGATCGCCCGGAGGATCCGCGGCTCGAAGGCGGCGATCCTCGCGCGGAGCGCCGCCTCCGCTCCGAGCTTCGCGTCGTTCAGCCCGAGGGAGAAGAGCCGATCCATCCGCGCGTGCTGACGGTCGTACGCGCGCTGCGCGATCCGGTGCCCGGAGTCGTCGAGAGCGGCTTGGAGCCGACCACAGGCCTGAAGCAGGGGGGAGCCGGCCGCCGCGGAGCTGCACCGAGCGGCGGACACCCGCCAGCGATCGGCACCCGACGCCGGATCGACGCCGGGCTCGCTCGTGAGGCACTCCGTTCCCGTCCCCGTGATGCAGACCAGACCCCCGTCGAGGTCGCGGGCGTACCAGATCGGCACTCCGAGCGAGCGGCCGTCCCTCCAGGTCATCTCGGCGGCGCCCGCCGCCCGGCAGAGGCTCGCGAACACGGTCGGGATCGAGTCCGGGACGGCGTCCACCTGCGAGCAGCGCACGAGTGCGGTCCGGCCCCGGACGATGTCGGCGACCGCAGCGAGCGGCGTCGCCGTCCGCAGGTCGTACGCCGACCCCTCGGCACCCGGCTGCGGCGTCGCTGACACCGGGAACGCGATGTCCCTGTCGTCGACGATCGTGTACACGGCGGCGGGACGCTCGACCTTCGGGTCCGCGGGCAGGACGCGCAGCTCCTCCATCCTCACCCCGACGAGCGGATCGTCGAGAGGGGAGGGGCCGGGCGTCGCGGCGTGCGCGGGAAGAGCGGTGCAGACGGCGAGAAGAGCCGCGAGGACGGCGGTCGGTCGGGTGAGGCGTCGAGGCATGGCTGCTCCTGGGGTGGGAGGGGCGGGATGCTCCGGGCGGACCGGCCCCGGTGCGGGCCGGCGGCAGCGTCTCGCGCGATCGATCGGGTTGCCACACCGTAGTGGGGTCGGATTCCGCTTCTGTGACGTTGCGCGTCCTGCGGCAGCGGAGGCGCGACATGCCTCGTCCTGCTCGGGCCGACGCTGCCGAACGGCGAAGGGGGATCGTGACGCGCGCATGATGCGGGGGTGACGGGGCGCTGACGGGGTGGAGCGGACTGTGGAGTGCCGGCGTCGCCGGACCGCCGCTCCTCTCGTCGTCAAGGGAACCCCATGTCGTCTCCTCGTGCTCGTCCGTCCCGCCGTCTCGCCGGAGTCCTCGCGCCGCCGGCCGCGCTGCTCCTGGTGCTCGCCGGCTGCAGCGCCGCTCCCGCGCCGGCCGCGTCCACGGCGACCGCCGCTGCCGCGGTCGCCGCGCCCACCGACGCCGAGGTGCGGGAATTGTTCGACGAGTGGAACGCGGCGCTCGCCACCGGCGACCCCGCGCAGGTGGACGCGCTGTACGCGGACGACGCGGTGCTGCTGCCGACCGTCGCACCCGGGGTCCTCGACACCTCGGCCGAGCGCATCGGCTACTTCGACGCCTTCCTGAAGAAGCGGCCGACGGGGACGATCGACGAGAGCGTCGTCCGCGATCTCGGCGACGGCTACGCCTCGAACACCGGCCTCTACACCTTCGCGCTCGCGGAGACCGGGGAGCTCGTGCACGCGCGGTTCACCTTCGTCTACGAGGAGATCGACGGCGAGTGGAAGATCATCGAGCACCACTCGTCGAAGGAGCCCGTCACGCCGTGACAGCGGAGCGCCTCGCCCGCCGGGCGTGGCACAGTGAGTCGTGCTCATCTTGCTGGTGGAGGACGATCCCGTGATCGCCGACTGCGTGACCGCGGTGCTCGAGCAGTACGGCTACGCCGTCGTCCGGGCGCGGACGGGCAGGGAGGCGCTCGACTCCGGCCCTCCGGACCTCGTGCTCCTCGACCTCGGACTGCCGGACATGGACGGGCTGGACGTCTGCCGGACGCTCCGTCGCAGGTCCGACGTCCCGATCATCGTGATCACCGCGCGCAGCGACGAGGCCGACACCGTCGCCGCGCTCGAGGTGGGCGCGGACGACTGCGTGATCAAGCCGTTCGGCGTCCGCGGGCTGATCGCGCGGATCCGGGCGGTGAGCAGGAGGGTCGGCGCGGCCGGGGCGCGGTCGGCGGTCGCCCTCCCGCCGCCGCCCCTGTCGCTCGGCCGGGTCGTCGTCGATCCCGCGTCCCGCCGCGTGCACCTCGACGGCGCGGAGCTCCCTCTGACCCCCAAGGAGTTCGACCTGCTGCTGGCCCTGGCCCGGCGCCCGGGGGCGGTGCTCACCCGCGAGGCCCTGATCGACGAGGTCTGGGACTGCAACTGGTTCGGCTCCACCCGCACCCTCGACGTCCACGTCTTCGCGCTCCGCCGCAAGCTCGGCGCGGCGGTGACGATCACCACCCTCCGCGGCGTCGGCTTCCGCCTCGACCTGCCCTGACCCGTCCTCGACTGCTCACGCGAGATGCCACTTGTGCTCGCCTTTCACGGCGTGTCGTGCGCATAAGTGGCATCTCGCGGAGCGGGTCAGGGGGTCAGCAGGTGGCCGCCTGGTAGGGGAGGGTGGCGGCGAAGGCGGGCTGGCCCGGGGCGGTGCCGGTGACGGTGACCGAGCCGGCGGGGGTCGACTTCAGGCGCGTGGTGAACGCGGCCGAGGCGGAGGAGCCCGGGGCGACCGAGGGGAACGCCTTCGTGCCGTAGGCGGAGTCGACGGTGATGTCGGCGGCGGCGGTGTCGGTGTTCTTGACGGTCACGGTGAGCACGACCTTGCCGGCGATGCAGCGGGTCGAGACGGCGGGAGCGAGCTCGAGGGTGTCGAGCGGCAGCGCGGCCGAGGCCGAGGTGCGCACCAGCGCGTCGGTGTAGCCGTTGTAGGAGGCGGTGACGCCGCTCACTCCGGCCGGGACGACGGCGCTCGCCGAGCCGCCCGAGAGCGCGACGGTCGAGCTCCAGGTGCCGCCGGTGAAGGTGACGGTGCCGGCGACGTCGCCCTTGTCGGCCGCCGCGACCTTCGCCGTGACCGTGCGGCCGTCGGCGGTGAGGGTCGTGGTGGAGTCGACGGCGGTGACGCCGGTCCAGTTCTTCATCGCGGTGAGGACCGTCTGCGGGACGCTGACGAACGCGCCGTGCCGCGGGCTGACCGGGAGGCCGCCCTTGGTCGAGACGTTCCAGTCGGCCGACTTCGAGAGGCGGGCCGACTGCGAGCTGCCGGCGATGGCGGCTCCCGAGGTCACGAAGGCCTTGTAGCCGCCCTGGCCGTAGTTGTCGACGAGGAAGGCGTAGCCGTCGCCGTTCGCGGTGGTGTCGTTGGGGTCCCCGGCGTTCAGCTTGATGATCTCGGGGCCCTCGCCGTCCTGACCGGTCTCGAGCTTCGTCATGTTGGTGTCGGTCAGCTGCCAGGTCTTCGTCGGGTCGGCGTTCCAGTTCGACGAGGTCGTCGGCGCGGTGAGCACCGTCGACTTCTCCAGGAAGATGTCCTTCCCGGCCTCGAGGGTGCCGGCGGCGCCGCCCTCCTCGTTCTTGGTGAAGCGGTAGTAGGAGTCGCCGATCTTGGTGATCGTCGAGTCGATCCGCGCGTAGCCGGTGTCCTGCCAGGTGGCGGGCGGCTGGGTGAAGGTGCGGAAGTCGCGGGTGATCACCGAGAAGACGCGGGAGTAGAGCTTGTCGCTGTTGGTCTTCGTCGCGTCGGAGTAGAGGCGCGAGGAGAAGAAGACCACGTAGGACTGCAGCGCGTCGTCCCAGTACGCCTCCGGCGCCCAGGTCATGCCGGCGGCCGGCTGGTTGACGGTGATGCCGGTGTCGGCGCCGTTGGTGCGGGTCCAGGTCACCAGGTCGGTCGACTCCCAGACCTCGATCTTGAGGCTGCCCTTGGACTGCGCGTCGCCCCAGCCGGTGCCGCAGGAGATGCAGAGGTCGGTGGCGACCATGTAGTACTTGTCGCCGTTGTGCGAGCGGAGGATGAACGGGTCGCGCAGGCCCTTGGTGTCGGTCGTCGAGGTGATGACCGCCTTGCCGCCGTTGACCGGGGAGAAGGTGAAGAAGTCGTTGCCGGACGTCGCCGCCTGGTAGATCTTCTCGTCGCCGTCCGACTTGAAGTACGCCGAGGCGTAGCCCGCGTCGGGAGCGGTGCGGCCGAGCTCGGCCACCGTGAGGGTGAAGGAGCGGGTCTCGGTGACGCCGTTGAGCGTCGCGGTCGCGGTCAGCGTGACCGGCTTGTCGCCCGAGCCGTAGGCCGGACGGGTGACGACGCCGCCGCCGCGGAACGGGTCGGCCGCGCCGACCGCCGGGGCGGTGTACGAGGTGCTGGTCGGGGTGACGAGCGCCGGGTCGGACGAGGTCCAGGTGATGGCGGTGCCGTTCTTGGCTCCCGTGACGGCGAGAGGCAGGTTCTCGGTGGTGCGGGTGGCGAGCACGAGCGCGTCGAGGTCGTCGTTGATGCTCGGGGCGAGCACGACGACGTCGAAGGTCAGCACGGCGCCCTGGCCGGTGGTCGCGGTGAGGGTGACCGGGGTGTCCTGCGCGATCGAGCGCGAGACGACTCCGGTGCCGGAGACGACCGCGGGGTTCGAGGAGGTCCAGGTGAGCGGGACGCCGCTGCTGGTCGCGGGGAGCGTCAGGTTCGTCGAGACGGCGGTCAGCGAGGGGTTGCCGGCCAGGAGCACGGGCAGGATGTCGGGGCGCAGCAGCGCCGAGGTCGCGGCGGCCTTCGCGGCGGCGGTCGGCATGCTCGACGCGACCTGGTCGGCGGTGAGCGCCGTGTCCCAGAACTTGACGTCGGTGACGTCGGCGGTGAGCAGCGGGTCGCCGGTGTAGAGCGAGCGGCCGAGGTAGCCGAGCGTGCTCCCGGAGGGGACGATGCTCGCCATCGACTTCGCGGCGGTGACCGTCGAGATCTGCACGCCGTCGCGGTAGAGGGTCAGCGCGGTGCTCGAGCCGGTGCCGGTGCCGACGAGGGTGAGGGTGGTGAAGCCGGGGTTGAGGGTGCCGCCGAAGGGCATCCGGGTCTCGCCGTTGCCGCTGTCCTTCACACGGATGCCGGCGAGGACCTGGCCGCTCGGGGAGCCGTCGGGGTTCCGCGGGTTCACGAAGACGTGGTTGCCGAGCTGGGTGGTGTTCCAGGGGCCGACGCCGTCGCCGATCACCCAGCCGAACTGGTTCGCGGTGGTCTGCGTCTTCACCGTGTACTCGACGGCGAAGGCGTTGTCGGTGCCGGTGACCAGTCCCTTGGGCAGGCTCGCGTAGCCGTCCGACTTGAAGCGGGCGACCTGGTCGCCGCCGGCGTCGGCGAAGGAGGCGTCGGTGAGCCCGGTCAGCGTCGCGTTGCGGCCGTTGCCCGAGATGTCGAGGAGCGCGGAGCCGGCGTGCGACATGTCGTAGTGCGCGGTGGGCGCGGGCACGTCGGCGGCCTGGGCCGTCACGGGGACGAGGGCGCCTCCGAGGGCGACGCTCGTGCACGCGAGTGCGGAGAGGAAGAGGGACCGGGCACGGCGCCGGGGCGCGGTGGCAGGGGGCTCCGGGGAGCGTCGTCTCATCGTCGAGACCTTTCCTGGGTGAGGGGGATCAGGCCGCCGAAGAGGGGCCGGCGGGTGGTGTTCACGTTAACATGCGCGCCGGTCCGGGGCTAGGGCGGATCGGCGCGGGCCTGCGGTCGCGTCGCTCCTCCGGCGCCACCCTGTGCGGCGGCGGCCGGGTGGCGTACGGTGAGCGGACCGCATCCTGGTCCCCGATGTCGGACCTCGTCCATCCGCCGAGAGCACCAGGGGAGCATGAGATGAAGACTCTGTCGTACGCCGGGGGCGCGATCGTCCTCGAGGACGAGGCCGCGGACGCCGTTCTGCGCTACTCGGTGGCGCTGGCCGACCGCGGCCGGATGGCCACCGTCACTCTCGCGGACGCGGCGTCCTCCGACGCCTCGGCGGTGGTGGTCCTGACCATCGGCGTCGGGGTCCCGCTCCTGCTGCGGGGCGAGCGGACCGGGTCCGGCACCGACTCCGCGCTCGATCTGCGCGACCGGCTCGACGCGCTCGAGCGCTCCCGGGAGCCGATCGGGGTCTGGGACACCGACCCCCGGCAGCTCTGGGGCGAGCTGGACTACGACTTCCTCTGAGGCGGTCGCCGCACGTCCGATCGCCCGGATCGCCCTCGCCCGTGGGCGGTGCGGCGCCCTCCGGCGCACCCGTTCAGGGGAGCGCTAGAGTCAGCTACAACGTTGTATGTTCAGCAGGTCCCGACTGAAGGAGATCGATGGCGATCACTCTGCACGACGTGGCGCGGGCCTCCGGAGTCTCCATCAAGACCGTCTCCAACGTCATCAACGACTACCCGCACGTGCGCCCGGCCACCCGCGAGCGGGTCGAGGCCGCGATCGCCGAGCTGGGGTACATCCCGAACCTCTCGGCCCGGAGTCTCCGGCGCGGGCGGACGAACGTCATCGGGCTGGCGCTCCCCGAGCTGAGCCTGGCGTACTTCGCCGAGCTCGCCGACAGCGTCATGCGCGCGGCCGACGACCGGGGTCTGACCGTGCTGATCGAGCAGACCGGAGGGGACCCGCAGCGCGAGCGGGACGTCCTGCGCAGCTCGCGGCGCCAGCTCACGGACGGGCTGCTCTTCAGCCCCCTGGGGATGGCGATGGCCGACGAGCCGGCGCTCGCGGTCGACTACCCGCTCGTCCTGCTGGGCGAGCGGATCTTCAGCTCGCGCTTCGACCACGTGACCATGCAGAACGTCGCCGCCGCCCGCGCCGCGACGACCCACCTGATCGAGTCCGGCCGGCGGCGGATCGTCGCTCTCGGGGCGCACGAGAACGAGGACGTCGGCTCGGCCGCGCTGCGGATGCGGGGCTACCGAGAGGCCCTGGAGGCGGCGGGCATCGCCTACGACGAGCGCCTCGTCAGCTACTCGGGACCGTGGCACCGCGCCAACGGCAACGCGGCGATGTGCAGGGTCCTGGAGTCCGGGGTCGACTTCGACGCCGTCTTCGCCCTGAACGACTCCCTCGGGCTCGGCGCCATCCGCGCGCTGCAGGTGCAGGGGCTGAGCATCCCCGGGGACGTCGCGGTCATCGGCTTCGACGACGTCGACGAATCGCGGTACTCGGTCCCGAGCCTGTCGAGCATCGATCCGGGTCGCGACGAGATCGCGCGGACCGCCGTCGAGGTGCTGAAGGGGCGGATCGAGGGCTCGCTCCTCGCGCCGCCGACGCTGCACGAGGCCGGTTTCTCGGTGACGTCGCGGGAGTCGACCGCGCCGTAGCGCGTTGATCACGGTTGCGTCGCGGACGGCGACCGCGCTCTTGACACTCGCCGACGAACTCCGCATCATCATTTCTACAACGTTGTTTTCCATCGTTGTACAAGCGACCTGCTCCAGGACGATCCCCCCTTCCCGGCCGACGACGGCCGTATCCGAAAGGACACGCAATGATGCGTCACACGAAGAGAATGCTCGCGGCGGGGGTGGCCGTCGCCGCCTCCGCGGCCGCCCTGACCGGCTGCTCCGCAGGGAGCGACGCCGCCACCTGCGAGAACACGATCGTGAACGAGGACGCCAAGGTCGTCACGATGTGGGCCTGGTACCCGGAGTTCGAGGGGATCGTCGACCTCTTCAACAACAGCCACGACGACGTCCAGATCTGCTGGAGCAACGCCGGCGCCGGCAACGACGAGTACACCAAGCTCACCACCGCCGTGCAGGCCGGCTCGGGCGCACCCGACGTCGTCATGCTCGAGAGCGAGGTCGTGCAGAGCTACATCCCGCAGGACGCGCTCGTCGACCTCACCGAGTACGGCGCGGGCGACGTGCAGAGCAACTACTCCGAGGGCGCCTGGGCCGACGTCTCCAGCGGCGACGCCACCTACGCGATCCCCGTCGACGGCGGACCCGTCGGCATGCTCTACCGCCAGGACATCCTCGACCAGTACGGCATCCCCGTCCCGACGACCTGGGAGGAGTACGCCGCAGCGGCGCAGGCTCTCAAGGACGCCGGCTCCACCACCCTCATGACGGACTTCCCCGGCAACGGCCGCGCCTACCAGCAGGCGCTCTTCGCGCAGGCCGGCTCGGTGCCCTACACCGTCGACGGCACGGACGTCACGGTGGACCTCGACGACGAGGCCAGCGCGAAGGTCATGGACTACTGGAGCGACCTGGTGCAGAAGGGCCTGGTCGGCACCGAGGACGCCTCGACCACCGACTACAACACCCACCTGGTCGACGGCACCTACGCCTCGGTCGTCGCCGCCGCCTGGCTGCCCGGCTACCTGAAGGGCTTCGAGGGCGCCGACACCGACGCCGTGTGGCGCGCCGCTCCGGTCCCGCAGTGGGAGGGCGCCGAGCCGACCCAGATCAACATCGGCGGATCCGCTTTCGCGGTGACCAGCCAGGCCGAGGACAAGGAAGCGGCCGCGACGGTGGCGAAGGAGATCTTCGGCACCGAGGAGGCCTGGAAGATCGGCATCGAGAAGGGCGCTCTGTTCCCGCTGTGGAAGCCGATCCTCGAGTCGGACTACTTCGCGAACCTCGAGTACGACTTCTTCGGCGGTCAGCAGATCAACAAGGACGTCTTCCTCGCCGCCGCCACGGAGTACCAGGGCTTCCAGGTCTCGCCGTTCCAGAACTTCGCCTACGACAAGCTCACCGAGGCGGTGAACGCCGTGAACAGCGGTGACTCGAGCGTCGCGGACGCCCTCTCGACCTATCAGACCGCGGTCAGCGAGTACGCCGCGGGCCAGGGCTACACGGTCGGTTGACGATCGGCGGCCGCCGTCCGCGAGGGCGGCGGCCGCCCCGTCCCTCCTCGAAGGAGCACCATGTCCAACCTCGTCGTCCCCGCCCCCGCCGCCGGCGCCGCTCCGGCCGAGACCCGTCCGAAGAAGCCGCGCACCGGAGTCGTCGCCTCCCGGCGCGCGCGCTGGGGCTGGGTCTTCGTCGCCCCGTTCGGGATCTTCCTCGTGGTCTTCCTGATCACTCCGCTGATCTACTCGTTCATCCTGAGCCTGCAGAACAAGACCGTCGCCACCGGCAATCAGTGGGTCTGGTTCGCGAACTACGCCAAGGCCTTCTCGGACCCCCTCTTCCTCGAGGGCGTCTGGCTGGTGGTGCGCTTCGCCCTCATCCTGATCCCGATCCAGATGCTGGTCTCGTTGATCGCCGCGCTGATGCTGGACGCGCTCACCTCGCGGTTCTCGCGGTTCGCCCGGCTGATGATCTTCGTGCCCTACGCGGTGCCCGCGGTGATCGGCGCCCTGATGTGGGGCTTCCTCTACAGCCCGTCCTTCGGGCCCGCCACGGAGGTGTTCGGCTGGCTCGGTCTCGACGCGCCGAACCTGCTCGGCAAGGACTCGATCTTCGGCAGCCTGGTCAACGTCGTCACCTGGCAGTGGGCCGGCTACTACATGATCATCATCTACGCGGCCCTGCAGGGCATCGACCCCGCGGTCTACGAGGCGGCACGCCTGGACGGCGCGAGCGCGATCCAGACGGCGCTGCGGATCAAGATCCCGATGATCTCCTCCTCCATGGTGCTGATCCTCGTCTTCGCCCTCATCGGCACCCTGCAGTTCTTCACCGAGCCGCAGATCCTGCGCTCGCTGGCCTCGGGCTCGATCGACGCGTCGTACACGCCGAACATCTACGCGTACACGCTCGCCTTCTCCTACAACCAGTTCAACTACGCCTCCGCGATCTCCTTCGCGCTGGGTCTCGTGGTGTTCCTCGGGTCCTACCTGTTCCTGATGGCCACCAAGAAGAGGAACGGACTCTCATGAGCACCCTCTCGCTCGCCCCCAAGCGCGACCGCGTCCAGCGACGCGACGACGCCGTCCGGGCGCGGAGCCGCCGCGGCGGCCGCCAGCTGCTCCCGCACGTGATCCTGCTCGCCTTCGTCGTCTACTTCGCGCTCCCGTTCTGGTGGCTCGTCGTGGCCTCGACCAAGGACCAGGTCGGCCTGTTCTCGGGCACCGTCAGCCCGCTGTGGTTCGGCGACTCCTTCGAGTTCTTCACCAACATCGGCTCGCTGTTCACCTACTCGAACGGCCTCTACTGGAAGTGGCTCGGCAACTCGTTCCTCTACGCCTTCGCCGGCGGACTCGGAGCGACGGTGCTGTCGGTGCTCGCCGGCTACGGCTTCGCGGCCTACGCCTTCAAGGGCCGCAACGCCTTCTTCTCGCTGGTCCTGGGGTCGGTGATGGTGCCGGCGACGGCCCTGGTCATCCCGCTGTTCGTCATGTTCAGCACCGCCCAGCTCACCAACACCGTGTGGGCGGTCATCCTGCCCTCGATGCTCAACCCGTTCGCGGTCTACCTGATGCGCGTCTACACGCAGGACGCGGTGCCGGAGGAGATGCTCGACGCCGCCCGGATGGACGGAGCCGGCGAGATCACGGTGTTCTTCCGCGTCGCCCTGCCGCTGCTGCGCCCCGCACTCGTGACGGTGCTGCTGCTCTCCGTCGTCGGGACCTGGAACAACTACTTCCTCCCCCTCGTGATGCTCTCGAATTCGCAGCTCTTCCCGGTCACGGTCGGACTCGGCACCTGGCAGACCCAGGCGTCGGTCAACACCGGCGGCCAGTCGCTGTGGAACCTCGTCATCGTCGGCGCCCTGATCTCCGTCATCCCGCTGATCGTCTCGTTCCTCACCCTGCAGAAGTACTGGCAGGGCGGACTCTCCATCGGCTCCGTCAAGTGACGCCGACCGGCGCCGGGACTCCCGCATCACCGCTCACCTCAGCACGATCCAGAAAGGCTCTGCCATGACCGACGCCTCCCGCGCCGTCTCCCCGCCCGCGACCGCGCGCATCTCCCTCGATCCGGCTGCGGTGGTCGCTCCCGTGAATCCGCGGCTGTTCGGCTCGTTCGTCGAGCACCTGGGCCGCTGCGTCTACGACGGGATCTACGAGCCCGGGCACCCGACCGCGAACGAGGACGGCCTCCGCCTGGACGTCGTCGAGCTGGTCAAGGAGCTCGGCTCGACCACCGTCCGCTATCCGGGCGGGAACTTCGTCTCGGGCTATCGGTGGGAGGACGGGGTCGGACCGCGCGAGGACCGTCCGCGTCGCCGCGATCTGGCCTGGCACTCGCTCGAGACCAACGAGGTGGGCCTGGACGATTTCGCGAAGTGGGCGAAGCTGACCGGCAGCGAGATCATGTACGCCGTCAACCTCGGCACCCGCGGCGTCCTCGAGGCCCTGGACGTCCTCGAGTACGCGAACGGCAAGGCCGGCACGTTCCTCGCGGACCAGCGGATCGCGAACGGGTCGCCGGAGCCGCACGACATCCGCATGTGGTGCCTGGGGAACGAGATGGACGGCCCGTGGCAGGTCGGCCACATGAACGCGGATGACTACGGCAAGCTCGCCTCGCGCACCGCGAAGGCGCTGAAGATCGCCGACCCCTCGCTCGAGCTCGTGATCTGCGGCTCCTCCGGCTCCTCGATGCCCACCTTCGGCGAGTGGGAGCGCGTCGTCCTCGAGCACGCGTACGACGACGTCGAGTACGTCTCCTGCCACGCCTACTACCAGGAGTACGACGGCGACCTCGGCTCCTTCCTCGCGTCCTCGCTCGACATGGAGTACTTCATCTCCACCGTCGCCGCGACCGTCGACCACGTGAAGCACAAGCTGAAGAAGTCGAAGGACATCAAGCTGTCGTTCGACGAGTGGAACATCTGGTACCTCCAGGAGCACCAGGAGGAGGAGGCCGCCCTCGCCGCCGCCGACACCAGCGGTGCCCGGGAGTGGCCGTACGCGCCGCGCCTGCTCGAGGACGTCTACTCCGTCGCCGACGCCGTCGTGCTCGGCAACCTGATGATCACGCTGCTGAAGAACTCGGACCGGGTCACATCGGCGTCGCTCGCGCAGCTCGTCAACGTGATCGCGCCGATCATGACCGAGCCCGGCGGAGCCGCGTGGCGGCAGACCACGTTCTTCCCGTTCTCCACCACCGCGCGCCTCGCGTCGGGCTCGGTGCTGCGGCCGCGGATCGAGGTCGGGTCGTACTCCACCGCCCGGCACGGCGACGCGCCGCTCGTCGACTCGGTCGCCACGCTCGACGACGGTCGCGCGGCCGTGTTCCTGGTGAACCGCTCGACCACGGAGGCCCTCGAGGTCACCGTCGACGTCAACGGCCTCGGCGTCTCCACGGTCGCGGAGGCGGTGGCCCTCTTCGACGAGGACGTCTACGCGAAGAACACGAAGGACGACCAGAACCGCGTCGGTCTCAAGCCCGTCGACGCCGAGCTGGCGGACGGGGTGCTGACGCTGACGCTGCCCCCGGTCTCCTGGACCGCCGTCTCCCTGACGGAGTAGCGCCCGGGTGGGGTGGGTCGCGATACGCGGGCCTGCGGCCCGCTACTCGACCAGCATGGAAGGCGAGCTGCGCTCCCTGTTCTTCACGGCCCGTGCGTGCGCGGACGAGGGCGCGGGTGCGCGCGCGGATGCGCTCGCTCCATGCTGATCGAGTAGCCCGCGCAGCGGGCGTATCGAGATCCACCACCGCAGGCACCTCGGCCGGCGGGTCTCGATACGCGGGCCTAAGGCCCGCTACTCGACCGGCATGAAAGCTGCGGCCCCGCTGCTCGACCGTCAGGGGAGGAACGCGGGCCGGCGGTAAGGGCTGCCGCGGCGGCCGGTCAGTCCCGGTAGCCCTCGATGATCTGGCGGGCGAGGGTCGTGATCGGGGTGGAGGTCGAGCGCGAGCGGGAGCGGAGGATCTCGAAGGCGCGGTCGACGGTGGTGCGCTGGGAGTAGGCGATGATGCCCTTCGCCTGCTCGATCAGGACGCGGCTGTCGAGGGCGCGCTGCAGCTGCTCCTGGGTGACGGTGCTCTCGCGGAGCGCACGCTGGTGCAGGATGCCGATCGTCGCGACGTCGGCGAAGGCCTGCACGACGGCGATGTCGTCGGGGTCGAGGGTGCCGGTGCCGGCCTGGAAGAGGTTGAGCGAGCCGATCGTGGTGCCCCGCGAGCGCATCGGCACGCAGTGCGCGGCGCGGACGCCGAGGTCGCGCGAGCGGGTGCGGAACTCGGCCCAGCGGTCGTCGACCGCGAGCGTGTCCGGCACGATGACGGGGCGCCCGGTGTCGTAGCACTCGATGCACGGGCCGGCGGTCTCGAGCTGCAGCAGCTCGATCAGGCGGGTGTCCTCGTCCGTCGAGGCGAGCACCTCGAGCGTGCCCTCGGGGCTGGCGAGCACCAGGCCCGCCGAGACCGCGTCGAAGAGGGTCGCGCTGCTCTCGACGAGCGTCTGCGCGAAGTCGACGACGTCGTAGTCGTCGACGAGCGTGTCGGAGAGGGCCACGAAGGTCGCGATGACGCTCCGCTCGCGGGAGTTGATCACCATGAGTCGTCCTGAACGGTGAGCGGGCGGTCGGGGAAGCCGTCCTGGCGGGCGACGATGTCCTGGGCGACGTCGACCAGGGGGCGGTGCTGGGCGAACGCGTGGGCCCTCAGCAGCACGAGGGCGTCGTCCGAGTCGAGGCGGTAGCGGGCGATGATCATGCCGGTCGCCTGGTGGACGACCCTCCGGGACCCGGGGTTGCTGCTCACCTCGTCCGCGTCGTCGTGGAGCACCGCGGCGAGCACCCGGAGCGAGGTGGCGGGCGACTGCGCCGAGATCTCGGTGAGCGCGGCGTCGTCGAGGGTGATCGGGGCGCGGGTGTAGAGGTCGACGGCGCCGATCGAGAGCCCGGCGAAGGTGAGCGGGAAGGCGAACACCGAGCGCACGTCGAGGGCGTCCACCGCCTCGGCGAAGAGCGGCCAGCGCACGTCGGTGCCGGTGTCGAGCAGGGACACGGGGGCGCCCGCGGCGATCGCGTCCCAGCAGGGGCCCTGGCCGAGGTCGAGCTGGATCTCGTCGAGCCGCGCGGCCGTCGGGTCGCTGGCGGCGATCGTCTCGCCGCCGAAGGTGCGGCCGAGGGTGGAGATGGCGACGCCGTCGATCGGGTACCCGCGCAGATACGGGTCGCAGAGGACGGCGGAATCGGTCATCGCGCCTACCCTAGCCGCCGCGGTGCCGGGACGCGCGGGCCGGAGCGACGAGGCGGCCGCCGGCAGTGTCGACGCGTCGGCGGCGGCTCCGCGCCGCTCAGGCCGCGTCGGGTGGGACGTCGTCCTCGGCGTCGTTCGTGAGGATCGTGATCGCCGTGAACGGGGTGATCAGGATGAGTGCGGTGCTGGCGCGGCCCTCGCCGTGGTTCACGGTGAGCCACTGCGGGGTCTCCGCGGCGAGGGCGGCGTCCACCTCGACCCGGAGCTGGGCGGCGGTGCGGTCGCTCACCGTGGAGGGCGCTCCGTCGGAGAGGATGTCGAGCCGGCGCATCAGTGCGCCTCCCGGTCGATCGTGCGGACGTGCTCGGTGTCGGGCTCGGCGACGACGTAGAGGCCGCCGGCGGAGTTGGCGAGATCGGTGAGCGCGGCGATCCAGGCGGGGTTGATGCGGGGCATCCGCCCGCCGAAGTACTTGTAGCGCAGGCCGACCGCGGGATGCAGCCAGATGGCGCTGCGGCCGTCGCCCATGCTGTGGTCGTCGCGCCAGCTGAGCAGGAAGGACTCGTTGCGGCGGAGCTTCGCGGTGATGACGATCTGCAGGTGCGCGAGCACCCGATCCTCGAAGTCGATCTCGACGGATCCGTCGTAGAACAGTTCTCCCATCGCCGTCTCCAGCCTTCGTCACAGCCGGCGGGCGCCCGCGTGATCGACACCTTTCTCCAGTTCGACTCCGGCGGCAACCCCGACGGACTCTCGCTTCGATCCGGTCCCCTCCCCGATCTGTCAAGGACCTCCCCCGGGGCGGGGACCGCGACCGAGCATGGTCGGCATGAAGCACATCCTCTTCGCGGACAAGACGATCCTGCTCGGGGACGACGCAGCGGACGCCCTGGTGGCGTACCTCCCGGTCGAGGGCTGATGAGAAAGGAGTCGACATGGTCTGCGAGTTCCCGGTGTGGGTGCACCTGGCCCGGAAGACGCCGGTGCGCGCGGCCGTGCGGGGCCGGGTCTACGAGATCGGCGCTCCCGAGCGCCCGGACGGCGAGGTGCTGCTGACGGTCTGGACCGGAGGGCGCGCCGTCGGTCAGGTGCTGGCGACGGAGCCGCCGGTCTTCCGCCGCCTCGGCCCGCGGGCCGCCCCTGAGCCGCAGCCCGTGAGCGGCATCCCCGACCTGCTGGAGTGCGCGGCCGGGCTGCGTTTGACCGAGCGGGTCCGGGTGCGTGCCGGTCGAGTGGCCCCGCCGGGGCGCATCGGGCGAGGGCGGATCTCGATACGCCCGCTGCGCGGGCTGCTCGATCAGCAGGGGACGGGCCGCAGCGCGCGGCACTCGGTGCGCGTGTCGGCGGCTCCGCGAGATGCCACTTGTGAGCGCGACACGCCGAGGAATGCGTGCATAAGTGGCATCTCGCGGACGGGGGGAGGGGGGTCACTGCCAGAGGATGACGCGGTGGCCGGCGACGTCGGACACCAGCGCGGGGGTGTCGTAGAGCGCCTCGAGGTGGGGGGCGGTGAGGACCTCGGCGACCGGGCCGTGGTGGGCGATGCGGCCGTCGCGGACGGCGACGATGCGGTCGGCGAACCGGGCGGCGACGTTGATGTCGTGCAGGACGACGACGATCGTCACCCCCCGCTCGTCGGCGAGGCGGCGCAGGAGCTTCATCAGCACGACGCCGTGGCGCGGGTCGAGGTTGTTCAGCGGCTCGTCGAGGAGGAGGTGGTCGGTGTCCTGGGCGAGGGCCATCGCGACGAAGGCGCGCTGGCGCTGGCCGCCGGAGAGCTCGTCGAGGAAGCGCTCGCGGACGGCCGAGAGGTCCAGGGCGGCGATTGCGGCGTCGACGTGGGCGCGGTCCTCGGGGGAGGTGCCCCGGCCGCCGTGCGGGAAGCGGCCGTAGGCGACGAGGTCCTCCACGCTCAGGCGGATCGCGACGTGGTTGTCCTGGCGGAGGATCGCCAGGCGCCGGGCGATGTCGCGGGAGCGGGTGGTCGCGACGTCGAGGCCGTCGACGGTGACGCTCCCGCCGGTCGGCTTCACCAGGCGGCCGATCGTGGCGAGGAGGGTCGACTTGCCGGAGCCGTTCGGGCCGATGATCGCGGTGAGGCCCGCCTCGAGGGCGAGCGTCACCTCGTCGACGGCGACGACGCTCCCGTGCCGGGTGGTGACGGCGGTGGTCTGGATCATGTCAGCGGGCCCTTCCGGTGAGCACGAGGAGGAGGAAGAGGAGGCCGCCGGCGAACTCGATGACGACCGGCAGCTCGGTGCCGAAGCCGAGGACGCGATCGAGCGCGAGCTGCCCGCCGACGAGGGCGACCACTCCGACCGCGACCGCCGCCGGAATGCTGCGCAGGTGCCGGTGGCCGACGACGGTGTAGGCGACGTTGGCGACGATCAGGCCGAAGAAGGCGACCGGGCCCACGAGCGCGGTCGAGGCCGCCACCATCACCGCGACCGCGACGATCACGTGCATCACGGTGCGGCGGTGCTCGACTCCGAGGGAGACGGCGGTCGCCTCGCCGAGCGCGAGCACGTCGAGGGAGCGGCGGATCGGCCAGAGGGAGGCGATCGCCGCGGCGACGAGCACGCCGGTCGGCAGCAGCAGCTCGCGGTCGACGGAGGTGAAGCTCGCGAAGGTCAGGTTCTGCACGACGGCGAAGGTGTCCGGATCGAGGAGGCGCTGCAGGAAGCCGGTGACCGAGCGCAGCAGCACGCCGAGCACCAGTCCCGCGAGCACGATGACGTGCAGATCGAGTCGGCGGCGGACGAAGAGCCAGGAGTAGAGGGCCGTGACGACGCCGACCATCAGCACGAGCTCGATCAGCCAGGAGGCGAGTGGCGGCGCCGACACCAGCAGGGCGGGGCCGATCGCGAAGGCGGTCACCACCTGCAGCAGCAGGAACACCGCGTCGAAGCCCATGATGCCGGGGGTGAGGATGCGGTTGGCGGTGACGGTCTGGAAGAGGACGGTGCCGACTCCGATCGCCGCGGCCGCGATCACCATGCCGAGAACGGTGCGGGTGCGCAGGCCGAGCGCGTACTCCCAGCGGCCGGGCAGATCGGTGACGAGGTAGAGGGCGACGACGGCGACGGCGATCGCGGCGAGGAGCACCAGACGGGGGCCGGGGCTGCGCAGAGCCGCCGGCCGGAGGGTGCGGGCGGCGCGGCGGGGTGCGAGGGCGGTCACGCGGCGGTCCCCCGGCGGGCGGGCCCGATCAGCAGGCGGAGGAAGACGAGGCCGCCGAGGATCCCCATCACCAGGGAGATCGGCAGCTCGAACGGGAAGCGGACGGTGCGGGCGACCAGGTCGCAGGCGAGGACCAGGGCCGCTCCGAGCAGGGCGACGAGCGGCACGGAGCGGCGCATGGTGTCGCCGACGAGCCGGCTGACGAGGTTGGGCACGATCAGGCCGAGGAAGGGCAGGGCGCCGGTCACGACGATCATCACTCCGGTGACCGCGGCGATGATGACGACACCGGTGAGCATCACCGCGCGGGTGTCGAGGCCGAGGCCGCGCGCGGTGTCCTCGCCGAGGGCGGCGACGGTGAAGCGGTCGGCGGCGATCCAGGCCACGGCGGCGGCGGCCGCGGCGACGTAGAGCATCTCGTAGCGGCCGCGGAGGATGCCGGAGAAGTCGCCGATGCCCCAGTTCAGGAGCTCCTGCTGGGTGTCGGTGCGGTAGGCGAGGAAGGTGGTGGCGGCGCCGATCACTCCGGAGTAGAGGAGGCCGACGACGGGCACGAGGACGCTGGAGCGCGCCGGGATGCGGCGGGACAGCGCGAGGAAGCCGAGCACGCCCGCGAGGGCGCCGACCGCGGCCAGCGCCGCCTTCGCTCCCATCGGCAGCGCGGGGGCGAGCAGGAGGACGGCGAGCAGGGCGAGGGTCGCGGCATCGGTCGCGCCGGTGGTGCCGGGTTCGACGAGGCGGTTGCGGGTGAGCAGCTGCAGGATCAGGCCGGTGACGGCGAACGCCGCGCCGGCGAGGATCAGGGCGAGGGTGCGGGGGAGGCGGCTCTCGACGAGGACGAATGCGTCGAGCTCGGCGACCCCGAGGAACAGCGAGAGCGTCGCGAGGGCGGCGACGAGCGCCACCCCCGCGACGATCAGCGCGCGGACGGGAGGACGGACCACGCGGGGAGCGCTCAGCTCTGCATCGCGTCGTGCACGCTCTCGAGCACGTTCTGCACGGCGGTGAGGCCGTTGATCACGATGTAGAGCTCGCTCGCGGGCAGCTGGACGATGCGGTCGTTCTGCGCGGCGGGGGTCTGCGCGACGAGGGCGTTGTCGAGGGTCGCCTCGGCGGTGCTCGCGGCGCCGGTGGCCGCGCCGCGGTCGAAGGCGAAGATCCACTCGGGCGCGGCGGTGAGGAGGAACTCGTTGGTGACGGTGTCGCCGTGCGGGGATCCCTCCGTGCCGGGCAGCTCGGCGGCGGCGACGGCGGGGGTGAAGCCGAGCGAGTCGAAGAAGTAGCCGAAGCGGGAGCCCTCGCCGAAGGCGCTGTACTCGCCGCCGGAGACGGAGAGCACGAGGGCGCTGCCGTCGGCCCGGTCCTCGATGGTCGCGGCGAGCTGCTCGGTGGCGGCGGCCTGGGCGGCGACCTCCTCCTCGCGGTCGAAGATCTCGCCGAGCTGCGTGGCTCGCTCGAGGGCGGCGGCGGGGTCGAAGGTGCCGGCGTAGCTGCCGGTCAGGTCGATCGTGGTGGCGATCTCGGACAGCTCGTCGTACTGGCCGGTGCTGCGCGCGGCGGTGACGATGAGGTCGGGGTCCAGCTCGGCGACGGCCTCGAAGTCGGGCTCGAAGAGCGTGCCGACCTTCGGCAGGTCGGCGTACTCGGCGAGGTACTCGGGCAGGGTCGCGTCGGGGATCGCGACGACGGCGTCGCCGGCGCCGATGGTGTGCAGGGTGTCGAGCGTGGCGATGTCGAAGGTGACCACGGCGGAGGGGGACGCGGGGACCTCGACGGAGGTGCGGGCGACGGCCGTGTCCTCCTGGTAGGACTGCTCGCCGTCCTCGTCGACGAGAGTCAGGGTCGGCTTCGCGTTCTCGACGACGACCGTCTCGGCGGCGGCGTTCGTCGCGGCTCCGGAGGCGCCGGACGAGCAGCCGGCGAGGGCGACGGAGGCGGCGGCGAGACCGGCGATCAGCAGGGGGATGCGAGGGCTGGATGTGCGATGCATGAGGGTAGGCTAGCCTAACTCTCAGTAAGGGTGGCCTCAGTGCTGGCGGTGGGCGGATCTCGATGCGCCCGTTGCGGGGCTACTCGATCAGCATGCTGGGGGCGGGCGGCTCATGCTGGATGGTCCTATGGATGTCAAGCAGTGAGTCTGGGTGGTCGGAGGTCGGTGGCGAGGTCGTGGAAGACGCGGCGTGCGACGAAGCGC
>NZ_SNYD01000014.1:0-22288 GCF_004362935.1 Rathayibacter sp. PhB1
CGCGATCTGCACGTTGACGTCGACGTCGTCGGCGCCCTGCTGCTCGTCGGCGAAGGCGGTGCCGGCGACGCCGAGCAGGAGCAGGCCTCCGGCGAGACCGGCGGCGCCGCGGAGGAGGAAGGAGCGGGTGTTCATCAGGGTGTTCTCCGTTCTCGAGCCGGCAGCTTCGCCGTCCGGTTCAGTGGTGTCGGGTGGTCGGTCGGGTCGTGGAAGGAACAGGGTTCAGCCGCAGCTCGCCGCCGCGTACGGCGCCGTGGCCGTCGCGGTGGCCGGCTTGCCGGCGACGAACGCGGTGGCCGTGGCGGTCGCGGAGCCGGCGGGCAGCGCGGCGGTGCGGGTGGTGAACGAGTGGGTGACGCTCTTGCCGGCGGCCACCTCCTCGAACGTCTTCGAGCCCGAGGTCGAGGTGACGACCATCTTCACCGGGAAGGCGTTCGGGTTCGTCGCGACGACCGAGAGGACGACCGTGCCCTGCACGCAGCGGGTCGACGCCGTGGCCGTCGCCGCGATCGCGGGGGCCGCCGGGGGCGCCGTAGCCGTGATCGTCGCCACGGCGAGGGTCGCCGACGAGTTCTGCAGCCGTCCCGTCACCTGGACGCTGTCGCCGGCCTTCTTCAGCCCTGAGAGGTCGGCCGTGCGCCAGGTCACGCCGACGGTCTCGCTGTGACCGTCCCGGAAGCCGGCCGAGACGGTGGCGGGCAGCGCCACCGTCGTGGCGCCGACCGGGGCGGTGGCGGCGACGGGCTTCACCGAGGTGACCAGGAGGGCCGGGTTCCACTTCGCGGCGAGCGCGTCGCGCTCCTTCGCCGTGATCGACACCACGGAGCCGTGCCGGGGCGAGCTCGGCAGCGAGAACGCGGCGGGGTACGTCCACTGGATGTCGCCCTCGAGCGAGTTCGTCGCGAGCGGGATGTACCCCACTCCCCCGTAGTTGTCGACCCAGAGGAAGTACCGGTAGCCGCTGGTGTCGCCGGGGTTCGCGCGGAAGATCTCGGGACCCTCCACCTCGGGGGTGCCGGCGGTGCGGCCGATGCAGGTGTCGATGAGGCTCCAGGCGCCGGAGGCGGTGGTGGCGCGGAGGTCGCTGGAGCGCTGGCCGATGATGTCCGGCGACGGGCACCCGGAGCTCTGGGTGGCCTTGGTGAAGCGGTAGTACTGATCGCCCTCCCTGAGCACGGTCGCGTCGATCAGGCCGTTGCCCTTGTTCAGCCCGGCGACGTCGGCGGAGGCGAACCACGGCTCGGGTTCGGTGAAGGTGCGGAAGTCGCGGGTGATGGAGGTGACGATCTGCGGCCCGTTGCCGTCGGGCCGGGTGCGCGCGTCGTCGAGGTACATCGAGGAGGTCCAGTAGACGACGTAGGCGTCGATGGCCGGGTCGTAGGTCGCCTCGGGCGCCCAGGTCATCCCGGCGTTCGGGACGTTGACCTCGATGTGGCGCTGCTCGCCCCAGTTCACGAGATCGGTGGACTCCCAGACCTCCAGGTGGCGGCTGCCGTTGCTGGTCGCCTCTCCCCAGCCCGAGCGGCCGACGGAGAGGTCGGTCGCGATGAGGAAGAAGCGATCGCCCTCGGCCGAGCGCAGGATGTACGGGTCTCGGAGCCCTTGGGTCCCCTTGGTCGAGATGAGGACCGGCTGGGCGTCGTTGAGGGTCTTCCACTGCAGGGCGTTGTCGCCGTCGGACGTCGCGAAGCGCAGCTTCTCGCCCTCGACGCTGTCGCCGGTGAAGTAGACGAACAGGTAGGCGTCCAGGTCGGCCGGGTCCAGAGGCGAGGCGGCGAGCACCGTGACCGGCAGCGACACCGTGACCGGGGTCGTCCCGGCGACGCGCACGGTGGCGGTCAGGGTGACGGCGGTGTCGGTGCTCCCGCGGGTGACCGAGCCCTTCCGGACGACGTCCGGCTCCGCGCCCTCATCGACGGCGCTGACGACGGTCGGAACGGAGGAGGACCACTCGATCACCGCGTTCGCGGCTCCCGCTCGGGAGGCGACCGCGTCGAGGTCGGCTCCCGAGTCGGGCAGCGAGAGACTGCCGCGGATCGGCCCCTGCAGTGCCGGGTCGCTGCGCACGGCGTCGGCGACGGCGCGAGCGAGCTCGGCCTGCACGCTGTCGCCGGTGGCGAACGCCTTCACCGTGACGGTGATCGGTGAGCCGATGACGGTCGCCGCCCCGTGGGTGGCGGTCGGGGTCAGCTGCACGACGGCATCGGAGCTGCCGGCGGCCGGCCGGGTGACCGCTCCGGTGCTGGAGACCGTGCGGGGAGCGCTGGAGGACCAGGTGAGAGTCGATCCGTTCGCACCGCCGGCAGGGAGCGAGAGATCCGCGGTGACAGCGGATGTGCCGCTGAGCGACACCGCCGCGTCCTTGGTCGCGAGCGCGGAGTGGACGTCCGCGGCGCTCTGCTGGACCTGCTCGGCGGACAGAGCGGAGGACCACACTCGGACGTCGTCGAGTGCACCGCCCCAGAAGGCGTCGGCGCCGTAGAACGACTTGCCGAGGTAGCCCGAGAAGGTGCTGGAGCCGATCGCGGCCACCGCGGTGGACGTCGTCACCCCACGCCCGACGAGGCTGCCGTCGAGGTAGGTCGAGACGGAGTCGCCGCCGTCGACGACGACGGCCATGTGGACCCAGCGGGCGGCGGGGACCGGAGCCGGAGCGGACGCGCGCACCTCGGTGCCGTTCGTGAGGGCCCCGTACGCGGACGCGCCGCACTGCGTGGTCGCGAGCAGGTGCGCAGAGACGCCCGACCCGAGGGCGAAGGGCCAGGTGCACTCCGGCGAGCCGCTCCAGAGCAGCCACGCGGACATCGTGACGTCCACCGTGCCGGCCGGGATCAGCCCCGGGGCGATCCGGAGGGAGGCGGCGGTCGATCCGCTCGCGCCTCCGGGGAGGGAGAGCGCGCGATCGGAGGCGGAACCGGAGGGCCCGGCGACCGAGCGGGCTCCGGACCCGACGACGGTTCCGGGGTGCGGACTCGAGGCTCCGTCCGCGACGATCGCCCCGTCAGGGATCGCCGACCCGACGGCAGACGAGGTCCCGCTCTCGTCGAAGCTGTAGCGCAGGAGCGGCTCCGGCACGATGGTCGCCGCTCCGGCTGCTCCGAGCGGGGTCATCGCCCCGCTCAGCAGCAGTGCGGCGATCGCCAGGGTCGGCCAGCCGGCCCTGCGTCCTCGGCCGCGGGCCGACTCGGCGGAGGGGCGTCCGGAACGCGGAAGTCGTGACGTCATCAGTGACGCATCCTCTCGGGCTCTGCTTCGAACCATCGGCCGGCCGCGGACGGAGGAGTGTCGTCCCGGTGGCGGCGGCTTCACCGTAGCAACAGATTGTTCACGGTAACAAGTTAAATATCCATTTCGCGAGTAACGGACACTTGTCGGCATTCGGAACGCGTAGCGGACGCTCATCGGCCACAAAGCCGAATGGCGCTCGGAATGGAGACTTGTCCCCCAGTCGGGGCGTTATTCCGGCTTGACAGCAGTCGTCCGGCACGCACAAGATCGGACCAGGAGGAGTGTTCACGATAACAATCTGCTCGTCCTCGAAAGACCCGGAGGCCGGCCTCTCCATCGCGTCGAGTCGCGTCTTTCGACCTTCTGAAGAATGCGCCGAAAAGCCGGATCAATGATCTTCTCACCGTATCCGCGGTGGACCGGATCAGTACGTCGACCACCCGCTAGGGCGGCCGAAGAACCTGAAAGGTATTGCATGTCCAGGACAGTGAAGTCCACCATCAAGACACGCCTACTCGGAACGATGACGGCCGCGCTGATCGCGAGCCTGACCACCCTCGGCGCCGCCGCACCGGCCGAGGCGGCGACCGCGCCCGTCGGGGTCGGCGCGGCCCAGGAGATCCGCAATCAGCACAGCAGCATGTGTCTGGACGATTTCGACTTCGTCACTCAGCCGGGTGCCGAAGTCCGCCAGTGGAGCTGCTCGGAAGCGACCAACCAGCGCTGGCAGATCCGCGATCTCGGGACCGGTTATGCCGAGATCAAGAACGTCTTCAGCAACCTCTGCTTGGACGACTACAACTTCGGAACCGCTCCCGGCGCCGAGGTGCGGCAGTGGACCTGCACGGGAGCCACCAACCAGCAGTGGCAGATCACGGACGTCGGCGGCGGATCCAGCCAGATCCTCAACCGGCACAGCAACCTCTGCCTCGACGACAGGGACTTCGCTCAGACCGACGGCGCCGCGATCCAGCAGTGGACCTGCACCGGTTCGAAGGTGCAGCGGTGGAGCATCACCGACCCGACCGTCCAGAAGATGACCTACGCCCTCGTCCGCTCGGCGAACCCCTCCGCCGATGAGCTCGACGCCTACGCGCGGATCACCGACGCGATGGATCGGGCGGTCGCGCGCTACAACCGCCTCTCGAACATCGACCGGTTCTACACCGTCTACTACGTGCCCGGCGTGCCCACCGCCGACGCGAACCCGAACGGCACCATCCGCTTCGGTGCCGACCGCGGCTACATGCAGGAGGGGACGGCGCTGCACGAGCTCTCGCACACCGTCGGAGTCGGCTACGACGCCTTCGTCGACCGCTGCCAGAACAACGGCTGGACCTCCGCCCTTCCGCTGCTGCGCACCTGGGACGGCCCCACCGCGACCATCAACTGCGGCGGCGGCCACATGTGGCCCTACGGCCTGAACTACAACCCCGAGTACACCGAGCTCGGCTTCGAGCGCCACGTGAAGCTCGTGCAGGCCATGCTCTCCGACGGAATGTAGTCCGAGAGATCCACCTGCGGGCCCCGGCCCGGCGAGCGACCTCTGCGCGAGGTCGCTTCGCCGGGCCGGGGCCTTCCGTCTTCTCCTGCCGCGTCACGATTCCGGAAGAGTCGAGGGCGCGCCCGCGGCGCATTCCGGAATCACTCGGATGCTCGACATCCTTCACCGCCATTGCCATTTGCCTTGCTATTGCTATTGCTACTGCTCTTGCCATTGCGTCCCGTCCGAGAATCGACGCGAGATCACGCTCGTCCTCCGATTCTCGGTGTCTCTCCTGCCCTCTCTCGAGAGTGCCTCGCCGACCGACTCGGACAGGAGAGCGGAGAATCACCACACTTGTCACTGCAGCTCGGGTCCGAGTCGTCATTCGTTGCGCGGTGCCACCGGCGCGCGCGGTGTCCGGGAACGCCGAGAGGGGGCCCGCCCACTCGACGTGGACGGACCCCCTCTCGGTCGTCTCAGCTGCAGCGTGCTGCGGGGTAGGTCGCCGTGACCGGAGTGGCGACCCCGTTCACCGTGGCGGTTCCCTCGAGCGTCCCGGCCGACAGGGAGGCGGCCCGGGTGGTGATCGCCAGCGTGCCCGTCCTCTGTGCACCGATCTGCTGGCTGCGCGCGCCCCAGGGGGTGACCCAGGCGACGTCCGCGGTGCCGGCGCCGACGTTGCGGGTGGTGATCGTGACGACGGCCCTGCCGGAGATGCAGCGCGTCGTGGCGGTCGCGGTCACGGTGACGGCCGACGCCTGGACGGTGATGGTGGTGCGGACCGTGCTATTCGCGGCGAGCACCTCTTCCGCGGCGCTCATGTCGAGGACCGGTCCCCCATCGGCGGCCCAGTGGATCCGGCGGAGGTAGGTGTCGCGGTTGCTGCTTCCGTTCGAGCGGGCGTGGAACACCAGGACCTCGTTGCCGTCCTCGTCGACCGTGAAGCTGTTGTGTCCGGGGCCCCACAGGTTCGCGGCCGGGTCGCTCTTCAGGAGCGGAGCGTCGGACTTCGCCCAGACCGTCTGATCGGCGAGATCGGCGCCGGACGGGGCGGTCAGGAGGCCGACGGCGTACGTGCGGTCGGTTCCCGATCCTGAGTAGGTCAGGTAGACCTTCCCGTCGTGGGTGATGGCCGTCGCTCCTTCCGCGACGTTCGTGAGGTTGGTCTCCCAGCCGTAGGAGGCGGTGACGAGCTTGCGCGGCTCGCTGGTGAGGCGCCACGGGTTCGCGGGATCGATGGTGGCGATCCAGAGCTCGGCGTCGCCGATGACACCGCCGGTGACGTAGCGCTGCGACCAGGACACGTAGGTGCGGCCGCCGTCCTGGAAGACCGTCATGTCGAGGCTGATGCCGGGGTGCTGAGCGTCGCGCTGCAGCGCTGTGCCGTCCTGCTTGAGGACGGGGCGAGGCGTCTCCCAGTCGGCGAGACGTGTCGGGTCGCCGCCGGTCTTCAGCTTCTGCACGTAGGACGTCACTCGCTGCCAGTCGATCGCGCCGATGCAGGGCGAGTAGTAGATGTAGAGCTCGCCGGCGAGATCGTGCAGCTCGGGCGCCCAGTAGCAGCCGGCGATTCCGGCCGTGCCCTGCGCGACGACCATGCTGTCGGCGGCGGTGCGGAGGCCGTCGATGGTCGGTGAGCTCCGCAGGAACATGCCGGGCTGGTCGTCGCCGCGGTCGTCCGTGGAGATGAAGAGGTAGCGGTCCTTCCAGCGGAGGATGTCCGGGTCGGCCTCGGCACGCAGGAACGGCGCCGCGTAGTCGCGCTGTCGCACGGTTCCGCTGACCTGGTAGGTCCCCGGCGTGGTCGTGTCCACGGCGGCCAGATCGGCGGCCGACCAGTCGACCGGCAGCTTCTTCGTGGAGCCGTCCGAGTAGCCGAGCGTCGCTGCACCGAGCGCGGGCACCGCCGCCCCCTGCGGGACGGTCGCGGCGTCGACGGCCACGGTGGTGTTCCGGATCCGGCCCAGTCGCTTCTCGAGCGAGGAGGCGGTGTCGGCGGGAACGACCAGCAGGTTGGAGGGCACGGCTCCGGTGATCGAGGTGGAGACGGCGGCATCGGGCAGCGAGATCGCGCCTCGGCGCAGGTCGCCGCGGGTTCCCGCGTCGGCGAGGTCGGTGAAGGACCGCGAGAAGTCCGCTCCCGCCGCGTCCTTCCAGGTCACTCGGTACTGCTTCGCCGCCGAGTCCCAGACGGCGCGCGGCTCGGAGGCCGCGGTCACGCCCAGGTCGACGAAGCCGCGCGGCTCGTAGGAGACGAGGTCCTGGGTGGTGAAGAAGAGCGGCGTTCCGCGGCGCTCGGGGTCGACGTCGCCGTTGGTGAGCGTGCGGGTGGCGAGGACGCCGTAGCCGCCGGTCGCGAGCTGGAAGACGTAGGGGTCGCGGAGCGTCCGGGTCTGCACGACATCGAGCACGCCGGTGGGCTGAGCGTCGGCGAACAGGACACCCGTGTTGTCGTTGAGCGCTTCGGTGCTGGTGCGGGTCGTACCGAGGCCGAGGTGCATGCTGTAGGCGACGTTGCCGCCGTACTCCTGCGATCCCAGCGCCGTGCGCTCGTAGGCGAGGAGGTAGCGGGCCTGGCCCGCCGGGAGGACGCGGACGGAGAAGGTCTTCGTCGTGGTGGCCGTTCCGGAGCGGAGCTCCCCCGTGACGGTCGCGGAGACGGCCGCCGTGCCGCTCGTGCGCACCGCGCCCGCTGCGATGCTCACACCGGCGGTCGTGGTGCGCCAGGTGAGGGTCGCGCCGGCGGGAGCGGTGGGGAGCAGCTCGCCGTCGGCGAGCGTCGGGCGGAGGACGATGCCCTCGGCGAGAGCGTCGAGGTCGGCCTGGGCGTTCTGCGCGGCGACGGTGAGCGGGACGTCGCGGGTGGTCGAGGCGCCCCCGAGGGTGAGGGTCGCGGTCAGTGTGACGGCGGCGTCGGTGCTGCCGGAGGGCCGGGTGACCGCTCCCGTGCTGCTGATGCGCGCCGGGTCGGAGCTCGTCCACCGGATGCTCGAGCCCTGCGCGCCGGTGGTGGGGAGTGCGAGGTCGGAGCTCACGCGGGAGGGTCCGAGGTCGATGGCCGCCGCGTCGGAGGCGAGGGCCGCGGTGCGGACACCGGCGTCGACGCCGCTCCAGTAGCTGTCCGCCACCTGCTGGGCGGAGAGAGCGCTGGTGCGGATCTGGAAGTCCCGCACGCCGCCCTTGTAGAAGGGGTCGGCGTAGGACGAGCGGCCGATGTAGCCGACGAGGTCGGTGCCCAGATCGCTGACCGATCGGTTCGTCACGGTCTCGGCGATGAGGCGGCCGTTGTAGTAGCCGGTCAGCTTCCCGGGCTGCAGGACGGTGGTGTAGAGGCCCCAGGAGGCGTCGGTGCCGGGTCCGGTCGGTCCGCTCGCGGGGATGCCCGCTTCGGTCGTCCAGGGCGCCTGCGCGTTGCGGCTCGCGGTGATGACCGATTTGAAGCGCCCGCCGGGGTCGCGGGGGTTGAGCAGCCAGTACTGGGACGGCGGGCTCTCGGCCGTCCCGAAGAACACGGCGGCGTAGTTGCCCGCTCCGGTGTCGTTGCGCAGCCAGGTCTGGATGGTGAGGGTGTCGCGACCGTCGATGAGGCCGCGCGGCAGTTCGAGGTAGGCGGCGGCGCTGCCGCTCGCGCCTCCCGGAAGGACGAGCTCGCTCCCCGAGACCTGTGCTCCGGAGCCGCGGAGGATCGCAGTGCGCCCGCCGCCGGAGGCATCGGGGACCGTCGTTCCGGAGAGCTGGGAGAAGTCGTAGCGGACGAGGAGATCGTCGGCGGCGGTCGCCGGGACGGCCGGCAGTGCCACGCCGGCTGCGACGACCACCGAGGCGAGCGCACCGACCAGGGCGGCGCGCCATCGTGTGGTGGGTTTCATGGGAACTCCTTCATGTCGGGGCGAGGCAGCGCTGCCTGCCCTGATCCGGTGCGGATCGAAGTCAGAGGGTGGAGGGTCGCGGGAGTGGGGCCGGCCCGCGGACCGGCCCCACTCCCCGGCGCCCTATCCGCAGCGAGCGGCGGGATAGGCCGCGGTGACGGGCGTGCTCGCGCCTCCTGCGACGGACGTCCCGGTGAGGGTCCCCGCCGTGATGGCGGCGGCCCGGGTCGTGATCGCGAGAGAGGCGGTCTTCTGCGCGCCGATGCTCTGGGTGCGCTCACCCCAGGGCGTCGCCCAGGTGACCACCGCGGCGGCGGTCCCGGCGTTCCTGGTGACGACCGTGACGACGGCCTTCCCCGCGACGCACCGCGACGTGGCGGTGGCGGTCACGGTCGGGGTCGTTCCCCGGACGACGACGGTGGCGGTGACGGTCCGGTTCCCCGGTGCCACCTCCTGGTTCTTCGTCAGCGACAGGTCGAGGGTGCCGTTGGCGCGGACGTTGACGCCCTTGAACCAGGTGTTGCGGTCCGAGTCGAACAGGCCCCCGGCGTTCACCGGGTCCGTCGCCAGGTGCGGGTCCTGGTACGGGCGGGCGTGGTACGCCAGGACGAGGTTGCCGGACTCGTCCTTCGCGAACGAGTTGTGACCCGTTCCGGCCTGCTGCTTCGTGTAGTAGCTCGTCTCGTCCGCTCCCAGACGACCGGTGAAGGTGTCGTTGGTGTCCAGGACCGGGAACGCGGTCTGCTTCCAGCTCGCGGGATCCTGCAGGTCCGCCGTCGCGGTCGTGCTCAGGAGCCCGAGGCTGTAGTACTTGTCGACGGTGCCTCCCGAGTAGGTGATCGAGATGGTGTCGCCCTGCTGCACCATGAAGGGCGCCTCGACGACTCCTTGGTCGCGTCCTTCGGTGGTGTCGCTGGGAGTGGGGGCGAGCTTGCCGATCTCCCACGGCTGGCTCTCGCCGTACACGCGCGTGAGCTGCCCGTCGACGAGGGGCACTGTCCCCTTCGGGCCGGAGACGGCCTTTCCGATCAGGATCTGGCCGCCGGAGGGCATGATCCAGTAGCCCTGCTGCTTGCCGGCCTCGGTGCGCTCGAAGTAGCTGACGTCGAACGCGGCGCCGTCGAGGACGACGGGCTCGCCCCACTTGGTCTGGTCGAAGAAGCCGCCCGCGGCGATCGATGCGTCGGTGCCGGTGTAGGGGATGAGGACGGTGTTGTCGCAGAAGCCGCCGACGGGGGCGTAGCCCTTGTTCATCCCGGCGACGATCCACCAGGTGCCGTTGATCTTGTGGAATTCCTGCGCCCAGATGAAGCCGCCCCAGCCGTAGAACGTGTTCGGATACTGGCCCTCCTTGCCGGGGGTGCCCCTGTCCGGGTCGATGACGATCTGCTCCGGCGCGTCCTGCAGCCCCGCGAGCGTCGTGGCCCGCTTGAGGCCGATCTTGCGGTAGCTCGAGCTCTCCTCGATCGGTCCGAGGGAGGACTGGCCGTAGTGCGATCCGGTGAGGTAGTAGTAGCCGTCGTCCGGGTTGAAGAAGACGTGCGGATCGGCGCGGGCGTCGCTCACCATCTCCTCGGGGTCCTGCCGGACGGTGCCCGAGACCTGATAGCTGCCCGGCTTCGTGGTGTCCACTGCGGAGAGGTCGTCCTGCCAGTCGACGTTGAGGCTCTTCTTCGATCCGTCGTTGTAGTCCAGCGTGGCCTGCTTCGGAAGCGCGGCCGCGACTCCGGCGGCTCCGGCTCCCTGGGCGACCGTGGCGTCGATCTTCTCGACGCCCGTGTTCTGCAGGTCGACGTAGTTCTTGTAGAAGACGTCGAACTCGGCGGCCGTCAGCGCGAGGTCGCTCGCCTGGCTCTGCGCGGCCCAGGACGGGAGTCCTGCGCCCTGGACGCCGAGGACCCGAGTGTCCGCCTTCGACGTGACGCCGAGAGGAGTGCTCGCGGTCAGGTCGGCGAGGACCGTCACCCGTCCCTCACCGGTGAGCAGGTCCGTCCAGAACACCTTGTACGTCTGCGCCGTGGCGTCGAACACGATGCGCGGGTCGGTCACGACCGAGCCGGGAGCGATCCGCACGGCGCGCTGCTGCGAGAACGTGCTGCCCTCGGGCGAGGTCCACACGTAGACGGAGTCGGTCGCGTTGTTCTGCGCGGACACCGCGCCCAGCGCCCCGTTCGCGTACCGGAAGAGGCTCGGCGACCCGACCTGGGCGTTCGGCTTCGCGCCCTGGTCGCCGTCGTTGGCGACGTACAGGATCGCCTGGGAGCGGTTCAGCGGCTCCCAGCTGCTGCCGCCGGCGGGCAGCGCTGCGGCGTACAGCGCGTCGGCGCGGCGGTCGTCGTTGTAGGCCAGCGGGTCGTCCTTCGTCCCGGCGGTGGTGGTCACCGTCTTGACGTAGGTCGCGATCCGTCCGCCGGGGGCTGCGATGCGGCTGTCCCAGCGGAATGTCTGACTGCTGCCCTCGACGGTGGCGGTGAGCGTCACGGCGGCAGTCCCGGTGCCGAGGCCCGAGGTGTCGACCGCTCCGTTCGACTGCACGCGGCTCGCCCCGGCGCCGGTGGCGCTCCAGGTGACCTGCTTGCCGAGGACGCGGGACGGGAGGTCGCCGAGCACGGTGGCCGGAACGGCCAGTGCGGCGCCCGCGTCGGAGGTGACCGCCGGGTTCTCCGCGCCCAGCTCCGAGCCGGAGAGCGCCCGGTCGTAGATGCGGAGGTTGTCGATCAGGCCGGAGAAGTACTCTCCCCCGCCCCAGTTCGCCTTGCCCACCTGGAGGACTCCGCCGGACGAGCCGAGGATCTGGCTCAGCGGGACCCCGGAGCCGTTGACGGCGACCGGCTTCTTGTCGACGAAGAGTCGCGTGGTCGTCTCCGTGACGACCAGATCGACGTGCTTCCACGCGGCGTTCGTCGCCGTCGTGGCCAGGTTGCCGGCCGTGTTCCGGCCGTTCGTGTTGTCGTACCGCTCGACCGTGATCCCGGAAGTCCGGTCGAGGACGCCGAGGTAGTGCTCCTGGGCGTACTCCTGACGCGTGGTGGAGCGGGCGGCGAAGACGGCCCAGCCGGTGTTCGCCGCTGCATCGGGCTTGCTGTCGTAGGAGATGGTCACGTTCTGCCGGCCGGCCAGGAGCGCCTTACCGTCCGTGGCGGTCAGGTCGAGCCACGAGGCCGACGAGAGGCGCGCTGCGGTGCCCTGGCCGGTGTTCCCGGGAACCAGGTTCGCTGCTCCCTGCACGGAAGCGCGGGTGCTGCGATCGACGAACGCGCCGTTGCTCGGCGCCGCATCGAAGGTGAAGTCCGCGAGCAGGCTCTGCTCGGGAGACGGGACCGCATCGGCTGCCGCAGCAGCGGTCACCGGGACCGCGCAGGACGCGAGCAGCGCGACCGACGCCGCCGCGGCGGTGACGAGTGCGCGCATCGCCTTCGGATTGCGTCGTCTCGGATCCGGTCCTCTCGATTCCGGTCTTCTCGCATCCGGACTCTTCAGGTGGGGGGACGTCGACATTGACGGTTCCTCTCCGGATTCGCCTCTGAATCCGATGTGGGGAAGGCGGAAAGCGCGAGTTGCGCAACACCTGTCGAGCTACTGGGAGGACGGGGAATCCTCGTCGACACGCTGAACCTAATGCAGATTGTTCACGGTAACAAGACGACCGACTCCGCAGGATCGCGCTCCTCCTGCGCAGGATCACGACACCGCCGCGGCCGCGTCCGACCGAGAGTGGAGCCGACCCGTTCTCCCCCACGAGAGGACCGCCGTGTCGCGAGTCGTGATCGTCTCGAGCGCCTCGAGCGGCTTCGGGGCGCTGACCGTCCGCGAGCTCGCCCTCGCCGAGACCGTCGGGTCTCGAGACGCCGCTGCGCGGCTGCTCGACCAGCATGAGGACGGCCCGCCCCGCGGCTCGGCGTCAGCCTGCTTCCGCCGTCTCTGCAGAGCGGCCCCCTCATGCTGATCGACCAGCGCCCGAAGTGCGCCCCCTCATGCTGATCGACCAGCGCCCGAAGTGCGCCCCTTCATGCTGATCGACCAGCGCCCGAAGTGCGCCCCCTCATGCTGATCGAGTAGCGCCCGCAGGGCGCGTATCGAGATCCGCCGCACCCGCACCCGCCGCCGGCTCCGCCCCGTCGTACCGCGCCCGCGCCGCCTGCACCGCCGGCAGCTGCCGGTCGGTCCAGCGCAGCAGCGCGTCGACCAGCTCGTTGAGCGTGTCCCCGATCGGCGAGATGCGGTACTCGACCACGATCGGCCGGGTCTCGAGGGTGTCGGCGCCAGCTTCGACGACGTCGTCCGGCTCCGCTTCCTCTTCGAGCCCGACGTGCTGGTCGAGCTAGAGGCCTACGCCGTCCTCGACTCCGCCGCAGCACTCAGCCCCTCAGCACCCCGATCAGGGTCATCCCCGATGCCGCGCCGCCCACGACCTCCGAGAATCGACTCATGCCTCCAGCCCCGTCCCGCCCGCGCCTCGCGCGCGCCCTCCTCGTCGCCCTGGTCGGCGGCCTGCTCCTGGGCGGGCTCACCAGCCTCCTGCAGGGCTCGCTGCCCGGGTCGGTGAACTCCTTCGCCAACTCCTCGGGCGGCTGGTCGATGCTGGTCTTCGCGCTGGTGCGGCTCGGCGGCGCGCGGCCCGTGGCGGCGGCGGCGCTCGGCCTCCTGACCTTCTGGGCCCTCCTCGAGGGCTACGACCTGGTGACCGCCGCCCTCGGCTTCGGCTACTCCGCGCCCTTCACCGACGTGTTCTGGCTGCTGGCCGTGCCGGCCGGGCCGATCCTCGGCGCCGCCGCCGCACTGACCCTGCACGGCTCGCCGCCCTGGCGCGTGCTCGCGGTCGCCCCGCTGTCCGGCGTCCTGATCGGCGAGGGCGCCTGGGCGCTGGCGAACGTCGCCGACACCACCAGCCCGGTCTACTGGTGGCTCGAGATCGTCCTCGGCGCGGCGTTCCTCGCTCTCGCGGTGATCCGGAGGCGACCGCGGTGGCCGATCGCCCTCGCGGCCCTCGCGGTCACGGCGGCGGCCGCGCTCGCCTTCGTCGTCGTCTACTCCGTCCTGTGAGCCGCCGCCGTCCCGGATCGCCCGCACGATCCCTCCCCGTCCTCGCCGCCGGCCTCGCACTCGTGCTCTCCGGCTGCTCGTCACCGAGCGCGCCCGCCGCCTCACGTCCGCCGACGCCGCTCCCGTCGATCTCCGCCGCATCGTCTCCGGAGCCCGCCCCCGTCGACGTCTCCGCCGAGCTCGCCGCCCTCGAGGCCGAGTTCGACGCGCGGATCGGCGTCAGCGCCGTCGACACCGGCAGCGGCCGGCAGGTCCTGCACCGGCAGGACGAGCGCTTCGGCTACGCGTCGAGCATCAAGGCCCTGGCCGCCGCGGAGTTCCTGCGCAGCGTCCCCGCGGACGAGCGCGACGAGGTCGTCGCCTGGACCGCTGCCGACGTCGAGGCCGCCGGCTACTCCCCCGTCACGTCCGAGAGCATCGACGGCGGGCTGCCGCTGGCGCAGCTGGCCGAGGCCGCGGTCCGCCGCAGCGACAACACGGCGCTGAACCTGGTGCTCGACCGCCTCGGCGGACCGGCCGCCCTCGACCGGGCCCTCGAGCAGCTCGGCGACACGACGACCGACGTGGTCGATGAGGAGCCCGCCCTCAACACGATCGCCCCGGGCAGCACCGCCAACACCACGACTCCGGCGGCGTTCACCGCCGATCTCACCGCCGTCGCACTCGGCGAGGCCCTTCCCACCGCGGATCGCGCGCTGCTCCTGGACTGGATGAGCGGCAACGCGACCGGCGACGCGCTGATCCGCGCGGGCGCTCCCGAGGGCTGGACGGTCGCGGACAAGTCGGGCGGAGCGGGCGGCCTCCGCAACGACGTCGCCGTCGTCACGCCTCCCGGCCGCGACCCGATCGTGCTGTCCGTCCTGACCTCCCGCAACGACCCGGAGGCGGCCTACGACGACGCCCTCGTCGCGCGGGCGGCGGCGGTCGTGCTGGGAGCTCTGCAGTAGCCGGACGAAGCTGAGCGGCTGTCTGCCGCTCCGACCCCCCTCGGGGTGGTGTGTCGCTCGTCGGGGAGTCCCTATCCTGACGAAGCTGGGAGGCTCCCTGAATCCTTCCACAGGCTCGGCACCCGCTCCGGAGGTTCGCCCCCGGAGGTCCGCGAGCACGCGGTTCGCCCTCCCTCGGGAGGGTCGAGAAGCGCCTACCCGACAACCCGATGCACGGCCGCTCCGGCGTCCGCGCCGCGGCGGCGTCACCGCGGCAGTGCCGCACTCCATCAGCCCGGACCGCAGCGACGCGTCCTTCGGCACCGCTCCCCGGCGCGGCACCGATCCGCCGCCCGCTTCGAGGCTCCCTCGTCGACGCGCTCCGGGCGACCTCCGCACCGCACCAGTCCCCTCCCCGCACAGCACGAGTCGATCGGACGACACCACATGCCCCCGACCACCCGCTCCAGAACCGCCCTCCCCCTCCTCCGCCGCCCCAAGGACGCCCTGCGCGTCCTGGCGATCGCCGCCGCCGTGGCGATCGGCGTCACCGGAGTGTCGATCCCGGCCGCATCGGCCGCGGAGGGCAGCGCCTCCCACGGGCCGGACGGCACGCACTACCCCTCCGACACCCCCGACATCCGCTCCGGTGTCGCGGACTACACCGTCGTCGACGCCGCCGCGTCCGGCTCGGCGATCCGCAAGGCCCTCGACTCGCTCACCCGCACCCAGATCGCGGAGGGAGCCGTCGTCCGGGTCGCCCCCGGTCACATCTCCGACCTGTCCGCGCTCAACGGCTACCGCAACGCCGGCAGCGAGAAGGTCCTGGTCACCGCCCGCGACGGCTTCCAGTCGGTCACCGGCGGCAACTGGGCGCTGCGCTCGGTCACCGGCATCACGCTGATGCGCTTCGACATCGACTCGCTCGATGTGAAGGGCGCCACGAACGCCTCGTTCGCCTGGCTGCGGATCAACAAGAACTGGCTCGGACTCGCCGCGTCGGCGGGCGTGCCGGTGCGCGACGTCGAGCTGATCGAGGTCGTGGTGCCGGACTCGACGGTCAAGAGCGCCGACTCGGCGCAGATCAAGGCGTTCTCGCCCGACGTGATGGGCGACGTCCTGGTCGAGGGCAGCTACCTGGCGCCGTCCTACTACGTCGACGCCGTCTACGGCGGGTCGAACCCGGCGCGACCGCACACGGACACCCTCCAGATCGAGGGCAGCGGCGTCACCGGCCAGATCACCCTCCGCGACACGGTCGTGTTCACCTCCAACAACAGCGCCGTCATCGTCGGCGGCGTCCGGAACGTGGCGTTCGAGGACTCGTTCATCGTCGGCGGGCCGCTCGCGATGAAGCGCTACCCCTTCCTGCGCGGCGGTGCCGGCTACGCCGGTGCGATCAACGGCGCGGGCAGCGTCAGCGCGATCCAGGGCACCGGAGGCGGCAACATCGACGCCTCCGACTCGATGCTCGCCGGCTCGCTCCAGCCGAAGTGGGACACCGTGACGAACACCGTCACGAACATCGCGGGCAAGACCGCGACCCGCGGCGGCTTCACGCTCGACAGCACGCTGAGCTCGATGAGCGTCGACGAGCTCGACTCGAGGACGCCCCGCCCGACCACGTCCCGCCTGGTCGGGATCTGGGACGACGTCGACACCACGACGCCCACACCGACGCCCACTCCGACCGCGACGCCGACGGCGACTCCCACGGCGACGCCGGAGCCGACCGCGACGCCGACGGCGACCCCGACGGCGACCCCCACCGCGACGCCCGAGCCGACCGCGACCCCCGAGCCGACGTCGACCCCGACGCCGACCAAGACCCCGGACCTCCCCGCGGAGACGCCCGACGGTGAGGACGGCGGAAGCGGCCCCGTCGCCGACACCACCGCCCCGAAGGTCGCGATCACCTCGCCGTCGGCCGGCGCCGTGATCAGCGGCTCGACCACCGCCACCGTCACCGCGACCGACGACACCGCCGTCACCGGCGTGGCGTTCTACCTCGGCAACCTCAAGGTCGGCGACGGCACGAAGACCGGCGCCAGCACCTGGTCGCTGACCACCAGCACCGCCGGGATGCGCGGCACCTTCCCGCTCACCGCCCGGGCGACGGACGCGGCGGGCAACGTCGCCGCGAGCGCTCCCGTGACGGTGACGCTGCGCTAGCTCCCCGCGCTCAGCCCTGAAGGGCCGGCCCCTCGGCGACGAGGCGCCGGCCCTTCGCCGTCCCCACCGCTCGCGCAAGACGCGCACCGACCCGCCCCCTGCCGGTCGAGCACCCGCGCAGCGGCCCCCCTCATGCTGGTCGAGTAGCCGCGCAGCGGCATATCGAGACCCGCCGTCCCCAGCACGCCGACGTGCGGACTCGCCCTACGGCACCGGTGGATCTCGATACGCCCACTCCGTGGGCTACTCGATCAGCAAGAGGCGCCCACCCTCGGCGAATGGCGAGCGCAGCGGCCCCCGCATGCTGGTCGAGCAGCCGCGCAGCGCCCCCCTCATGCTGGTCGAGCAGCCGCGCAGCGGCCCCCGCATGCTGGTCGAGTAGCCGCGCAGCGGCGTATCGAGACCCGCCGTCCCCCCACCCCCGCCGGCCGCGTCATAGTAGAGCCCGAATCAGCGTCAGCGCCAGTGCCCCACTGACGGGGCACGTCCCGTACATTGGCCGTGGAAGCACGCCACCCCTCCCCTTTCCCTGCCGCGCTGCCTCCACCTCCCCCGTCGACTCCGACGCGCTGCCGTCCCCGACCCTCCTCCGCGCACCACCCGCCCTGCTCTCCCCGCACCGACCGCCCGGACCGCACCGCCGCGGGACTCCGAGGCTCCTTCAGGAGCCCCGGACCGTTCAGCGCCTCGAGGCTCCTGCCGCGCCGTGCTCCGGGCACCCCTTCCCCCGCTGCCCGACCCGATCGGAAGACACCCCATGGCACGAGCCACTCCCCCCAGGTCGTCCCCCTCCCGTCCCCTCCGCCCGGCCGCGCGCCACGCGCGCCCCCGAGCGAGGCTCGCCCTCGTCCGCATCCTCGCGATCACCGCCGCCGTCGGGATCGCCGTCGGCGCGACAGTGCTCCAGGACGCACCGGCCGCCTCCGCCGCCTCCGCCACCACCTCCGGGCCCGACGGCACGCACTACCCCTCGGACACCCCCGACATCCGCTCCGGGCTCCCCCGCGGCACCACCGTCGTGGACGTCGCGGCCTCGGGCCCGGCGATCCGCACCGCACTCGACCGGCTCACCGCGAACCAGATCGCGAACGGCGCCGTCGTCCGCGTCGCCCCCGGCCGCGTCGCCGACCTCTCGGCCCTGAACGGCTACACCAACAGCGGGGCCTCCAAGGTCCTGATCACCGCGCGCGACGGCTTCCGCTCGGTGACCGGCGGCGACTGGTCGCTGCGCGGAGTCACGGGCATCACGCTGATGCGCTTCGACATCGACTCGCTCGACGTCAAGGGCGCGAAGCACGCCTCCTTCGCCTGGCTCCGCATCGCCGACAACTGGGTCGGCCTCGCCGCGTCGGCCGGCCTGCCCGTCCGGGACGTCGAGCTGATCGAGGTCGTCGAGCCCGACTCGACGGTCAAGAACGCCGACTCGGCGCAGATCAAGGCCTACGCGCCCGACCAGCTGAGCGACGTCCTGGTCGAGGGCGGCTACTTCGCGCCCTCCTACTACGTCGACGCGAGGTACGGCGGCAACCGCGAGCCGCGCCCGCACACCGACACCCTGCAGATCGAGGGATCCGGGATCACCGGCCAGGTCACGCTCCGCGACACCGTGGTGTTCGCCTCCAACAACAGCGCCGTGATCATCGGCGGGGTCCGCAACGTCGCCTTCGACGAGACCTTCGTCGTCGGCGGCAGCACGGCCGCGCAGCGCTACCCGTTCCTCCGGGGCGGTGCCGGCTCCGCGGGAGCGCAGAACGGCCCCGGCAGCCTGAGCGCGATCCAGGGCTCGGGCGGCGGCAACGTCGACGCGTCCGGCTCGACCTTCATCGGCTCGCTGCAGCCCAGCTGGGACTCGGTCTCGAACACGCGGACGAACCTGCCGGGCAAGACGGCGCGGTCGGGTGGCTTCACGGTCGACCAGAGCCTCGGCTCGCTGACCGCCGCCGACCTCGACGCGCGCAGCCCCCGGCCGACCACGGCCTACCTCACCGGCATCTGGGACGACGTGGACCTCCGCGGCGGCGGCAGCACCCCGGCGGCGACCGCGTCTCCGAGCGCCGCGCCGACGTCGACGCCCACGACCGCGCCGACGACCCCCGCTCCGACGGCGACGCCGTCCGCGCCCGACGAGCCCGATTCGCCCGCGGAGCCCGAGCCTTCCGCGGAGGACGCCACTGCCCCCGAGGTCGAGATCACCGCGCCGGAGCCCGGTGACGTGCTCGGCGGCCCGGCGACCGCGACCGTCACGGCGACCGACGACGTCGCTGTGACCGGAGTCGTGTTCCTCGTCGAGGGTGTCGAGATCGGCGACGGCGTCCAGACCGACGGGGACACCTGGTCGCTGGCCTCCGACACCGCGGGGGTGCAGGGCACGTTCGCGCTCACAGCCCGGGCGACGGACGCGGCGGGCAACACGACCGAGAGCGCCCCGGTCTCCGTGACGCTGCAGTAGCGTCCGCAGACCGACGAAGGGCCGCCGTGCTGAGCGCACGGCGGCCCTTCGTCCTGCGCCCGCGCGACGCGACGGCCCGCGCCAGTCGCGCCGGCGACACTGCGTGGCTGAGAAAAGGGTGTGACACTTCCTCAGGTCACCCGCTTGCTCCGCCGAGCCCCCTACAGGAGTCGCAGATGCACACACGCCCACCGCAATCCCACGGACAGCGCCGACCGAGCAGCAGGCCGCTCGACGTCGCGGCGTCCCTCGTCCTCACCGTCGGTCTGCTCGGAGCAGCCGCCCCCGTCGCCCAGGCGGAGACGATGCCGACCACCGCGGCAGCCGCGACCCCGGCCGCCGACAGCGCCGGGTCACCGACCGCCACCCCGTCTCCGGCCCCGCTGGTGAACGGGGGGGCTGAAGACGTCGATCACGGCGACCTTCGGCGGTTCCCCCGACAAGATCCTGAACGTCAACTCGAGGGTCTACTACGAGCTCACCGCCACGAACATCACCGACGCAGCGCTCCACGTGGAACTCGTCGAGTTCCCCGGCCTCGACAACAACGTTCTTCTCGGCCCGGGCCAGTCGAAGGTCTTCTCCGCGAGCATGCCCCTCGGCGGTGAAGCGCTGCACAACGGCAGGTGGTCGGCTCCGATCAAGCTCGACACGTGGACCACGTCGCCCTCCGAGAGGACGACGGTGACGGTCGTCTCCGACATCCCCCTTCCGAGCGCGCAGGTGGAGAAGCGCGTCCCCTGGTTCTGGGAGCCGTCCGCGCTGCCGACCCCGACGCCCACGCCGGCGCCGACCACCAGCACGCCGGAGCCGGCCCCCCTCCCGGTGCCGACCGTCGCCACCCAGGAGGTGACGGTGACCGTCACGGGGAAGTTCCTCACGGAGCCGGGTGAGCTCGTGAAGGAGGGTACTCGCGTCGAGTTCTCGCAGGACGTGAAGAACACGGGACCGGTCGACATCACGAACGTCCTCGGGCGCGAGAAGCTCGCGGTCGGCGAGTCGTTCCACCTGACCACGACCGAGGCCGTCGTCACCGCGCAGAACCTCACGGACGGGTTCGTGACGCCGGAGTCGGAGTCCTCGAACGAGATCCTTCCGGGCGGCACCCGGGTCATCGTGTCGGCGCCGAAGCTGCCCATCCCCGCCAAGGCTCCGGTGTCCACGGAGAAGCCGGATCTCGAGGTGAAGGTCTCCGGCACGTTCCAGGTGAAGGAGGGCGAGCCCGTCGTCGCCGGCACGAAGGTGGAGTGGGTCGCCGCGCTCACGAACACCGGGGACACCGCTCTCCGCGACGTCCAGGTCGCCGACAGCGAGAAGCTCGCCGAGCTGCCCGTCGGCAAGACCGGCGTGGTCTCCTTCGAGAGCACCGTCACCGAGCGCGACGTGCTCGATCACTCGGTCTCCGTCGCCGCCGCGGCCACGGCGATCACGCGGGACGGCTACGACTACTCGAAGCAGATCCTCGGCACCCTCGCCATCCCCGCGACGACTCCTGACCCGGCCGGTCCGGACGCCACCGCGCCGGCGGGACCCGCGTCCCCCGCCGCAGCCGGAGCCGACGTCCAGCCCGCCGCGACGCCCTCCAGCGCCACGGCAGCCCGGTCGGCCACCGGGGTCGCCACCTCCTCGAGCCGCGGTGAGGTCGCCACCTCGGCCGCCGCGGGGTCGACCCGGTCGACGGCCGGTCACCTCGCCTCCACCGGTTCCGACGCCGCCGCCGTGCTGCCCACAGCGGGGGTCCTCGCCCTGCTCGGCGCCGTCGGCGTCTTCCTGGGCCGCCGCCGCAGGAGCCGCACCGTCACCGAGTGACGATCGCGCCGAGACGGCGGGTCGACACCCTCCTCCGCCGGGTCGGCTCCCGCGCTCCGGGAAGGGCCGCCGTGCATCCTGCACGACGGCCCTTCTGCGCGCCCAGCGACCCGACATGCCGCGCCAGTCGAGGCGGAGAACGGACGCGACCACGAGAGCGGTGTGAGACTCTCTCGCGTCCACGTTGCTCCGCCGAGCCCCGACAGGAATCGAAGATGCTCACACTCTCACCACGCCCGCACGGCCCGCGCCGATCGAGCAGCAGACCGCTCGACGTCGCGGCCTCCCTCGTCCTCACCGTCGGTCTGCTCGGCTCCGCCGCGCCCGCCGCCCTCGCGGCCGACGCGGCGCCGACCGCACAGCCCCAGGTGTCACCATCCTCCTCGGCGACGGCCGCCGAGAGCCCCGCCCTCGAGCGATCGGTCACCGCCGCGTTCGAGCCGTTCGACACCGGGAACCCCGGTCAGAAGGGCGTCCGGGTGAAGTACACGGTGCGCCTCAAGAACACCGGCGACGTCCCGCTGAACGTCTTCCTCGCGGAGATCCCCCAGCCCGGGAACGCACCGATCAAGGTCGCCGTCGGCGAGACCAAGGACGTCACTCGGCCCTCCCTCCTCACCGACGACGAGCTGCGCCGCGGCGTCTGGTCCTTCTCCTCCGCCGGAGACGCCTGGACCCCCAAAGGCGTCCGGATCGACGCGAGCGTGAGCGGCACGATCCCCGTCCCCGGTGCGCAGCCGGCCACGCCGACCCCGGCACCGGCGCAGCCCGCGACGCCGTCTCCGACGCAGCCCGCCACGCCCGCCCCGACGTCGGCGCCGGCCGTCGAGCACCCCGCGCTCGAGCGCACGGTCAGTGCCACGTTCACTCCGGGTGCACCCCCGCCCGAGGGGAGCGAGCGCGCCATCAGAGTCGACTACACGATTCACCTCAAGAACACCGGCGACGTCCCCCTCAATGTGTTCCTCGACGCGTACAAACTGCCGGGTGGTGCTCCGATCACACTCGCGGTGGGCGAGTCGAAGGACCTCGGCCCTGACCACCAATTCGTCGTACCGACAGAGCTGGAACGCGGTTCATGGCGCTTCACCACTGCTGGAGCGGCCTACACGCCGCAGGGAGTTCGCGTCGACGCAGGCATCGACGCCCTGGTGCCCGTTCCTGGCGAGAGCCCGACCCCCGCGCCGACGCAGCCGGCCACGCCGACTCCTGCGCCGACGCAGCCCGCCACTCCGAGCACCCCGACCCCCGCGCCTACGACGGCGCCGGCCAGCGCCGACCCGGCCGTGACCGTCACGATCACGGG
>NZ_SNYD01000015.1:0-6034 GCF_004362935.1 Rathayibacter sp. PhB1
GTCGTCACCGGCCCGGTCGACGGCGTCCCGATGCAGCCGGACGACATCGCCTTCGGCGAGGACGGCGCCCTCTACGTCACCGACGCCGCCGGCGCCCAGGACCCGTACTGGGAGGCGTCGGGCCGCGTCGTCCGCGTCGACCCGGCCACCGGAGCGGCGACCGTGCTCGCGAGCGAACTGCCCTCACCGAACGGCATCGCCTTCTCGCCCGACCACGGCGAGCTGTGGGTGAGCCTCAACACCGGCAACCGGATCGACCGGATGACCCTCGCCGAGGGCGGCGCCGAGATCGCGACCGCGTTCCCGGCGATCCACGCCTCACCCGGCATCGGCCAGGTCGACTCGATCACGGTCGACGCCGACGGCAACCTCTACGTCGGCGTGCACAGCCGCGCGGAGATCCTCGTCTACGACAGCTCCGGCGCGCTCCTGCAGACCGTCTCGGTTCCGGCGGACGAGTCGACCGGGCTGAGCTCTGCGACGAACATCGCGATCGAGCCGGGTACGACGCGGGCCTACGCGACGATCAGCGGCGCCGACGGCGGCTTCGTCTACGAGTTCCCGGCACTGGCGGCGGGCGTACCGCAGTGAGCACGCGACCGCGCCCCGGACGTGGAGTCCGGGGCGCGGTCGCTGCCGCCGCTTCTCAGATCGTCTGGCCGGCGTCGGCGAGCAGGGTGCTGCCGGTCATGATCGAGGCGAGATCACTCGCCTTCGGCGGCAGCCTGCTCCGCTGGATCGACGAGGAGGCCGCGATCTACGCGATCCTCCAGCTCGGCAACCCGCGGACTGCGGGCGACCGGCTTCGGCCGCACCTCGCTCACCATGCGCGCCGAGGTCCGCAACATGGTGACGCGGCGCAGCATCCTCGCCATCGACCGGATCGTCTTCGTCAGCCTCGATGAGAGCGGAGCGCCCGTGCCGCACGGCTACAGCACGATCACGTACGACCGCGACCGGCTGCCCGGGCAGGTCCGGGAGGGAGCCGCATGACCGGCTGGCGCGTCCGCGACTACCACGCCGAGGACGTCGACGGCATCCTCCGGCTCTGGGAGCACGTGACGGCAGCCGATGCCGAGCCGGTCTACAACCTCGCGGAGGTGCTCGCCTCCTGCGCGAAGGATCACGCCGTCGTCGCGATCGAGGGCGATCACATCGTCGGCGCCGCGGTCGGCCGGGCGGCGCACGCGCAGGGCTGGGTCGTCTTCCTCGCGACCGCCCCGGAGGCCCGGGGCCGGGGGATCGGCTCCTCCCTCCTCGCCGCCCTGGAAGCCCGGATGGCGCCGACCGGCGTCTCGAAGCTCTCGGCGCTGATGCCCGCCGCCGAGACCCGCACCGGCGCCTTCCTCCGCCAGGGCTTCGAGCAGAAGCAGAACCTGCACTACTTCGAGCGCCGCATCCCGGTCCAGCGCGAGGAGCTGAAGCTGCTGGCGGAGCTGGGCGGGCGCGTGCTCCCGCGGGGGCTCTGGGAGCAGGTGGGCGGCATGAGCGCCGAGAAGGCCCTGCTCGAGCGCCGTCTCGTCATGCCGCTCGCGCAGCCCGAGCTCGCCGAGCGCTTCGGCGTCGCGCCGCCGAGCGCCGTCGTGCTCTTCGGCCCGCCCGGCACGGGCAAGACGACCTTCGCGAAGGCGATCGCGTCGAGGCTCGAGTGGTCGTTCGTCGAGGTGTTCCCCTCCCGGCTCGCCGCCGATCCGAAGGGGCTGGCCGGAGCGCTGCGCGAGACCTTCCTGATGGTCTCCGAGCTCGAGCGCGCCGTCGTCTTCATCGACGAGGTGGAGGAGATCGCCTCGCACCGCCAGGGCGAGCCGCCGTCGCCGACGCAGGGCGTCACCAACGAGCTGCTGAAGATCATCCCGGCCTTCCGCGAGCAGAGCGACCGCCTGCTGATCTGCGCCACGAACTTCATCCGCTCGCTCGACTCGGCCTTCCTCCGCCACGGCCGCTTCGACTACGTGATCCCGATCGGCCTCCCGGACGAGGAGGCGCGCGCTGCGATCTGGGCCCGCTACCTCCCGGCCGGCTCGGTCGGCGTGGACACCGGCCGGCTCGTCGAGCTCACCGACGGCTTCTCCCCGGCCGACATCGAGTACGCGGCCCGCAAGGCGTCGCAGTCGGCCCTCGAGCACGCCGTCTACGCCGGCGCGGACGCCGCCCGCGGCCCGAGCCTCGACGACTACGTCACCGCGATCACCGCGACCCGGGCGACGGTCTCCGCCGAGGTGAACGCCGCGTTCCTCGAGGACATCACCGTGCTCGGCCGCCTCTGATCACGGCCCTCTACCCGCGCCAGAGCACGAGCCTGCAGCCCCGCCCTCATGGCGACGCCGGGTCTCGATACGCCCCTGCGGGGCTACTCGACCACCATGGGAAGGGAAGGGTCCCTTCCATGCTGATCGAGTAGCCCGCGCAGCGGGCGTATCGAGCGGAGGGGGCGCCTTCGGCGCCAGCGCAGGGCGGGGAAGAGACCGACGTCCTTGGGGTGGGCGGGTCTCGATACGCCCCTTCGGGGCTACTCGACCAGCATGTGCGCGGGCGTCTCTTCCAAGTAGATCCACCCGCGTCCGAGCACCTGCCTGCAGGCCCGCACCTTCCGGCGACGCCGGGTCTCGATACGCCCCTGCGGGGCTACTCGACCACCATGACAAGAGCAAGGTCCCCTTCCATGCTGATCGAGTAGCCCGCGCAGCGGGCGTATCGAGATCCACCCGCGCGGGCGCTACTTCAGGGTGACGGTGACCGGCGCGCTGACGGTGCTGTTGCCGGCGGCGTCGGTCGCGCGGGCGGTGAGCGGGAAGGTCCCGTGCTTGCCCGCGGTGCGGGTGGTCAGCGACCAGGTGCCGTCGGCGTTCTGCGCGGCGTCGCCGACCTCGGTACCGCCGAGGAGGAAGGTGACGCGGGTGACGACGGTGTCGTCCGTCGCGGTGACGGTGGCGGTCGTCGAGCCGCCCAGCACCGTGCCGGTGCGCGGCGAGGTGATCGCGACGGTCGGCGCGGTCCGGTCGACGGCGGCCTTCTTCGGAGCGGGCTTCGCGGCGGCCGGAGCAGAGGTGGCAGCGGCCGCGGGCGTCGCGGTCGCCGTCGGAGCGGTGGTGGCCTTCGCAGTGGGCGCCGCGGGAGCCGGTGTGGCCGCCTTCGGAGCCGCGGTGGTCTTCGGGGCCGGGGCGGTCTTCGGGGCGCCCGACGCGGCCGGCGCCGGAGCGACCGAGCGGGTGGCGACCTTCGCGGACGAGGACGTCGTACCGCCCGAGACGGTGACGTGGTCCCAGGCGCCGGCGAGGTACGCCGTCGTCGGCCGCGGGGCCAGCGCGTCGAGGCCGGCGGCGGTCAGCGCGCTGAGCGCCGTGTCGACGGAGAAGCCGCCGCTCCGGGCGACCTTGCCGGTGAGGGTGGTCCGGGAGCCGGAGACGGCGTTCCAGGTGGGCTGCAGTGAGCCGGTGAAGATCGAGTCGGTGGCGTCGACGTTGCCGCCGCCCTTGCCCTGGATCGCGCTGACGCTGCCCTTGCCGTTGACGGCTCCGGGGTAGCCGGCGCCGCCCTGCAGGAACGGGTAGCGCCGGGCGGCGACGTCGCCGCCGACGATCAGCGCGTGGTCGAAGAGGACGTTCTTCACGCCGCCGACGATGACGGCGCTGTTGTTCGAGCTGAACACGGCGGTGTCCCGGACGGTGACCTGGCCGACGATGCCGGCGCCCTCGATCTGGAGGCTGTCCGTGTGCGGGCGCGCGGGGTTCGCGCCGCCGCCGTACTGCTTGTCGGCGTAGTACGAGGGGGCGATGTAGTCGCCCGCGACCAGCACGTCGCTCACCGTGTTCGGCGCGTACGCCTTGATCTGCGCCGAGTCGCCGCTCTTGAGCTTCGACTCCGGCTCGACGATCTCGAGCAGCTCGACGTCGCGCACGGGGATCCCGGACGAGGCGGCGAGGCCGATCCAGTTGTTCGCGATCCGCAGCCAGGCGAAGGACGAGTGCGTCGCGCCCTTGACGTCGATCGAGCCGATGTCGAAGCGCATCAGCGTGATGCCGGTGACGCCCTTCAGCATCCAGCTGCCGCCGGTGACGGACTGGAAGCCGTCGCGGGCCGTGATCAGCACCTTGAGCGGGCCGGAGTTCGTGTAGCCGTCGAGCGCGGAGAGGTCGTCGATGCGTCCCGGGGCCACACGGACCACGGCGCCGGCGGCGATCTGGCCGGGCGTGAGGGCGTCGAGCGCGGCGCGGATCGCGGGGCCCGAGGCCGCGACGTCGACGACGGTCGTGCCGGCGGGGAGCGCGGAGCGGATGTCGGGCGTGTCGGAGGGGTAGTGCGTGCCGTCCGGCCCGAAGGTCGAGGCGCTCGCGGAGGAGGCGGCCGGAGCGGCGGAGGCGGCCGGCGCGATCTGGAAGGAGGCGCCGGTGACGGCGATCCCGACGGCGGCGGTGACCGCGAGGGAGCGGAGGAGCGCGCGGGTGCGGCGGGTGGACGGGGTGGCGGAGATGATTCGTGACATGGCGGTGTCTTTCGATCGGAGGGCGGAGTGACGGATCGCCGACGCAGGGGGTCGAGGACTCCGAGGCGCGACGGACCGGGGACCTCGCACGGGGGAGGAGCCCCGGAGACACGCATCGGTGCGTTCCGGGCGGCTCAGCAGTGGCCGGGCCGCTCCCGTCCGGACTCGATGAGCCTCGGCGGGGCGGCGGCACTCGGTCGAACCGAGCTGTGCGCTGAGCAACAGGGGGAAACGTATGGCGCCAGTTCTGAGGGCCGAAAGAAAATGGCACGGAATGTGCTGTTTGGCCGAGAAGGCTGTGTTCCCAGGTCGTCGCTGCCCCCGCTCCGCGGGGTGGGTCCGGGGGACGACCACCCCGGTCCGGGTGGGACGAGAGGAGCCGGCGGGTGACCGCCATCACCCGCCGGCTCCTGGTGGTGACTACTCGGTGGCGGTGCCGTTGCGTCGGCGACGGCGACCGAGGAGCACGCCGATCGCGCCGAGGAGGCCGAGCACGCCGGCGACGGGCAGCACGGCGGCGGCGTCGGAACCGGTCGACGCGAGGTGACCCGCGGTCGCCTGCTTCGCTGACGACGACGATGCTGCAGCGGGGGCGGTCGGGACCGCGATCTCCTTGCCCGCCCTGCTCGCCGCTCCGGCGGCAGGCGCGACCGCGCCGCCGCTCGGCGGGACGTCGGGGCCGACCGGAGTGGGGCCCGCCGTGGGGGTCGCGGTCGGACTGGTCGTCGGACCGGGCGTCGGGGTCGGGGTCGGCGCGGGGGTCGGCGTCACCGTGGGGATGCCCAGGGTGCCGAGGGTCGACTTGGTGAACGTGGTCCCTTCGGGCGTGGTGGCGGTGGCGAGTGACGCGACCCAGATCGAGTGGTTGAACACGTCGCGCTCGGTCACCTCGGTCTCGAAGGAGACCACGCCGGTCTCACCGACGGGCAGCTCGGCGAGCTTCTCGCTGTCCGCGACCTGGACGTCGCGCAGCGCGACGTTCCCGGTGTTGGTCAGCTCGGCGACCCACTTCACCTTCGTGCCGGCGACGATCGGCTCGCCCTCCTTCACCTCGAACGTGCCGGAGACCTTGACGTCCAGATCCGGCGCCGGCGCGGGGATCGGGGGCTTCTCGGGGATGGGGAGCTTGTACTCGAACGGCGCCGACACCGTCACACGCTTCCCGTCCGGGAGAGTGCCCCGGACGAGCTGCGACTGCGCCGCGATGTACTTGTCCTTGAGATTCTGAGCAGTGACGACCGCCTCGGTCGTCGTGAGGAGGAACGACTCGCCGACCTTGAGCGTCTTGCGCCCGAGGACGTCCTTCAGATCGACACCGCCGGTGTTCTTCACGTCATACGTGAACTGGACACGAGTGCCCTCCTTCACCAGCTCACCCGGCTCCGTCAGGAACTTGCCGGTGATCGTGACGGTCACGGCCGGGTCAGCGCTGGCCGGCGCCGTCGTAGGAGCGGGCGTCGGGGTGCTCGGAGTGGCGGGCTGCGTCGGCGCCGGGGTCGGCGTGGCCGGTTGCGTCGGCGCGGGGGTCGGCGTGGCGGGCTGCGTCGGCGC
>NZ_SNYD01000016.1:0-5205 GCF_004362935.1 Rathayibacter sp. PhB1
ACCCGCGGTATGGAGCCCGTATTCTGGGAACCACAAAGTGGACGCAAGCAATCTCTGACCACTCCTACCAGCCTTTACAACGGTATGAGTGTAGTGATTATCAAGTTATCGGCTTATTAGTACCGGTCAGCTCCGACAGTCTTTAGTCCTGTCTTCCACATCCGGCCTATCAACCCAGTCGTCTGGCTGGGAGCCTCTCCCCCGAAGGGATGGAAATCTCATCTCGAAGCCGGCTTCCCGCTTAGATGCTTTCAGCGGTTATCCGTTCCGAACGTAGCTAATCAGCGGTGCTCCTGGCGGAACAACTGACACACCAGAGGTTCGTCCATCCCGGTCCTCTCGTACTAGGGATAGATCTTCTCAAATTTCCTGCGCGCGCAGCGGATAGGGACCGAACTGTCTCACGACGTTCTAAACCCAGCTCGCGTACCGCTTTAATGGGCGAACAGCCCAACCCTTGGGACCTACTCCAGCCCCAGGATGCGACGAGCCGACATCGAGGTGCCAAACCATGCCGTCGATATGGACTCTTGGGCAAGATCAGCCTGTTATCCCCGAGGTACCTTTTATCCGTTGAGCGACAGCGCTTCCACAAGCCACTGCCGGATCACTAGTCCCGACTTTCGTCCCTGCTCGACTTGTCAGTCTCACAGTCAAGCTCCCTTGTGCACTTACACTCGACACCTGATTGCCAACCAGGTTGAGGGAACCTTTGGGCGCCTCCGTTACTCTTTAGGAGGCAACCGCCCCAGTTAAACTACCCATCAGGCACTGTCCCTGAACCCGATTAGGGTCCGAAGTTAGATATCCAGAGTGACCAGAGTGGTATTTCAACAATGACTCCACGAACACTAGCGTGCCCGCTTCACAGTCTCCCACCTATCCTACACAAGCCACACCGAACACCAATACCAAACTATAGTAAAGGTCACGGGGTCTTTCCGTCCTGCTGCGCGTAACGAGCATCTTTACTCGTAATGCAATTTCGCCGAGTTCGCGGTTGAGACAGCTGGGAAGTCGTTACGCCATTCGTGCAGGTCGGAACTTACCCGACAAGGAATTTCGCTACCTTAGGATGGTTATAGTTACCACCGCCGTTTACTGGGGCTTAAATTCTCAGCTTCGCCTTGCGGCTAACCGTTCCTCTTAACCTTCCAGCACCGGGCAGGCGTCAGTCCGTATACATCGTCTTGCGACTTAGCACGGACCTGTGTTTTTAGTAAACAGTCGCTTCCCACTGGTCTCTGCGGCCATCGAACGCTCCCGGAGCAAGTCCGTTCACGCCTCAGGCCCCCCTTCTCCCGAAGTTACGGGGGCATTTTGCCGAGTTCCTTAACCACGATTCTCTCGATCTCCTTAGTATTCTCTACCTGACCACCTGAGTCGGTTTGGGGTACGGGCAGCTAGAACCTCGCGTCGATGCTTTTCTTGGCAGCATAGGATCACCGATTTCGACTTGCGTCTACCCATCAGATCTCAGGCTATGTGAACGACGGATTTGCCTATCGTTCGCCCTACATCCTTAGACCGGGACAACCATCGCCCGGCTCGGCTACCTTCCTGCGTCACACCTGTTAATACGCTAAACGCACCAGCACGGGGTCGTACGCTAGGCCCAACGCTTCACCCCGAAGGGATCCATCAAAGGGATTCAGATACTTAGCACTACTGGATTGTCTTGGGCGGTTCTTCGCCGGTACGGGAATATCAACCCGTTGTCCATCGACTACGCCTGTCGGCCTCGCCTTAGGTCCCGACTTACCCAGGGAAGATTAGCTTGACCCTGGAACCCTTGGTCTTCCGGAGGACGGGTTTCTCACCCGTCTTTCGCTACTCATGCCTGCATTCTCACTCGTGTGGCGTCCACGGCTGGTTCACACCGCCGCTTCACTCGCCACACGACGCTCTCCTACCCATCAACACGGCTGGACCACGAAGGCCTACCACTAATGTCAATGCCACAACTTCGGTGGCGTGCTTGAGCCCCGTTACATTGTCGGCGCGGAATCACTTGACCAGTGAGCTATTACGCACTCTTTCAAGGGTGGCTGCTTCTAAGCCAACCTCCTGGTTGTCTGTGCAACTCCACATCCTTTCCCACTTAGCACGCGCTTAGGGACCTTAGTTGGTGGTCTGGGTTGTTTCCCTCTCGACTATGAAGCTTATCCCCCACAGTCTCACTGCTGCGCTCTCACTTACCGGCATTCGGAGTTTGGCTGACGTCAGTAAGCTTTTGGGCCCCATCGGCCATCCAGTAGCTCTACCTCCGGCAAGAAACACGCAACGCTGCACCTAAATGCATTTCGGAGAGAACCAGCTATCACGAAGTTTGATTGGCCTTTCACCCCTATCCACAGCTCATCCCCTCCATTTTCAACTGAAGTGGGTTCGGTCCTCCACGACGTCTTACCGTCGCTTCAACCTGGCCATGGATAGATCACTTCGCTTCGGGTCTAGACCCTGCGACTGAATCGCCCTATTCGGACTCGCTTTCGCTACGGCTGCCCCACACGGGTTAACCTCGCCACAGAGCACTAACTCGCAGGCTCATTCTTCAAAAGGCACGCCGTCACCCCAACATGGGAGCTCCGACGGTTTGTAAGCAAACGGTTTCAGGTACTATTTCACTCCCCTCCCGGGGTACTTTTCACCTTTCCCTCACGGTACTTGTCCGCTATCGGTCATCTGGGAGTATTTAGGCTTATCAGGTGGTCCTGACAGATTCACACGGGATTTCTCGGGCCCCGTGCTACTTGGGATACTCTTCACGCCATAACACCATTTCGACTACGGGGCTCGCACCCGCTCTGGCCAGGCATTCAAACCTGTTCGTCTATGATGCGCTGTAACGTTCAGTGCTCGGCAGAACACAACGAAAAGTCCCACAACCCCGACCATGCAACCCCTGCCGGGTATCACACATGATTCGGTTTAGCCTCTTCCGCGTTCGCTCGCCACTACTGACGGAATCACTGTTGTTTTCTCTTCCTGTGGGTACTGAGATGTTTCACTTCCCCACGTTCCCTCTACCCGCCCTATATATTCAGGCGGGAGTCACCAGGTCACCACAAGGGGCCTGGCGGGGTTTCCCCATTCGGAAATCCTCGGATCACAGCTCGTTTATCAGCTCCCCGAGGCTTATCGCAGATTACGACGTCCTTCTTCGGCTCCAGATGCCAAGGCATTCACCGTTTGCTCTTAAAAACTTGAAAATCACATGAGTTTAAGAAACCACAACTCGAAAAGTTGCAGATCCAATGATTTGCAAGAACACAACCCGAAGGCTGCTCCTTGCGAATCTTGTCGACCCGAACAACCCGCAAAGGCTGCCCGAGTCTAAGATGCTCGCGTCCACTGTGTAGTTCTCAAAATACGGGCGGTATCCCTCCCCCACACACCCAGGCGTGAAGAAAGGATCCAGGAGAGTCGAGATCCAGCCACCCCCGAAGGAGCAGCCGGCCCGGTCCCTCAGGACCCAACAGCGTGCATGTGCAGTAGCCCACCCGCTCATGCGTTCCCAACCCGAAGGCTGTACTGACACGAGACGAATCTCTTCCTGCACCCAGTTCAATGTTCCACCCATGAGCTACCAGCAAAGACATTCGCTTTGATCTGGCGCCTGGAACAACCTCTACGCCGAAGCGCATGGTGTCCAGATGCTCCTTAGAAAGGAGGTGATCCAGCCGCACCTTCCGGTACGGCTACCTTGTTACGACTTAGTCCTAATCACCGATCCCACCTTCGACAGCTCCCTCCTTGCGGTTAGGCCACTGGCTTCGGGTGTTACCGACTTTCATGACTTGACGGGCGGTGTGTACAAGGCCCGGGAACGTATTCACCGCAGCGTTGCTGATCTGCGATTACTAGCGACTCCGACTTCATGAGGTCGAGTTGCAGACCTCAATCCGAACTGAGACCGGCTTTTTGGGATTCGCTCCACCTTACGGTATCGCAGCCCTTTGTACCGGCCATTGTAGCATGCGTGAAGCCCAAGACATAAGGGGCATGATGATTTGACGTCATCCCCACCTTCCTCCGAGTTGACCCCGGCAGTCTCCTATGAGTTCCCACCATGACGTGCTGGCAACATAGAACGAGGGTTGCGCTCGTTGCGGGACTTAACCCAACATCTCACGACACGAGCTGACGACAACCATGCACCACCTGTATACCGACCTTGCGGGGCAACCATTTCTGGAAGTTTCCGGTATATGTCAAGCCTTGGTAAGGTTCTTCGCGTTGCATCGAATTAATCCGCATGCTCCGCCGCTTGTGCGGGCCCCCGTCAATTCCTTTGAGTTTTAGCCTTGCGGCCGTACTCCCCAGGCGGGGAACTTAATGCGTTAGCTGCGACACGGAGACCGTGGAAAGGTCCCCACATCTAGTTCCCAACGTTTACGGCGTGGACTACCAGGGTATCTAATCCTGTTCGCTCCCCACGCTTTCGCTCCTCAGCGTCAGTAACGGCCCAGAGAACTGCCTTCGCCATCGGTGTTCCTCCTGATATCTGCGCATTCCACCGCTACACCAGGAATTCCATTCTCCCCTACCGCACTCTAGTCTGCCCGTACCCACTGCAGGCCCGAGGTTGAGCCTCGGGTTTTCACAGCAGACGCGACAAACCGCCTACGAGCTCTTTACGCCCAATAATTCCGGACAACGCTTGCACCCTACGTATTACCGCGGCTGCTGGCACGTAGTTAGCCGGTGCTTTTTCTGCAGGTACCGTCAAGCCGAAGCCCTTCTTCCCTACTAAAAGAGGTTTACAACCCGAAGGCCGTCATCCCCCACGCGGCGTTGCTGCATCAGGCTTTCGCCCATTGTGCAATATTCCCCACTGCTGCCTCCCGTAGGAGTCTGGGCCGTGTCTCAGTCCCAGTGTGGCCGGTCACCCTCTCAGGCCGGCTACCCGTCGTCGGCTTGGTGAGCCATTACCTCACCAACTACCTGATAGGCCGCGAGTCCATCCTTGACCGAAAAACTTTCCACCCGCACCCGATGCCGGGGCAGGTCGTATCCGGTATTAGACGCCGTTTCCAGCGCTTATCCCAGAGTCAAGGGCAGGTTACTCACGTGTTACTCACCCGTTCGCCACTAATCCACCCAGCAAGCTGGGCTTCATCGTTCGACTTGCATGTGTTAAGCACGCCGCCAGCGTTCGTCCTGAGCCAGGATCAAACTCTCCGTAAAAAAATTACGAACACC
>NZ_SNYD01000017.1:0-2324 GCF_004362935.1 Rathayibacter sp. PhB1
GCGCCGACGCAGCCCGCCACTCCGAGCACCCCGACCCCCGCGCCTACGACGGCGCCGGCCAGCGCCGACCCGGCCGTGACCGTCACGATCACGGGGAAGTTCCTGACGGAGCCGGGTGAGCTGGTGAAGGAGGGCACTCGCGTCCAGTTCACGTACGACGTGAAGAACACCGGCGGGGTCGATCTGAAGGACGTCCTCGGGCACAAGACGTTCAAGGTCGGGGAGTCGTTCCTGCTCAACACGACGGAAGCCGTGGTCAGTGCGCAGAACCTCAAGGACGGCTTCGTCCCGGCCGAGGCGAAGCTGGTCCGGGGAACCCTGCCGGACGGTTCGCGGGTGACGGTGTCGGCGCCGTTCGTGTACAAGCTCCCCATTCCCGAGAAGCCGCCGATCCCCGTGCCGGCGCCGGATCTGGACGTGAAGATCGCCGGAACGTTCCAGGTGAAGGAGGGCGAGCCGGTCGTCGCGGGCACGAAGGTGACGTGGGTCGCCCAGCTCACCAACACCGGCAACGTCGCACTGCGCGACCTGCAGGTCGCGGACAGCGAGAAGCTCGCCGAGCTGCCCGTCGGTGAGACCGGCGTGGTCTCCTTCGAGACCGAGGTGACCGAGCGCGACGTGTTCAACCACTCGATCTGGGTCGCCTCCCTCGCCACCGCCACCACGCCCGAGGGCACCGCGTTCACCAAGTCGACCCTCGGCACCCTGGGCATCCCCACGGTCATCCCCTTCACCCCGCTGACGCCCGCTTCGACGGTGGCCCCCACTCCGATCGGCCCGGACGCGAAGCCGACCGCCACCCCGCTCTCGGGCGGGGCGACCCGGCCGGCCGCCGGGATCACGGTGCCGACCACCCCCGCTGCGGCTGCTGCTGCTGCGTCGTCGTCGTCGTCGAAGCAGTCGACCGCGGGTCACCTCGCGTCCACCGGTTCCGACGCCGCCGCCGCGCTGCCCGTCGCCGGAGTGCTCGGCCTCCTCGGCGCGATCGGCGTGCTCCTCGGACGCCGCCGCCGGCGCAACGGCACCGCCACCGAGTAGCGCTCGAACCGGCCGGTGAACGAGGCGAGTCAGCCCACCGACCCGGATCGAGAGCAGGAAGGACCGCCGCGCGCCTTGCGCGGCGGTCCTTCTGCCGTCTCCGTATCGTGCGACGTCCCACGCCAACCCCGTATGACACCACTGCGGGCGAACCTGGACCTGTGACACTTCCTCAGATCACCCTTCGTGCTCCGCCGAGTCTCCCAGGAGTTTCAGATGCTTCCACGTACACCCCCGTCCTCCCGGACCAGCCGATCGAGCGGCCGGCCGTTCGATGTCGCGGCGTCCCTCGTCCTGACCGCCGGACTGCTCGGCTGCATCGCACCGGTCGCCAGCGCTGCCGATGCCACCTCGACCGCCGTCGGCGCCAGCCCGGCACCCACCTCCCCCGTTCTGATCGCCCCGGCGGCAGACACGTCGGGAAAGCCCCCGTGGAAGGGCACCTTCGGCGTGTTCTTCCCGACGCCTCCCGTCGCCGTGGGCACGAAGATCTCCGTGACGGCGTCGCTGGTCAATGTCGGCGATGTGCCGCTGAAGGTGACCATCGACACCCTCCCGCAGCCCGGCGGCGCTCCGCTGGACATCGCTCCCGGCGAGAAGAAGACCTTCGTCGGAGAGACGACCCTCACGGAGGGGGAACAGCGCACGGGCGTCTGGGCTCTGGACATCTCGGTCCGCTCGGTCCGACCCGACGGCTCCGTCGACGTCACGACCGCGGATCTCCGGAGACCCATCCCCACCGTCGCGCCGGTTCCGCCGACCCCGGCGCCGACGCAGCCCGCGACGCCGTCTCCGACGCAGCCCGCCACACCCGCCCCGACGTCGTCGCCGGCCGCCGAGAACCCCGCCCTCGAGCGAACGGTCACCGCCACGTTCAAGCCAGGGCCACTCATCTCCGATGAGAGCGAGCGCCCCATCAGAGTCGATTACACGATTCACCTCGAGAACACCGGCGACGTCCCCCTCAACGTGTTCCTCGACGCGTACAAACTGCCGGGTGGTGCTCCGATCACACTCGCGGTGGGCGAGTCGAAGGACCTCGGCCCTGACCACGAATTCGTCTTACGGAGAGAGCTGGAACGGGGTTCGTGGCGCTTCATCACTGCGGGGGCGGCCTACACGCCGCAGGGAGTTCGAGTCGACGCCGGCATCGACGCCCTGGTGCCCGTTCCCGGCGAGAGCCCGACCCCCGCGCCGACGCAGCCCGCCACGCCGACCCCCGCGCCGACGCAACCGGCCACGCCGACCCCGGCGCCGACGCAGCCCGCCACTCCGAGCACCCCGAC
>NZ_SNYD01000018.1:0-1309 GCF_004362935.1 Rathayibacter sp. PhB1
AGCCCGCGCAGCGGGCGTATCGGTGATTGCCTTGGTGTGTCGCGGGGTTCTGACTCGTCTGCGTATCTGACGCCTGGCAGGGCTGTCTGGATCTCGAACTGTCGAACCCCGCGACACCGTAAGGCATCCGGTCGGCTGGTCATGACTTGATAGAAGCCTGACCGTCCTGTGGTCTCATCACCGATTTGTCTGTCCACTGGCCGGATGCGTGACCCGATGAAGGGATGCATCCAGCATGACAACGAACACGGTCCAAGCCCAGCCCGTCCGGGAGATCGTCGCGGGCATCGATACCCATCAAGACACTCATCACGTCGCGGTGCTGGATACGAGCGGAGCTCTGCTGGAGGACGCGGCGTTTCCGGCGACCACCGCCGGATTCGCGATCCTGCTGGCCTGGATCGGCGGGTTCGGGGTGCTCCTGCGGGCAGGAGTCGAGGGCACCAGCTCCTACGGAGCGGCCCTGACCCGGTATCTGCTCGCCGAGAACGTGGACGTCATCGAGGTCCCACCGGGAGACAAAGCGCAGCGCCGCCGGCGAGGCAAGACCGACGCGTTCGACGCCGAAGCCGCCGCGCGCCGCGCTCTCGCGGAGACTTCACCGCGGATCCCGAAGGACACGACCTCGTCCGTTGAAGCGCTGCGCCTGCTCAGCAACACGCGGAATCTGCTGGTCAAGCAGCAGAAGGAGATCGCCGGACAGATCGATCAGTTCCTGATCACCGCCCCCGACACCCTCCGCGAGCTCTCCCGCGAGGGCACCCGGAAGACGCGCATGCGCCGCCTCGCCGAACTTCCCGAGACCGCCACCGGAGACGTCGTCACCGACACCCTCACTCGGCTGCTGCGCCAGCACGCGACCCGCTGGATCACCCTCGACGCCGACGCGACCTCGATCGAGAAGCAACTGCGCACCCTCATCGAGATCCGCGCCCCGAAACTCCTCGAGGTCTACTGCGTCGCCGCCGTCACCGCCGCGCAACTCCTCGTCGCCGTGGGCGAGAACGGCCACCGCATCCACTCCGAAGCAGCCCTCGCCAAACTCTTCGGCGCAGCACCCCAACCCGTCTCCTCCGGCAAAACCAACCGCCACCGCCTCTCCCGAGGCGGCAACCGGCAAGCGAACTGCGCCCTCCACCAGATCTCCATCGCCCGCCTCTGCCACGAACAACGAACCCGCGACTACCGCGACACCCACCTCGCCGACGGCAAAACAAAGAAAGACATCCTCCGCCTCCTCAAACGAGCCCTCTGCCGCGAACTCTTCCCACTCCTCTGCCGACCTTGACAAATAGAAGCTTCGAGATCC
>NZ_SNYD01000019.1:0-1213 GCF_004362935.1 Rathayibacter sp. PhB1
CATGCTGGTCGAGTAGCCGCGCAGCGGCGTATCGAGACCCCTTGTGGTCAAGTGGTTGTTGCAACGAGGAGTTGGTCGAGGCGTTGGGCGGGGGTGGCCCAGTCGAGGGTTTTGCGGGGGCGGGTGTTGAGTTCTTCGGCGATGGTGTCGAGTTGTGTCTGGGTGTAGGTGCGGAAGTCGGTGCTGCTGCGGGGGAAGTATTGGCGCAGGAGTCCGTTGGTGTTCTCGTTCGATCCTCGTTGCCAGGGCGAGTGGGGGTCGGCGAAGAACACGCGGCAGTCGGTGGCGAGGGTGAAGGTGGCGTGGCGGGCCATCTCGATGCCCTGGTCCCAGGTCAGGGTGCGCCGCAGATGCTCGGGGAGTCGGTGCATGAGGGTGGTGAGCACGGCGGTCACGTTTCCGCTGGTGCGGTCCTCGGGGAGGGAGCCGAGCATCACGTAGCGGGTGGAGCGTTCCACGAGGGTGATGATCGCGGACGAGCCTCGCGCGCCGATCACGAGGTCGCCTTCCCAGTGCCCGGGAACGGCGCGGTCCTCGGCCTCGGCGGGGCGGGTGCTGATGTTGAAGTCCTTCGCCCAGAGCCGGCCCGATCGAGCGGCCCGAGCTCCTCGGGACTGCGGGCGGCGGGAGGCGCGTCCTGAGCGCAGCAGCATTTCGTGCGCGAGCTCTCGGCGCAGCTCTCCGCGGGTCTGGTAGTAGATCGCCTGATAGATCGTCTCGTGAGACACGTGATACTCCGGTCGGTCAGGGAACTCGCTCTTCAGCCAAGCAGACACCTGCGACGGGGACCACTTGCTCCGCAGCTTCTGCTCGACCAGACCCCATAACAGCGGCGACGCGGCCGGCCGCCTCGCTATGAGCTTGCGTGTCTTCGGGCGCTTGGCCCGCTGATCCGCTTTGCGCTGCGCCACGGACGCCGAGTACGCCCACCGGTACTCACCCCCCAACCCCGGACCCGTCCCCTCCGCCACCGACCGGCGACGACCCGGATGCCGCACGACCATTCCAGCGGTGTGGGCACCCCGATACACGTTGTTGCGTTTGAGCTCCCGCCACACCGTCGTGCGATCACGTTGGATCAGCTCCGCGATCTCCGGGAACCGCAGCCCCCGGGCGAACAACACCGCGATCTGACCCCGCTCACCCGCATCCAACCGACGACCCGGCATGCAACCACCCCTCCGTTGCAACAACCGTATGAAACCGCCCCCGG
>NZ_SNYD01000020.1:0-1055 GCF_004362935.1 Rathayibacter sp. PhB1
TTCGGGCGGTTGAAGGTGGGCAGGTAGGTGTCGCTGAAGCCCGGCCGCTTGCACATGTAGCGGTACCAGGGCTTGAGCGCCGCCGCGGTCGCGGGGTCCTCGACGACCTGGTCGACGCGGGCGCGGAGCCGGTCCATGGTGTCGAGGTCGGCGAGCTCGACACGCCGCTCGCGCTCCTCGGCCGGGAGCGAGGTGTCGACGGCGCCGGAGAGGATCTGACGCTGCAGCTCGACCGTCTTCGTCCAGCCGTCCTGCACGAGGGACTCGTCGACCGGCTCGCCCGCGAGCACGGCGAGGAAGTTCTCCATCCGCTCGCGCTGCCAGCCCGGACGCAGCGACGCGACCCACTCCGGATCCGTCGGCCGGTTGTCGCGGACGTCGACCGTGGACGGCGTGCGCTGGAAGACGATCAGCTCCTGGGCGTCCGCGCCGACGTGCGGGATCACCTGGAGTCCGGTCGCGCCGGTGCCGACGACGGCGACGCGCTTGTCGGCGAGGCCGGTCAGGCCGCCGTCGGGGGTGCCGCCGGTGTAGCCGTAGTCCCAGCGCGACGTGTGGAAGGTGTGGCCGCGGAAGGTCTCGATGCCGGGGATGCCGGGCAGCTTGGGCTGGGTGAGGGTGCCGGAGGAGGTGACGACGAAGCGGGCGCGGAAGGCGTCGCCGCGGTCGGTCTCGACGAGCCATTCGTCGGCGTCCTCGTCCCAGGTCAGTGCGGTCGCGCGGGTCTGGAAGAGGGTGTCGCGGTAGAGCCCGTAGTGCTCCGCGATCGCGACCGCGTGCCGGCGGATCTCCTCCCCCGGCGCGTAGCGCTCGGACGGGATCGTGCCGACCTCCTCCAGCAGCGGCAGGTAGACGGAGGACTCCACGTCGCAGCGCACGCCCGGGTAGCGGTTCCAGTGCCACGTGCCGCCGACGTCGCCCGCCTCGTCCATCAGGCGCAGCGACTCCACCCCCGCCTCCCGCAGCCGCGACGCGGTCAGCAGACCGCCGAAGCCGGCGCCGATCACGAGCGCCTCGACCCGGTCGGTCACCGGCTCGCGCTCGACGCGCTCCGT